>CBFHTU010000020.1:0-48923 GCA_965658825.1 Yoonia sp.
GATCAGACCCATTTCAACGAGTATATTGATGGCACCACAGGCGGGCTTTTGTGGACCGCAGCGCGGCTACTGGGCGTGCAGGATGAACCCGCAGGGCGCGACTATGCTTACGGTATTGGTGTCGCGAACTTCATGCGAGCGATCCCCGAACTTGAAAGCCGCGGGCGCAAGCCACTTGTGGATGGCACCTCTGACGGGGTCCGCGAACTGGCTGGTGACGCTTTGATGCGGCTCAAACGCGGGGCCTTGCCCAAAGATGTGGCTCTTGCTGGGTTTCTTGCGAAATCTACGCTCAAGCGCGCAATCGCGGACCCGCAAAGGGTGGTCCATGGTGCCCTAGAGATCACGCCGCTGCGCCAGACGATCCAGCTGTTGAAAGCCAGTCTTTTAGGCTGATTTCTCGACCTTGGAGAGCCAGATCAACGCGCCGCCTGCCAAAAGCAGGAAGGGCACCATCGCCATATTGACCGCGTCCCAGCCCTCAACTGCCGTGCCGCCGGAACAGTTCATCAGGCCGCCAGAGGCCAGCGACGCGACAGTCACCATGCCGAAAACGATCATGTCGTTCATACCCTGCACAACGCCGCGCTCATGCGGGGCATGTGCCCCCGCAAGCATTGTCGTGGCCCCGATAAAGCCGAAGTTCCAACCGACGCCAAGGAGGATCAACGCGCCAAAGAAGTTGATGATTTCAACACCTGAAAGCGCGACAATGCCAGCCGCCATCAGGATCACAAGGCCCGCCGCGATAATCTTTTCAACGCCAAAACGTGCAATCAGGTGGCCCGTAAAGAAAGACGGAATGAACATCGCCAAAACATGGGCCGAGACGATATCGTTGGCATTATTTTTGGTAAACCCGCAGCCGACAACGGCCAGCGGTGTCGAGGTCATCACGAGGTTCATCAGCGAATAGGCGACCATGCCGCAAATCACCGCGACCATAATGCGCGGATCGCGCAAAAGTTCGCGGCGCGAGCGGGCCTTGGGCGCATCAGCTGCAACGGGCTGGCCTTTGCTCCCCTTGGGCAGGTCCAGTCCGAGAAAGAGCAGCATCCCGAAAAGATTGAGCGCTGCCACCATCAGATAGGTCCCGAGGAATGGCACGACAAAGGCGTCTTGCACGAGCTTATTGAGTTGCGGTCCAATAATGGCCGAGATCAGCCCGCCTGCCATCACGTAAGAAATCGCTTTGGGCCGGAACGCATCAGAGGCGGTATCGGTCGCGGCAAAGCGGTAAAAGCCCTGCGCCGACATATAGGTGCCCGTCAGCAGTGACCCGAGCAGCAGAATGTAGAAGGATCCGATATAAAGGCCGTAAGCCGAGATCATCGCGCCGACAGCGCCAGCCGCCGCACCCAAGAAAAATCCGAACCGACGACCATTGCGTTGCATCAGCGGGCTAAGCCAAGGGGCGGTGATCATCGAGCCGAAGACGATAAAGGAAATCGGCAAGGTCGCGAGGCAAGGGTTTGGCGAAAGCATCCCGCCCGCAAGTCCGCCTATCACGAAGATCATCGGCATTTGCGCACCTAGGATCGCCTGAGCGGCGACAAGGACGGTTACATTGCGCTTGGCGCGACGATCATCGAAAATTTCTGTCATGCCGGTATCGGTAAGCGCGCAATTGTGCGGTGGCAATAGCTGAAGTTATGCACGATCTATAATATGTGCGAACGACCCGCTGACGCGCCCTTGGCGCAGCCCCATGGCGGGCAGGGCCGCATCGGTGGCATCTGTGGCGTCGAAAAGCGGTGTGCCTTTGGCGTGCAGCGTGGTGGCGTAGTGGAACTCGTGTGCCTTCCACCGTCCCTTGAAAGGGCCGTCTGTTGCGTGGATATTGCGGTAACCGAGATGCAAACTGCGCGCGGCAAAAGAGGTGCCGAGCCGCAACAGACCTGCCATGCGGTGGACGATACCCTCTGCATCTGTCAGGGTCTCGCCTAAGGTCATATAACCGCCACATTCTCCATAAATTTCAGTATGGTATGGTGCTTTCCTCAAGCTTTGCATGAAGTTTGCATTGCCGGCCAACTGGCCCGCATAGAGCTCTGGATAGCCGCCCGGCAGATAGATCAGATCGCAATCAGGCGCGGCCTCATCGGCCAGTGGCGAAAACACCGAAATCTCTGCCCCAGCCGCCCGCCAATCACGCAGGAGATGCGGATAGGCAAAGGCGAAGGCCGCGTCTTGGGCAATGGAGATGCGCTGCGCGGGGGCGCTTGGTTTTGGCGAAGGTTTGGTCACTTGGGTCGGCGAACCCAGCGCCGCGAGTGATGCCAGATCGACATTTTGCCGCATGATATCGGCGGCCGTGTCGAGGAAGGCGTCGAGGTCCGGCCGCTCTTGCGCTTGGACAAGTCCGAGGTGGCGCGAAGGGGTGCTCAGCGTGCTATGGCGCGGCACGGCCCCGAAAACGGGCATGTCGATGCTGGCGAGCGCTTCGCGTAACATGACCTCATGGCGCGGCGAGCCGACATTATTGAGGATTACGCCCGCGATATTTACAGTCGGATCAAAGCGCGCAAAGCCCTGCACGATGGGGGCCACCGATTGGGCCATCCGGCCCGCATCCACCACAAGCGCGACAGGCAGATCAAGCAGACGGGCCAGATCGGCGCAGGCCCCTTTGCCCGCAGGTGGCGCACCATCAAAAAGCCCCATCGCGCCTTCGACGATCAGGTTGCCGCTGGCCGCGAGCTGAGCGATTCTCTCGGGCTGCATCGCCCAGGCATCAAGGTTGAAACAGGGGTGCCCGCAGGCGGCCTCGTGAAAGCGCGGATCGATATAGTCAGGGCCGGATTTTGCGCCGGAGATCGTCACACCGTTTTGCGCAAACGCCCGCAAAAGCCCCAAAGTGATCGTGGTTTTCCCGCTCCCCGAAGAGGGGGCCGCGATCAGAAACCTCATGCGCTTTCGGCAGGCCGTCCGCGCCCGAGCGGATCAAGGTCGCGCGGCGCTTCACCTGCCGCTTGGCCTTGCCAATCAAGGACTTGGCGCATCAGAACCGACCTGCCAATGCAGAAAATGGCGGGCGGTTCCATGCCTGCGGCCGCCACATCTGCAACAACGGTTCCCAGTGTTGTTTCCAGAACCTGCTGGTGGGGCGTCGTTGCATTGGTCACAACCGCCACAGGTTCGCTCAAGGGCCGGCCTGCAGAAAGCAGTTTTTCGCAGATCTGGGCGATATGCTTCATGCCCATATAAATCACGAGAACTTGGGAGCCCCTGGAGATTGAGGCCCAATCCAGCGAGCTTGGTGTATCGCCTGATTGGTCATGACCCGTCACGAAAGTCACCGACTGGTTGACGTCGCGGTGGGTTACGGGAATGCCCGCATAGGCCAGCCCGCCGATCCCTGCCGAAATGCCCGGAATGATCCGCACGGGGATACCGTGCTGCACCAGCGTCTGCGCCTCTTCACCGCCGCGCCCGAAAACAAACGGATCGCCGCCTTTCAGCCGCAAGACCCGCTTTCCGTCGCGCGCCAGATCGACAAGTTGCAACGAAATATCGCGTTGCTTGGCAGAGGGTTTGCCGCCGCGCTTGCCTGCGTAGATATGCTCGGCCTGCGGCGCCCAAGACAGGATCGTCTCCTGCACCAGCGCGTCATAAATGACCACATCCGCCTGCCGGAGCGCATTGAGCGCATGCAAGGTCAAAAGCCCCGGATCGCCGGGACCAGCGCCGCAAAGCCAGACCCAGCCTTTCTCAAGGGTGGGCCAATCGTGGGCGGGAAGGGTGGTATCTGTGTTCATAAGCCCATTATGCCAAAACTCGGGGCCAGAGGAAAGGTGACAAACGACACCTCTTTGCGGATTGGCGGCAAGCGATTTGCTTCCTATAGTCAAGGGGATGGATAACCTGCCAAAACCTGCGTTGCGCCGTGGCTGGACTACGGGCGCTTGTGCCACTGCCGCGACCAAAGCGGCATTGCAGCGCCTATGGGGCGGGGCGTTTGACGCGGATGTGCAGATCACCTTGCCCAAGGGCGAGACGCCCGTCTTTGCGCTGGCTCATCGTGATGCGGGCGCGGGCTGGGCGGAGGCTGGCATCATCAAGGACGCGGGCGATGATCCCGATGTGACGCATGGCGCATTGATTATCGTGCGGGTATCGGCCTCAGACGGCGGCGTTGTGTTCAAGGCGGGCGAAGGTGTTGGCACCGTGACCAAGGCGGGCTTGCCGATTGGCGTGGGCGAACCTGCCATCAACCCTGTGCCGCGCGCCATGATGGACGAAGTCGTGGCCGAGGCTGCAGCGCTCTTTGGCAAGACCCCCAATGTGACAATTACCGTGTCGATCCGCGATGGCGCGGCGCTGGCGCTGAAGACTTGGAATCCGCGGTTGGGGATTGTGGGTGGTCTGTCGGTGCTGGGGACCACGGGGGTTGTGCGTCCGTTTTCTTGTGCTGCGTGGATCGCCTCGATCCATCGGGGGATTGATGTGTCGATTGCCGGCGGTCTCACCCATGTCGCCGGCTGCACAGGGGCCACGAGCGAGCGGGTCGTGCAAGACCTATACGGTCTGCCCGATCACGCCATGCTGGATATGGGCGATTTTGCGGGGGGCATGCTGAAATATCTGGTCAAACACCCTGTGGCGCGCGTCACGATTGGCGGCGGGATCGGGAAGCTGACCAAGCTTGCGCAGGGGGCGATTGATTTGCACTCGGGGCGGTCTCAGGTAGACTTTACCGCACTTGCCGCTTTGATGCATGATCCGCGTTTGGCGCAAGCGAATACGGCACTGGAGGCCTACCAGATTGCGGGGCCAGCGCTGGCGCAAGCGGTGGCCGATGCGGCCTTGCGGCAAGTCGATGACCGGTTTGCCGGTCCGCGTTATGATATCGTGATCATTGATCGCGCCGGTGTGGTTTTGGCGAGGGCAGGGGCATGACAATTCTGGTATTGGCAGGCACATCTGAGGGGAAGGAAATTGCCACCTCTCTGGCGGCTTTGGGCATTCGGGCCGTGGCCTCTCTGGCTGGGGCGACGCGCGCCGCCAGACCGCTTGATTTGCCGACGCGGGTCGGCGGTTTCGGCGGAGAAGACGGCTTTGTTGCCTATCTCGAAGAGGCGAAAATCAAGGCTGTGATTGATGCCACGCATCCCTTTGCATCACGCATTACCGACCGCACGGCACGGGTTTGCGCTGTCCTCAAGATGCCGTATGTGCAGGTCTTGCGCCCCGCTTGGGTGCCGCAGGCGGGGGACAATTGGACCGAGATTGCCCGTGAAGAGGATGCCGCCGCGATTATTCCCATGGGATCGACGGTGTTCTTGGGGACAGGTCGCCAGACCCTCGATCGCTTTGCGGGGCTGGAAGGCCGTCGCGTGATTTGCCGCCAGATTGACCCGCCGACGGCTCCCTTTCCTTTTGAGGGTGGGGAGTTCCTGATTGGCCGCCCGCCGTTTCCTGTAGCGCGCGAAAAGGCGCTGTTTGAAGCCCTTGGGATTGAATGGATTGTGGTGAAAAATGCAGGAGGCTCGGCCAGTGCGACCAAATTGACGGCGGCGCGAGACTTGGGGATTCCCGTGTTGATGATTGCCCGTCCGCCGATGCCTGACGCCCCGCGGGTCGAGACCGTTGCGGCAGCGGTGAACTGGGCGCAAGCCTTGTGACGGGACGGATTATTCGAAATGCGGATGACGTGGCCGAAGGGGCCGCTTGGCTGGCGGCCCGCGTGCCGCAATTTGCCCAACTCTTGCCAAAGATCGGGCCACTGCCACTGCGGTTGAAACCGGACGGATTTGGCCCGCTTGTTCATGCGATCATGGGCCAGCAAGTGAGCGTGGCGTCGGCCAATGCGATATGGGAACGGTTACAGACGGAGGGTCTCACAACGGGGCCAGCGATTGCGGGCGTCAGCCAAGATGCGTTGCGCGAGCTGGGCCTGAGCCGCCAGAAAGCCCGCTATGTGCATGCGCTTGCAGCGGCAGACATCGACTATGTCGCCCTGCGCTTCGCCCCTACCGAGCATGTCCTCAAGACGCTGGTCGCAGTGCCCGGGATTGGGGCATGGACGGCAGAAGTCTATGCAATGTTCTCTCTGGGGCGCGCGGATGTTTTCGCGCCGGGTGATCTGGCGCTGCAAGAGGGCGCGCGCTTGATCTTTGATCTGCCCGAGCGGCCCAAAGATCGCGCTTTGCGTGAAATGGCCAAAGCGTGGTCGCCGTGGCGGTCAGTTGCAGCGCGGATCATCTGGGCCTATTACGGGGCGACAAGAAAAAGGGATGGAATTCTATGACACGAGCGTTGAATGCAGGCCGCAAAGAGCCGCTTTCTGGTGAAACCCGATCAGCGGTGATCTTTCTGCATGGCTACGGTGCAAACGGGGCCGATTTACTCGGATTGGCCGATCCTCTGGCAGAGTATATGCCCGACACATTGTTCATCTCGCCCGATGCGCCCGAGGATTGTGCAGGCGCACCGATGGGCAAGCAATGGTTTCCGATTCCCTGGATTGACGGGTCGTCCGAGGAAGAGGCGCATCATGGGCTGTTGCGGGCAACCGATGACCTGAACGCTTTTCTCGACGGGGTCATGGTTGACGACGACCTTTTGCCAGAACAGATCATGGTGTTGGGGTTCAGCCAAGGCACGATGATGGCGCTGCATGTCGTGCCGCGCAGGGAAGACGCGGTTGCGGGGATCGTTGCGTTTTCGGGTCGCTTGCTTGAGCCCGATTCGCTTGCCGATGAGGTCCAATGCAAACCGCCAGTCCTGTTGATCCACGGCGACCAAGACGATGTGGTCCCGCCGCAAGCTCTGCCGCAAGCCGCAGAGTCGCTGCAAAACGCCGGCTGGAAAGAGGTTTACGCCCATATTATGAAAGGCACCGGCCACGGTATTGCCCCTGATGGGCTGCAAGTGGCGCTTGCCTTCATGCGAGATCGGCTTGGGATGGACTGAGGCGGGTAGAGGGAAAATTAAGGTTTCTGCGCCACTCACGTGGTCATGACGAACCGAATTGCCTTATCTGACAGGGCCATCGCCTTTATCGCGCCGCGCGGCACCTTTGACTACTGGTCAAAGGTCCTGCTCCTGCTGTTGTTGATTGGGCTGGTGAATTTTCTGCGCGACACCATCGAGTATGGTGATCAGAGGGATTCACTCCTGTCCAATACCATCGAGGCCGCATTTACCGGTTTGCCGTTCTGCGTTTTGGCATTGTCTCTGATTGGTCGTCTCAAACGCATGCAAGACAATCTGATTGCACTCGCGACGACAGACATGCTGACCGGACTGCACAATCGGCGGGCCTTCTATGACAAGGTGCGCCTGATTTACCCCAAGCTTGGTGGGGTCTTGATGATGATCGATGTGGATCACTTCAAGCGGGTGAACGATTCATATGGGCATGGGGTCGGGGATTTGTGTTTGAAGGAAATCGCCAAACATCTCTGCGGGGCTGTGCGTGCCAATGATATCGTTGCGCGTTTGGGTGGCGAGGAATTTGCCGTCGTGCTGATCGGGGCGGATCGTGACACGGCGGAAAAGATCGGTGCGCGGCTTGCAGAGGGGGTGCAATTCCAATCGGCGCGTGGGGCCACCATTGGCGTCACCGTCTCCGTCGGGGCCATAATCATGGAAGGGCAGGACGATTTTGAAGATTACATGCGCCTAGCGGATGAGGCGCTCTATGACGCGAAATCAAAAGGTCGCGCCCGGATGATCATGGCAGAGCAGATGCAGGTTACTGCGGTGGCGTGACGCTTTGGGCCATGTCGCTTGACTGTCTCGGCCTATCACCTGTTTGGCCGGGCTTGCCCTTTATCCGCCGCGATATATAGTCATCCCAAGCGGCCTGAGCGGGGCACCCGCTCTGCGCCGAGACGGCCACAGAGCAGGGATGGTTTTGCAGAAATGGACGGCGATTTTCAAACGCACTTCCGGCGGGTTGCGGGCGGGACCAAGGACAAGCCAGCCTTGGTGTTAAATGCGGATTACCGACCTTTGTCCTATTATCCGCTCTCGCTTTGGCCTTGGCAGGAAGCGGTCAAGGCTGCGTGGTTGGACCGCGTTGATATTGTGGCCGAGTATAACGAGGTCGTCCGCAGCCCCTCAACCGTGATCCGGATACCAAGTGTTGTTGTGCTGAAAGACTATGTAAAACCTCAAAAGCGCGTGGCATTCACGCGCTTTAATTTATTCTTGAGGGACAATTTTTGCTGCCAATACTGCGGCGCTAAGGGGGATCTGACTTTCGATCATGTGGTGCCCCGCGCAGAGGGCGGGGTCACGAGCTGGGAAAATGTGGTCGCAGCCTGTAGCCCATGCAACCTGCGAAAAGGGGCGAAATCTCTCCGGCAGGCGGGGTTGAAATTGCAGACCGTGCCGCATGCGCCAGATGTGGCGACCCTGCACAATCTCGGACGCAAGTTTCCGCCCCGACATTTGCACGAAAGCTGGCTTGATTTTCTCTATTGGGATGCCGAGTTGGAGGCCTGAAAAGGACGACCCGGACCACTGGTAGTGCTGTCCAGACCGCGGCTGTGTCAGCGCCTTACGCAGCCGAATCCGGCTCATATTGTCTGCCGATTATCTGATTGATGGCCGATTTCGACGGTATCCACTAGACTTCAAGAAAGTGGAGATGTAAGCAGCGGGCGTTAGCGCTAACAAGCAGGAAGAACTCACGATGGTTTCTCGCGTCATTCCAGTCGATCCCTTTGATCTTGTCATCTTTGGCGGGACTGGAGACCTTGCCCGCCGCAAGATCTTGCCCGGTATGTTTCGTCGGTTCCGGTCCGGTCAGATGCCCGAGGGTGCCCGCATTATTGCGGCCGCGCGGTCCGACATTGACAGAGCCGGCTACCAGCAGATGATTTCTGAGGCGATACAAGAGTTTGGTGGCGCTGAAAAGAACGATAAAGATGCGCTCGCTAAGTTCTTGGATGTGCTGGATTATACCGCCATTGATGCCAAGGGTACAGACGGCTGGGATGCTTTGGCGGCGACGGTGCGCAAAGACGTTGTTCAGGCCTTCTACTTTTCGGTCGCGCCAAGCCTTTTTGGCGATCTGGCGCAGCGTTTGCACGACTATAAAATCTCGACGGAACACAGCCGCATCGTCGTTGAAAAGCCTTTCGGCCGTGATCTTGAGACCGCCAGGGCATTGAACAAATCGCTGGCCGATCACTTTGATGAGACGCAGATTTACCGCATCGACCATTACCTTGGTAAAGAAACGGTGCAGAACCTGATGGCGGTCCGCTTTGGCAACGTCCTGTTCGAGCCGCTGTGGAATAACCACTATGTCGATCACATCCAGATCACGGTTGCAGAAACGGTCGGTGTTGGTGGCCGTGGCGCCTATTATGATCGCTCGGGCGCGATGCGCGATATGGTGCAGAACCACCTGATGCAATTGCTCTGTTTGATTGCGATGGAACCGCCAAGCCGGTTCGGGGCCGATGAGGTCCGCGATGAAAAGCTGAAGGTCATCCGTGCGCTCAAACCCGTCGATCCGCACCATATCGTGCGCGGCCAATATGACGCCGGTCCAGACGGCCCGAGCTATCGGGAGGACGCAGAAAACCTGCGGAGCTTCACCGAGAGCTTTATCGCGATGAAGTGCCATATCGATAACTGGCGTTGGGCCGGTGTGCCGTTCTACTTGCGGACCGGCAAGCGGATGAAGGCGCGCACATCCGAGATTGCCGTGGTATTCAAAGACCTCGGGCACTCGATTTTTGAAGGCGACGAAAAGCGTCACCGCAATATCCTCGCGATCCGCTTGCAGCCCAATGAGGGCATCGATCTGCAAGTGACGATCAAGGAACCCGGTCCCGGTGGCATGCGCCTTGTGGATGTGCCGCTGGACATGACATTTGCCGATGCTTTAGGCCATGCCGAACATGAGGTCACGGACGCCTATGAGCGCCTCATTATGGATGTGATCCGCGGCAATCAGACCTTGTTCATGCGTGGCGACGAGGTCGAGGCTGCTTGGGCTTGGACCGACCCGTTGATCGAGGGCTGGGAGGCGCGCAACGATGTGCCAAAACATTATGATGCGGGATCATCGGGGCCAGAAGATGCTTTGATGCTGCTGCACCGCGAAGGTCGAAAATGGCGTGATATCAAAGGATAATAAGCCGTCACATCTTGCGCCGCTTGTGTGCCGCGCGAACGCAAAGGACCAAATCGATGAAATTCGTTGAATATGCTGATTCCGAGATGATGATGATCGACCTCGCCAATATTTTGGCGGGGGAGCTGGAAAATGCGCTTCTGTCTCATGATCGCGTGACATTTGCTGTTCCTGGCGGCACGACCCCCGGTCCGATCTTTGACACATTAAGCGGCGTTGATCTGGGCTGGGACCGTGTGCATGTGATGTTGACGGATGAGCGCTGGGTGCCTGAAACCTCTGACCGCTCGAACACCAAATTGATCCGCGAGCGCTTGCTGGTGGGGAAGGCTGCGTTTGCGACCTATGTGCCGCTTTATGCCGATGCGCCGATGCCAGAGGAAAAGCTGCCCGAGCTCGCTGCGCATATCACCCCGATGTTGCCGATCAATGTCATGCTCTTGGGCATGGGCGCGGATATGCATACCGCCAGCATTTTCCCTGAGGCCGACCAACTTGATCTGGCGCTCAATGGCACTGACGTTCTGGTTGCCATGCGTGCACCAGGTGCGCCCGAACCGCGCATCACGCTTTCGGCGGGTGTGCTTACAGGTGCGATGAGCCGTCATATTGTGATTATCGGTGACGAGAAACGTGCGGCCTTGGAAAAGGCGCGGCACTTGACCCCAATTGAGGCCCCGATTGCCGCCGTGCTGAATGGCGCGACAGTGCATTGGGCAAGGAGCTAAACCATGTGGAACGCGTTGAAGGCCAAAGCGGCCGAAGTTGCTGATCGTCGGATTGAGGGCATGTTGGACGCCGCGCGCGCCACTGATTTTGCGGTGCAAGCGGGCGATATGCGCATGGACTATGCCAAGACAAATATCGATGCGGCGACCCGTGACATGCTAATCGGGATGCTCGACCAAACGGGCGTTGCGGCCAAGCGCGATGCCATGTTCGGTGGCGCTGCTATCAATGAAACCGAGGGCCGCGCGGTATTGCATACGGCGCTGCGCAACCTTGATGGCGGGCCTGTGATGACGGGTGGCGCGGACGTGATGCCAAAGGTCCTTGAGACACTCAAGCGCATGGGCGATTTTGCCGAAGATGTGCGGTCCGGCACATTCAAAGGGCAGGGCGGCAAGATCACCGATGTTGTGAATATCGGGATCGGCGGGTCTGATCTCGGGCCTGCGATGGCCGCATTGGCGCTTGCCCCATACCACGACGGCCCGCGCTGCCATTTCGTGAGCAATGTCGATCCAGCGGATATTGCCAAAGTGGTGCGGTCCTGTGATCCGACGACGACGCTGGTGATTGTCGCCTCCAAGACCTTTACCACCATTGAGACCATGACCAACGCCCGCACGGCGCAGGCTTGGATGGGTGAAGAGGTTTCTGATGTGGGCGCACAGTTTGCAGCACTTTCGACATCGGCGGAAAAGACCGCAGCGATGGGCATCGCCGCCGAGCGCGTGTTCGGCTTCGAGGATTGGGTGGGTGGCCGTTATTCCATGTGGGGCCCGATTGGTCTGTCGTTGATGATTGCGATCGGGCGCGACGCGTTTCACGCATTTTTGCGCGGTGCGCAGGCAATGGATGTGCATTTCAAATCCGCCGCGTGGCACGAAAATATGCCCGCAATTTTGGCGCTTGTGGGGATTTGGCATAATCAGGGCTGCGGTCACGCGACCCGCGCGGTTCTGCCTTATGATAACAATCTCAGCAGGTTACCTGCCTATCTTCAACAGCTTGAGATGGAGAGCAACGGCAAGGGCGTCAGCATGGACGGCGCCGATCTGCCCGTCCATTCCGGCCCCGTTGTCTGGGGCGAACCCGGCACAAATGGTCAGCACGCGTTTTACCAGTTAATCCACCAAGGCACCCGGGTTGTGCCTTGCGAGTTTCTGGTCGCCGCCCGTGGTCATGAAGACGCACTGCACCATCAGCAGCAGTTGCTGGTGGCGAACTGTCTGGCGCAATCAGAGGCCCTGATGAAGGGCCGCGATTTGGATGAGGCGCGCGCAAAGGTTGCGGGCAAGTTCACGGGTGCCGAGCTGGAGCGTCAGGCCAAGCACCGCGTGTTCCCCGGCAACCGTCCGTCGATCACAATTGCCTACCCGCAACTCACGCCGTTTGTGCTGGGTCAGCTTGTTGCGCTCTATGAGCACCGCGTGTTTGTGGAGGGTGTGGTCTTGGGCCTGAACTCTTATGACCAATGGGGCGTCGAGTTGGGCAAGGAACTGGCGACCGCCTTGCAGCCTGTGGTCGAAGGGGTCAAATCGGCCGCTGACAAGGACGGGTCAACGGCCGCTTTGGTTGATTTCTTGCAGATGCACGGAGTCTAGATTTGTGCGGCACCGTCAAAGTTGCGAAAGACCTCTTTGGCGGAGTCTGACAGGGCGCATTTTTGGCCCATGTCGTCGATCGCTACCAGAACCGCGTCGCCTGTCGTGGTCAGCAGGCCATTCACCCAAACGCCATACTCCATGGTAAAGCTGGATTGGCCCATTTTTGTGGTGCGGGCGGTCAGAATATAATCATCGCCCAGTTTGACTTCGGCGCGAAAGTGCAGGCCTGCATTGCGCACGACAACTTTCGGCCGGTTCCCGTCAGCGGTCCAAATGCCCCGCTCAACAAAGTAGCGTACCCGCAGGTTTTCGAACCATTTGAGGTAAACGCCGTTGTTGACATGGTGCAGCATGTCGATTTCGCCGTAGCGCACCTTGTCGGCATAGCCAAAGCTCCATGGCGCAGGAATACCCGCGCCACGCAGGTCCGCCTCAGTCAGGGCCGTCAGAAACGGCACCGTCATACGGCAGCGGTGACGATGATTTCCACCAGATAACCCGGTGTTGCGAGCTTTGCTTCGCCAGTCCAACGTGCGGGCGCGTTGCCTGCGGGCACCCATGCGTCCCAAACGGCGTTCATTTCAGCGAAATCGGTTTCCATATTGGCGCACCAGATTTGCGCGGTGAGCAGCTTGGTCTTGTCGGTGCCTGCTTCGTCGAGCAGCGCGTCGATCTTGCCTAAAATGCTTTCGGTTTGTTCTGCAACCGATTTGCCCTCGGCCCCAACTTGACCCGCCAAATAGGCGATCCCGTTGTGGATAACGGCTTGAGACATACGCGGGCCGGTGTGGAGGCGTGTGATGGAAGACATGATAGGGGTTCCTCTAAATGGACGTTACCCCCTAGGCATACCGCCTGTCCGCCCCACACGCCAGAGGTTGCTAGAGCGTCAGTGCAATCAATGCAGGCACGCCTAAAATGCCACCGCCAACAATGACGAAAAGTGAGAGAAACAAGCCCTTGAACATCCGGTTAATCCTTGTTGAGTTACGTGTCCGAAGGAGGTAGGGCGTTGTTTTCGCAAGAACATGCGACGGGCTGTCGCAGGTTTTGCTCAGGTGTGGAGATTTTGGAGCGGGTAACGGGAATCGAACCCGTAACTGAAGCTTGGGAAGCTTTCGTGATACCTTTTCACCATACCCGCATCGCTGGGGTTGATTTACGCGCGGATCGCGGGGCCGTCAACTGGTGAAGTGACGACGCGCGCGCGATGCCAGCCTCTGTGACAGGGTCTGCTGCTGCCGCGCACAGCCCCTCAAAACGGTGCGCACAAGCTGCCGCAGCAAAAGTTAATCACTTTGATGCTGCGGCTGCCTGTCGCACAATCAGCCGCGGCGCCGTCTGCGCCCGCCGCCGTCACCGCCGCCGTTTTGGTTGTGGTTTACATCCGGAAGGGTGACGATGGATTTGAGGATCGGGAAAGGTTCGACCGCGTTGGGGATGTTGGAGGCGTTCACGAAATGCTCTTGGAAGCGCGGCTCGATGGCGGTTTCGATCTTGTGGATCTCGTGCACGGTGGCCTCGATTTCCTTGCGCGCCGCACGGTTCAAAAGTGCGATTCGTGCCCCCGTCCCTGCCGCGTTGCCCGCGGAGGTGACTTTATCCAAGGGGGCGTCAGGGATCATGCCCAGCACCATCGCGTGTTTGGGGCTGATATGTGCGCCAAAAGCACCCGCGAGAACGATCCGGTCCACGCTATCCACGCCGAATTTATCCATCAGCAGGCGCGCGCCCGAATAGAGCGCCGCTTTTGCCATCTGGATTTCACGGATGTCGCGGTTGGTCACGGTAATGACGGGGCCTCCGGTAGCAGAGCCGTCATAGACCATATAGGAGTTGGTGCGCCCGTCGAGGAAGCAGGCAGGCGAGCCGGTTTGTTCGGCTGATCCGATCAGGCCCGGACCGTCGACGATGCCGGCCATGCGCATCTCGGCCACCATTTCGATGATCCCGGAGCCGCAGATCCCCGTGACGCCTGTCTGGGCGATGACGGTCTCAAAGCCATCGTCGTCGGACCACAGATCAGAGCCGATGACCTTGAACCGCGCGAGTTTTGTGACAGGATCGATTTCCACCCGCTCGATCGCACCGGGGGCGGCGCGTTGGCCGCTGGAGATTTGCGCGCCCTCGAAAGCGGGACCCGTGGGCGAGGAACAAGCCAGAACCTTGTCCTTGTTGCCCAGCAGGATTTCGGCGTTGGTGCCTACGTCCACAATGAGCACGAGGTCTTCGGATTTGTCGGGTGCCTCGGACAGGGCCACGGCCGCCGCATCAGCGCCGACGTGACCTGCGATGCAGGGCAACATATAGACGCGGGCGGACGGGTGCAGGTTGAGGTCAAGCTCAATGGCCCGCAGCGACAACGACTCAGAGGTGGCAAGCGCAAAGGGGGCTTGGCCCAGCTCGAACGGATCGATCCCGAGGAACAGGTGGTGCATCACAGGGTTGCACACGAAAACCACGTCCACGATCAGCGTGCGATCGATTTCCGCTTCCGCTGCGATTTGCACGAAAAGGGCATTCATGCCTTCCCGCACCGCCTTGGTCATTTCCTCGGCTCCGCCTGCGTTCATCATGCCATAAGAAACACGGCTCATCAGGTCTTCGCCAAAGCGGATTTGCGGGTTCATGATGCCCGACGAGGCGATGACCTCGCCAGTGTGCAAGTCGCACAGGTGGGCGGCGATGGTGGTCGAGCCGAGATCGACGGCAAGCCCGTAAATCGCACCGTCATAGTAGCCGGGCCAGACCTGCATGATACGCGGGCTAAAGGTGTCGTCGCCCAAGTGCACAGCACAGGTGACCTTCCATTCACCCTTGCGCAGGGCAGGTTGCAACGTGCGCAGCACGCCCAAATCGGCCTCAAGCGCTGGCAGGTCCCAATCGTGCCGCAACGCCTTGATCAGGCGCTCAAGATCGCCAGAGGGGTCGTGCATATCTGGCTCTTCCACTTCGACGTAGTAGAGGCGCGTTGACGGGTCCATGTGGATCTCGCGGGCCTCGGCGCGTTTGCGCACGACTTGGCGGTGCACTTGGCTTTCGGGGGGCACATCAACGATGACGTCGCGCTGCACCGTGGCTTGGCAGCCGAGACGGCGCCCTTTTTGCAAACCACGAATGGTGTCGTAACGCTCTTCTACAGAGTTCCATTCCGACAGCGCATCTTCGTACACAGTGACCCCGTGTTTGGAGAACTCGCCGTAGGAAGGTGTGATCTGGCATTTGGAACAAATCCCGCGCCCGCCGCAGACGCTGTCGAGGTCAACGCCAAGCTGTCGTGCTGCTGTCAGGATCGGAGTGCCAACGGGAAAATTGCCGCGTTTGCCAGAAGGGGTGAAAATCACAAGTGGATCGGTGCTCATGGCCAGCCTTTTGTTTGAGTTGGGCAGACTTTAGCGCATTGCGGCGGAGGGGAAAGGGCGAACCCGTCATCTGAAGCGTCGCGAGCGGCATTTGAGACCAAGGAAGCGCCAAGATGGCACTCCGTCATGATTTGCGCCCGATTGCCGCGCTGTTGCGGTCCGCAATTGCCGTTTTGGGGGTAGTGCAGCCGTGCAATCCATGCGAAAGGACGGTGCCAACGCTATAGACACGCCAGGAGACAGGTTGATGGAGATTCGTGAGGCTTTTACGTTTGATGATGTTTTGTTGGTGCCCGCTGCTTCCAGTGTGCTGCCCTCGACCGCAGACACCCGCACATTTGTGACCAAATCGATCGCGATGAATATTCCGCTGCTGTCCAGTGCGATGGATACCGTGACCGAAGGCAGGATGGCGATTGCCATGGCGCAGGCGGGCGGCATTGGTGTTGTGCACAAGAATTTGGACATTGAAGCGCAGGCCCGCGAAATCCGTCAGGTGAAGCGGTTTGTGTCGGGCACGGTCTATAGCCCGATTACCCTGACCCCCGATCAGACCTTGGCGGATGCGAAGGAATTGATGGAACGCTACCGTATCACGGGTTTCCCCGTTGTTGGGACAGATGGGCGGGTCGTGGGCATTGTCACCAACCGCGATTTGCGCTTTGCGACCGACGAGAAAACGCCTGTGGGTGTGATGATGACCTCCGAGAATTTGGCGATGCTGCAAGAGCCTGCCGATCTGGATGAGGCGCGGTCCTTGATGCAGGCCCGCCGTATCGAGAAGCTGTTGATCACCGATAAAGCCGGCAAATTGACAGGGCTTCTGACATTGAAAGACAGCGAGCAGGCGGTTTTGAATCCGGCTGCCTGTAAGGACGAGTTGGGCCGTTTACGCGTGGCTGCGGCCTCTGGCGTGGGTGATGCGGGTTTTGAGCGTACGCAGGCCTTGATCGAAGCGGGCGTGGATATGGTTGTGATCGACACCGCGCATGGCCACTCTGACGGGGTTGCCAAGGCCGTTGAACGCGCCAAGGCGCTGTCGAATTCGGTGCAGATTGTTGCTGGCAATATCGCAACCGGCGAGGCGGCGAAGGCCCTGATCGGGTCCGGTGCAGACGCTGTCAAAGTGGGCATCGGTCCGGGGTCCATTTGCACCACCCGCATGGTCGCAGGCGTTGGTGTGCCGCAATTGACCGCAATTATGGATTGCGCCAGCGCGGCGGGCGACGTGCCTGTGATTGCGGACGGCGGCATCAAATTCTCTGGCGATTTCGCCAAGGCGATTGCTGCGGGTGCGTCGTGCGCCATGGTTGGATCGATGATCGCGGGCACAGACGAAAGCCCGGGCGAGGTGATCCTGTATCAGGGCCGTTCGTTTAAATCGTACCGCGGGATGGGCAGCCTTGGCGCGATGGCGCGTGGATCGGCGGACCGCTATTTCCAAAAGGATGCGGCCAGCGATAAACTTGTCCCGGAGGGGATCGAGGGGCAGGTGCCTTATAAAGGGTCTGCCTCTGCCGTCGTGCACCAGTTGATTGGCGGCTTGCGGGCCGCGATGGGCTATACGGGGAACGCAACGATTGCCGAAATGCGCAAGAATTGCCAATTTGTGCGGATTACGGGTGCGGGTCTCAAGGAGAGCCATGTGCATGATGTGCAGATCACCCGCGAGAGTCCAAACTACCGTATAGGCTAATAAATTCAGTGTATTAAGCTGCGATGTTGAGGTGAAAAAATGACGCCAGCCGCCCGCTATGCCGCCGCAATTGCGGTTTTGGATGACGTGTTGGCAGGCGCTTCTGCCGAAAAATGCCTGACCACTTGGGCGCGCGGCAATCGTTATGCGGGGTCCAAGGATCGCGCAGCGGTGCGCGATCATGTGTTTGACGTTTTGCGCCGAAAACGATCTCTCTCGGTGCTTGGTGGGGCAGAGACTGGGAGAGGTCTTATTCTTGGTCTATTGCGTCACCAAGGCATTGATCCTGAAGCAGTTTTCGACGCAGGCGGCTACGGGCCAGAGTCGTTGAGTGACGCAGAATTGGCAGGCGGGCGAGCACCTGTAGGGTCCGAGCTTTATGACATGCCCGCGTGGCTTTGGCCGATTTGGTCTGCGGATTTGGGTGACGGGGCAACGGCTGCAGCGCAGGCATTGCAGGACAGGGGGCCTATCACATTGCGCGTGAATCTGCGCCGTGGCACGCGGCAAGAGACGCAGGCAATATTGGCCGCAGAGGGGATCATCTGCCGCCCCAGTAGTGAGGTGAAGACCGCGCTACATGTACTTGAAAATGAGCGGAAAATTCAAACAAGCAAGGCCTATAATGAAGGCATTGTCGAGGTGCAGGATCTCGCTTCGCAGATGGCGGTCGCCAGCCTCTCGGTGGCAAAAGGCGCGCGGGTTTTGGACTATTGCGCCGGTGGTGGCGGAAAATCGCTGGCTCTGTTGGACATGTTCGACTGTCAGGTCTGCGCACATGATATTTCCGCAGCGCGTATGTCCGATATTCCGGCCCGCTCCGAGCGCGCGGGCGTGGGTGTGGAGGTGCGGGAGACGGCAGATCTGGGCCACCTCGATCCGTTCGATGTGGTCTTCGTTGATGCGCCCTGTAGCGGGAGCGGTACATGGCGGCGGTCCCCAGAAGCGAAATGGGCGCTCACTCCTGAAAAATTACAAATTTACAATAATTTACAGTCCGAAATTCTTGTGAATGCCGCAACTTTTGCGTGCACCAGTGGGCAGTTGATTTATGCGACCTGTTCGGTGTTGTTTTGCGAAAACCGTGCTATCGTGTCGGCATTTGTCGCCGCACATCCTGAATGGCGGTTGCTGTCAGACACCCAACGCCTGCCTGACGAAACAGGGGACGGATTCTACCATTGCGTTTTACAGAGGGAGGAAAGCAACCTATAGTTGCCTCCCTGGGGTCTGCCGTTTTGACTGCCAATCTTAAGGTGATGTTAACTGTTCGTGCTTTAGACGTTGAGGGCAAAGCATAGGAAGCCTAGTTTGACCGCTATAGACCATCGTGAAATACGCGTTGTAGACCGCAAGGGATTGATTGCTTTCACGAGCATTTTTGCCTTTTTTGCACTCTTGCTTTTTATGGCAGCGGCCCTGTTCACTGTCCCGATCGTTCAGGCATCACTGCTTGCCGCGGCGATTGTATGCGTCTTTGGCTCGCTAAAAAACCTTGCTCAATTGTTTGTGCAGGGCCGTGAGGCTGATTCTGTGAAATTTACTGTAGAAAATCTTGTCTCACATGATCCCGATATGGCTTTTTTGACCAGTGCGGACGGCGATATTTTGGCCTGCAGCGAGGTCGCGCAGCGCCGGTTTGACGGTGCCATTGGTACGAGCCTCACGGTGCTGCTGACCGAGCTTATCGCGAGTCCTGATGCCGTTTTGTTTCGGCTCCTGACGCAAGCCGAATCCACTGGCAGCGCGAAAGATATCGTCGCCACGAGAAGCGGTCATTTCCGAGTGTCGGTCATTGGCGTGGACCAAAATGAATATCTTTGGCGGATCTGCGAAAATAGCTCCGGGGATGTCACGCCTCAAAGTCCGGGGCAAAGTCTGAGTATCCCGATGATGACATTTGGCTCGCGCGGTGCGGTTCTATTTGTCAATGAAACCTGTCGGACACTCTTGGGGTTCCGCCCCAAATCGGCTGCAGACGTGTTTCCGGATGGGGTCTTTCGTAACGGTTGCACCTATAAAATTAATACAGCCACTGATGACGTGACTATTACTGTTGCGATTGTGGAGACAATGGCGGGGCGGCGCGAGATATACCTAATTCCTGCGGGGGAAGGTAAGCCGTCTTTTGAGCCGCCGCGCGAGCTCATCGCGGAATGGGAAGCCATTGAAGATCTTCCCGTACCTCTTTTGAAGGTGTCACCCGATGGCGTCGTTCTTGCCTCAAACCGCGAGGCGCGCACATTGTTGGATATTGCTTCCACGGAAGGAAAAAGGATTGGCGACGTCCTTGACGGGCTTGGCCGTCCAATTGGTGATTGGGTCCGCGAGGCTATTGAGGGTCGGGGCGGTAATGTTTCGCAGTTTTTACGCGGTCGTGGCGATAATCACGATACCTTTGTGCAAGTGACCTTGAATTCGGCAGGGGGCTCGGTCGATCCGCATTTAATAGCCGTTCTCAACGACGTGACCGAGCTCAAGACCTTGGAGGCTCAATTTGTGCAAAGCCAGAAAATGCAGGCGATTGGACAGCTTGCTGGCGGCGTTGCCCATGATTTTAATAATTTGCTCACCGCAATTTCGGGCCATTGCGACCTTCTTTTGTTGCGTCATGATCAGGGTGATCAAAACTACGGAGATCTGATTCAAATCCATCAGAATGCGAACAGGGCGGCCAGCCTAGTGGGGCAACTCCTTGCATTTTCTCGCAAGCAAAATCTCCAACCCGAGGTTATCGACTTGCGCGATACTTTGTCCGATTTGACCCATCTTTTGAACCGGTTGGTTGGCGAGAAGGTCACCCTGTCTTTGACCCATGATCAGGAGTTGGGCACGATCAAGGCGGACAAGCGCCAGCTGGAACAGGTCTTAATGAACCTTGTCGTTAACGCACGCGACGCAATGCAAGGGGGCGGCGAAATCCGTGTTGTGACAGAAAACCTTGTGTTGGAAGAAAAAGTTGTACGTGATCGCGCGATTGTCCCTCCGGGCCATTACGTTTTGGTCAAGGTCATTGACGAAGGGCACGGAATCGCGCCTGAAAAGCTTCATAAGATATTCGAGCCGTTTTATACCACAAAACGGACGGGCGAGGGCACCGGTTTAGGCCTGTCGACCGCTTATGGCATCGTCAAACAGACGGGCGGTTTCATATTTGCCGAGAGCGAAGTGGGCCGTGGCACTGAATTCTCTTTGTTATTCCCGGTTCACGAGGTGACAGTTGCAGCCGCGCCAGTGACCAAAATCGCGGCGCCACCGCAGATGACAGGATCGGATGACGGGGTCGTTTTGTTGGTTGAAGATGAGGCACCGGTGCGGGCATTTGCGTCGCGCGCTTTGCGGTTGCGTGGCTACACTGTTCTGGAGGCGGATAGCGCTGAAAATGCGCTTGCGATGCTCAGTGACCCTGATCTTGTCGTCGATGTATTTGTCTCCGATGTGATCATGCCGGGCATGAATGGGCCGACATGGGTGCGCGAGGCCCTGATCGACCGTCCGGATACGCGCGTTGTTTTCGTTTCCGGCTATGCTGAAGATGCCTTTGGAGAAGACGTGCCGCAGATCGTGCACTCCGTATTTCTACCAAAGCCGTTTTCACTTAACGATTTGACGACAACTGTACAAAAACAGGTCCAAGATATGCGCCTTTCGGCCTAGGGACTTGACGCACCGACTATTGGTCTGAAGCGATGAGACTGGCCAGATGTGCGGCAGAGCCTGTGAGGGCCGCGTAATCATCCTCGATGACGCTGACCTGGAAATTGCCCATGAAGCCTGCGAAGCGGCCCTTGTCGCGGAAGGCTTCGGCAAATCCGTACTCGTTGAGATAGGGTGCAAAGGCGCGCGCAACGCCACCCACCAAATAGACCCCGCCGAAGGGCAGTTGGATCAACGACAGATTACCACACACCGTGCCGAGAATGCGCGTGAACATTTCAACGGCCTCCTGCGCGCGCGGGTCACTCTTGGTCCCCATCGAGGCCATAATATCTGCAGCCCCCATCTCTTTTGGTGCACCGGCCTCGACGCCCAAGAACGCATAGACCCGCTCAAGGCCGCGCCCCGACAAGACGTCTTCGACAGCAGGAAAGCCGTGCGCGTTCGACACAAATTGGCAGAGCCGCAGTTCGCGTTCCGTCCGGATTGGCAAGTTGGCATGCCCGCTTTCCGATGGCGTCACCAGACGCCCGCTTTCTGTCTGAAACACAGGTGCTGCGTTAAAGCCTGTGCCGACGCCCACAACAAGCATCGCGGCGTTGGAACCGCCATTTGGCCCGTCAATGACTGTCCTGATATTGGACGCCTCCAAATGCCCCAGCGCGTGCCCTTGTGCCTGAAGATCATTCAGGATCGCAACGGTTTCCGCACCTGTTGCACGGATCAACGTGTCTTTATCCATGGTCCAGTCAAGATTGGTCATGGTGGCGCGCCCTTCGCGCACTGGCCCTGCAACTGCCACGCAGGCCGCAATCGGATCAACTCCGCCTTCATCCGCGATATAGCGGCGCAAGACCGTCTCAAGTCCCGGATACTCCGCATTGGAGTAGCGCCGCACCGTGCCATCGACGATCTTCTTGCCGTCCGCCAATGCCACGCGGGTATTGGTGCCGCCAATATCGGCAACGAGGGAATAGGTGTCTGTTGGATGTGCCATGACGGATCTGCCCTTAGCTGCGCGAAATTGCGGATTTGAATGCGTGATAGGACGCTTTTGGGGTGCGCTTCAAGGTGTCGAAGTCGACGTGGATCATGCCGAACCGCTTTTCATAGCCAAAGGCCCATTCATAGTTGTCCAAGAGCGACCAGTAGAAGAACCCTTTCACATTCGCGCCGTCCGAGATCGCGCGTTCGGCGGCGGCAAAATGGTCCGAGACGAATTGCGTTCTGATCGGGTCATAAACCGCGCCGTTTTCGACATGATCGTCCCAAGCCATACCGTTTTCGGTGACATAGATCGGCAGGTCGCCAACATAGTCGCGCGCGGCGCGCGTGAGGAAATAGTGAAGCCCGTCCGGATAGATTTCCCAGCCCATTTGGGTCTTGTCGCGCGGGCCTGTCACGCTTTTGACATGCGGCCATGCGGCGCGTGGGTCGGCTTGGATGTTGTTTCGCGTGTAATAGTTCACGCCCAGGAAATCGATCGGTTGGCTGATCTCGGCCATGTCGTCCTGCCAGCCTTCGGGCATGTGCCGGGCAAGACCTGCAAGGGCCTCGGCGGGGTAGGCGCCTTTGGTCACGCCTTCGATGAACCAGCGGTTATAAAGCGCGTCTTGGGTCGCGGCCGCTTGGATGTCGGCGGGGCTGTCGCTGGCGGGATTGGCGTATTCGAAGTTGAGCACGATCCCGCAGGTGTCCATTCCCTTCGCCCGCAGCCGCGACATCGCCACGCCGTGGGCTAGGTTGATGTGGTGCATGGAGCGGGCGGTGGCGCGGATATCGCGCAGGCCGGGCGCATGGTGGCCGAGGAAATGCGAGAGATATGAGACGCACCACGGCTCGTTGATCGTCGCAATCGAGGCCATGCGGCTGCCAATTTTGTTGGTGATTGCGTCGACGTAGTCGCCGAACCGGAGAACCGTATCGCGGTTCATCCAGCCGCCTTGGTCGGCCAGCGCGGATGGCAACTCCCAGTGATACAGGGTTTGGAAGGGTTTCAGGCCACGCTCCAGAATGGCGTCGGTCAGTCTGTCGTAGAAATCCAGCCCTTCGGGGTTGACGGTTTTGCCGTCCGGCATGACCCGCGCCCAGCTTGTGGAAAAGCGGTAGGCGTCCATACCTGCTTCGCTCAGCAAATCCAGATCACTCTCGAACCTGTGGTAGTGATCGCAGGCGACCGCCCCGTCCTCGGCCCGGATCACATTGCCAGGGGTGGCGGCAAAGGTGTCCCAATGGGTTGATCCGGCACCGCCAAAGCTGTGCCCTTCGATCTGGTAGGCCGCGGTGGCGGCTCCAAAGACGAAACCTTCGGGAAAATCGGCGCGTGTGAAGTTCATGGCATGTCCTTGGGGGCAGGGCCGGTGGAGAGGCCCACCATCAGTTCTGCTTCGAGTAAGAGGTTGGGCGGGGTATCCGACGGCTCGGCGATTTCGGCAAGGAGCATTTCGGCCAAAAGCCTGCCGGCGTCGCGCACGGACGAACGGGTGGATGTGAAGATCGGGATATCTGCGCCATTGCGCAGGTAGGAGAGCACGTCGTCATGGGTGAGGACCGACACATCGCGGCCCATGACCAGGCCCGCGTCTTCAATGGCGCGGCGCACCCCAAGTGCAGAGATCATCGAGGCCGTCATGATCGCCGTCGGCGGGCGGTCAAGGGCCAGCATATCGCGGGTCGATTGAAATCCGAAGTCCTCGGTCATCTCGCCAGAGCGCAGCAGCGCGGGGTCGATAGCGATCCCGTTGGTGCGCAAGGTTTCCTCATAGCCAGCGCGGCGACGATGGGCAAAATCCATGCCTTCAAGCCCGTTGACCAGCCCGATGCGGCGGTGCCCCAGATCATAAAGAAAATTCGCGGCACGGTTGAAAGCCCGCTTGTTATTTACATCAAGCCAGCCGTAGGGGCTTGTCGCTCCTGAAGACCGCCCGTGAACGATGAACGGCAAGCCGATTTCGTTGAGCAGCGGTATGCGCGGATCGTTGAGCGTCGGGCCATGTACCACAACCCCATCAACCGCGTGGCGCGATTTGAGGCCGCGATAGACACTTTCCTCATCCACATCATTGACGATCGACAGGATCATCTCGTAGCCATTGCGCGCATATGTTTCGCCAGCACCGGCGATAAAATCGCCAAAGATCGGGTTCACCATTTCATGTTTGGTCGAAACTGGAATGACATGCCCGATGGCCAAGGCTTTGCCCGTTGCCAGCCCCTTGGCACGAGAGCTGGGGTTGTAATTGTGCTTGCGCGCCGCTGCCTGCACCCGCAACCGCGTGGCTTCCGACACCTCCGGATACCCGTTGAGCGCGCGGCTGACGGTTGTCTGGCTAAGCCCGAGGGCAGAGGAGAGTTGTTTCAGGTTCATCTGTATTCAAAGCGCTTTCAATTTTCTTGACGATAAGAGCAGATTTTTGAAACGTCAAAGGGTCTCGGTGTCTTTTTGGAGATTTGGTCAAAAATCAATATAAAGGACAGTTTCGGTAAGAATTTCTTGACTTCTAAGGGCGGATCGACAAATCTCGCGCCAGCCAAAGCGCTTTGAAAGTGATTCCAATGCGGGAGAGGTTGCAGGATCTGATGACGCTTTCTGATTTTGTTGAACATGTAGAATACGCGCCGAGATACGTACTTTACATGCAGGAGAATGCGCCGCAGGGTGCAAGGATATGACGCGCAAGATTGCGCAAATGGGAGGACGACAATGAAAAAATCACTTTATTTGAGCGCCGCTATTATGGCTCTGGGCACTGTTGTTCAGGCTGAGCAGCTCACCGTGTTTGGTCCGTGGCTTGGGCCAGACCAAGCGAACGTCGAAAAGGTTCTTGCTGGTTTTGCAGCCGCATCCGGCCACGAAGTTAGCTACGTTGGTTCCGACAGCTTCGAGCAGCAGATCGTGATCGATGCCGAGGCCGGTTCCGCGCCAAACGTCGCCGCGTTCCCGCAGCCTGGTTTGGCCGCTGATATGGCAAAGCGCGGGTTCTTGTCCCCATTGCCAGAAGGCACTGCTGACTGGGTGAAGGAAAACTATGCGGCTGGTCAGTCTTGGGTTGATCTGGGCACATATGCAGGCGCAGACGGCGCTGAAAACCTGTATGGTTTCTTCTACAAAGTCGATGTGAAGTCCCTTGTTTGGTACTCGCCCGAGAACTTTGAGGATGCAGGCTATGACGTCCCGACATCCATGGAAGAGCTGAAGGCTCTGACAGACCAGATCGTTGCAGACGGTGGCACGCCTTGGTGTATCGGTCTGGGTTCCGGTGGTGCGACTGGCTGGCCAGCGACCGACTGGGTTGAAGACCTGATGCTGCGCACACAGTCTCCTGCGGATTACGACGCTTGGGTCAAGAACGACCTGAAGTTCAACGATCCAAAGGTTGTGGCTGCAATCGAAGAGTTCGGCGCATTTGCCCGTAATGACGCTTACGTTGCCGGTGGTGCCGGTGCTGTTGCCACAACAGACTTCCGCGATAGCCCTAAAGGTCTCTTCTCTTCGCCACCACAGTGCTACATGCACCGTCAGGCGTCCTTCATCCCTGCGTTCTTCCCTGAAGGCACGGCAGTTGGTCAGGATGCAGACTTCTTCTACTTCCCAGCATACGCTGAAAAAGACCTTGGTGCTCCAGTTCTGGGTGCCGGTACTGTTTGGGCAATCACAAACCCATCCCAAGCTGCAAATGATCTGATTGCATATCTGGAAACTCCAGAAGCAAACGAGATCTGGATGTCGCTTGGCGGGTTCTTGACACCACACAAGGGTGTTGACACATCCAAGTTCTCTGACGCGGCAACAGCAAAGATGAACGACATCTTGCTTGCAGCAACAACATTCCGTTTCGACGGCTCCGACCTGATGCCTGGTGCAGTGGGTGCAGGGTCCTTCTGGACTGGTATGGTTGACTATGCTGGCGGCAAAGATGCGCAAGTCGTTGCGGACGAGATCCAAGCGTCTTGGGATGCAATTAAGTAAGCGGTAACGCCTACTTCAGCAAAAAGAGCCGCCCTTTCAAATGGGCGGCTCATCTAAGTACTGGTTAACTTTGGGGAGGGGCGACCATGAATCCTGCACTACAGGGTCTTATCACCGTATTTATTGGCGTCAGTGGCTGTATCGGCTACTTTTACTTCTCAAACCAATTTCTCGATCGTGTGCTGTTCCCCGCGAAGGGTGTGAACGCCGGTCGCAATATCAACCGCGCCAATATGGTCCGCCCGTGGCTTTTTCTGCTGCCTGCGATGATCGCTTTGGGGCTTTATCTCGTTTATCCCGTCTTCGCGACGCTTTGGTTTTCATTGACGGATCGCAATGCGGGCAATGCCTTTGTCGGTCTCGACAATTACCGCCAGATGATGTCGCAGCCCAAGTTTTGGGAAGCGATGAACAACAACATTCTGTGGCTGATCATTGTGCCTGCCGCCTCGACGGCCTTTGGTTTGCTGGCCGCACAACTGACCGACCGTATCCGCTGGGGTAATTTTGCGAAGTCGCTGATCTTTATGCCGATGGCGATTTCCTTCGTCGGGGCCTCGGTAATTTTCAAGCTGATCTATGACACGCGCCCCGTGGATACTAACCAGATTGGTGTGCTCAACGCGGTCTGGTTGCAGTTTGATGGCGGGGTGGGGTCGTTTCTGGTTTTGCGGCTGATCCCTGCGGCATTAGTCGCCTGTTTTGTCGCGACCTTGGCCTACGTCGGCTATAACACGGCGCGCAAGCGGCTGCGGCCCAGCCACCACGAGCGCACCGTTCTCGGTGGCATTGGTGCGGTGGGTGTCGTGGCGATCTGCGTCATAGGCGCGATTATGGGGGTCGGGGCGTTCTTTGGGGTCTTTACCTTTGATTACCCTTACGGCGAGCCGCAAACGTGGCTGACCACGCCGACTTGGAACTCGATCCTGTTGATGGTGGTGCTGATCTGGATCCAGACAGGCTTTGCCATGGTGATCTTGTCTGCGGCTCTGCGCGGTGTGCCGGAAGAAACCATTGAAGCGGCGATCGTGGATGGCGCCAATGTGTTTCAGGTGTTTTTCAAGATCAAGATGCCGCAGATTGCAGGCACGATTGTGGTGGTCTGGACGACGATAACGCTCACAGTACTCAAGGTGTTTGATATCGTGTTCGCAATGACCAGCGGACAATGGGAAACCCAGGTTTTGGCCAACTATATGTTCGAACAACTGTTCCGCGCCAATGACTGGGGCGTAGGCTCTGCGGCGGCGATCGTCATCATGTTGATGGTGTCACCTATTCTGATCTGGAACGTCTGGAACGTTCGTAAGGAGATGCGCTGATGGATAATCTTGCTGGCAAAAAGTCGGGCCTCAGCTGGGCGGTGAACATCTCGGTCGCACTTCTGGTTCTGCTTTGGTTGTTCCCGACCGCAGGTCTGTTTGTATCTTCGTTCCGCACCGCCGATCAGATTTCAACCAACGGCTGGTGGCAGTCCTTGTTCAAATCCGAGCAAAACGTCACCCTGCGCACCGCCAATCCTGACGAGCCGGGGGTGCAGGTTCTGGTAAACGGCATTTATGTCATTCGCGGCAACCTTTACGGCGTTGCTGGCAAATCGGAGATTGGCGCTTGGGGTGTCTCATCGCGCGCGATTGATGATTATGTCGCGGGCGACACCGCCGACTTGGGCGACGGCCAGACGATCACCGTGCAGGCGAATGGCGACTATGTCTGGACCAGTCCGACAGAGATGACGGGCAGGGGGCAACGTGTCTTTGCGACGGCCCAGACACCGCCTGAATTCACCTTTGATAACTACCGCTCAATGCTGTTTGACCCAAGCAATTCTGGAGGCATGGCAAAGGCGTTTTTCAACACGCTGACCGTGACGATCCCCGCGACGATCATCCCTATCGTGATTGCGGCCTTTGCCGCCTATGCGCTGGCGTGGATGGATTTTCCGGGCCGTGCGATCTTGGTGGCTATTGTGGTGGGCCTGCTTGTGGTGCCGCTGCAACTGGCGCTGATCCCGCTGTTGCGCTTTCACCTTCAGATCGGCATTGGCAAAGGGTATTTGGGTGTCTGGCTTGCCCATACCGGATTTGGCCTGCCGCTCGCGATCTATCTGCTGCGCAACTATATGGTGGGCCTGCCACGGGATATCATCGAAAACGCCAAAGTGGACGGTGCGACCGATTTCCAGATTTTCACCAAGATCATCCTGCCGCTGTCCTTTCCGGCATTGGCCTCCTTCGCGATTTTCCAGTTCTTGTGGACATGGAACGATCTGCTGGTCGCCAAAGTGTTTTTGATCGACAGCACCGGCCAAACCACGGTCATGACCAACCAAATCGTCGAGATGTTGGGCACCTTTGGCGGTAATTGGGAAATCTTGGCGACGGCCGCTTTCGTCTCGATTGCCGTGCCGCTCGCAGTTTTCTTCGCAATGCAAAAATATCTGGTGCGCGGCCTTTTGGCTGGCTCCGTTAAGTAAGAAAGACATGACTATGACTTCCGCTTTGGCAAATTCACCCGTTCAAAATAACGCGTTAGACAAAGATTGGTGGCGCGGTGCCGTCATCTATCAAATCTATCCGCGCAGCTATCAAGATAGCAATGGCGACGGGATCGGTGATCTTGCGGGGATCGTGCAGCGTTTGCCCTATATCGCCACCCTTGGGGTCGATGCGATCTGGATTTCGCCGTTCTTTACCTCACCGATGAAGGATTTCGGCTATGACGTCAGCAACTATTGCGATGTCGATCCGATGTTCGGCGCTTTGTCTGATTTCGACAAGCTGATCGAGACGGCCCACGCGCTCGGGATCCGGATTTTGATTGATCTGGTGTTGTCGCATACCTCTGACGTCCATCCATGGTTTATGGAAAGCCGTGTCAGCAAAACAAACCGGAAGTCTGATTGGTACGTCTGGTCCGATCCAAAGCCGGATGGCACGCCGCCCAACAACTGGCTGTCGATCTTTGGCGGCTCTGCCTGGCAGTGGGACACGCGGCGCGAGCAATATTATTTGCACAACTTCTTGACCTCCCAACCTGACCTGAACTTCCATTGCCCTGCCGTGCAAGACGCGCTGCTGGAGGTCGCATCTTTCTGGCTTGAGCGCGGTGTTGACGGGTTCCGTCTGGATACGATCAACTTTTATACCCATGACAAAGAATTGCGCGATAATCCGGCGCTGCCAAAAGAGCGCCGCAACGCGGACACTGCGCCAGCGGTGAACCCCTATAACCACCAAGAGCACATCTATTCCAAGAACCGCCCCGAGAATCTCGCATTCTTGCGCAAATTGCGCGCGGTCATGGAGCCTTACGGTGCGGCGGCTGTGGGCGAGGTGGGCGATGCCCAGCGTGGCCTTGAAATCATGGGCGAATATACCGCCGGCGATGATCTGATGCAGATGTGCTATGCGTTCGAGTTCCTGTCGCCAGAGCAGCCAACGCCCGCGCGGATTGCCGAAGTCATGGCGCGCGTCGATGAGGTTGCGGCTGACGGGTGGGCCTGTTGGGCGTTTTCCAATCACGACGTGGTGCGGCACACGACCCGCTGGCATATGAGCGATGAAGCACAGCGGATGTTTACGACACTCATCATGTGCTTGCGCGGCTCTGTGTGTATTTATCAAGGTGAAGAACTTGGTCTTCCCGAGGGCGAGGTTGCTTTTGAGGATCTGCAAGATCCTTATGGAATTGAATTCTGGCCCGAGTTTAAGGGCCGCGACGGCTGTCGCACGCCAATGGTTTGGAAAAATGATAACGCCAATGGCGGGTTCTCTACGGGCAAGCCTTGGTTGCCTGTATCACCGGCGCATTTGGGCCGCGCGGTTGCGGTGGCCGAAGAGGATCCGACCGCGATTATCCATCATTATCGCCGCGCGATTGCGCTGCGTCATGCCCATGCTGCTTTGACAAAAGGCGATCATAGCCCGCTTAAAACTGTGGGGAATGTTGTTTATTTCACCCGTCAGGCGGACGATGAAGAGCTGCTTTGCGTCTTTAACGTCGGTGACACACCCGCCGTGGTCGATGTGCCCGAGGGGAATTGGACGGCGATTGCCGCCGATTTGGGGGGCGCGCAGGATATGACGCATGATCAAGTAAACCTTGCCCCGTGGCAGGTCTGCATTGCGACACGCAACGCATAGCGTTTGCGCAACGAAATATAGGGAGTGGGAAGATGGCTGATCTGAAACTGACGAACGTCGCAAAGACTTATGGTGGCACTGTGAACGTTCTGCAGGATATCAACCTCGATATCAAAAAGGGCGAGTTGATTGTCTTTGTCGGCCCGTCAGGGTGCGGTAAATCCACGCTGTTGCGCATGATTGCGGGGCTTGAAAAGATCACAGGCGGCGAGTTGCAGATCGATGGAGAGGTCGTCAATGATGTGCCGCCCGCACAACGTGGCATTGCGATGGTGTTCCAGTCCTACGCTCTTTACCCGCATATGACCGTGCGCGATAACATGTCTTTCGCTCTCAAACTGGCGAAGAAATCGCCCGCTGAAATCGAAGAGGCGGTGAGCCGTGCCGCGAAGATTTTGCAGCTTGACGAGTATCTGGACCGTTTGCCAAAGGCCCTTTCCGGTGGCCAGCGCCAGCGTGTTGCGATTGGCCGCTCGATTGTGCGTAATCCGAAGGTTTATCTTTTCGACGAGCCGCTCTCCAACCTTGACGCGGCTTTGCGCGTTGCGACCCGTATCGAAATTGCACAGCTCAAAGAGTCGATGCCAGAGAGCACGATGATCTATGTGACCCATGATCAGGTGGAGGCGATGACGTTGGCCACCCGCATTGTGGTTTTGGCCAATAAAGGGATTGCGCAAGTCGGCACACCATTGGAGCTTTATGAGCGCCCCGAGAACGAGTTTGTCGCCCAGTTCATCGGCTCGCCCGCGATGAATATCCTGTCAGGTGAAATCGTCGGCACCGGCAAGGAAACGCTGGTCAAGCTTGATGGTGGTGGAACAGTGTTTTCTTCGGTCCCGACGCAAGCTGCTGACAAAGGTTTAAAGGTAAATATTGGTGTCCGGCCCGAGGATTTGGTGTCGACAGATGCGGCTGATTACATCTTTGAAGGGAAAGTCAAAATCACGGAGGCTTTGGGTGAAGTCACGCTTCTCTACTTTGATAAGGTTGGCGAGAACGAGTCTGTGATCGGAAAGCTGCCTGGTATTCATCAGGGGCTGCGCGGCACAAATGTTCGGATGTCGGCGGATCCGTCGAAGGTTCAGATCTTTCACAACGGAAAGTCGCTCTATTATCGTTAGGCCGCGATTTTTCGTCGGAAAAATCGGACTCGCCAATTTTCGCAGGAAATTGGTTTAGAAGTGGAGTCTGATGTCGCCAGCGTGGCAAATCACGATCAACTGATGACCTGACTCGATCAGATGGAAGCCACGGTCGCGGACGGCCTGCTCAAAAGCTGGGCGTCCCACCTCTTTTTCGATCCATGTGATATTTCGACGAACAACACCGCCGTTTTGAGCCGATTTTGCGGAGAAAATCAGATCAAGCCATCCTTGTGGCGAATTTCTAAGTCGGGACATATACATGCCCCGACGCTATTTTATAACGGTTAAGCCGTTGTTAACGACGGGTACGACGACCTGTGCGCGCGCGGCCTTCACCTTCTTTGACGGCCGGACGGTTGAAGCTGATCCACTCACCGCCGCCCGCGTCATTGTTGGTCAGGAAGTTCGCGGCGCGAATGGCCTCCATTTCCTTCCCTGCGCGGGGCAGTGTGGAGCCAAGCCCAAAGATCGTGACAAAGGTCTCGTCGTCAATGTCGTCCGGTAGGATGATTCCAGCCTCTTGTACCTGAAGCTTCTTTTCCGCGATTTTCAGCGGGCCGACTGGCAAAGCTACAGGGTTCATGATCGCGGAGGTCATGCCGGCGGCCATCGCCATTGGCAAGAACGCGTTATTGATACCGTGACGGTTTGGCAGACCGAACGAGATGTTGGAGGCGCCACAGGTCGTGTTCACGCCGAGCTCTTCACGCAAGCGACGCACGAGGGCGAAAACTTGCAAGCCTGCCGTGCCCATGGCACCAATCGGCATGACCAGCGGGTCAACCACGATATCATGGGCGGGGATGCCGTAATCCGCGGCGCGTTCCACGATCTTCTTTGCAACAGCGAAACGGACGTCCGGATCTTCGGAAATCCCTGTGTCGTCGTTGGAAATAGCGACGACGGGCACGTTGTATTTCTTCACCAGTGGCAGCACGAGTTCCATACGCTCTTCTTCACCAGTGACCGAATTGAGAAGTGGACGACCTTCAGCCGCAGCAAGACCGTTTTCAAGCGCGCCAGGCACAGAGCTGTCAATGCACAGCGGGCAGTCGGTGACGGCTTGTACATGTTTGATCAGTTCGGTCATCAGCGTCGGCTCGACAAAGTTGTTGTCGGCATAGCGCGGATCTTCGGCCATTTTGTTCGAGAACACTGCGCCAGAGTTGATGTCGAGAATATTGGCACCTGCAGCTACTTGGGCGCGGGCGTCGGCCTCGACGCGGGAAAAATCGCCGCGCTCAAGCTCTTCGTTCAGGATCTTGCGACCTGTTGGGTTAATCCGCTCACCGATAACGGCGAAAGGTTGGTCAAACCCGATGATTGTGGTGCGGGTCTTGGATTCGACGATTGTGCGTGTCATGGCGCGTGGTCCTTAAGATTAAAGTGCAGGAACGGCAGACGCGCCGCCGTTGGAAATCGCCCAGGTTGCATTGGTTTTGATCCCGCCGAGCGGGAAGAAATGCACGTGGGTGATGTTAAAGTCGGGGTGCGCGGCCTTATGGGCGGCGAGCTCTGAAATGATCTGGTTCGGCTCGTAGGGCAACAGCAGCTTTGTCACATCCATCGCCCGCTTTTGCAGCACCTTCAGGGAGGGGCCGACGCCGCAGGCAATCGCGAATTTGATCAACGTTTGCAGCTTTGCCGGACCCGCGATCCCGATATGGATCGGGATATCGATACCCGCAGCCTTCAGGCTATCTGCCCATTTGATAATCGGACCTGCCTCGAAGGCAAATTGTGTGGCCAGAGCCATCTGTGCGTCAGAGGTCTCGGCGAATTTCGCCTTCCAACGCAGCGCGTCCATGACGTTTTTGTCAGAGCCGTCAGGGTCGATGTCTTTGTTTCCTTCGGGATGGCCTGCAACGTGCAGACGCTTGAAGCCCGCTTTGCCGAACAGGCCGCTTTCCAGGAGTTGCATCGAACTGTCGAACTTACCGTGCGGGGTGGCGACGCCACCTGCGAGCAAAAGCGCCTGATCGACGCCAGCCTCGCCTTGATAGCGGGCGATCCAATCGGCCAGCATAGCCTCGTCTTTGATGATGCGCGCGGGGAAGTGCGGCATGACCTTATAGCCCTCGTCTGCGACGCGTTTGGCCGTGGCAACCATGTCTTCAATAGGTGTGCCCTCGATGTGCGCGATATAGACGCGGGTGCCTGCGGGGAGCAGCTCTTTGAAACTTTCAACCTTCTCGGCCGTGCGCGGCATGACTTCGATAGAGTAATCCTTGAGGAAGGCCTCGACCTTTGGATCGACGCCCACAGGGGCAACTTCTTTTTTCTTCATAAAGGGCAGCAGGGACATAATCGTTCTCCGTGGATTTGGGGCTTAGGCCCAGCCGTCATTTGCAATCAGGGTTTTGATGCGCTCTTGGTCGTATTCCGCCTCGATACGCGCGACTTCGGCGGCTGCGACATCCGCGTCTTCACCGTCAACCGGGTAAGGCTCGGCCTTGCGAAAGCCCTCAAGATAGGCATCGCTCTCGGCGGCACCAGATTTCATCGCGGCGCGATCAATGGCCTGCTCGAACCGTTCCGGCAAAGGCAGCTTGGTGCCGCGACGTCCTTTGCCGACAATGACTTGTGCGGGCATATCGCGCCAGTAAACGATCGTGACGTCAGCCATCTGATTCCTCCCCATTGGCCTCGCGGCCTGAATTCTCTATCTCTTTTACGCATGGAAATCCGTCAACCGATGTCGGTTTTCGACATGGTGGAAGCGTCAAGCGACGGGGGCGACATTGACCGCATGAGATCGGATTGGCGAGGGCCGAAGTTTTTAACATTGTGATGCGGCTCATTCAATTAGGACACACGACACCGCTTGCTTGTGGGCAGATTGCACCCTACCTTAAGCGTAACTCGAAATGGAGGGCGTGCAGATGACGCCCAAGCGTCCAAGCGGTGCGGGCGCGTTCCCTATAGCGGTCGAAACCCCCGCGCCAAATCCGTCTGATTCCACAGCGCTTTATGCGGCTTTGGATTTGGGCACGAATAGTTGTCGGATGCTGATTGCCCAACCGAAGGGCAGTCAGTTTCACGTGTTGGATAGCTTTTCGAAGTCTGTCCAGCTGGGCCACGGCCTTGAAAGCTCTGGGAAACTTTCCCGGGCTTCCATGAATCGTACCGTCAACGCGATGCGGATTTGCCGCCAGAAACTGGAACGCCACGGTGTGACCAATATGCGTCTGGTTGCAACAGAGGCGTGCCGTCGTGCGCGCAACGGCGAAAACTTTGTGGCGCAGGTCCGTCGTGAAACAGGGCTTGAGCTGGAGATTATCCGGCCTGAGGAAGAGGCGCGCTTGGCCGTGATCTCTTGCGCGCCGCTGGTCAGCACCAAGACCGAGCAGCTTTTGGTCGTCGATATTGGCGGCGGGTCGACGGAACTTGTGTGGATTGACCTCACCAATGTGCCAGAGCGCGAGCGGCCACGGGCAATCATGCGGCTGCATAAGGGCTTCAAATCGGATCCGGGCCCCTTTGCGGCGGCGCGTGTCGTTGACTGGATCTCGGTGCCGCTTGGGGTGGCGACGCTGCGCGACCAATTTGCAGATGTCGAGGATGATGCGGCGCGGTTTGCGCTGATGTCGTGGTTCTTTGAAGAAAGCCTTGAAGATTTCTCGCCCTATGCGGCGGCCCAGACACGTGAGGGCTTTCAGATTGTCGGCACAAGCGGGACGGTTACCACTGTTGCCGCAAGTCATTTGGGTCTCAAGCGCTATGACCGCACCAAAGTGGACGGCTTGCGTATGACCACAGATCAGATCGACGCGGTGATCCAGAACTATCTGACACTTGGTCCCGCTGGGCGGCGCGCCGACCCGCGGATCGGTAAGGACAGGCAAGCCTTGATCATGTCGGGTGCGGCGATTTTGCAAACCTTGATGCGGCTTTGGCCGACTGATCGGCTCTCGGTTGCGGACCGTGGGCTGCGCGAGGGGCTACTTTATGCACAGATGTCAGCACATGGGGTTCTCGAAGACACGCCTTACTGATAGAGGGCATGTTCGACAATGAAAGCGAACGATATGGCACAGACACCAAAGAAGAACACATCAGGCCGCGGCCAGCGTGATTTGACCGTGAAGGTAAAGTCGGCGCGAGGGCGTTCTATGTCTTCGACCAAATGGCTGCAACGTCAGTTGAACGACCCCTATGTGGTGCGCGCCAAGGCCGAAGGATTCCGTGGTCGCGCCGCCTATAAGATCATGGAACTGGACGATAAATTCCACTTCCTGACCAATGGCGCGCGGGTCGTTGATCTCGGTGCTGCTCCGGGCGGGTGGTGTCAGGTGGCCGTGCCGCGTATCAACGCATTGGGTGAGAAAAAGGGTAAGGAGATCGGCACGATCCTCGGTGTCGATTTGCAGGAGATGGAGCCGATTGCAGGGGCGACGTTGCACCAGCTCGATTTCATGGCCAACGATGCGGATAAACAAGTGATGGAATGGCTCGGCGGGCAGGCTGACGTTGTCATGTCGGATATGGCGGCGGCGAGTTGCGGCCATAAACAGACCGACCACCTGCGCATCATCGCGCTTTGCGAGGCGGCCGCGTACTTTGCCTTTGACGTTCTGGCCGAGGGCGGCACCTTTGTTGCGAAGGTTTTGGCGGGTGGTGCCGAGGCCGAATTGAACCTGATGCTCAAGACGAAGTTCAAGAAAGTGGCCTATGTCAAGCCGCCGTCGTCGCGCTCTGACAGCTCTGAAAAATTCGTTGTGGCGATTGGGTTTAAGGGCAAGGCGTCAGACGAGGAGTAACCGCGTGTGCCAATTGGCGCAGGCCGTCACGAACCTTTCGGAGGGGGCGCCATCGGTCACGAAATGATCGACCTCTGACACCGAGCCGATGCGCACAGGGGCCTTGCGTGTGAACTTCGATTTATCCGCGACAAGAATGCTGGACCGCGCCGCATCGAGAATCTGACGGCTGACGCGCACCTCTTGCGGATCAAAGTCGAGCAGGTCGCCGCTTGGATCAATCGCCGAGGCCCCGATCACCGCGATATCGACCTTGAACCGCGCAATCGCAAGGGCCGCCAAATCACCGACCAAGCCACCATCCTTGCGCCGCAGCGTGCCGCCTGCGACCACAACCTCACAAGAGGGATTGCGCGCCAGAATATTGGCCACGTTAAGGTTATTCGTCACCACCATGAGATCCCGATGATCAAGCAGGGCAAGGGCCACAGCCTCTGTCGTGGTCCCGATATTGAGGAAGAGCGAGGCATTGTCGGGGATCAATTGCGCGGCGCGCAAGGCGATGCGCTGCTTGGCGTCACGGCTGAGCGCACGGCGGTCGTCATAGGCGATATTGCGGACGCCTGAGGGCAGGACCGCGCCGCCATGGACGCGCTCTAGCAGGCCCGTGGCACAGATCTCGCGCAGGTCGCGGCGGATCGTTTGCACAGCAACGCCCAGATCACGCGCGAGCAGCGTCGCTTCAACTTTGCCGTTGATGCGGGCTTTGGCCAGAATGGCTACGTGGCGGCTGTGTGTATCCATGGGTTCGGTATAAGCAACATAGCGAATAAAATACAGGTTATATTATATGTTTTGTTGCGTTCGTTTGGGGTTCATACGAACATGGATACGGGTTCGTCTTGCGCTTGCCACCGGTCCGGATATGCATCGTGAAAACCTATGGATCAGGGCTATGACAGCGGATTTTGACCTCTTTGTTATCGGTGGTGGCATCAACGGGACGGGCATTGCGCGGGATGCGCAGGGGCGCGGATTGCGGGTCGGTCTGGCCGAAATGAACGATCTGGCCTCCGCCACATCCTCGGCCTCAACCAAGCTGTTTCACGGCGGGTTGCGCTATCTGGAGTTCTTCGAATTTCGCCTCGTGCGCAAGGCTTTGATCGAGCGCGAGGTGCTGCTTTCCGCGATGCCGCATATCGCTTGGCCGATGCGCTTTGTGCTGCCTTATCATAAGGATATGCGGTTTGAGGGTGATACGCCGACCTCGAAACTGCTGACGCTTTTCATGCCATGGATGAAGGGGCGCAGGCCGGCATGGCTTATTCGCTTGGGCCTGTTTTTATATGACCATTTGGGCGGGCGGAAAGTGCTTCCTGCGACCTCGACGCTTGATCTGACAACCGTGCCCGAGGGCAAGCCCCTTAAGGGAAAGTTCACGAAAGCCTATGAGTATTCCGACTGCTGGGTCGAGGATTCCCGGCTGGTTGTGTTGAATGCGCGTGATGCGGAGTTGCGCGGCGCGCGGATTATGACCCGTACCAAGGTGACAGAGGCCAGGCGGGTGGACGACCTTTGGCAAATTACGCTGAACGGGCCGCAGGGGGCCGAGGTTGTCACCGCGCGCGCTTTGGTCAATGCGGGCGGCCCGTGGGTCGAGACGATCATCAAAGACAGCATTCATGTGAATGCGACCGAGGGCGTGCGCCTTGTGCGCGGCTCTCATATTGTGACCAAACGGCTGTTTGAGCACGATAAGGCCTATTTCTTTCAGGGCGAGGACGGGCGGATTATTTTTGCGATCCCCTATGAGACCGATTTTACGCTGATCGGGACCACGGACGTCGATCATGACGACGTACGCGAGAAACCTGTCGCAACCGATGCCGAGCAGGATTATCTGGTACAATTCGTCAACCAGTATCTCAAAGCCGAGATCACCCGCGCGGACATCGTCTGGACCTATTCGGGCGTCCGTCCGCTTTATGACGACGGGGCCGCATCCGCGTCGGCCGCGACGCGCGACTATGTTTTGACGCTCGATGCCGACGGTGCGCCTTTGCTGAATGTGTTTGGCGGCAAGATCACGACCTACCGCAAACTGGCGGAAAATGCGCTGTCTAAACTGGGGCCGCTGATTGGCGGCAGCGGGGACTGGACGGCAGGGGTTCCACTGCCGGGCGGTGACTTCGGGGGTCGGACATATGAGGATATGCTGCGCGCGTTCATGGGAAAATATCCATTTCTGACAGAGGCTTGTGCGCGCAGGCTCATCCGCGCTTATGGCACTTTGGCGTTTGACATTATAGGCGATGCCACTGGCGAGGCGGATCTGGGCGAGGTCTTTGCAGGCCGGATATCGACCCGCGAAATCGATTGGCTGATGGCCCATGAATACGCGCAAACAGCCGAAGATATCGTCTGGCGGCGCTCGAAACTGGGCTTGCGTTTGACGCCTGCGCAAATTGTAGCGATTGATGACTATATGAAGACGGCCTAGGCTAGTCGGGGAGGCAAGACATGACTTATATTTTGGCAATCGATCAGGGCACCACATCAAGCCGCGCGATCATTTTTGACGATAAAATGCAGGTGACGGCTAAGGCGCAAGCAGAGTTCAAGCAGCACTTCCCGCAGTCGGGCTGGGTCGAGCATGACGTGTCGGATATCTGGGCCTCGACGGCAGCGACCTGCCGTGGTGTGATCGAGAAATCGGGCGTGTCCGCAGCCGAGATTGCTGCGATTGGCATCACAAACCAGCGCGAGACGACCCTCGTTTGGGACAGAGTAACGGGCGCGCCGATCCACAATGCGATCGTCTGGCAAGACAGGCGGACCTCCGAGATGTGTCAGGCCCTGAAGGCGGAGGGCTTTGAGGCGGAACTCACGGAAAAGACGGGGCTTTTGCTTGATCCCTATTTTTCTGGAACCAAGCTCAAGTGGCTCTTGGACAACGTCGAGGGCGCGCGGGCGAAGGCGAAGGCGGGCAAGCTGATGTTTGGCACCGTCGATTGCTACCTGATCTGGAAGCTGACGGGAGGCGCTGTTCATGCTACCGATGCCACCAATGCCGCGCGCACGATGCTTTACAATATCCGCGAGGGACAATGGGACGCAGGAATTTGCGCACGCTTTGATATTCCGTTGGAGATGCTCCCCGAAGTGCGCGACTGTGCTGCGGATTTTGGCACAACGCGGGTGGATTTGTTCGGCAATCCGATCCCTATTCTGGGTGTTGCAGGCGATCAACAGGCCGCAACCATCGGGCAGGCCTGTTTTGCACCTGGTATGTTGAAATCGACCTATGGCACGGGCTGTTTTGCGCTGTTGAACACGGGTGATACCCTCGTGCGCAGTCAAAGCCGGCTCTTGGGGACTATTGCCTATCAGTTTGACGGCAAGCCGACCTATGCGCTTGAAGGCTCCATTTTTATCGCGGGCGCGGTCGTGCAATGGCTGCGTGACGGGCTAAAAATGATCCGTGAGGCCCGCGAGACGCACCCCTTGGCGGAACAGGCCGATCAGGGGCAGGAACTCTATATGGTGCCCGCCTTTACCGGCCTTGGCGCGCCCTATTGGGATGCAGAGGCGCGCGGCGCGATTTACGGTCTGACCCGCAATTCGGGGCCTGCGGAGTTTGCGCGGGCAGCCTTGGAAAGCGTGGGCTTTCAGACCCGTGATCTGCTCGAAGCGATGCGGAGTGACTGGCAGGATGCGGACGACAACGGTGTTTTGCGGGTCGATGGCGGGATGAGCGCCTCTGATTGGTCGATGCAGTTTCTGTCAGACATCATCGGCGCACCAGTGGACAGGCCCAAGGTGCTGGAGACGACCGCGCTGGGTGCGGCTTGGCTTGCGGGGATGAAGGCGGGGATTTACCCTGATCAGGCCGGCTTTGCCAAAGAGTGGGCGCTGGACCGACGGTTTGAGCCGCAGATGGACGAGGCCACCCGCGCGAGGCGCTACGCGGGCTGGAAGGATGCGGTCAAGCGGACGCTGACCTAGGCCTGCCCCATCTCCCAAACGTCGAATTCGGCGGCACATTTCTTGCGGAACTTCGCCTCGACATCAGCAGAGAGGGTGAGCGGCACGGTGGGGGAGACGTTGAGGCGTTTAAGCTCAATCGTCATATCAAGCCGCTCTTCGAGAAAGGCGATCATCTTGTCCTGCGCTTCATAGCGGAAAAGGTGATCGACCCCCAGCTCGCCTTCGCCCACAATCAGAAACTTTGCCTGCGAGCCGACATTGGCGAAGGGCGCAGGTTTTCCCTTGCAATATTCGAGAACAAAATCGTCAAAAGTGACGTTGCGCGTGCTGTTCTCATGGCCGACCAGATCATCGCGGTATCGGTAGCGATACCAGCTTGAAAGCCAGTCAATCGGGTTGCGCACAACAGCGAAAAGCTCGGGGGTTTGGCCGCCAGCCTGCACAAAATAGGGCTTGAGGAATCGGTTATAGCGGTAGCAAGCCGAGTGTTTCAGGATCGGCGGGTCACGCAAGACCATGGACGCCCGCGGCGAAAGTGCCCCTTCGATGGCCGTTGTTCCCGTTTTGGGCACAGCAAGGAAAACCAGATTTTCCTTCCAGAAAACAAGCATTTGTCAGCGACCTTTCGTTCGTTTCCCAGTTAAGTTAGCGGATTAAATCTAAATTAACCACAGATGTACCATGATTAATTACTGAAGTTTTGGGTTGCTATGTTCTTGTTTTGGTCTAAATAGTTAATGAGAACATAAGTGGAACAAAGCAGTAATTGTGACCCTCCGCAGTGTATGGAATAAGGACAGGACAGATGGCAACGGCAGAGCTGATTAAAATGACAGATAAAAAGACAGCGGACAAAGAAAAGGCGCTTGAAAGCGCACTGGCGCAAATCGAGCGGCAGTTCGGCAAGGGCTCTATCATGAAGCTCGGTGGCCAGAACCAGATGCCCGAGATTGAAGCGACCAGCACAGGCTCGCTCGGCTTGGATATTGCACTTGGTATTGGTGGGCTTCCCAAGGGGCGTGTGATCGAGATTTACGGTCCAGAGTCGTCGGGGAAAACGACCCTGACGCTACACGCGATTGCGGAAGAGCAGAAAAAGGGCGGTGTTTGTGCGTTTGTTGACGCGGAACATGCGCTTGACCCGCAATATGCGAAGAAATTGGGCGTGAACCTTGACGAGTTGCTGATTTCGCAGCCCGATACGGGTGAGCAAGCGCTTGAGATTGTGGATACGCTGGTGCGCTCTGGTGCGGTCAGCATGGTGATCGTCGATTCTGTTGCCGCTTTGACGCCAAAGTCCGAGCTTGAGGGCGATATGGGGGACAGTTCCGTTGGTGTGCATGCGCGCCTGATGTCTCAGGCGATGCGCAAGCTGACTGGCTCGATTAACCGGTCTGGCTGTATGGTGATCTTCATAAACCAAATCCGGATGAAGATCGGCGTCATGTTCGGTTCGCCAGAGACAACAACGGGTGGTAACGCATTGAAGTTCTATGCTTCTGTGCGCTTGGATATCCGCCGGATCGGTTCGATCAAGGATCGGGATGAAGTTGTCGGAAACGCGACGCGTGTGAAGGTTGTGAAAAACAAGGTTGCGCCGCCGTTCAAGCAAGTCGAATTCGATATCATGTATGGCGAGGGGATTTCGAAAACAGGCGAATTGCTTGATCTTGGCGTAAAAGCCGGGGTCGTTGAGAAATCTGGCGCTTGGTATAGCTACGGTGACGAGCGGATCGGGCAGGGGCGTGAAAATTCCAAGCTCTTTTTGAAGGAAAATCCGCTGATTGCGAATGAGATTGAAGATAAAATTCGCGCCGCGCATGGTCTTGATTTTGCGATGGGTAGTGATCCGGATCGCGATGATGCCGATGTAATGGACGATTGATACCAATTTTCGTCGAAAATTGGAGGGGCGCGGCATGATGATGCGGCGCCCTTTTTCTATGGTTGGTGGACACCGCACGATTAGGCAGCTATTTCTGCGCAACAGCATTCCTTTAGCCGAAAGCCGACCATGACCAGTCTTTCCGATATCCGCTCGACCTTTCTCGATTTTTACAAACGTAACGGGCACGAGGTCGTCTCCTCCAGCCCGCTTGTACCGCGCAACGATCCCACGTTGATGTTTGCAAATTCGGGGATGGTGCAGTTTAAAAACCTCTTCACCGGCCTCGAGACGCGGGACTATAAGCGTGCCACGTCGGCGCAGAAATGCGTGCGGGCAGGCGGCAAGCATAATGACCTCGACAACGTCGGCTATACGGCCCGCCACCACACGTTTTTCGAGATGCTCGGCAACTTTTCTTTCGGGGATTACTTCAAAGACGAAGCGATTTCATTTGCCTGGGAGTTGCTGACCAAGGACTTCGGGATCATTAAAGATAAGCTGTTGGTCACGGTTTATCACACGGATGACGAGGCAGCAGGTATCTGGAAAAAGGTCGCGGGTCTGTCGGATGACCGGATCATCCGGATTCCGACTGACGACAACTTCTGGCGGATGGGGCCAACCGGCCCTTGTGGCCCATGCACCGAAATTTTTTATGACCACGGCGACAGCATCTGGGGTGGCCCGCCCGGGTCGCCAGAGGAGGACGGCGACCGCTTTATCGAAATCTGGAACCTCGTATTCATGCAAAACGAGCAGTTCGAAGATGGCTCGATGCGCGCACTGGATATGCAGTCCATTGATACCGGCATGGGGCTGGAGCGGATCGGCGCGCTGTTACAGGGCAAGCACGACAACTACGACACCGACTTGATGCGGGCGTTGATCGAGGCCTCTGCGCATGCGTCATCGGTTGATCCTGACGGCCCGATGAACACAAGCCACCGTGTAATTGCGGACCATTTGCGCTCCACCTCCTTCCTGATTGCGGATGGCGTGATGCCGTCCAACGACGGGCGCGGCTATGTGCTGCGCCGGATCATGCGCCGCGCGATGCGTCATGCGCATATGTTGGGCAACAAAGACCCGATGATGCACCGTTTGGTGCCGGAACTGGTCAAGCAGATGGGCGCGGCCTATCCCGAACTTGTTCAGGGGCAAAGCCTGATCGAAGAGACGCTGTTTAACGAAGAAATCCGTTTCAAACAGACACTTGATCGCGGCCTGAAATTGCTCGACGACGAGGTGTCTAACCTCCCAGAGGGCGCAAACCTGCCCGGCGAAGCGGCGTTCAAACTTTATGACACCTACGGCTTCCCGCTGGATCTGACCCAAGACGCGCTGCGCGAAAAGGGGCGTTCTGTCGATACTGACGGGTTCAATACCGCGATGGCCGCTCAGAAGGCCATGGCGCGCGCCGCTTGGGCAGGCACTGGCGAGACGGCGGATGCGTCTGTCTGGTTTGACGTGGCCGATAAACACGGCGCGACGGATTTCCTCGGCTATGACACGACCACAGCCGAGGGCCAGATTCTGGCGCTTGTGACTTCTGATGGATCAGCGACAGATACCGCCACAGGCAAGGTCGAGGTCGTCCTGAACCAAACGCCGTTCTATGCTGAATCCGGTGGACAGGTCGGCGATGCAGGCACATTGCGCACCGATACCGGCGAAGCAAAGATCACAGACACCAAAAAAGTGGCTGGCGTTTTTGTTCATGTGGCCGAAGTCACCAAGGGCGAGATCAAAAAGGGGCAGGGCGCCGAACTGATCGTGGATCCGTCGCGGCGAGGCGCGATTCAGGCGAACCACTCTGCGACGCACCTTCTGAACGAGGCGCTGCGCAACGCGCTTGGCGATCATATCGCACAACGCGGCTCGCTCAATGCGCCTGACCGTTTGCGCTTCGACTTTAGCCATAACAAGGGCATGTCTGCGGCTGAACTGGCGACGGTCCAAGATGAAGTCAATGCCGTGATCCGGCAAAATGGCAAGGTTGAAACCCGCGTCATGACGCCTGACGATGCCCGCGCTCTTGGCGCGCAGGCGCTTTTCGGTGAGAAATACGGTGATGAAGTGCGCGTTGTCTCGATGGGCACACAGGCGGGGTCGGGCAAGGGCACTGATGGCAAAACCTATAGTGTCGAACTTTGCGGCGGCACCCATGTGCGTCGTCTGGGCGAAATTGGGGCGTTTGTGTTGCTGGGCGATTCTGCCTCCAGCGCGGGCGTGCGCCGCATCGAGGCGCTGACAGGCAAGGCAGCGCTTGATCATATGGCCGCGCAAAGCCAGCGGTTGAGCGAGATTGCCGGCATGATGAAAGCGCCTGTTGCCGAACTCACAGATCGCGTGAAGGCCCTGATGGACGAGCGCAAAGCGCTGTCCAACGAGGTTGCGCAATTGCGCCGTGATCTGGCGATGTCGGGTGGTGCAAAGTCGGAAGCCGCGATCAAAACTATCGCGGGCATCCCGTTCCAAGCGCAGGTCTTGCAGGGCGTCACAGCTAAGGATTTGCCTGCCTTGATCGACGAGATGAAGGCGGCGATGGGTAGCGGTGCGGTTCTGTTGATTGCGGATACAGGCGGCAAGGCGGCAGTTGCAACGGGCGTCACGGCTGATCTGACGGAGAATGTGTCTGCCGTGGATATCCTGCGGGCAGCCGTGCCTGCCCTTGGTGGCAAGGGCGGCGGTGGCCGTCCTGATATGGCGCAAGGCGGTGGGGCTTCTGCCGAGAATGCCGCGCAAGCCATTGCAGATGCAGAACAATTTTTGGAGAGTAAAGCATGACCGCCCTTTGGATTGCCCACGTGACTGTGACTGATGAGGCGGCATACGGCGAATATGCCAAGCGCGCGACGGTCGCTATTGCCGAACATGGCGGCGTATTTCTGGCCCGTGGCGGAAAGTGTGAACAGCTTGAGGGGCCGATCCGGCCCCGCAACGTTGTGGCCCGTTTTGCCAGCCTGCAGGCGGCGCATGATTGCTACTACTCGGAGGCCTATCAAGAGGCGCTCAGTTTTGCGAAGGGCGCAAGCCAGCGCGAATTGAGCATCGTCGAAGAACTGGCTTAACTTCTTTAACCGCAAACGAAAAAGGCCGGCTCCCGAAAGGGAGCCGGCCTTTTATCATGTTGGGGCCGTTTTAGCCGCGCGACTGGCGCTTGCGCTCATGCGGGTCAAGGTAACGCTTGCGCAGACGGATCGCGTTTGGCGTCACTTCAACCAACTCGTCGTCGTCGATATAGGCAATCGCTTGTTCGAGCGTCAGCGTCACAGGTGTTGTCAAACGGACCGCTTCGTCGGTGCCCGAGGCACGCACGTTGGTCAATTGCTTGCCCTTCAAAGGGTTCACTTCAAGGTCGTTTTCACGGTTATGCTCGCCGATGATCATACCCTGATACACGGCCTCTTGTGCGCCGATGAAGAACTTACCGCGATCTTCAAGCTTCCAGAGCGCGTAGGATACGGATGTGCCGTTTTCCATCGAAATCAGAACGCCCTGACGGCGCCCTTGGATCGGGCCTTTGTATGGTGCCCATGAGTGGAACAGTCGGTTCAGAACACCTGAGCCGCGTGTGTCGGTCAGGAATTCGCCATGATAGCCGATCAGGCCGCGCGATGGAACCAGCGCGATGATGCGCGTTTTGCCAACGCCTGCCGGTTTCATTTCAAGCAATTCACCCTTGCGCGGGCCGGTCAACTTTTCAACGACAGCGCCTGTGTATTCGTCATCAACGTCGATTGTGGCCTCTTCGATAGGCTCCATCTTCACGCCGTCCACGTCCTTAAAGATAACCTGCGGGCGCGATACGGAAAGCTCGAAGCCTTCACGACGCATGTTCTCGATCAGAACCCCCATCTGCAATTCGCCACGACCGGAAACCTCAAAGGCCTCGCCGCCAGGAGTGTCCGCGATTTTGATCGCGACGTTCACTTCGGCTTCTTTGTTCAGGCGGTCACGGATGACGCGGGACTGCACTTTCTTGCCGTCACGACCAGCAAGCGGGCTGTCGTTAATCCCAAAGGTTACGGTGATGGTTGGCGGATCGATCGGCTGCGCAGGGATCGGCACGTCGATGGACGGATCACACAGAGTGTCGGCAACGGTTGCCTTGGTCATGCCTGCGATGGTGACAATGTCGCCTGCTTCAGCGACGTCAATCGGTTGCTGGCCAAGGCCACGGAACGCGAGAATTTTGGAAACGCGGAATTGCTCCAGCTTGTCGCCTTTGCGTGACATCGCCTTGATCGTATCACCAGACCGCAGACGACCTGCCTCGACACGACCTGTAAGAATGCGGCCGATGAACGGGTCCGCAGACAGCGTGGTCGCCAGCATCTGGAATGGTTCGTCGCGGCGCGAAAGCTGGGCTGGTTGTGGCACGTGGCTCAGGATCATGTCGAACAGCGCATCGAGGTTCTTGCGTGGACCGTCCAGCGTGTTGTCACACCAGCCCGCACGGCCAGAGGCGAACATTGTCGGGAAATCAAGCTGCTCATTGGTCGCGTCGAGGTTCGCGAAAAGGTCGAAAACCTCGTCAACCGCTTGGTCAGGCTCGCCGTCGGCCTTGTCGACTTTGTTTACAACCACGATTGGACGCAGGCCAAGAGCCAGTGCTTTTGCGGTCACGAACTTTGTCTGTGGCATCGCACCTTCTGCGGCGTCAACCAGCAGAACAACGCCGTCAACCATCGACAAAATACGCTCTACTTCACCACCAAAGTCGGCGTGGCCGGGGGTATCGACGATGTTGATACGGACGCCCTTCCACTCGACAGAGGTGTTCTTGGCGAGAATAGTGATGCCACGCTCGCGCTCGATGTCGTTGCTATCCATCGCACGTTCGGTGGTCTGCTCGTTTTCACGGTAGACACCAGACTGCTTGAGGAGTTCGTCAACCAAGGTCGTTTTGCCGTGGTCAACGTGGGCGATAATAGCGACGTTACGGATTTCCATGTGCTTTGCTTTCTGCGGGAATGAGTGGGCGCCAAGGCACCGAAGTTGCGCGCGAATAACGCGCTCAGGGCTGAAAGGGAAGCGCTAATGCGTAGGATGGGTTTTAACCCATGCGACTTAATGGGTCGACGTTGCGGAAAAGAGATGAATCACGACAATCCCCGCAAGGATCAGGCCAATGCCAAAAAGCGCGGGCAGGTCCAGCTTTTGCCCGAACATGGCGAATCCAATGATCGCAATCATCAGAATGCCGAGACCCGACCAGATCGCATAGGCAATGCCGACAGGGATCACCTTTAGCGCCAGCGCCATCAGATAGAAGGACGCGGCATAAGAGACGACGACGATGACGGAAGGCCAGAACTTGCTGAATTGCTGGCTGGCTTGCAGGGCCGTGGTGCCGATCGTTTCTGTCACAATCGCGAAAAACAGGATGATATAATGTGCTGGCAAGGCGGCGGTCCTTTAAGTGGCGACATAGCGGTCGCGGCGGTGGTTCACGGCGATCACAAGGTTCGTGACAACTGCCCCTAAAAGCGACCATGCCACAATCTGAAACGGAAAGATAAACAAAGCCGCGCCAAAAATCACAACATCCGCTGCCAATTGCACATAGCCCGCGCGAAACCCTGTTTTATCCTGGATCAGCAACGCCAGAACGCCAAAGCCGCCCATCGACCCGTTATGACGGAAGAGAATGAGCAAACCCGCACCGATGATGCTGCCGCAAATCACCGCCCCGAGCCCGAGATTCATCTCACCGGGTGTCCAGCCATAGGGCAGCAAGGTTGTCACCAGTGAGAGCAGCGAGACAGAGAGGAGCGAGCGGAAGGTGAAAACCGGCCCCATCCGGAACCACGCGAGCAGGTAGAACGGGATGTTGATCACAAAAAATACCGCGCCGAACGACCAGCCGGTCAGATAGGAAACAATGACCGCCAAGCCCGCAGTCTGCCCCGTCAAGAGGCCCAAATGGGTCAGCAAATGCACAGAAATCCCGCAGAAGAACACGCCCATAGAAAGGCCCTGCGCATCTTCGATAAACGTATGTTTCGGGGGCGTCACAAGGTGTCTTTCTGAGGCAAACAAAAAGGGGCCACGCAAGCAACCCCTTTGAAGGTGTGATGCGCGGAAATTACATCGCCGCGTCGAGGTTGCTTGCGATTTTCTCCAAAAAGCCGACCGTTGTCAGCCACTTCTGGTCGGGGCCGACCAGAAGTGCGAGGTCTTTGGTCATAAAACCGCTTTCGACGGTGTCCACGACCACCTTTTCCAACGTATTCGCAAATTTCATCAACTCGGCATTGTCATCGAGTTTCGCGCGGTGCTTCAACCCGCCTGTCCACGCAAAGATCGACGCGATTGAGTTCGTGGATGTGGCTTGGCCTGCTTGGTGCTGGCGGTAGTGGCGCGTCACGGTGCCGTGCGCCGCTTCTGCTTCCACGATTTTGCCGTCGGGGGTCATCAGTTGCGAGGTCATCAGACCAAGCGAGCCGAAGCCTTGCGCGACCGTATCCGACTGCACGTCGCCGTCGTAGTTCTTGCAGGCCCAGACGAATTTGCCCGACCATTTCATCGCGGAGGCGACCATGTCGTCGATCAGGCGGTGTTCATAGTAGATCCCTGCCTCTTTGAATTTATCAGCAAACTCCGCGTCATAAACCTGCTGGAACAGATCCTTGAAGCGGCCGTCATAGGCTTTCAAAATCGTGTTTTTCGTCGAAAGGTAAACTGGCCAGCCGATGTTCAGACCGTAGTTCAGCGAGGCGCGGGCAAAGTCGATGATGCTGTTATCGAGGTTATACATGCCCATCGCGACACCTGCGGAGGGGGCGTCAAAGACCGTCTTTTCAATAACCGTGCCATCGTCGCCCACAAATTTCATCGTGAGTTTCCCCGGACCCGGCATCAGGAAATCGGTGGCCTTATACTGGTCCCCAAATGCGTGGCGTCCGATCACGATCGGATCGGTCCAACCGGGCA
>CBFHTU010000021.1:0-48435 GCA_965658825.1 Yoonia sp.
TCTAATCCGCCTACGTGCGCTTTACGCCCAGTAATTCCGAACAACGCTAACCCCCTCCGTATTACCGCGGCTGCTGGCACGGAGTTAGCCGGGGTTTCTTTACCAGATACTGTCATTATCATCTCTGGCGAAAGAGCTTTACGATCCTAAGACCTTCGTCACTCACGCGGCATGGCTAGATCAGGCTTGCGCCCATTGTCTAAGATTCCCCACTGCTGCCTCCCGTAGGAGTCTGGGCCGTGTCTCAGTCCCAGTGTTGCTGATCATCCTCTCAAACCAGCTATAGATCGTAGACTTGGTAGGCCATTACCCCACCAACTATCTAATCAAACGCGGGCCAATCCTTCTCCGATAAATCTTTCCCCCGAAGGGCGTATATGGTATTACTCTCAGTTTCCCGAGGCTATTCCATAGAGAAGGGTATGTTCCCACGCGTTACTAACCCGTCCGCCGCTCCCACCCGAAGGTGAGCGCTCGACTTGCATGTGTTAGGCCTGCCGCCAGCGTTCGTTCTGAGCCAGGATCAAACTCTCAAGTTGAAAGCATCTTACGATGCTGTCCTTGACGTTCGAACCTCTGCACATCCACCACATGGCCTTACTGAAACCATATGGCGTCTTTTCATGTTTGATGTACTTTCAGTTAACAAAGTTAACCAGAAGCCGTCAAACAGTGAAGCTGACACTCTATCATCGACCGAAGCCTAAGAGCGTTGATATACAGACGTCTGATCCATCGAACTGAACCAAACCGCCCACATATCTCTTCAGATATATCAATTTCAAAAAGCGTGGAGACAAAATTTAACCGGATGCGCTAACCTTAACCAGCGCGCCCCGCCATACCGTGTCTCCGAATTCTCTCGCGTCTCGCTAGCAGTCCGTTCCGTTTCCAGTTCGTCCCGCCCGTCTGGCGCCCCGTGTGACTGTGTCTGTCTCGCCGGTAAGGGGGGTTCTAAGGTTAGTAGCCAACACCCGCAACCCCTTTTTTCGGTAATTTCTGATTTTCTGACATCTTTCTATAAACGCCTTATTTTTAAGGACTTAAGCCGTTACCATATTTGGGAGTTCGTAGAAATTCGTGCCGAACCTGTGGATAACTCACGGCTATTTGGCTCTCTACGCCCCGCCGCACCGTCTCTGGTTCGCAAATCACCCACGACTCGCCCTCCGATTTGAGAATCGGACGCGAATCTCGGGTGAATCACCCCTCCTCCGCCCCATGATCAGCCGTCCCTTCAATAAGGCACACCTGAAAACCGTTGTTTGCCTAGCTATGTGCGCCCTTCAGCCCGTATTTCTGATAGCGTTCCGTCAGGTCGTCTGCGTCATAATCCTCGCGGATATAGTCACGCAGGGATTTACGCCCCTCCATCTGGGCCACGTCATTCACCAAAAGATCCAATATCCCCGAATGTGACCAGCTAAAGTGCAAATACTTCGACGACAGATGCCTCCGAGCCGTAGCAACGGCCTCGTCACATTTATCGATAAGATAGAAGGTTGAGACGAGCCCCGTGCGATCGGCACCGGACTTGCAATGCATCAGCAATCCGCGCTCGGCCTGATCGAACACATTGAACACTTCAAGCAGCGACTCGCGGTTGGGGGCGCGCCGCGCCGAAAGCTTTCCGACATTATAGAGTGTCAGGCCCGCCGCATCGCAGCCTTCCTTCGTATACAGATAGAATGCAGAGCGACTGACACCGCGCAGATTGAGGACAGACCTGCCGCCTTGCGCCGCAAAGGCCGCATAGCGGGCGGCGTCTGGCTGATTGGACCGAAACACGCCGGGCGCGACAATATCGAAGTTTGTCCAACGCCCGCGCAGGATCTGGTGATCCTGCCACATGAATTGTCGGTGGGCACGACGGCGATCTGCCGGCGTCAGGTCCATCTTGGTAATGTCGTTTTCGTACTCGGTCACAGGCTCTGCTTTCGCTGTCATCTCTAAAGAGGGATCGTCAATCGGTGTGGAAATAGGACCGCAGCAACTGCGTCCCATCAAAGCCTATATAGTAGTCACGCGCCAACCATGTCAGATAGCGCCCGCGCAGGGCCGCATCAAACGTCACGCGATCGGCCTGCCGCAAAAGGGCGGCCAGCGCGGGCGGACTATCCGCTTTGTCGACCACACCTTTAATATCGTAAAGCGCCTCGCCCGTGATAATGACGGGCTTGTCCCAGAACATGGCTTGCAGGCCCATGGACGAATTGATCGTCACGACACCCGCGCTTGCCCTGATCTGCGCAAAGCTGTCGGTGTCATTGTCGAGAACAATGCGCGCACCTGCCGCGATATGCGCCATGACTTGCGCAGTCACAGGGGATTTTGATGACGGATGTTCCTTGAACCGCAGATGCCAGCCCTCGGGCAGATCCATCGAGGCCTTCGCCAAGGCGTCGATGAACCCCACAAGCCCGCCGCACCAGCCGGCAAAGAGCGTCATCTGACTATCATCGGGGACTTGCAGCGGGACAAAGAGAAAGCGGTCTTGCGCAGAAAACGCTGCCGCCTTCTGTTGCACATCGGCGCGGCGCGGGGCGCGTGCGACGAAACTCGCGCGCAAGCTGTCCAGCAAATCGGCATCAGCCACGACATGATCGTAAAACGCAGGATCGCGCGGGACGGAGCCTTCTGCGTTCACCCCTTTGGGGTCGAGCGTGCGGCGGTCGGGCAAAGGGGCCAGTTCCGCGAAAAGGCATTGCGCCCCTGCATCCTGCGCACCCTGCATAAAGGCGCGCCGCGTCCCCGTCAGCCCCTGCCAACACAGCGCAACGGCCTGCGGGTGATCGGTAAAGTAGCGGCGCGCCCAATTATAGCGGCCCTTCAAAAACGCCAGCTTCAACCAGCGCCCAACCGCCGTTTTAGGCTGCCGTTTCGCCCGCGCCAGACAGGCCCGCGCGCGTGCATCGGTCTGCGGATAGCCGCGCCATGACATCGGCCATGTCCTGACCCGCACCCCCTGCCCCAAGTCTTTCGCAACCGCTTCAAAAAACGCCATCTTCTCGGCACGGTTTTCGGCCAGATAGGCGACATGGGGGCTGTCTGTGATCGTCAAATGTCGGTCCGCTCTTTGAGTAACAGGGCTTGGCGCTTGATCGCGCCCCTTTGCCCCCTACCATAACAACCGCACCGACAAAAGCCGCACCGCATACCTGAGGCCAGATGCGTTCGGTTGTTTCGGCAGTCGTACAGATAAGATAGGTGCAGTCGAAACCATGGAATCATTGGAAAGGTTCTCGCCATGCGCGCTTTGTTAAGCCCCGCCGCCATTCACCCCGCAATTGAAAAAACCGTCCGCACCTATCACAGCGATGTCGTGCAAGAGGTCCAAGCCGCCGTCGCCGCAAACGGCGTGGTGGTCGTGGGCATGAAGCAAAACCCCGTCGTCAAAAAGGCGCGCAAATCGCTAGAGGCCGCAGGGATCGCCTTCACCTATCTGGAATACGGCAGCTATACATCACAATGGCACCGACGGCTGGCGCTCAAGATGTGGTCCGGCTGGGCAACATTCCCGATGATCTTCGTCGACCAAACCCTGATCGGCGGGAACACAGAGCTCGAAGCGCTGCTGAAGGCGCCAGATGCAAGCTTGCCGTCGCTGACGCGGCGCTGATATCGGGGCTGCAAACCGAATACGCAGCTCTTCGGGCGTCGCGCTTCGCTATCAACCACGTTTGAGCCGAGGGGGGTGAGACCCGTCTTGGAAACTGTTGAGAACAGTTTCAGGGTCGAACGCGCGAAGCGCTGGGTCGGGCGCTGCCAAATTGGAAATTTGGCAATAAGACAAGAGACTAGAAGTTGTACAATGGGTGTTCGCTCTCTTCGTCGCGTATCCAGTCAGGCCATTGATATTCACGCCGATCAACCCCTTCGCCAGCCATGGCGCGATCATATTCCTCTTTCTTAAGTTCTTCCGCCTTTTGGTTGCCCAAATGCAAACGCATCAAGAATTGTTTTTCATCTTCAATTGGCGAAATTGGCATAATCAAATAGTGAGTGTCCCGAACAACGGAATGGAATGTTTGTACGAAGTTTCCGATAGATCGAATTGCGTCAGTCGTAGATTTTCTATTTATAAGAGTCTCACTTTCCCCAAGTGCGTGACCCAAGTCTCGATGCGCCAAATATTTATCTGCATATTGTCGGCAGTCGGCGACAGCAATTTTGGTCAATTCGTATTCAGGCGCAATATCCTTTCCAGCAATTTCGTTTGAAATTCGGACTAAGTTCTCGATGCTCAGGTTACTATTCGATCTCGATCTCGCGGGGTCGGTTAAACGCCTAACTTTTAAAAGTGCGCTATCCCACAACATGTTTTTTAATGTTAGCGAAGTTATCCCTGAGGCAAGATAAAGAGTGTCAACTCGTTCTTTCGGACCACAGAAGAAGTAAAGAAAAATCCTCCATTCGCTATAAAGCTGACTTACGGAATTTGTAACTAAATGGACGGTCTTACCATCGGATTTACCAAAAAGGTTTAAATATTGTTCTTCGACTTCGCTATGCGACTGATTCATCTGAAGTCCTTCTCAATCAATCAGTTGATCCAAACAACCTAACCCCCACCACTCCATTCTCACCGAGTGCGGCCGCGATTTGCTGCGCCAATCTCTTGCCCGCACCGCCCCTCAACAAGGCCAGCAATTAGCAGTCCATCTTGCGTGCTGAAATAAACGCTTCCTGCGGAATATTCACGCTTCCGAACTGCCGCATCTTCTTCTTACCCGCCTTCTGCTTGTCCAGCAGTTTGCGTTTGCGTGTCGCATCGCCGCCGTAGCATTTTGCCGTCACGTCTTTGCGCATCGCCGACAGGGTTTCGCGGGCGATGACTTTGCCGCCGATGGCTGCTTGGATCGGGATTTTGAACATGTGGCGCGGGATCAGTTCTTTGAGCTTTTCGACCATCGCGCGGCCCCGCTGTTCGGCGCGGTCGCGGTGCACCATCATGGAGAGCGCGTCGACCGGATCGTCGTTCACGAGCACGGACATTTTCACGAGGTTGTCCTCTTGGTAGCCCGTCAAAACGTAGTCGAAAGAGGCATAGCCTTTGGTCACCGATTTCAGGCGATCATAGAAGTCAAACACCACTTCGTTGAGCGGCAAATCATAGACGACCATCGCGCGCGAGCCCGCGTAGGTGAGGTCCATTTGCACGCCGCGGCGGTCTTGGCAGAGTTTAAGAACATCGCCCAAGTATTCGTCAGGCACAAGGATGGTCGCCTTGATCCGCGGCTCTTCCAAGTGGTCGACGTGCGTGAGGTCGGGCATGTCGGCGGGGTTGTGCAGCTCCTGCATCGTCCCGTCGCGCATGTGGATGTGATAGACCACCGACGGCGCCGTCGTGATCAGCTCGATGTCATACTCGCGCTCGATCCGGTCGCGGATGACCTCAAGGTGCAACAGCCCGAGAAAGCCGCAGCGAAAGCCAAAGCCCAGCGCCGCAGAGGTTTCCATCTCGTGGCTGAAGGAGGCGTCGTTGAGGGCCAGCTTGTCGATCGCGTCGCGCAGGTCTTCGAATTCGGAGGAATCGACAGGGAAAAGCCCGCAGAACACAACAGGTTGCGCAGGTTTGAAACCGGGAAGCGCTTTGTCGCAGCCCTTCTTTTCAGAGGTGATCGTGTCACCCACACGCGTGTCGCGCACCTGTTTGATAGACGCGGTGATAAAGCCGATCTCGCCGGGGCCAAGCGTTTCCACATCCATCATCTGCGGGCGGAACACACCGATCTTGTCGATCTGGTGCACAGTGCCGTTGGACATGAATTTCACACGGTCGTTTTTCTTCATGTGGCCGTCGATGATCCGGACTAGGACGATCACGCCGAGATAGCTGTCGTACCATGAATCAACCAGCATCGCCTTCAGCGGCGCGTTTGCGTCACCCTTTGGCGCAGGCAGACGGTGCACGATGGCCTCGAGCGTTTCCTTGATACCCACGCCGGTTTTGGCGGACACACGGATCGCGTCAGAGGCATCAAGGCCGATCACGTCTTCGATCTGGGCAGCCACCGCATCGCAGTCGGTCGCAGGCAAGTCGATCTTGTTGAGCACAGGCACGATCTCGTGGTCCGCATCCAGCGCATGATAAACGTTGGCCAAGGTCTGGGCCTCGACGCCTTGGGTGCTGTCCACGACGAGAAGCGATCCCTCAACCGCTCGCATGGAGCGGGAAACCTCATAGGCAAAGTCGACGTGACCGGGGGTGTCAATCAGGTTGAGCACATATTTCTCGCCATTCTGGGCGGTGTAATCGATACGCACCGTGTTTGCCTTGATGGTGATGCCGCGCTCGCGCTCGATATCCATGCTGTCGAGCATCTGCGCCTTCATATCGCGCGCCGCCACGGTATTGGTCTCCTGGATCAGACGATCCGCAAGTGTGGATTTGCCGTGGTCAATGTGAGCCACAATCGAGAAGTTACGGATATGTGCGAGGTCAGTCATCGGGAAAGCCGCCTATGGAATTCGAGTTGACTGTCAATGGCGTGAGATGCGGGATTTTGCAAGGGTTCTTGGGGCAAACCTTGCGTGGTCGCACCCGCCTATTCGCGGTTCTCGATTCCTGCGTAGATATCAATCAGGGCGGCGTCATCTGTAGTGAAATAAAGTGGCTCTATCGGGCCATTCACTTCGGCCTGACACAGATTCTCGCTCTGGATTTTCAAGAGCGCCTCCTCAAAGACCCGCATGCGTCTCAAGCTATTCTACTGACACCGGTTTTCTGCCTCACATTTAATCGCATAGAGCCTGCCCAACCGCGCAATCGGGCAAAGCACCTCTTCAACCAGCTCGTCTTCAGACATCAAAACGATATCTTCCTCCGGGTTCTCGGGGTTTTCCAGAAGCGCGGGTAAATCGCGCGCCCTATTATAGAAGTCCAATGTGGTTAGCTTCTCTTCCAGCATATTTATGATCGCAGAGGTTGCGTGGCCCGAGTGCAAAATGACGTTGATAAAAACGGGATCGGCCAAACTCGCGTGCTCCGCTCGCGGCCCCGCGTCAGGTATACGGCGACATTTGCCCAGTTCGTGATGGTGGAATGGCTGTACCACGATCCGGCGCATCAGAAATATCAGGTCGCGGTCAAAATCCCTGTCCGCCGCAGGGTCAAAAATTGCGGGTATAGATCGGCGCCGCGGGCACCAGTTCATCCAATATCCCGAGGTTGAGCGGATCACTATTTTGAAAACGGCATCCGTGGCAGGGACAAAATCGGGTGCGGCCCCATAGGCCGCAAGCGCCATCTCCATGCCCAAGCCCTGAAACCGTTGAAAGGTCTCGCGCGCAGGATGCGGGGTCTGCTTCCAGAAGAGCAACCCACGCATCACAAATGCCATCTCCCAGAATAGAAAGGCCCGCACCGTGTTGGCTTAGGGTGAATGCGGATAGGCCTCTTACCAGTGGTGTGTGAAATCAAGGATGTCAGGGTGGCTTACCGTCAGCGCAGAAACCGAATGCCGAAGTTCGTCATAGCTGATCTCACCGTCCAGCGATTGCTGGTGAAGAATGGCAAATGTCGCCTCCATTTGTGCAAAATCGCCATCATAGGCAATCTATCGCATGTCGCGCTGGGTCATGTTCGCTCGGGCGGGTGTCGCAAATAGAATCGTTAAAATCACAATCACGCGAATCATGACGCACGCCTCTCATTGAGCAACAACCTGAGAGGGCAATACGGCCAGAGCGTGACCGCATAGGGAAATAAGCGGCTCAACTCCCCAAGGGTATGCAACCGAAAACCTGAGATTGGATGGAAGGCGTTGGCCCGTATTTCACGATCGCGGCATGCATCAATATCCCCGCCTCAAAGCGAAAGACGTCGGACCGGTCCGCGTTTTGTGCAAAGGCGCGAAAGCCGTCCGCGCCCAGCGCGGTGATCGTATAGCTGTCGTGGTAAAACACCCCGTCCCCTGCGATCCTGTCCATATCCCATGAGAAGGTCAGCTTGCGGCCCTCATACACAGGCCGCATCGCCCCTTCGGCCGACAGCGAAACGCGCTCCAGTTCGACACAGTCAAAACGTCCCGCAGCCTGCGCAGGCGCGGTGGTCAGCACCATGAAGGCGGCAAGTTTGATCATGGCAAACAGCTCGCAGGCCGGTGCCAATCGTCAAGCACTGACCCTGCGCACATTATGGACGGATGTAGGTATAGCCGTTTTCCTGAAGCTCGATTAGCCGCACGACGCCAGAGGGCACAACGGTAGCCTCTGTCAACAACGGCACGTCCTTGCCCGCCTTTTCAACCATCTTGGCATGTGTGTTGGCACAGGCCGTGAAGGTCACGTTCTCATATTCCAGCGCCATGGCTGAAATGCGGGCTTCCACAGGGCTGGTCCCTGCGACCAGCATGTTCAAGCCTGGACCATAGGTGACGATCTCAATTGTCACATCACCGCCGATCCCTGCGTAATAAGAGGACACATTCTGCGCGTTGTTCTAAGCCAGGTTCATTACCTGCGGGTCGTTCTCGTCAACATGTATCGCCAGATAGTGCGTTTCGGCAGCCATCGCGATACTTGCCGTCAGATATAAGAATAGAGCCGTGAAAATCATACGTATTAGAGGTCTCCCTGAGTTTGAACGCTTTTGGTGAAGCAAACACAATGAGGCCCCGATGAGTCAATGCATATATCAATATATGTCAGTGTGTCTGATCGTCATCGCAAACCGCGAGTTGATTCACCGCGTATAGCGTGCCGCAGTTAGTCCCTCGAAGGAAATCTCCGGCTTTTTGCCCAGCACCACATCCGCCACGGCCCGCCCTGACCCGCAGGCCATCGTCCAGCCGAGCGTGCCGTGCCCTGTGTTCACAAAGAGGTTCGGGATATGGGTTTCGCCAAGAACGGGCGTGCCATCGGGGGTCATGGGGCGCAGGCCTGTCCAGCCTTCGGCGCGTGAAATATCGCCGCCTTTGGGGAACAAATCGCTAATGACGTGCTTGACCGTATCTGTTGCATGCGGACCCAAGCGGTTGGAATAACCCGCAATTTCGGCTTGTCCAGCGACGCGAATACGGTCTCCTAACCGTGTGATCGCGACCTTATGGGTCTCGTCCATGATCGTCGATTGCGGCGCAAAGCGGTCGTCAGTGACAGGCAGCGTGACCGAATACCCCTTCACCGGATAGACTGGCAGTTTGATCCCGATCGGGTTCAGCACATTGACCGCATAAGAGCCCATGGCGCAGACGTAAGCGTCGCCTGTGATCCGGCCCGCAATCTCGGTGTCGACGCCCGCGACCTTGCCGTTCTCAATCGCGATCCCCTTGATCGACTGGCCGTATTGGAACTCGACGCCCATCTTCTCGCAAATCTCTGTCAGCGCGATGGTGAACATACGGCAGTCGCCTGTGCGGTCCGCCGTCATCCTCAAGCCGCCGACAAATTTGCCCCGCACTTCGGACAGAGCAGGTTCGGCGTCAATACAAGCGTCACGCCCCAGCACCTCATAGGGGCTGTCATATTCGGCAAGGATATCTTGGTCGGCCTTGGAGGCCTTCATCTGTTTGGCGGTGCGGAAGAGTTGCAGTGTCCCCTGCTCGCGCCCGTCATATTGGATGCCTGTATCGGCGATCAACTCGGGCATCACGTCGCGCGAATAGCTCGACACGCGGACCATGCGGCCTTTGTTGATGCGGTAACTATCTTCGTTGCAGTTCTGGAGCATCTGGAGGCACCATTTCCACATGGTCGGGCTGATCAGCGGCCAGATAAACAGCGGACGGCGCTTCATAAACAGCCATTTAACCGCCTTCACAGGGATACCTGGTGCGGCCCAAGGCGAGGTCATGCCATAGCTAAGTTGCCCTGCGTTGGCATAGCTGGTTTCAAGCCCCGGTCCGGTTTGGCGGTCAATCACGACGACTTCGGCGCCCTGTTTTGCCAGATAATATGCGGTGGTCACACCAATGACACCCGCCCCCATAACCACAACTTTCATCCCGACAACCCCCCGTTTACGCTGCCGTCAAGATGCACTGACAGCATGCCTGTTGCAAGCCTGTTCAGCGGGATCTCAGGCGTCGCGCTCCATAATCCACGCGACTTCCGGCGCTGCCACAAACCGCCATTTGCGCAGCGGGCCCGCCATGACATTCAGGTAATACATCTCGAAGCCGTAGGGCGCGCCGCAGGGGTGGTGTCCGCGCGGCACGAGGACGACATCGCCGTCGGACACCGCCATGGTTTCATCCAAGCCACCATCATCGGTATAAACTCGCTGGATGCCAAACCCCGATGCGGGGTTGAGCCTGTGGTAGTAGGTTTCCTCAAGATAAGTGATGCGCGGGAAGTCGTCTTCGTCGTGGCGGTGGCTGGGGTAAGATGACCAATGGCCTGCGGGGGTAAAGACTTCGGTGACCAAAAGACTATCGCAATAGTCCTCGTTTTCCATCGCGATATTGTTGATGTAGCGGGTGTTGGTACCGCGGCCGCGCTCGGTGAGCGTGATCCCGTCCGGGCCGATACGGCGAGCGGCGTGCCCGCTTTTGCCGGGAGCGGTGCAGACGGCGATTGTGCAATCGGTTTGCGCGATGGCGGACCACTCGCTGTCGTTCGGTAGATAGAGGCAATGCGGTGGGGTTTTCTCAAAAACGTTCATCCGATCACCCAAAACGCCCCAGTCCTGCCCTGCCCCAGTAACCGCGGCCTTGCCCTCGACCATGACCAGAATGACCTCGCGGTCGCCCGTCACCTCTGCGACACTCTCACCCGCACGCAAACGGTGAAGCCCAAAGCCGACATAGCGCCAGCCTGCGCTCTGTGCGGTAATGTCATGCACCTTGCCATGTGTGCCAAAAGGTTTGCGCAACAGGTCAGTCATCGGCTTTGTCCTCATAATGCGCCGGATCAAAAGCGATGAAGAATTCATAGGCCGTATAGGCCGCCCCCGCCCCAAACAGGATCGCCCAGCCGATATTTTCTCCCCAGATTTCAACCCCCGTCCAGCCTGCAAGCACGCCAGTGGTTAGCAACCTGCGCCAAAGCGGCAGAAAAAAAGGCAGGCGGAGATTGAAGAACTTCTTTTGGGACATGCGTTATCCGAGCTTGATCACTTGGCCTGTTTCCACAGACTTGATGGCGGCATCCGCCAGCTCAAGCGCCTTGAGCCCGTCATAACCCGTGGTGGGCGTCGGTGTGCCGTCGGCAATGGCCGCAACAAATGCGGCGATTTCATTGGCATAGGCCGTCATATAGCGCGACATAAAGAAATCCAGCAGCGGTGGCCGTGTATAGCCTGCACCGTTGGCAACCTCGATGCGCGACATGCGATGGTTTTCGGCAGAAACGGAGCCGAGCGAGCCATGTACCTCGATGCGCTGGTCGTAACCATAGGTCGCGCGGCGGCTGTTGTTGATGGTGCACTGCTTGCCGCTGGCCGTGGTCAGGATTACGTTGACGCTGTCATAGTCGCCCAAAGCCTTGATCGCGGGATCGGTCAGCACGGAAGCTGCTGCTTGAACAGTTGCAACTTCCTCGCCCAACAGCCAGCGGGCCACGTCGAAATCGTGGATCGTCATATCGCGGAAGATACCGCCAGAGCGTTTGATATAATCGGCAGGTGGCGCGCCCGGGTCGCGGCTGGTCAGCGTGACCATCTCGACGTCGCCAATTGCCCCATCATCAATCGCCTTTTTGAGCGCCATAAAATCAGGATCAAACCGGCGCTGGAAGCCGACCATCAGGGTCGCCTTTTCTTCGGCCACAACCTTGATGCAGTCGCGCACACGGTCCAAATTCAGATCAACCGGCTTTTCACAGAACACGGCTTTGCCTGCGCGGGCGAACTGCTCGATCAGGTCTGCGTGGGTGTCTGTTGGCGTGCAGATCACGACGGCATCCACATCCGCGCTTTGGCTGATTGCGTCAATCGTACGGATGTCGCAGCCATAGGCGTCGGACACACTCTGCGCGGCTGCCGCGACCGGATCAGCGATGGCCACAAGCGTCGCTTGCGGCGTCGACGCCACGGCCTTTGCGTGAACCTGCCCGATGCGGCCAGCGCCGAGAATTGCAAAACGAATTGTCATAGTATCTTCCCAGGTGAAAAAGGGTGACGCGCCTGCCGCGAAATCCCCAAGGTTGGTTTATGATGACAGGCTGGCACCCAAGCGCAACCGTCTTTGAAAACTTTTGCCTAGCCCTTTGCCGCATCCGCCAAGATCAGGTCCGCGGCCCGCATCGCCAGCATCAGCGTCGGCGCATTGGTATTGCCAGAGGTCAGGTTCGGAAACGCGGAGGCATCCACCACCCGCAGCCCGTCGATCCCATGCACCCGCAAACGCGCGTCCAGCACGGAGTCTGCGGCACTTTCTCCCATGCGGCAGGTGCAGGTCGGGTGGAATACCGTCGAGGCACGCGCGCGGAAGTTTTCGATCAGTTCCGCGTCGTTCATTTGCGAAATATCGGGCGCTTTGACCGCTTTCATCACCCGTTTGACCGTTGGTGTCGCAGCCATGGCCTGCACCAGCCGCGAGGCGCGCAACACATCGTCGATGTCTTTTTCGGTGGAAAGCGAGTTGGGTTCGATCTTTGGCGCGTCCATCGGGTCGCCCGAGACGATATTGATCTGTCCGCGGCTGGTCGGTCTGCATGGTTGCGCCGACAGGATAAACCCGGGCGCGGGGCCCATTTCAGGCTTGCCGTCAGCGGTCATGCCATAGGACGCGGGGTTGCAGTATATCTGCATGTCCGGCGCGTGCCGACTGGCATCAGAGCGCACAAAGCCGCCGACCTGATTGACAGGAACTCCCAAAGGCCCGGAGCGGCGCAGCGCATATTCCAGACCTGCTGTCATCCGCCCGTAAAGCTTGCCCAACCGGTTATTCAGTGTCGGCTCGTTGGCGGCATAGTGGTGGGTGATCGCAAGATGGTCTTGCAGCCCTTGGCCAACTTGGCTCAGGTCCGCTTTCACGGCGATGCCATGCTGCTTAAGAAGCGCGGCAGGGCCTACGCCGGAGAGTTGCAGCACTTGCGGCGAATTCACAGCGCCCGCGCTCAGGATCACTTCGCCCTTGGCGCCCGCAAAAATGCGCTTGCCGCCCAAGCGATACCAGACGCCCGTCGCCTTGTTGTTTTCGATCTCGACCTTCTCGACCAGCGCACCGCGCACGACCTTCACACCGGACCGCTTCATCGCGGGGCGCAAGAACGCGTCCGCCGCCGAATGGCGTATCCCGTTGCGCACTGTGCTGCGATAATAGGAAATCCCCTCAAAGGAGGTGCCGTTCATATTGTCGAGCACGTCCCAGCCAAGGTCGCGGGCCACATCCAGAAACCGCTCGGAAAACGGGTGCATGTTTTTGCGCAAGTCAGACACGCGCACAGGGCCGTTGCCCCTGATCCGCATCTTGCCGTCGGCCCCTTTTTCGCTGTTGCTTTCCATCTTTTCATAGGTTTGCCGCACCGTGCCCCAGTTCCAGCCCTTGGCACCCGCCTTTTCCCAGTCGCTAAAGTCATGGGGCAGCCCGCGCACATAGGCCATCGCGTTGATCGCGCTTGATCCGCCGATCACACGGCCGCGCGGCCAATAGGCGGCGCGGTTGTTCAGCCCTGCATCAGGCTCCGCAGAGTAGCGCCAGTTCACCTTTGGATCGTTGAAAGTATAGCCGTATCCAAGCGGCAGTTTGATCCAGAAGCGCGCATCGCTACCGCCCGCTTCCAGCACCAAAACCTTTTGGCCCTTGGCGCTTAAACGCTCTGCAAGAACACATCCCGCAGATCCGGCACCCACAATGATATAGTCAAATTCCATGGCGCCAGTTCCTCCGAGAAAGCTGGCAGACACTAGTCGAACCAGCGCCTATCGCAAGAGCATAGTTAGCGGGATCCTGCAGTTTTCTGATAATCGCTTATGCCCGCACCCGCAGATTATCCGCGTCATATTGGACCTTTGCCACAACGCGCGCTGGCATCATCTGACCGAGAATATCAATCGCAAACTCTTGGCCCTGTGCCGCCACCGCCGCGTCGACAAAGGCATAGGCCAAGTTCATTTTGACACGGTGCCCATAACCGCCAGACGACACAGTCCCGACAACCTTGCCGTCAAGCATGACCGAGGCCCCAGGGCGCGCGGGTGTTGTCTCGCTGTCCACCTGGATCGTGACGAGCCGCTTTTTGGGCGCCGTTTTTGCCCGTTCGGTCAGAGCCGCCTTGCCGATGAAATCCGCCTTCTCAAGATGCACAAAGCGATCAAGGCCCGTCTCAAACGGATCAAATTCGGTCAGGATATCGGCCTTCCAATGCAGGTAGCCCTTTTCCATGCGCATGGAGTCAATGGCATGTGCGCCGAATAGCGTCATGCCATGCGCGTTGCCCGCTTCGCGCAGCGCCGTGTAGGCCGCAAAAAGTGACGCGTTAGGGACGTGGATTTCATAAGCCATCTCGCCAGAGAAGCTGACGGCCATGACCGTGGCAGGCGCAAACCCGATGAAGCATTCGCGCACCGACAGCCATGGGAAGCCCGCTTTGGACCAATCCGCACGGCTCACCGATTGCAGCACATCCCGCGCTTTTGGCCCCGTAATTACAAGGATCGTCATATCGTTGGTGAGCGAATTGATCGTGACGTCTTCATCTGCGCCGATGTGTTTTATCAGCCAATCCATGTCGTGATACTCGGAAGCGGCAGCAGAGCCGTACCACATCCGCGCAGGCCCACGATCAGAGGCGGGCAGGTTCGCGATTGTGGCCTCGCTTTTCAGCATACCGTGGTGGTTCAACATATAACCCAAGCCAACGCGCCCCGCCTTTGCGGTGATCTTGCCGCAGAACATGCGATCCACGAAGGACCGTGCGTCGTGCCCTGTAATCTCGAAGCGGTTGAAACCATTGACTTCTGTGAGGCCGACCGCGTTTTGCACGGCCGCCACTTCGCCCGCAACGATGGGGAAGCTTTCATCAAAATGGAAGCCATGGGTGACGTGAAAATCGGGACTTGGCTTGAGAAACTCCATCCGCTCCCAGCCGTTGACGACCGTGAACGCTGCGCCCTCGGCGGCGAGGATCGGGGTGATCGGCGTGGTTTTGGCCATGCGCCCTGCGGGGCGGTGCTCGTTGGGGAAGTGGAAGCGGAATTCGTTTTGGTAGTCCTCAATCGCCTTGAGCGCGGTCAATTCGACGTTCGCGTGGCCCGTAAAGCGGCGCGGGTCGATGCACCATGTGTCATAGCAAGCCTCACCGTGCACGATCTGTTGCGCAAGCATCCAGCCGTGACCGCCGCCCTCGCCAAGACCTGCGCGCAGGCCGATGATGCAGAAGGCGTTTCGCTTGCCCGGGATCGGGCCAACGAGCGGCGCGCCGTCGATGGTATAGGTGATCGGGCCGTTCACGACGTTCTTGATGCCAACTTCGGTGAGGGCGGGCATGCGCGCGAATGCGCCTTCCAGAACGTCGGTGATCCGGTCCATATCATCTGGGCAAAGCGCATTGACAAAGTGCGGGTCGATCCCGTCCATGCCCCATGTTTTACACCCTTGTTCGTAGAAACCGATGAGAAGGCCGTTCTTTTCCTGACGGCAGTAATAATCGCTGATCGGGCAGCGAATGAGCGGCATACGGTGGCCCGCTTCCACGATTGCGGGGATGTCTTCGGTCACAAAATACTGGTGTTCCATCGACATGACGGGGTGGTGCACGTTCATCATCGCGCCTACCTCATTGACGCGGTAACCGCAGGCGTTGACCACGATCTCGCAGGTGATGTCACCGTGTTTAGTATGGACTGTCCAGCTATCATCCTTGTGCTGGGTCAGACCGATGACGGGCGTGTTGCGGTAAACCTCTGCACCTGCATTACGGGCACGCCGCGCGAGCGCTTGGCACAAGGACGCGGGGTCAATGTCGCCATCATTGCTATCCCAAAGCCCGCCAAGCAGGTTGTCGGTAGAAATAAGCGGGTGACGGCGTGCGCATTCTGCTGCGTCGATGACTTCAAACTCAACGCCCATCCCGCGCGCCATCGAGGCGAAGTGACGGTAGCCGTCCATCTGCGCCTCGGTATTGGCCAGCCGGATACCCCCATCACCGTGGCGATAGCTGACGGGGTAATCCACGTCATCACGCAGTTCTTTATAAAGCTTGATCGAGTGGGATTTCAGCCCGACCATCGTTTGGTTCATACCAAAGTTGGTGACTTGAGCCGCCGAGTGCCACGTGGTTCCAGAGGTCAGCTCGTTGCGCTCGATCAGCACAACATCTGTCCAGCCCTCCTTTGTCAGGTGGTAAAGCGTCGAACAGCCTGCAATGCCGCCCCCGATAACAACAACCCGCGTATGCGCCTTCATCACAGCCCTCCGTTTCACACTGTGTAGTGGCTAAGAAACACGCGGCTGCGTCAACATGAATTTGTTGAACTGGAGAATTTTGAGACGGCGCACTTCGTTTGCGCATTGACGGCCAGCCCCCAAGGGAGCTGACCGCGTGTTTGCTGGCCTGATCAGGCTGCTGGTGCCTCTTTCGCGCCTGTCATGAAGGCAACCGCGTCGGACATGGTGTAATCTTTCGGGTCAATGACACAGAGCCGTTTGCCAAGGCGATGCACATGGATACGGTCCGCGACCTCAAAAACATGCGGCATGTTGTGGCTGATCAGAATGATCGGAATACCACGCGAGCGCACATCAAGGATAAGCTCCAGCACGCGGCGGGATTCCTTGACACCGAGGGCCGCTGTTGGCTCGTCAAGGATGATGACCTTTGAGCCAAACGCCGCAGCACGCGCCACCGCCACACCTTGCCGTTGACCACCCGAGAGCGTCTCAACCGCTTGGTTGATGTTCTGGATCGTCATCAGACCGAGTTCCGAGAGCTTATCACGGGCGAAGTCCTGCATCCGCTTTTGATCCATCTGCCGAAACACTGACCCCATGATCCCCGGTTTGCGCCATTCACGCCCCAGAAACATGTTATCTGCAATCGACAAGGCAGGTGAGAGCGCGAGGTTTTGGTAAACCGTCTCGATCCCTTCATTGCGCGCATCATCCGGCGAGCGGAAGTGCACAGGCTTGCCATCGACAAGAACCTCGCCGTGGTCTGGGGTGACCGCGCCGGACAGTGCTTTGATCAATGTCGATTTGCCTGCGCCGTTGTCGCCAATGACCGCACAAATCTCGCCGGGGTAAAGATCGAAGTCCGCCCCGTCCATGGCGATCACAGTGCCATAGCGTTTCATCAGACCGCGTGCGCGGATGACAGGTTGAATATCACTCATTTCGTGGCCCTCCGCAGCCATTGGTCAAGCGCAACAGCGATCAAGACAAGATTGCCTGCTGCGAACATTTGCCAGTAGTCGTCAACGCCTGCGAGCGAGAGGCCCGTGTTGAACACGCCCACAATCATCGCCCCAAGAACCGAGCCAAGGATCGAGCCGCGCCCGCCAAAAAGCGAGGTGCCACCGATCACAACAGCCGTGATACTGGCAAGGTTGATGTCCGAAAAACCGATAGGAGAAATGGACCCCACGCGCCCCGCCGCAACCCAGCCTGCAAAGGCGCAGATCAGACCTGCAAGGGCATAGACGGAGATGAGCGTGCGGTTGATCTTGATGCCCGAGAGCATCGCCGCATCAGGGTCGTCTCCGATAGCATGCACATGCCGCCCCCAAGCCGTCTGGTTCAAAAGATACCACACGACCAGCGCCAGAATAATCAGCGCGATCCCGCCATAGGTTAAGACAAATCCGCCAAAAGTGACCGATTGCCCGAAGAACAGAATGCTCGGGGCGATTTCGCGAATGTCTGCGCCGCGGATCGACTGGGAGCCGGAATACCACAGCAAAAGTGCGGTAAAGACCGAGAGCGTGCCCAAGGTCACGATAAACGGCGGGAGCTTGATGTAGGTGACCAGAAAGCCGTTCAACCAGCCCATCAGCGCGCCAAAGAACATGCTGATCGTAACTGCAAAGAACGGCGGAAGACCGAAATCAACAGCCAGACGGCCCATGATCATCGATGACAGCACCATGATCGCCCCGACGGACAAGTCAATGCCTGCGGTCAGGATGATGAGGGTCTGGGCGATGGCCACGACGCCTGTCACGGTCACTTGCTTAAGCACTAATGACAGCACGCCCGGCGACATGAAGTTCGGGGCAATGATGCCAAAGCAGATCACACTGATCAGCAGCACCATTGCCGGAATGATTGTTGGATTACTGCGCAAGATGCCGCGCAAGATATGCCCGATGGTCTTATCATCGCGCGCGAAAGAAGCGACGGATTTATCGGCGGCGGCGAGGCCTGCTTCAAAATCCGAACCTGCTTGCGCTTTTGGTTTCTGGTCAGTCATATTATTCTGTTCCCCCACTTATGCGGTCCGACTGTATGAAAAAGGGCGACATGAGAATGCCGCCCTTTCACTAATCACGCGAACGTAAAAGGCTTAGCCCCAGCAGAGCTCAGTGCCCTTGTCGCTGTCAATAGATGGCACGCCTTCGGCTGGTGCATCCGTCACAAGGTTCACGCCTGTGTTGAAGAATGTCAGACCGTCAGAGGCAGATGGCTTTGTGCCGTCTGCCGCGTAGGCTGCGATGGCTTCAACGCCTTTGGACGCCATCAACAACGGGTACTGCTGGGATGTCGCACCGATCACGCCAGCCTTAACGCTAGCGATACCTGGGCAGCCGCCGTCAACGGAAACAACCAACACACCTTCAGCTTTGCCGGCGTTCTGCAGCGCTTGGTAAGCACCCTCGGCAGCAGGCTCGTTGATTGTGTAAACAACGTTGATGTCCGGGTCTTTTGCGAGCAGGTTTTCCATCGCAGTCACGCCGCCTTCAACAGAAGCTTGCGATGTCTCGTGACCGATGACGCGCGGGTCTGTCTCGGAACCCATAACAGTCAGATCAGGCACTTCGATGCCGAAACCAACGAGGAAGCCAGTGTCACGTGCAACGTCAACAGAGATGTTGTCTTTGTTGATGTCGAGCATGCCGATTTTGGCGTTTGCAGCGTCGTCACCAAGTGTCGCAGCAGCCCACTGACCGATCAAAAGACCAGCTTCAAAGTTGTCAGTCGCGAATGTCATGTCCTGTGCTTCTGGATCAGCCAGTGGTGTATCAAGCGCGATCACCAGAACGCCTGCTGCGCGGGCGTCGATCAGTGCCGGACCAACCGAGTCGTTGGACGGTGTGATCAAGATACCCTTGGCACCAGCGGCCACGCAGTTCTCAATCGCAGTGATCTGTGGGGCAGCGTCGCCGTCAGTCACGCCAGCGTAGGCCTGGAAGTCCATACCAGCAGCCGTTGCAGCAGCTTCAGCGCCCTCTTTCATCTTCACGAAGAAAGGGTTGGTGTTGTTCTTCGTGATCAGGCAAGTCAGATCGCTAGCAGATGCCATGCCAACAGATGCGATAAGGGCCAATGCGGACCCTGCGAGTAATTTCTTCATGGTTTCCTCCCAGAAAACAATATGTCAGGGCGCTTGCCCGGATTTTCCAGCGATCTGCTCAATGCAGTTGCTGGCCCTTACATTACGCGATTCTTTGCTTGCGTCAATTAATTAGTTAACTTTCTTTATTAATTGGTTTCAGGTATGTATTCTTAAGAGAAGCACAGATAAGGTGCGCAAAATGGATGACGGATTGGTTAGATCACTGAGCATTGGCTTGAGCCAAAGGGGCGTGAGGGATCACAACGAACGCCTGCTGCTCTCGCTTATCCAGCGTCACGATTCGCTGCCGGGCAGTGATCTTGCAAAGCTTGCTGGTCTCTCGCCCCCCACTGTTTCTGGCATCTTGCGCCAACTTGAATCCGACGGCCTGATCGAGCGTGGCGATCCCGTGCGCGGCAAAGTGGGCAAGCCCTCTGTCCCGATGCGGCTGGCAGCAAAGGGTGCCTATGCCTTCGGCATCAAGATCGGACGCAGATCGGCCGATATGCTGCTTATGGATTTTCGCGGTGGCACCTGTGGCGAACGCAAAATCACCTATGACTTTCCTGTCACACAAACCGTGCTCGACTTTCTGTCGGCAGGGATGACGGACCTGACCGCGGATATGTCCCCCGATGAGGTTGCCCGCATTTGCGGGATTGGTGTAGCCGCGCCATTCGAGTTCTGGAACTGGGGCAATCCCGCTGACCCGACATCCAAAACATTCCGGTCTTGGAAAGATGTGGATCTGACCGCAGAGATTGCGCGCTTTAGCGACCTGCCCGTGATCCTGGTGAATGACGCGACGGCGGCCTGTCAGGCCGAACACACCTATGGGCGCGGTAAAGAGTTTCAGGATTACGCCTATTTCTTTATCGGCGCCTTCATCGGCGGCGGCGTTGTTCTGAACAACTCGGTTTATGTTGGCCGCCAAGGCAACGCGGGCGCGCTTGGGTCGTTGCGTAGCATCAGCCCCATCGGGGAAAGTATGCAGCTGATTGATATGGCCTCCATTCACCAGCTGGAGGACCGCCTGCGCGAAGTCGACATCGACACCCGCCAGCTTTGGGATGACCCCGAAAGCTGGACGAGGCTCAACCGCTATGTCGAACCATGGCTTTTGCAAACGGCCCAAGAGCTGGCAAAGGCCAGTTTGTCGGTCTGCTCGGTCATTGATTTCGAGGCGATCCTGATTGACGGCTCGTTCCCCGCCAGTTTGCGCGATGACCTGGTCGCAAGGGTCCGCCGCTATGTTGCGACCCAAGACACGCGCGGGCTTATTCCGCCCAAGATCGAAGCGGGGAGCATTGGCGGCAATGCCCGTGCGCAAGGTGCGGCCTGTGAACCCATCCGCGCCCAATTCTTTCTCAATACGAATGCGGGCCGCGGCACAATTTAGGTGCGATCCCCCTGCCCGCCCTGACCGAAGGGTTCGGTGTCTTCGGGTGAGGGTAACAGCGAGGTTTGTCCGATCTGCGCCAAGGTGATGCTCGTCTCGGTTTTCAAGACAGACCAAAGCTCTGCAAGTCCCGCTTCGCCGCCTGCCGCGATGGCAAACTGCAAAATACGCCCCAGAAACGCGAAATTCGCCCCTTGTGCATAGGCCTTCACGACGTCTTCGCCGCTGCGCAATCCACTGTCGAAAAATAGCGGATAGTCAGGGCCGACGGCGGCGCGAATAGCGGCCAAAGCCGTGATCGGGCACGGCGCGCTTTCCAGTTGGCGACCGCCGTGGCTCGACACTTGCACCGCATCAACGCCCTTATTTTTCAGTACAACAGCATCCTGCGCATCAAGCACACCTTTGACAACCAATGTGCCATCCCACATGTCGCGCAGCTTCGAGAGCGTGTCCCAATCGGCGCGCGCGCGGCTCTCGGTGCGGTCAAAGGCATAGCCCTCCATGGCAAAGTTCGCCATTTGCGGGCGGCCTTTGAACAGGGTCGCGAGCGACCATTGCGGGTGCAGCGCAAAGTCGATGAATTGCTTGGGGCCGATCTTGAACGGCATGGTGAAACCGTGACGCAATTCGCGCGGCCTGCGCCCCACTTCGGGCACATCGACGGTCAGGACAATGGTCTTGTAGCCCGCCGCTTTTGCACGGTTGACCAGCTTGAATGTGCCGTCCCCGTCGCCGCTAAAGTAGAGCTGGAACCAAGCGTTGCCCTGTGCCGCCTCAATCAACGGCTCCATCGCAGTCGAGGCCACGGTGGACACACCCAGCGGCACATTTTCGCGCGCGGCAAGGCGCGCGAGCATCAGATCCGCGCCGGGGCCGGACAGGTTGCACATGCCCATCGGACTGATCCCGAAAGGGGCCTTTGTGGCTTGCCCGAAGAGCGGCACCGACATGCTCCGGCCGCTGACATTGCGCAAGATACGGGGCCGCAGGGTTATGGCATCAAAGGCCGCGCGATTGCGCAATGCCCCCGTTTCCGCCCCTGCGGCCCCGTCGATATAGTCGAACACCATCCAAGGCAGACGCTTGCGTGCAAGACGCCGTGCGTCCGCGCTTGAATGAATGCCCGCAGCCATTTAGCTGGCAACCGCCTTCATGAAGCGATCGCGGATCACAACAGGGTCCATCGTGATCACGGGCAGCTTGATGTTGCCGCTGTCGCATTTCACGACGATGATGGTCATCTTTTTGCTGTCGATGGCCGCTTGCAGTGTCTTGCCGGTGTCCACGTCCTGACAGACGACGACATTCTCGCAACCGCAGGCTTCGGCCACTTTTTCAAGCTTGGTTTTCTTGCCCGCATAGGTCGGCTGGTCGCCCGTCGAGCCATAGGACCCGTTATCGATGATCAACAAGATATAGTTGTCGGCCACGTTATTCGCGATCGTCGGCAAGGTGCCAAGGTTCGTCAAAACAGAACCGTCGCCGTCGATGGAGATAACCGTCTTGGACTGCGACAAAGCCAGACCCAAACCGATGGACGAGGACAGACCCATCGTACCAAGCATGTAGAAGTTCTTGGCATTATCGTCGATCATATGCAGCTCTTGGCTGGGCAGACCGATGTTGCAGACGACCAGTTGGTCATGAAGGATTGGCGCGATTTCGCGCAGGATTTCTGAACGGATCATTGGTCTCCGTAGCCTCCCCAGAAGGACGCATCCGTCAGGATCGCCACAGGTTTGTTGCACATGAATGTGTATTTCAGGATCGCGTCCAGCTCGTTGGCGTCGCTTTCCTTGTGGAAGTGATAGGTCGGAATATTCATCTGGTTGAGCAAGGCTTTGGTGTGCACTGCCATTTCGACCTGACAGGCCACAGGTTCGCGCAATTCACCGCGGTAAGAGATGATCATCGGCAGCGGCATCCGGTAATATTGGATCAACGTCGCAAGCGTGTTGATCGTCACACCGATCGCTGTGTTTTGCATGATGATTGCAGGGCGTTTGCCGCCCATCCACGCGCCAGCACACAGCCCCATACCTTCGTCTTCCTTGTTGGACGGGATGTGGAAAATTTCGGGCCGCGCATCGACTTCTTCGATGACGCCGGCAAGTTGCTTGCACGGGACGGTCGTGATGAATGACACGTCATTCGCGACGAGATCGTCCACAATTTTCTTATCAATACTCAAGGGTTGCTCCTTCGGATGGGGATGAGAGAAAAGTTATGTCTTATTTTGTGGTCCGCAGTACATGAACGGCGCAAGGTGCATGACGCACCACCCTCGCCGCAGTTGAACCCAGCAAGTAATCGATCAATCCGGGTTTATGCGACCCGATCACGATACAATCTACAGCGCTTTCTTTTGCGACATCAATGATGCTGCGCCCGCTATGCCCCTTGACGGTCAGGGCCGTCACATGAGGCATGTCTTGCACGCGGGCATCCATGACGGCCTTTGCGCGGTCAAAGGCTGCTTGCACGACGCCTTCGTCGAGAAAGGCGCTGACAGAGCCTTGCGGGGCTTCATGAACGTGCAGTGCGATGATCGTGCCGCCGTCGTTCAAAAGCTTGGCCGCGACCTGTAGGGCCTCTGCGCCAATCCCGTGATCAAGCGCCATCGGAACAAGGATTTTATGATACATTGAACGGCTCCAGTATGATTTTGGGAGCAGCCACCCTGCCCGCACGGATATCAGCAAAGGCTTGTTGACCATCCGCAAGAGGGCGCTGCTCTGTCCAGTCAAGCGCGCCAAGACGTCCGTCAAAAATGGCGGCAGCCGTGTCGCGGAAATCTTGTGCGGTGTAGGTATATGTCCCGATAAAGCTGATTTCCTGCAAGGTCATCCGTCGGATATCAAGGCCACCGATGCCTTCGCCCAGACCGATGTGCATAATCACCCCACCCGGATTTGTGATCGCAGTCGCATCCGCGCGGGTCGCGGCATAGCCCACCCCGTCAATGACCAGATCGGCCTGCGTCACCACCCCGGGTGCGACCGCATCAAAACCGTCAATCGCGTCCAGCGTCGCCCGACGGGTCGCATTGGGCTCGGCCACGGTGATCTGCGTGGCACCAATGGCCCGCAACGCAAGTGCCGCCCCTACCCCGATCGCACCGCCACCGATGACGTGGCATGTCGCCTCTGCCAGCGGCAGGCTCAGCGCCTGAGCACCAAGACGGACCGCATGCCAGCCGCAAGCCAAAGGCTCTGCCAAGGCCGCTTTGCGCAACGGTACATCGTCGGGCACGGTCACCAGATTTTCGTCGCGCATGACGACCATTTCAGCAAAGGCCCCCTCGCGGGGCGGCATCGAAATGATCATCCGTGTCGGGCACAGGTTATCGCGGCCTGCAAGGCACGCGCGGCAAGTGCCGCAGGTCACCAGCGGGTTCAGCGTCACCCGCTCACCGTCGCGGGGCCCGCCAACGATCCGGCCTGCTGCTTCATGGCCAAGGATCAACGGCGACGGCCTGCGCTCGTCATGCCCCAAAAAGGCGTGCATGTCCGATCCGCAAATGCCAGAGGCCTCGATACGGATCAGGCTTTGCCCCGCCCCTGCGACAGGATCGGGCATATCGCGGAAAACCAGCGTTTCAACGGCATCATAAACAAGCGCTTTCATTTTGCGGTATATCCCCCGTCGACCATCAATGTTTGCCCCGTCACATAGGCGGAGGCGTTCGAGCACAAAAACAACAGCGGCCCGTCAATGTCCTCAAGCACGCCGTTGCGCCCGATGCAGGTCTGCGCGGCATTGCGGGCCGCGCGCGCAGGATCGGCAAACACAGGCCCCGTCAGCTCGGTTGGAAAGAACCCCGGCCCGATGGCATTGGCGGTGATGCCGCTGGCCGACCACGCCTCGGCCATCGCGCGCGTCAGTTGCCCGATCCCTGCTTTTGAGGCACCATAAGCGATCCCGCCCGGAAAAGCGCGTGTCGTTTGCAGTGACGCAAAGTTCACGATCCGCCCCCAGCCCTTTTCGCGCATCGCAGGCACAAGCGCCTGACTGAGGAAAAACGGCGCCGCGAGGTTGAGATTGAGCGTCACGTCCCAACCTTCGGGCGTCACGTCATCGGCCGCTTGGCGTGTATTGATCCCTGCGGCATGCACAATGATATCAGGCGCACCAAAGGGGACAGCCACGCGCTTGGCGATATCCGCAATCGCACCGCGATCCGATAAGTCGGCTGCGACAACGGCCGCGTTTTCTCCAACATCTCGCGCCCAATCGGCAAGCGCATCCGCCCGCCGTGCCACGCCCACAACACGCGCTCCTGCTGCTGCCAAGGCGCGTGCGGCCTGCTGACCGAGGCCAGCACTGGCCCCCGTCACACAAGCCACACGGCCCGTCAGGTCAAAAAGAGCGCGCGGATCACTCATTGCCGGTCAGATCGAAGGTTTCGTCGGGGAAATATTTGGCAAGACGCACGTCAGCGGCGCGCGCGTGGCCTTCCATCCCTTCAAGACGCGAGATCCGCGCGGTGGCTTCGGCCACCCGCTTCGAGCCTTCGCGGGTCGCTTTTTGCCAAGTAACGATCTTCATATACTTGTGCACCGAAAGCCCGCCCGTATAGCCAGCAGCCCCCGACGTGGGCAGAACGTGGTTCGTGCCGGATGCCTTATCGCCATAAGACACAGTAGTCTCTTCGCCCAAGAACAACGACCCGTAGCACGACAGACGGCCCAGCCACCAATCGAGGTCTTCTGCCTGAACGGTCAAATGCTCCGGCGCGTAGTCATCAGAACAAGCGGCCATTTCTTCGCGGTCCGCACAGAGGATCACTTCGGCATAATCGCGCCAAGCGGCAGCAGCGTTATCGCGGTTCACCTCTGGCAAATCGGCAATCAGATCAGGCACGCGCTTCATGACATCTTCGGCCAAAGCGCGGTCGTCGGTCACCAGCCAGACAGGCGAGTTGTAGCCGTGCTCGGCCTGAGAGACCAGATCGGTGGCCACAATATGCGGATCAGCAGTTTTGTCAGCGAGGATCAGGCTGTCAGTTGGCCCCGCGATCATGTCGATACCCACACGGCCGAACAGAATGCGCTTGGCTTCGGCCACAAACTGGTTGCCCGGACCCACAAGAATATTCGCCTTGGGCAGGCCAAACAGACCAAAGGTCATGGCCGCAACACCTTGGACGCCGCCAAGCGCCATGATCTTATCTGCACCGCAGATATGGGCTGCGTAGACAATAGCAGGGGCGACGCCCACACCCGGACGGGGTGGCGAGGTGGCAATAATGTGATTGCACCCTGCAACTTTCGCCGTTGTCACGGTCATAATCGCAGAGGCGATGTGGCTATAACGGCCGCCCGGAATATAGCAGCCAGCCGCATCCACAGGGATCGCCTTTTGACCCGCAATCAGCCCGGGCACGACTTCATATTCGATGTCGCTCACGGTCGCCTTTTGAGCTTGGGCAAAGCGGCGCACGTTATCATGGGCAAACTGGATGTCCTCCTTGAGCTTTTGCGGGACCAGCGCACAAGCCGCAGCGATCTCTTCCTCGGTCAGGATGATATTGCCGTCATATTTGTCGAACTTGGCCGCATATTCGCGCGCTTTGTCATCCCCTCCCGCTTCGATGTCGTTGAGGATACCTTGCACAAGATCATGCACATCAGATGCACCGGATTGCGCTGTGAGAGTTGCTTTCTTGAGATAATCACGAGCCATTTTGTAACCGCCTTATTTATAGATATCGGGAAGCATCGTTGTGGAAATCGCCGGAATGAAGGCAATCAGGAGCACAACGATCAGCATGAAGAATACGAATGGCACTGCGCGCCATGCAATTTTGAGGATGGATTCACCTGTAATACCAGACACAACAAACAGGTTCAGCCCCAATGGTGGTGTGATGAAGCCCACGCCAAGTGCGGTGATCATCATGATGCAGAACTGAATTTCGTTCATGCCGATATTGTCTGCCAAGGGCTTCAGGATAGGCGCGAGTATCACGATATTGGGTGTCGTCTCCATCACGCAGCCTGCTGCGATCAGAATGCCGATCATCATGAGTATCAGCAGTGTCGGATCATCCGTCAGCGCCGTGATCGAATAGACAAAGCCCTGCGGCACACCCATGATCGCCAAAGCCTGTGCCAGTGGCAGCGAGAAGGCAATGATCGGCAGGATGATCCCGTTGACCTTGGCAGAGCTGAGCAGCATCGCCGGAAAATCCGACAGTTTGAGCGTGCCCAGAATGAAACCGATGATGATGGTCACGATGACAGCCGTGGCACCCGCTTCGGTTGGCGTCAGCCTGCCGGAAAAGATGCCGTAGAAAATGATGCCCGGCACGATGAACGCATACCAGCCGGAGGCCAGTGCATTGCGCAGACCGCTCAGGTATTCGCCCAGCGACAGGTTGCCGCCGCCCTCATAGCCGTAAATGCGGTTCACCACGATATTGGTCACAAGGATCGCCGCGAGGATCAAAAGACCCGGGATCAAGGCCGCAAGGAACAGGGTCGAGGCCGAGATACCAAGGACCAAGCCGATGATGATATAGGCGATGGAGGGCGGGATCAGGATGCCAGTACAGGCCCCCGCCGCAACAAGCGCACAGGCATAGGGGCGCGGGTATCCGGCCTCGACCAAACGGTCGATCGTCATCCGCCCGACCGCCGCAGCGCCCGCAGCATCAGAGCCGGAAATCGCCGCAAACATGCCGCACACAAGCACGGTCGCCGACCCGAACCCGCCCTTGGCAAATTGCGTCAGCGCCTCTGCGACATCCAGAAACTTGCGCGACAGGCCCGTGCGCACCAGAACGTCGCCGGTCAGAATAAACAGCGGCACCGCCGTCAGCGCAAAGGCGTCGATCCCCGAGAATAGGCTTTCGCCCACCAGTTCCAGCGGCAGATCGCCCGACAGATAGAGCATCGCGATGGCTGACACGCCAATCGAGGCCCAAACAGGCACCGCAAGCGCCACCAGCACAACAAAGACGATGACAGGAAAATAAAAGTCCCAGCCGAGCTCGACAGCTTGATTAAGGGTATTAAACAGCATCTTTTTCTCCCTCAATCAAATAGCTTGTCGCCTTCGTAGACGGGTGTTCCGTCACGCAGGCTGTGAAAATCGCGGATGAGCGATTGGATAAGGCGGAGGATCATCAGGCTGAAACCGACCGGCACGGCCATCAGGAACCAGACCAGAGAGACCCGCAAACCATGGCTGACCGACCCGAATTTCCACGACACGAGAACGGTTTCAAAAGACCAGACCAGCGCGCCGACAGCCACGGCAACCATGACAAGATCGCCAAAGATATAAAGCAACGCCTTCAAGCGGGGGCTGACATAATGCATCAACACGTCAATACGGATATGCGCGCGCTCCTTGACGGCGGCAGCGGCACCGATCCATGCCAGATAAATAAAGGAATAGCGGACGATTTCTTCGCCCCAGATCGACGAATAGGAAAACACTTCGCGGCGCAATACCTCGACGGCCATCGTGATGACCAGCATCGAGTAGAACACCAACAGCGCCCACTTTTCTGCATTGCGATCCAGTAGTTTCAGAAACTGCACGGCGTCACCTCTCTGACGGGCGAACCCGAAGGCTCGCGGTGAACTAGGACATTCAGGAAGGGTGGCGGGCGCAAGCATATGCGCCCGCCGAGAGGTATTTATGCGTCGTGGACGTAGTAGCGGCCCATCGTGCCTGCGGCTTCTTCCAGTTTCGCGAATGTATCCATGGAGCCTGCAAGCTCGACCTTGAAGCTATCCCACTCGGGCAGCTGGTAGCCACCAGTTGCCTGCCATTCGGCCAACTGATCATCCGTCAAAGAATGGAATTCAACGCCAGCCTTGCGCAGTTCCGCCATGGCGTAGTTACGCGCCGACGGCACCTTGGCAAGGTTCTGGTGGCGGGTGATCTCGGAGGCTTCCATGATACCGTCCTGAACATCGGCAGGCATGGAATTGAACCACTCAAGGTTACACGAATAGACTTGGCTGTCAGGCACCGCTTGGGTGAATGTGACGTGCGACAAGATATCCTTGAAACCGAACACATAAAGCGCGCCAACAGACGGATCGAGCGCATCGGCAACGCCCTGCTTGATCGCAGAAGGTGTTTCGCCCCATGCCACTGGCGTCGGGTTCGCGCCAACCAAGCGGTAGTACTGCTGCAACATCGCAGAGCCCGGCACGCGGAACTTCACACCGCTCAGGTCAGACGGGAGGAGCACGGGACCGGCACCGCCAGCGCGCACAGCGACAACGCGCGGATCAATGTTGATATAAAGCAGTGGCTTAAAGCCCGCGGCCTCAACCTTCGGATTCACTTCGCTGGCCCAGACGTCGGAATGGACCAAGTTGGTGAAACGCTGGTTGGACCCGCAAAGGTATGGCAGGTTGATCAGGTCGGTCACTGGCGCGAATGGGGCAAAGTTCGAGATCGAGTGCTGTGCGGCTTGGATCGTGCCGGATTGCACCTTTTGGACCAGCTCGCCGCCGGCACCCAATTGACCACCTGGCGCGATTTTCACGTAAACCTTGCCGTTCGTCGCGTTCTGGATGTTTTCTTTCAGGTCCAACTGCATGATGGGATAGCTGCGGGTCGCGCCCAAAACATAGGCGGTGGCAATCGTCATGACATGCTCGGCTGCCTTTTCGCGGTCATTTTCTTCGCTTGCAGTCTGGGCTGCCGCCTCGGAGGACCAAAGCGTCCCTGCCGCGCCAGCCACCAAAGCCGCTGTAAAGCTGCCCGTGCCTGCAAGTTTCAGAAAATTGCGGCGCTCGGCCGACTTGAGGTCGTCTTTATGGTTTTCCAATGTGTGTCCTCCCTGGACGCTTTTGCTCCGCCTATTTTTTGGCGGCAGCTTCCTTTTTTAAGATCGCGATAACAAACAATACGGCTACCGCTGATAACAGCAGCATCTCCCCCACATCGTTCAGAAATGCCGCATTTGCTGCAGAGCCAAGCCCCACGTTTACTGCAAACACCACAAATAAAATAATCGCTCCGTATAGCGGCATGACGCGTATCCTCCCGATCGCTGAGCCGAATCTTACTTAATGTAAGCCTTTACTTTTCCAAAATGCAAGCCTTTACATTTCAGCAATGAAGTTAAGGCTTTGCCCTATGGCTCCCGAATCGCTAGACAATGGCAAACAAGTTTTCGGACAAAAATGAGCATCAAGCGCCCCACACCAACGCTGCATGACGTCGCCCTCAAGGCGGGTGTCTCGACTGCGACCGTATCGCGGTGTCTGAATTTCCCCGATCGTGTCAGCGCAGGCACCCGCGAAAAAGTCATGAATGCGATCAATGACTTGGGCTATTCTCCGAACTTCGGGGCCAAGGCGATGGCCGCGCGCCGCACCAATACCATCGGTGCCATTATCCCCACGATGGAAAACGCGATTTTCGCCCGCGGCCTTCAGGCGTTCCAAGAAGCGTTGCGGCTGCACGGATATACGATGCTTGTCGCGAGCACCTCTTACCGCCCCGAAATTGAAGAAGAACAAATTCGCACGCTTGTCGGTCGTGGTGCGGACGCCTTGCTGCTCATCGGGCATGACCGCGACCCCGAGATTTACAAGTTTCTCGAAATGCAGGGCGTTCCGGCGCTTGTGGTCTGGGCCTATGATCCCATGGAAAAGCGCGCCTCTGTCGGCTTTAACAACCGTGCTGCGATGAAGGAAATGGCCTCGGAGGTTCTGCGATTGGGTCACAGAAATATCGCGCTGATCTCCGCTGATACCGCGCAAAACGACAGGGCGCGCGCCCGACTGGAGGGTATTCAAGACGCCATGATCGACGCAGGGCAAGACCCCGCCGACCTGAAAGTGGTTGAAACCGCTTATGGCATCGAAAACGGTGCGATCGCCTTTGAGCAGGTCATGACCGCCGCGCAGAGACCAACGGCGGTTTTTTGCGGCAATGATGTCTTGGCTGTCGGGGCGTTGCGCTGCGCACGGGAAATGGGGATTGCGGTCCCGAACGATGTTTCCATTATCGGCTTTGACGACATCGAACTTGCGCAAGTGGCTGACCCGCCGCTGACAACCGTGCATGTGCCGCATCGGGCCATGGGCCAGAGCGCCGCACTCGCGCTTATTGGCCTGCTCCAAAACGGCGAACCACTGCATTCCATCGAAGTCTTCGCCAAGCCCGTGTTTCGCGGCACGCTCGCAAGGGCCGCACCAACTGCCCCGTAAAAGCCAGCTTTATCTGGGCGTCTCCTACCTATTGCAGGATCTGAAACACCGCATCGCGATCGGAAAGCACCAGCAAAAGCGCCAAATCGTCGGGCTGGACTTGGTCCAATATCGTCCTTGCGCCTGCAGAGGGGGAACTGGCAGGCAGGATCTGATTGGCAGCAAAGCCCGCAGCGATAGCACAGTTCTTGATCAGGGTCGGGGTTTCGCCCAGCGCGCGCCCCCGCAAATAATCCGCGATTTCAGCTGTCACGATGAGATCGGGCCGGAATTGCAGCGCAGTCGCAGTGACCTCGTCAATCACCTCATCAGAATGATCGCCCGGTTGGCTGATCATCAAGAAACGTCGCTTCGCGGGCATTGATGCCGTGGCCTCGCAGACAGCTGCAATCGAGTGCGCGTTGTGTGCGAAATCAACGATCACACGCGCACCGTTATGGCTGAATTCATTGAACCGGCCCGGGTTGTTCTTAGGGTCGGAGACAAAGCTGGACAGCCTCGACCGGATTACCTCAGGCGCAATGCCAAGCGCGGTGCAAGCGCAGATCGCCGCGAGCACGTTGCGGGTATTATGTTTCGCCGCGCCCGACAGCGTGATTGGCACGTCTTTCAGGGGAATGGTCCATGTCCCGGCGGTGCCTGACGAATAGACCAGCGCCTCGGCCTGGACATAAGCGCAGGCCTGTCCGAGGGCGCGGGCCTGCGTGATCTGGGGCGAAGCCGGATCAAGAGAGAACCAGCAGATCGCCGCCATCACGTCTTTGGAGGCCGCGACCAGATGTGGATCATCGGCGTTCAAAACCAGAACGCCCCCCGCCGATAAGGTCCGCGCGACCGCAAATTTGGCCTGCGCCATGTCGGCCAGCGTCGTGATACCATAATCGCCCAGGTGATCTTTCGCGATATTGGTCACGACAGCCACCGTCGCGCGACGGGTCGCCAAGCCGCGACGCAAGATGCCGCCGCGCGCCACTTCCAGACAGGCGAGTTGCACACGGCTGTCGCGTAAAACCATCCGCGCGCCCCCGGGACCGGAATAGTCGCCGCGGTCAAGAATATCGTCGCCGACCTGCACCATATCGGTCGAGGTCAGCCCGACAACGTGCCCCGCCGCGCGCGCAATCGCCGCGCAAAGGCGGGTCGTTGTCGTCTTGCCGTTGGTGCCCGTGATGAAGGCGAGCGGCACGTCATGCAACTCCGCCCAAGCCACGGCCTCTGGTGTAGGCAGCTCGTCCAAAGGCCATGTCCGAGATCCGGCCCCGTGACCGACTGAAATCTCGTCATCATCAACGAGGATATCGACGTCATGGGCCGCCGCCGCCTGGATCAAGGCCATCAGGGCGGGGTTCGCTTCGCCCGCCATGACCGTTTTTAAATCGTCGATCATAGGCTTAAACGCGTGAGGCGTCACGCCCAAGAGGTCTGCCACGCAGAAATGCCAAATCGTCTGGACCGCGAAAACAGCCGCATAAAGCTGGTCTTGCGGTGCCGAAATGGCCAATGTTGCCCCCCCATCGAACGCGCGGCTGGCGATGTTTTCATCCTGCCAGCCGAGTGCATCCAACACATGGCGCGCATGCGTGTGCCATAGCGCCAAAACACGCTCCGGGTCGATATTCTCGACGTAGATATCCACCACGGCCCCTGTCCGGTCCCATAACATGCCCGGCCCCGTCAGTCGCCTGACGGGATCAATCCGGATGTGGTCGGCCTGCGCCCAGTGGATATCAAGTGCGTTTTCGAGCGCGTCAGTTCTGTGCATATGGCGGACCTTCGTTCAATCGCCGTCTTCGACGTCGCTGCGCGCAAGCCTGACACCCCGTCCGTCACGGACCATGCTGATGTCGCTGTCGCCAAGCTCTTCAAACGGCGAAGGCACAAGGTTGACGACCGCTGCAGGCGCGGGCTTTACGGCTTGGTCGGGCGCGTTGAAATAGATGATCTGCTTCCAACAGCGCGCGCTGTTATCGCCAAACACGATCACAAGATCGCCTGCTTGCGCCATGTCCAAGCTGGCGGCAACGGCGTCTTCTTCGTCGGGAATGACCGTGATCTGCTCAGCCGGAATACCATGCGAAAGCAACGCTGCCTCGAAAAGTCGCGGGATTTCATCGTGACCGCGTTTGCGCCTGTTATCGTCAGCCTTGCAGATAAAGTAGTCAAAATGACCCGCGAGCGTGCGCGCCGCATCAACCACATCGGAATCGCGCCGGTCGCCCGGAATCGAGACCACGACAATCCGCTTGCCCTTGACGTCCAGACGATCCGCAAGCCCCGCCATCGCACTCATCGCCGCAGGGTTATGGCCATAGTCGAGGATCACTTTGAAAGGGTGCTCGTCAAACACGTTCATCCGACCCGGTGCTTGGAAATAACTGGTGTCAAAGGTGCGCAAACCGTGGCGGATATTGTCCAGATCGACGTCAAAGCTATAAGCCATGGCCGCCGCAAACATCGCGTTTTGCACGTTATGGATCGCCTTGCCTTCAAGCGTCGCCGGGATCAAATGAGACCATAACACAGGCATGTGCATCCCGTTGTCATAGAGCGTGAGCATATCGCCACTCATGCCCGGCTCTAGCACAATCGCTTTGCCCCCTGCCTTGATATGTTCCTTCACCAGCACGTGGCTCGGGTTCACGGTGACGTAGCAAATCGAGTCCACATCCGCATAGTCGGCCATTTTCAAACAGTTGATATCATCGGCATTCAGCACGACAGCCTGCGTCGCGCTCTCGATAACCACGCGCTTGACGACGGCCAATTGCTCGACCGTTTCAATACCACCTAGCCCGATATGATCGGCCGTCACATTCAGACAGGCCGCGACGTCCGAATGCTGATAGCCGAGGCCACTGCGCACAAGGCCGCCGCGGGCGGTCTCCATCACCGCAAAATCAACAGTCGGGTCTCGCAGCACCATCTGTGCAGACTTTGGCCCTGTCATGTCGCCTTTGACGCTCAGTTTGCCATCGACATAGACCCCATCGGTGGAGGTCATCCCCACGATCTTACCGCTGGTCTTCATGATATGGGCCAGCATGCGGGAGGTGGTCGTTTTGCCATTCGTGCCAGTGATTGCCGCAATCGGGATGCGGCTTTTCTGGCCTTGCGGAAAGAGCATGTCGATCACTTTGCCCGCAACATCACGCGGTTCGCCCTCTGAGGGGGAGACGTGCATCCGAAAGCCGGGTGCTGCGTTGACTTCGACAATCGCGCCACCGATTTCCTTGTAGGATTGGGTGATGTTATCGATCAAAAAGTCGACGCCCCCGACATCAAGCCCGACGGCCATAATCGCACGCTCCGCCATGTCGCGGTTGTCGGGATGGACAACGTCGGTCAGGTCTATCGCCGTCCCGCCTGTGGACAGGTTGGCCGTCGAGCGCAGATAAAAGACCTCTCCATCAGGTAAGATGGTATCAACCGTATGCCCAGCCTCGGCGATCAGACGATTGGCCTGATTGTCGATTTCTAACATCGTCAGTACCTTTTGGTGCCCGATCCCACGGCGCGGGTCCAAGTTGACGATATCGACCAATTCGGCAATCGTATGCTTGCCGTCGCCCACAACATGCCCCGGAACGCGCTTGGCCACTGCGACCAGTTTGTTATTCACGACCAGCATCCTGTGATCAAAACCGGTCACAAAGCTCTCGACCAGAATGGCGGAGCTCTTGGAGTGCAGCTTTGCCTCGGCAAAGCCAGCCTCGACATCCGCGTCTTTGGTCAGATTGATCGACACGCCCCGCCCGTGATTGGCGTCCAACGGCTTGACCACAACAGGAAAGCCGATCTTATGCGCCGCGTGAACCGCCTCGCTCGGGCTATAAACAATGCGCTGCTTCGGGACTGGCAGGCCGAGGTCGTTCAGCAGGTTATGGGTGTCTTCCTTATCGCAGGAAATTTCCACGGCGATATGTTTGGTCTGTGAGGTGATGGTTGCCTGAATGCGCTGTTGATACTTACCGTGGCCGAATTGCACGAGCGAATTCTCGTTCAGCCTGATCCAAGGGATGTCGCGGTCCTGTGCGGCCTTGACCAAAGACCCTGTCGATGGGCCGAATTCCTTGCGCTGCGCATGCAGCACAAAGCGGCGCAATTCGGCAGTCCAATCAAATGCGGCGTCGCATTCAAAGCCTGCCTGCCGCTGCAAGGCCTCGGGCAGAAGATGCATCAAGAGCCGCAAGGCAAGCTCGCCCGCCGCCAAGCCGACATCGCGCTGGCGGTAAGCGTAAACCATATTGTAATGCCCAAGCTTGCCCGTCCCGCGCGTGCGCCCGAAGGTGACATCCGTGCCCGCGACATTCTGGACCTCAATGGCGCAATGCTCCAGAATATGGCCCATCCAAGTGCCTTCATCCTCGCGCAAACGGCGCAGGAAACCACCCGCCTCGCCATAAGAACAGCCGTGATCCGAAAGACCGGGCAAGGCTGCAATCAGCCCCTCGACAAAGTCGGTTCCGATTTTTGCAGAGGGCCAGTCCTCCAATACTCCCAAATCAATGACGTGCCGGATGACAGGAAAACTTGCCCAAACATTTGGACCGACAAAGACATTGGTTGAGACAATTTTCAAATGGAGACCTCATTGATTGAATATGTTCTGCGTGGGTGCAACGTTTAGGCGTCTGTTTGCGAGGGCGACGTATCGCCCAAATGCTCTGGCGGCGGATAACCGATGCGCGCCTTGAGATCATAACGGCATCCTTCGCCCAATACGTCAAGGCGCAGCCCGATCAGGCTCAGCGCTTCGCCCGGCTTGGCGTCCCACATGGACGAATGGGTCAATTGGCCCGCGTCAACGACCGTGACCGTGCCACTGCCGACGACCTCCAACACGTTGTCAGGGCCGATAAAGGCGGCTGTGTCTTCGTCGATCCCCAGCCCGATCAGAAACGGATTGAAGGAAGACGCCGTGAGCAGCCGCCCCAGACGATTGCGCTGCGTAAAGTGCTGATCGATAATGACGGCATTGGTCAGCCCGATCCCCGGGGCCAGCGTGACCGTCCCTTCGGCAGGGGACTCGTTACCTTGCCCGCCCGCGACCATATGCTCTGACATGATAGATGCGCCCGCCGATGTTCCTGCGACAGGCACACCCGCCGCATTCTGGCGTCTGATCTTGGTGACCAAAAGCGTCCCGCCAAGAATGGCCGACAACCGCAACTGGTTACCGCCCGTGATAAAGATCCCCGTGGCCCGATCAAGCATCTCGAAAAACTCCGGATTCTCACAATCAACACGGCGCGTAATCGGTAGAAAATCAACTTTCCCTGCGCCAAGGTTAGAGAAGATACGGTTGTAGTCTTCCCCTGTCTCGCTCAGCATTGAAGCCGTTGGAATCACGACGATATAAGCGTCCTTTCCACCAGACAGCTCAACAAATTTACGATGAATTTGCATTTCCTTGACGCGGTCTTCGCCGCCGCCGATCGGAATGATAAACCCACGGCCACTTTCATCGGCCAATGACGCTGGACACATATACTCAATTCATCCCTTGATTGCTTTTCGGCCAAGTTGGTCGCATGTAGCCGTCATCATAGGACATTCCTCTAGGAATGGTAACTGCCCATAATCACTTGTCACCTGCCAATTCCTGATGCAGGCCCCAAACCGTTCGGCTGTCGCGGAGATTCACAAAGGCCAAACCACTAGAATCGTCGGCAGTCCGACAACCACCACAATCACTTCAAGCAACAGGCCCATGCGCCAGTAATCCCCGAAGCGATAGCCGCCCGGCCCCAGAATAATCGTGTTATTCTTATGGCCGATAGGGGTCAAAAACGCACATGACGCGGCAACTGCGACGGTCATGAGCCATGCGTCGGGGTTGGTATTGGTCGCGACGGCCATGCCGATGGCAATCGGTGCCGCGATCAGGGTGGTGGCCACATTGTTCAGAAAATCCGACAAGGTCATCGTCACGACCATGAGCGCCAAAAGCGAAACCCATACCGGAAATCCTTCTGTAATCGACAAAATGCGCGTCGCGATAAGCTCGGCACCGCCGGATTTCTCAAAGGCTTCGGCGAGCGGGATCAGGCTGGCCAAAAGAACGATCACCTTCCATTCGACCGACTCGTAGACCTCGTTGCCCGAGACAAGCCCAACCGCAACAAGCGCAATCACCGCGGCCGAAAGGGCAACCGGCAAAGAGACCCAGCCGATGACAGCCGCAACAATCGCGCCAAGGAAAATCGCGATGGACATCCCCGCTTTGGACCGTTGCACCATGGGCGTTTTACGCCCTTCAAGCGGCAAAACCCCCATAAAGGCGGCCGCGGCCGCACTACGCTCTGCCTCGCCCAAGAGCAAAAGTACATCCCCGGGCTTGATCGTAAGCTGGCGCACCCGATCGGTAAACCGTGCCCCGTTGCGCGAGACCCCCAGCAGCGTCACGGAATGTGCATATAAAAGCTTGAGGCCACGCGCGGTCCGCCCCGCGATACGCGCGCCTTCGGGCACAATGGCTTCGGTCAGGGTCAGCCCGCCGGATGTGACGCGGCCACTGTGCTTTTCCGATCCGGAAAACTCCAACCCTGTTTGCCCCATAAAGGTTTCAATGGCCTTCGGCTCCCCCTCGACGACAACAAAGTCGCCGGGCCGAATGGCTTGTCGCGCAGCAAACCCCGGCAAGCGTTTACCGCCACGCACAAGCCCCAGAATATGAACGTCATGTTCGTCCGCAAGCGGGTACAGGCCCGCGACGTCTGCGGTGTCCTGGCTCGATTTCTCGCTCACACGCAGCTCCGCTATATAGCGCCCTTCGGCAAATGCGGTTTCCTGTTCGGCCGCCCCTTCGCGGGTGGGCAAGAACCGCCAACCGATCAAGGATACAAAGGCAATGCCGACAATCGCCACCGTCAGACCGACCGGCGCAAAATCGAACATGCCAAACGGCTCGCCCAGCGCATCCTGCCTATAGGCCGCGATCACAATGTTGGGCGGCGTCCCGATGAGCGTGATCATCCCGCCAAGAATTGTCGCAAATGACAGCGGCATCAGCGAGAGGCTCACCGCGCGCTTGGCCTTTGTGGCCGTGTCGATATCAAGTGGCATCAACAATGCGAGCGCTGCGACATTGTTAATCACCGCAGACAAACCCGCGCTAACGATGGCCATCACCGCGATATGCAACGGCAAAGGGCGTTCGGAATCGAGCAGACGCGCCGCGAGCTTTTCAATCGCGCCAGAGCCGACAAGCGCGCGCGACACAATCAACACCAAGGCGATAATCGCCACCGCAGAATGGCCAAAACCCGAAAACACATCCTCTTTGGGGACCAATCCCAATATGGATGCCAGAACCAGTGCGCCGAAAGCCACAAGATCGTAGCGGATACGCCCCCAGACCAGCAGGACAAAGAGAACTACAAAAATTCCAATGATCATCGTCTGGTCGGATAGCATCGTGTGGTCACTCTTTCAGGTTCGGTTCGTATCACCGTAACACACTGTTCCACGAGACACCCGAAAATGCGGCGCTGTCCTTGCGATGTTTTACGACCGGTCCAAGGTCGTCAGCAGGATTGCGAGGCCTGAGACCGCGCCAGTTCCGACCTGTCCGCAGCAAAGGAGCCGCGGAAATCCGGCGTATCTTGCGCCATAATATGCCCTGCGATCCCCGCAAAGCAGGCACAATTCACATCGTCCAAGTTGGACTGACAAAAGGCGAATTCCTGAGCTTTACTCGCGACATCTTTTGACGTGGGATCGACACTGCCGCCTCTGGAAACGATCGGCGGGAACAGCGAGCCAATCACGAGAACCGCAGCGACCCCCGCGACCAGATATACTGGTAATGTGTTTTCGCCAAACATGACATTCTCCAGACCACAATCCGTCGAATTTAATCTAGCGAGCAGCAAAAATCATGCAAGATATTGATAGTTAAAGATTTAATAGAATTTGAACTTTCACCAAACGAGCAAGATCAGCCTCTCACGGCGCGGCATAAGGCACATATGTCCCGATGCCGCGCCGCCAAGATGTGATAGTCACGCATAACTGCGAACACCGGCTTATTTCGTCAGCTGGTCCTTCAAGGCAAGGTAGGAGTTTTTCGGCGTTCTTTTGAGCGTGTCAAAATCGACATGGATAATGCCAAACCGTTTTTCATAGCCGAAAGACCACTCGAAATTGTCCAGCAGTGACCAATAGAAGAAACCTTGCAAGTTGGCGCCTTGGGCAATGGCTTGGTTCGCGGCGGCGAGGTGACCTGAAATATAGCTGATCCTTTCGACGTCATTGACCGCACCGTTTTGGATTTCATCAGCCCAGGCCATGCCGTTTTCGGTCACAACAATCGGCAGATCACCCACATAGTCGCGCGCCATCCGTGTCAGAAGGTGGCACAGGCCGTCCGCATAGATTTCCCAGCCCATCTGTGTCTTTGGCAAAGGTCCCTCGTGGCCTTGGGTGCCTGGCCATGGTGTATCGGGTGCGGATGACACGAAATTGCGCGAATAGTAATTGACGCCAAGCCAGTCGATCGGCGTCGAGATTGTGGCCATATCGTCCTGCCAGCCCTGCGGCAAATGCGGCTCGAGACCGTCGAGCGCGGCTTGCGGATAGGTGCCTTTTGCAATCGATTCAATAAACCACTTGTTGCCAATGGCATCGGCCACTTCGACCGCACGCTCTTCGCCGTCTTGAAACGGAAAAATCTCGCTGAAGTTCAGCACAACGCCAAGGTTTTTATGGCCGGAGGCGCGCAACCGCTCAACGCCAAGACCATGCGCCAATTGGATGTAATGCATCGACCGTGCCGTCGCGCGGATGTCGCGCAAACCAGGGGCATGTTGCCCTTCAAAGTGCGACAACCAGCTGACGCACCACGGCTCGTTGATCGTTGCCGTCTTTGCGACGCGGTCTCCGATCCGTGCCAGCACAACATCTGCGTAATCGGCAAAGCGCTCTGCGGTATCGCGGTTCGTCCAGCCGCCCTTGTCAGCCAAGGCCGAGGGCAAATCCCAATGGTAGAGCGTCAGATACGGGTCCAAGCCGCGCGCAACCATGCCATCGACCAGCCTGTCGTAAAAGTCGAGCCCTTCGGGATTGATCGTAACCCCGTCGGGCATGACCCGCGCCCAGCTTGTCGAAAAGCGGTAGGCGTCAAAGCCCGCGTCTTTCATCAGGTCAAGGTCTTGCGGCCATTTATGATAGTGGTCGCAGGCCAAGGCCCCGTCTTCGTTGCGCACAACATTGCGCCCCGTCGCGGCAAAGGTGTCCCAATGGCACGACCCTGCCCCGCCAAATTTGTGGCCTTCGATTTGATAGGCAGCGGTTGCGGCACCAAAGGTAAAACCGGCAGGAAAATCAGAGCGTTTAAACATTTTGGTGTCTTTCCGAGTAGAGATGGCATCGCACATAATGGTCGTCTTCAAGCTGAGTGACGGGAGGCATAATGGTTTTGCAGATATCCTTGACCTGCAAGCACCGCGCAGCAAACGGGCAGCCGCAGCTCTCTGGTGTCCGCTGGGGAATGTCGGCCTTTGGGGCCATGACGTCGCGGGTCTTTCGCACGCCTGCTTCGGGGACGGCACTGATCAGCAGTTGCGTGTAGGGATGGCGCGGGGTCTGTGTGACGCTATCGCTGTTGCCCCATTCAACCATGTGCCCCACATACATAACGGCTGTCCGTTCCGCAAAATAGCGGGCGGTTGCGATGTCATGGGTGATGTACATAAACCCTATTCCGTCCTTCTTCATGTCATCCATCAGGTTGAGGATGCCAAGGCGGATCGACACATCGAGCATGGAGATGGGTTCGTCCGCGAGGATAAATTGCGCGCCCACTGCAACGGCACGGGCGATAGCAACGCGTTGCCGCTGACCGCCCGACAACTCGTAAGGGTATTTCTCGGCGGTCTGCTGTGCGGGCGACAGCCCCACGCGCTCAAGTGTCGAGATGATCAGCGCATCCACCTCGGTGGCCGTCAGGTGAGGGTTATGAATACGGACCGGGCGGGCCATATGGTGACGTATCGTATGCACCGGATTGAGCGACCCGAACGGATCTTGAAAGATCATCTGGACCTTCGCAGCATACTCCCGCTGGCACATCTTGAAATCAGGTGCCGTGATCTCGACCCCGTCAACAGTGATCCTGCCCGAGGTCGGCGGGGAAATCCGGCAAATTGCGCGTGCGCAGGTGCTTTTGCCGCTGCCGCTCTCGCCCACGATGGCCAAAGCCTCGCCTGCGCGCAGGGTCAGGCTCACCTCATTGGCCGCGCGCAGGTATTTCTTTTTGAAAATGCTGCCCCCGATGGGAAAGTCGATGACCATGTCCTCGACTGTGATCTCGCTCATTTTGGTCATAACGCGATCTCCTCTCGGGCGGAGGTCAAATGGCAAGCCGCAAAATGTGGCGGGGCGGTGCCAACCTGTTGCAAGATGGGGTCATGCAGCTTGCAAGTGGCAACGCACTTTGAACAGCGATCCTGAAAGTTGCAGCCCGTTGGCAGGTTCAGCAAGTTCACCGGATTGCCCGGAATGCCGAAAAGCCGTTCTTTCGGACCATGAATACTGGGAAATGAGCTGACCAGCCCCGCAGTATAGGGGTGTTGCGGCGCCTCAAGCACTTGGCGCGCGGCACCCATCTCGATCAGATTGCCTGCATACATGATCCCGATACGGTCACAGATTTCACCCATCAACCCAAGGTCATGCGAGATGAACAAAATCGCAAAGCCGTATTTATCCTTGAGGTCATAGAGTTCATCCATGATTTCGCGCTCGACGACCACATCCAACGCGGTTGTCGGCTCGTCCATGACGATCAGTTTCGGACGCAGCACGAGTGCTATGGCAATCACAACGCGCTGCCGCATCCCTCCAGAAAGCTGATGCGGGTAGGATGACATGCGCGACTTGCTAATGCCGACTGTCTCCAGAAGCTCTTCACCCCGCGAATAAGCTCCGTCATAGCTGACGTCTTGATGCGCCAGGATCACGTCGATCAGTTGTGCGCCGATCGTGATGACGGGGTTCAGCGCGTTCATGGCACTTTGAAACACCATCGCGGTCTCGGCCCAACGGAACCTGCGCAGCGCATCTTCGTCCATCCTCAGGACGTCGCGCCCTTCAAACAGGATTTCTCCCTCGGAGATCAACGCAGGCGGATTGTGCATCCGCGTGATCGCAAAGGCGAGGGTGGATTTCCCACAACCGGATTCACCTGCCAGCCCGACGGTTTCACCCGGATAGATATCGAGCGACATCTTGTTGCAGGCCCGCGCATTGCCCGCCGCCGTCACATAATCGACGCAGACACTGCGGCAACTCAATAGCGGCACGGACCGGTCTATCATTGTATCAGTCATCGTCACCCCCTCTGCCGCTTGGCTTCAACAGTCGCGTTTTGCGTGCGCCATGCTTTGAGGAACGAGCCTGTTTTGAGCTTCGGATTCGACACTTGGTCAATCGAAATATTGATCAGCGCCAACCCGCCGCCAACCAGCGCAATGACAGTGCCCGGTACAAGAAAATCCCACCATGCGCCGACGTAAAAGGCGGCAGAGGATTGCGCCCAGTAAAGCATCGTCCCCCAGCTCACGACCGTTGGATCGCCAAGCCCGAGAAACTCCAGCCCCGCTTGCGCCCCGATCGCATAAAGGGCCGTACCGACGAACATACCTGCGGCGAGGCTGATCAGGTTGGGAATAATCTCGACGACGATAATCCGGAACTTGCTTTCGCCCATGATTTCAGCAGCTGTGATGAATTCCTTATTACGGATCGCGAGTGTCTGGGACCGCATGACGCGCGCGCCCCACGGCCAAGACGTCAGCCCTAAGATCAGCGCAATGATCAGGGGTCCGACATTGCCCAAGAATGCCGCCAAAATGATCAGCAGCGGCAATTGTGGAAAGACCAGCATGACGTTTGTGATGGCCATCAGAATTTCATCTGTGCGCCCGCCGAAATAGCCCGCAGAGACACCGACGCTCAGCGCGACAACGGAAGTCACCGTTGCGGCGGTGAAAGCCACAAACAGCGAAACGCGGCCACCGTAGAGCATCTGGGACCAGACATCCTTACCCGCGCGGGTCGATCCCATGATGTGCTCGGCGCTGGGGGCTTCATGGCCGCGCGCGACGCGCTTGTTGGGGTCGTAGTCGGTCAGGGCGGGAGCTGCGAGACAGATCGTCAGGATAAAGGCCACAAGGGTCGTGCCGATAATACCTGCGGTGTTGCCGCGGTAGAAGCTGCCAATGCCAGACAGTAGCGAAAGGAGTTTTTTCATAGCGCCCTCAAGTCCGAAGTCGTGGGTCAAGCCAGACATAGAGAATGTCGGCGATGAAGTTGGCGACCAGCACGCAGAGCACGATCAACAGAAAGCAGGCCTGCATCAGCGGATAATCCCGTGCGGCGACGGCCTTGATGATCAATTGTCCGATGCCCGGATAGTTGAAGACCGTCTCGACAAAGACCTGCCCCGCGACAGCGAAACCCAGCGCCATCGAGACGGCCGTGACCACTGGCAAGATCGCATTGCGCGCGGCGTAATGGGTCATGATGCGGCGCGACGGCAGGCCCTTGGCTTTTGCCATCGCGATGTAATCCTCGCCCAGCACGTTCACCATAGCGTTGCGCATCGTGAACACCCATGTGGCAATCATCGACAGCATCAATGTGACCATCGGCAAAACCGCATGATAAAGCACGTTGACGAGAAAGCTGGGTGCCCAGCTTGGCTCTAGATCAGGGTTGAAGCCAAACCCGAGCGGAAACCACTTGAGCGTCAAGGAAAAGACGAAGAAAATAAGCAAGGCCGTGACAGCCTGCGGCATCGAGGCGATGAATTGCCAGAAGACCGGCACATATCTGTCGACAAAGCCGCCACGGTTATACGCCGCGTAAAGCCCGATAAAGCAGCCGATGAAAATCGACATAATAGTTGCAAAACCAGCGAGAAAAACTGTCCAGGGCAAGGTGTTTGACAAAACCGCCGTCACTGGCGTCGGGAACAGCATGATGGAGGGACCCAGATCAAAAGTCACGACACTCTTGAGGTATTGCAGATATTGTTGCCAAAGCGGGGCATCCACGAAGCCGAGCATCTCTTTATAGGCCAATATCGCTTCCGGGGGCATTTTTCCGCCAGCAGCCGCAAACATCGCCGCGACAGGATCACCCGGCATCAGACGCGGCAGGATGAAATTGAACGTCATCGCCACAAAAATTGCGATGATATAGAAAACCAGACGCCTCAGAATAAAGGCCATGCTGCCTATCCTCCCATGTTGCGGTTTTGACGGCCAAGCGGTGGGGCGGCCCGAAGGCCGCCCGACAGCTCACTTTTGATAGAGACCTTCAAAGGTGATCAGCTTGCGGCCAATGGAATAGAACACCGGTTGCACACGTGGATCCTCTGCCGTTGGCCAGCCGCCAATGCGCGCCGCATTGTACTGATACCAAGTCGGGTTGGAGAACAACGGCACGAACGGCATGTTCTCACCCGTATAGTCCATCAAGGTCGCAAGGATGTCTTCGCGACGCGCGGTATCTGTTGTTGTGCCATACTCGTCGATCAACGCGCCCATTTCTGGCGAGGCAAAGCCGTGGTTGGCATGCCAGCTCTGACCGACGCGCGATGGGTTGAAGTAATCATTATAAGCCTGAATTGGATCCACGCCGACAACCGACCAGTTGATCGAAGCCTGATAGGTCCCTTCCTTCAGCGCGGTGTCGTAGACCGACCAATCGACGCTCTTTGTGTTGGCTTTGATGCCGACCTCGGCAAGATGCTCTGTGACCATCTGCACAGATTGAACCCAATCGGTCCAGCCATTCACCACGTGAATGTCAAAGTCGATTGGCGAGCCGTCGGGGTTTTCGCGAAAGCCGTCGCCGTCGGTATCGACATAGCCTGCTTCATCCAGAAGAGCGGTCGCTGCGGCAACATCATAGGTTGCGTACTGGTCATACTTCGCATTGATCGTGTCATTGAAAGACGCGGCGTAATATTCACCGATACCAGTCGCATGTGTGGCAGCTGTTGGGTAGCCATAAGCGGCCAAATCAACAATCGCGTCGCGGTCCATCGCCATCGAGAAGGCGCGACGGAAGCGCACGTCATTAAACGGTACCTCACGCGTGTCGAGGTACACATTGATCAAGTCGTTTGCCGGATACCAATAGCCGTGGTTCTCCGGGTCTGCCGCAACAAATGTGCTGTCCACATCGGCGATAAAGTTGGACCCCCAGTCAATTTCACCCGCCATCAAGGCAGGCTGGATTTGCGCGTTGTCAGAATACTGGCGGAACTTGATGCAATCGAGATAAGGTAGCCCTTCGGAGGCCTTATAGTAATGCGGATTGCGGCAAATCTCGACTTGGTTGTCGCGCATCGTGGTCACTTCGGTGATCGGACCCGAGCCAACGGGATTGCTGTTTTTGAAGGTGATCTTGTCCTCAACATCTTTCCAGATGTGCTCTGGCACGATGTAGGCGTTTTCCAGATACCAATCGAGCGTGGAATCTTTGCGCGAGAATGAGACTTTCACATTCAGCGGGTCGATCATTTCAACGGAAGAAATCAAGCCATCAGCCCATTTGCCCGTTTTGTCCAATGTCGCATCGTCTTTGCCAAGGTTTAGCGAATAAGCCACGTCTTGGGCATCAAGGGTTTCACCGTCCGACCATGTCAGCCCGTCACGCAGCGTGATCGTCATCGACATCAGATCGTCAGCATAAGCAAAGCTTTCGGCCAAGCGGAAGGCGATATCGCCCTGCATCACGTTATGCGCCCAAAGCGGCTCGAACATTGTGCCGCGCACCAGATCCTCTTGCGCATTCGAAAACGGGTTAAAGTCTTCCACGAATGTGGCGGTGATGATCGGCACGGTCAAAGTGCCGCCTTGCGGATGTGCGGCCTGCGCTTGCGCCATGCTTGCCGCGGCAAGAGCCAGCGCGGATATGCACAAAGTTGTTCTCAACATGTAATCTCCTCCCAAGTGATTCTGTATCGTTGCAGATCATAACTGTAACGTTACAGTAAGACTTACAATGCAGCAGATTGACAAATCAATCCCCTTTTTGCATCTTCGCCCGAAGTTAACGCAGGGGTTAAAACTGGCGCGCCATGAAAAACACTGCAACGCCACGCGGCACCGCGCCCAAAAGGCCAAACCTCAAATCCATCGCCGAAATCAGCGGATTGGCGGTGACAACTGTTTCGCGGGCATTAGGTGATGCGCCCGACATCAGCCGCGAGACCAAGGCCCGCGTGCGCAAAATTGCCAACGATATCGGCTATGTGCCGAACCGCGCCGGTGTGCGACTGCGCACAGGCCGGACCAATGTCATCAGCCTTGTGCTAGAAACAGAACATGACGTGATGAACATGACCTCGCGCCTGATCTCAAGCATTGCAAACGGGCTTTCCGGCACCGGTTTTCACTTGGTCATGACACCCGAAACGCCCGATCAAGACCCTTTGAGCGCCGTCCGCTATGTGGTGGAAACACGCTCCGCCGATGCGATCATCATCAACCGCATTCAGCCCAAAGACCCGCGCGTTGCATATTTGCGCGAGCAGAATTTTCCCTTTGTGACCCATGGCCGAACGATCTGGGCAAGAGAGCATGCCTATTATGATTACGACAACGAGGCCTTCGGCAGGCTTGCGGTCCAATTCCTCGCTGAAAAAGGGCGTAAAAACATTCTGTTGCTGGCACCACCTGTCGACCAAAACTATGCGCAGGAAATGATCGCCGGGGCCGTGAAGGGGGCGCAAAGCTGTGGTGTTTCACTCATCGTAGCGGACAATATGTCGAGTGACAGTTCCCGCAAGGTCATCGATGCAGGCATTGCGGACAACTTGGTCCAGCATCCCCAAACAGATGCCCTGATTTCAGCCTCGCCAAATGCCACAATGATTGCCATCGCTGCGCTCGAAGCCAAGGGTAGGCTGATCGGCGCGGAATTTGATGTCTTGTCAAAAGAGACGGTGCCCTTTCTCAAGCTGTTCCGCCCAGGCATCCTGACGATTCAGGAAGATGTCGAAAAAGCGGGCCTGTTTCTTGCGCAGGCCGCCTTGCGAGAGGTCGAGCGCAAGGACGGCCCGCCCATGCAACAAATGGACATTCCGACGGGCATCAGGCGTGCAATGCCCTTATGACGTTGCGCCTAGCGCTAGTGCCTTTGCCTGATCTCGCAGAACAAATTTCTGGATTTTGCCCGTTGAGGTGCGTGGAATATCCATGAAGACGAACTGCCCTGGCACCTTGTAAGGCGCCAGTTGGTCGCGGCACCATGCTTTGAGCGCAGCCGCGTCGGCCTCGTGACCTGCGGCGAGCTCGATAAAGGCGCAAGGCGTTTCACCCCATTTGTCATGCGGCATCGCGACAACGGCGGCCACGGCCACGGCAGGGTGCCGATACAGCGCCTCTTCGACTTCAATGGACGAGATGTTCTCGCCGCCTGAAATGATCACGTCCTTGGAGCGATCCTTGAGCTGGATATAGCCATCGGGGTGCATCACACCCAGATCGCCAGAGTGGAACCAACCGCCCTCGAATGCCTCAAGCGTCGACTTTGGATTGCGGAAGTAACCCTTCATCACCACGTTGCCGCGGAACATGACTTCGCCCATGGTTTTGCCGTCGCGTGGCACGGGGATCATGGTTTCAGGATCCATAACATCAAGACCTTCCAGCGGCAGGTAGCGCACACCTTGACGGGATTTGAGCGCGGCTTGCTCGGCTGGCGGCAGATCCGACCACGCCGCATGCCAGTCGTTCACGACCGCCGGACCATAGGTTTCAGTCAGCCCGTAAAGGTGGGTCACGTCAAAACCAGCGGTCTTCATATCTGCCAACAGCTTTTCAGGTGGCGGGGCGGCTGCGGTAAAGAACTGCACAGTGCGATCCAGATCACGTTTGACCGCCTCAGGCGCAGAGATCATCAGCGACATGACGATGGGCGCGCCGCAAAGATGGGTGACGCCTTCGTCTGCCAGCGCGTTCCAGATCGGTTCGGCGCGCACTTGGCGCAGGCAAACATGGGTGCCGATAATCGCGGACATTGTCCAAGGGAAACACCAGCCGTTGCAGTGGAACATCGGCAAGGTCCACAGGTAGATTGCGTGTTTCTGCATGGACGAGGTGAGCGCATTGCCCTGCGCCAGAAGGTAGGCGCCACGGTGATGCGACACCACGCCTTTGGGATCACCCGTTGTGCCCGATGTATAGTTGATCGAGATCGCGTCCCATTCATCCTCGGGCATCAGCCACGCAAAATCCGCATCGCCCCCCGCAAGATAGGCCTCATAGTCGACAGCATCCGTCGGTGTTTGCGGCCCGTCAAATTCGGGATCATCATATTGGATCACGACCGGTTTGACCGTGGCCAGCGCAAGCGCCTCTTGCATCAAGGGCATAAACTCGCGGTCAACAATCACAATCCGAGACAGCGCGTGGTCAATCTGGAACGCGATGATCGCCGCATCCAGCCGGG
>CBFHTU010000022.1:0-46495 GCA_965658825.1 Yoonia sp.
CCTTTTGCTTGCGATTCTCGACGGGTCAAAGCCTGCCGATCTGGCTGGGTCCAGACTTGAGGGCGCACGTTTTGCAATTCTCGACACGGTCACGATGGATGACCTGCGCGAGGCGCCACGCGCTGCGTTTGACGACGCAGTCGCGCGCCTGCAGGCCGCTGGTGCCACGATTACCCACATTCAAATGCCTGAACTGCATGACGCATTCTCTCACGGATTTAACCTCTATGCCGCTGATTCATATGGGCATTGGCGCGATTTGGTGGAGGCGCACCCCGAGAAAATGTTCCCGCAAATCCTTGAACGGGTGCGGGGCGGTCAGCACGTGACGGGGGCAGATTATGTCGCGTCCTGGATTAAGATGAAGACAATCCGCAAGGTTTTCGACGCGTTGATTTCGGGCTTTGATGCGGTGATCATGCCCACTGCGCCGATCATGCCGCCCCATGCCGAGCGGCTGTTAACGGATGATGAATACTACAAGTCCGAGAACCTGCTCGCGCTGCGCAACACGCGGATCGGCAACCTGATGGGAGGGGTGAGCTTGACCCTGCCGACGGGTATGCCGTCTTGCGGAATCATGTTTAACGCGTCTCCCCATTGCGAAGAAAAATTGCTGCGTATCGGGGCAGCAGCGGCCAAGGCACTGTCCTAAAAGACACAATTTTGCCACGCACATCCGGATCGTCGCCCGCTTTTTATGGACAGGGAGGCTATTCACAGGCTAGTTTGGACAAAAGCGGGACGATAATGATCCCGTAGTTGAGGCAGTTATGGTATTTCCCGAGCGGTTTTCGAACCTCCCGGTCGCGACTTGGCCACGTTTGCGCGCTCTTTTAGACGTGCCGACACAGGCCGATGAAGTGATCAATATGACGATTGGCGAGCCGCGCCATGCGTTTCCTGCTTTTGTGGGCGATGTTTTGGCGGCTAACCTTGGGTCTTTTGCGAAATACCCCAACAATGACGGCACGCCCGAGCATTTCGACGCCATCGCAGGCTTCCTACACCGCCGTTATGGGCTTGAGGTGCTGCATGAAAATTTGTTGACGCTCAACGGGACCCGTGAGGGGCTCTATAACGCGGCGATGGCGCTTTGCCCTGAGACCAAAAACGGCAAGCCACCGATCATTCTAACGCCGAACCCGTTTTATCAGGTCTATGCTGTTGCCGCTTTGTCGGTTGGAGCCGAGCCTGTTTATGTGCCTGCGACGCCCGAGACGGGCAACCTGCCTGATTTCACCAGCCTTTCTGCCGAGGTGCTTGACCGGACCGCGATTGCCTATATTTGCTCGCCTGCGAACCCGCAGGGGGCCGTGGCGGACGAGACCTATTGGCGCAGGCTCATCGACTTGGCCGAAAAGCATGATTTCATCATTTTCGCTGATGAGTGCTATTCTGAAATTTATCGCGACGCAGCGCCTGTGGGTGCGTTGCAGGTGGCCAAGCAGATGGGCGCGCACCCTGATCGCGTCCTGATTTTCCATTCGCTGTCCAAACGCTCTAACCTTCCCGGTCTTCGCTCCGGCTTTTGTGCGGGCGGTGTCGAGAGCATCAAGCGGATCCGTGCGCTGCGGGCCTATGCGGGCGCGCCTTTGGCAGAGCCTTTGCAGGCGGTCGCCACTGCGGCTTGGAATGACGAGGCGCATGTGGTCGAGAACCGCGCGCTTTACGGTGCCAAATACAAAATCGCGGATGATATTTTTGGGCATGTCGCGGGCTATGAAAGCCCCAAGGCCGGTTTTTTCCTGTGGCTTCCGGTCGTAAACGGCGAGGTCGCCGCCGTGAAGCTTTGGCAGGAGACGGGGGTCCGCGTTCTGCCCGGTGCATATTTGAGTCGCGACGTGAACGGGTCCAACCCCGGTGACGGGTTTATTCGGGTGGCCATGGTTGCCCCAACACAAGAAATGCAGCGTGGTCTGACGTTGATCCGCGACTGTTTGTACGATTGAGGACTAGAAAAATGGCATCATATTCTTCCCGCGGGCGCGACCCACTTCTGGACAGCACAACCCAAGCCGCGATCGAGAAACGGGGCAAGGAATTGTTCGGTCTCGCGCTGATCGTGATCGGCGTGATGATGGCTATGATGGTTGGATCCTACTCTGCCGAAGACCCAAGCTGGATTTCTGCAACCGACGCCCCGGTGCACAATTGGCTAGGCCGCTTTGGTGCCTCCACTGCTGCGCCCCTGATTATGGTCATGGGTATCGGCATTTGGGCGATGCCGTTGATTTTGATCACATGGGGCGTGCGCTTTGCGGGCCACTTCGGCGAAGAGCGCGCAACGGGTCGTTTGATTTTTGCACCGATAGCGATCGCGATTTGCTCGCTTTATGCCGTAACACTGTCGCCTGCGCCGACTTGGCCACCGAATTTTGGCATGGGCGGCATGTTTGGCGATACCGTTCTTGCAATCGTCTTGACGATTCTGCCGTTTGGTGCGGGCTTCGCGGTCAAGCTGTTCTCGCTGATCATGGTTGTGATTATGCTTGCGATGATGGCATTTGTTTTGGGCTTTACCCGCCCTGAACTGCGCGTTGCGGCAAGGTTTGTCATGTTGGGTCTGATTATGACATATGCCGCCATTTTGCGGGGTCTGGGTCAGACCGCTTCGATTTCTGCACGGGCAGCACAAGACGGAATCGCGACACTTCAGGCCAAGCGCGAGCAGAGCCGTGAAAATCGCGTCGCGATGGCGTATGAATACCAGCAAGAGGAATTCGCCCGCCGCAGCGTGCCAAATCCCGAGGCAAAAGCGCGGGCTGCCGCTGTTGTGCGCGCTAATCCCGCAATGCCGACGCGCCCTGCTGCGATGCCGGACGCAGACGGGCGCAAAATGCCGCCAATGACCGCGCCGACTATCAGCGCTGCCGTGACACAACCGCGTGCGCCGCAGCCGATGGTGGCCCCCGTTCGCTCTGCGGCCCCGCAGCAGTCGGGTGGCCTGCTATCGGGCCTGTTGAAGCGTAAAGAGGTGATGCCCGAGCCGGAACTGGTGGCCGCGCATACTTTTGACCATGACGCCCCCGCCGTGGATGGGGACCGCGTAAAGGCCCGCATTTCTGACGCAATCAAGAACCGCAAAGCCGCTGACATCGCGCCGCCAACCGGTGTCCGGATCGAGCCGAAATTGACCGCAGGCCGCGGTCCGTCGCCACTTGTGCTCAACTTGCGCAACGCGCCTCCGCCGCCTGCGGATGACGAGGATATGGCCGAATTGATCGAGGTTAACGACTTCGACGATTTTGAAGAGGTCGCCCCCGCCCCAACGCCGACCCCTGTGATCCGCGCCACAGCGCCTGCCCCATCTGCCGCAGTCGCGCCAGCTCCGCGCGTTGCGATCCCGACGCCAGAGCCGAAAAAGGTTGTGCAGCATGCGGTCGTAAAGCCGATCCAGCCCTCCAAACAGGCGAAGGCCGAGGCGCAGCCCAAGCTGCAATTCGAAGAGAAATATGCCGATTATGAGCACCCGCCTCTGAGCCTGCTCGCCAGCCCGTCCATCGTGGAGCGCCACCACCTTCCCGACGAGGCGTTGGAAGAAAACGCACGTATGCTCGAAAGCGTGCTGGATGACTACGGCGTCAAAGGCGAGATCGTCTCTGTGCGCCCGGGCCCTGTTGTCACCATGTACGAGCTTGAGCCAGCGCCCGGATTGAAGGCGTCGCGCGTCATCGGCCTTGCTGACGATATTGCCCGCTCTATGTCCGCCCTTTCTGCGCGTGTTTCCACCGTGCCGGGCCGGTCAGTGATCGGCATCGAATTGCCGAATGAAAAGCGTGAAATGGTCGTGCTGCGCGAGATGCTTTCGGCGCGTGATTTTGGCGATAGCAACATGAAACTGCCGCTCGCACTTGGCAAGGATATCGGTGGCGAGCCGATCATTGCAAACCTCGCGAAGATGCCGCACCTTCTGATTGCGGGTACAACGGGTTCGGGGAAATCCGTGGCCATCAACACCATGATCCTGAGCTTGCTTTACAAGCTGACGCCAGAAGAGTGCCGCATGATCATGATCGACCCGAAGATGCTTGAATTGTCGGTGTATGACGGCATTCCGCACCTGCTGTCCCCCGTCGTAACAGACCCTAAAAAGGCAGTTGTGGCGCTAAAATGGGTCGTGGGCGAGATGGAAGAGCGTTACCGCAAAATGTCGAAAATGGGTGTGCGCAACATCGACGGCTATAACGGTCGCGTGAAAGAGGCGCTCGCGAAAGACGAGATGTTCAGCCGCACCGTGCAAACCGGATTTGACGAAGACACGGGCGAGCCGATCTTTGAAACCGATGAATTCACGCCAGAAGTTTTGCCCTACATCGTCGTGATCGTCGACGAGATGGCCGACCTGATGATGGTCGCGGGCAAGGAAATCGAAGCCTGCATTCAGCGTCTCGCGCAGATGGCGCGTGCAAGCGGAATCCACCTGATCATGGCGACACAGCGCCCCTCCGTGGACGTCATCACAGGCACGATCAAGGCGAACTTCCCGACACGGATTTCCTTCCAGGTGACCTCGAAAATCGATAGCCGCACTATCCTTGGCGAGATGGGCGCAGAGCAGCTTTTGGGCATGGGTGACATGCTCTACATGGCGGGTGGCGGTAAGATAAGCCGTATCCACGGCCCGTTCTGTAGCGACGAAGAGGTCGAAGAAATCGTCAATTTCCTCAAGGGCTTTGGTCCGCCGGAATATATGTCTGGTGTGGTCGAAGGGCCATCCGACGAGGCCAGCTCCAGCATTGATCAGGTGCTTGGTTTGGGTGACGGATCTGACGTCGAAAACGCGCTTTATGACACCGCCGTTGCGATTGTGATCAAAGACCGCAAATGCTCGACCTCGTACATCCAGCGCAAGCTTGCCATCGGCTACAACAAGGCCGCACGCCTTGTAGAGCAGATGGAAGACGAGGGCGTTGTGTCCTCTGCCAACCATGTGGGCAAACGCGAGATTTTGGTGCCAGAGCAGCACCAGCAATATTAACCAAAGTGGCGCCTTCGGGCGCCATTTTTCTAGGGGCATTCTATGGCGTTTACCATTGGCATCGGGCCGAATAATCGTAAATCCTGTTACTTTGACGCGACGGTTGTGGACGGCGTGAGATCCTTTTCGGTTTACAATCATATGTTTATTCCCGCGCATTTCGGCGACCCCGCGGCGGAATACGACCGCCTGATGAACGGCGTCGCGATGTGGGATGTCGCGGCACAACGGCAAGTCGAAATCAAGGGGCCCGATGCGGGTGTGCTCATCCAATACCTGACGACGCGCGACATGAGATCCACCAAAATCGGGCAGGGGCGCTATGTCCCGCTGTGCGACCACACGGGCAATCTGATCAACGACCCCGTTTTGCTAACACTCGATGAAAACCGTTTTTGGCTGTCCATCGCAGACAGCGATATCGCGCTTTGGGCCAGTGGCATCGCGGCAGAGCGTGGCATGGATGTGCAGGTTTTTGAGCCCGACGTTTCCCCCCTCGCGGTCCAAGGGCCAAAAGCCGAAAACGTTATCGCCGACCTCTTTGGCGATTGGGTGCGTGAGCTCAAGTACTTTGGCTACAAGCAAACCGACCTCGACGGGATTCCGCTTGTCCTAGCGCGGTCTGGTTGGTCCAAACAGGGCGGGTTCGAGCTTTACCTGCAAGACAGCAAATACGGGTCCGACCTTTGGGGCAAAGTGAAAGCCGCAGGCCTACCCCACGGCATCGGCCCGGGTGCACCAAATGATCTGGAACGGTTGGAAAGCGGACTTGTATCTTATGGCGCGGACGGGCGCTTGCAAGTGAATCCGTGCAATCCGTTCGAAATCGGCCTCAGCAAACTCGTGGATTTTGACAAAGGTGATTTCGTCGGCAAGTCAGCCTTGCAAAAGATCGCGGCGATGGGCGTAAAACGGCAGCGCACAGGGTTCATCATCGATGGCGATCCATTGTTCCATTTCGAGGATAGCCTGCCTGTTACCGATACCCTCGGAACCCCCGTCGGCACGCTCAGTGAGGCTGTCTATTCACCTCGCAAAGCCGGTAACATCGGGGTGGGTATGATTGCGACAGATGCGCCCTCCGACCTCTTCGTCAGGATCGAAAATGAAACGCGCAAGACCCATCTCGCGGACTTACCGTTCTTCTAGCGCGCTGGCACGATCCGTCCAAACAAGGAGACACACATGGCAAATCGCGGCGCAGGCGGCACGGAGGGCGGGCGGGGCAGGTTTCTGTTTGGTTTGATCATGATGATTGGCGGCGGGACAGGGTTATTCCTGCGATCGCTGTTGACGCGGTAACGCTGTCGCCTGAGAGCCGAAAACGGGACGTTCGTTTTGGTGCCCGTTGGAAATTTGACCTCTATGCCGAGTTCGGGCAGCGTTAGTGTGAGAGTTCGGCGTCACGTATCCGCGCCAGAATTGCGGCGTCGTCGTCGAGCCGATCCAGCGTCGGCCGCCCAAACAAAAACCCCTGAAAATACCGTCCGCCCATTTCTCGCAAAGTGGCAAACTCTGCGGCGGTTTCAACGCCTTCCAGAATACACAAAATGCCCAATTCAGCCGTCATGTTGATCATGGATCTGACAATAGTCTGACGCCGTGGGTTCGCGTCAATGTTGTGCAGTAAGGTCATGTCAATTTTGACGAGATTAGTCTTGAGATCGCAAAGCGCGGATAGCCCTGCATAGCCCGCCCCAAAATCATCGATTGCAGTGCTGAACCCCATGCGATTATAGCTATCGACGACATTCTGAAGGTGCAGCGTGTCGCGGATTTCTTCACTTTCGACAAATTCGAAAATGATCTTTTCAATCGGGAATCCATATGTTCTGGCCGCCCAAAGCGTTGCGCGGATACAGTGTTCAGGTTCATAGACAGCGTTTGGCATGAAGTTGATGCTGAGCCGAGACTTCATGTCGAGCTGTGCAGCCAAGTAGATAGCTTTTTTGCGGCACTGCTGGTCAAATGAGTAACGGTTCTTCTCGTGAACTTGAGAGAGAATATCTATGGCCGCTCCGCCGCCGATTGGACGCACGAGCGCTTCATAGGCGAACACAGTCCCAGACTGGATATCGAAGATCGGCTGGAACGCCATCGTAAATGGAGTTGCAAAGCCTGTGCCGTCGCGATCCGCGCAATTGGCGCATGATGGTGCGTGTTTGGGATGCTGATTCATGACTGCCGTGTCCACGTGTTCCCGACCAGCCTAGAATTCAAATATTGAGAATGGGTAAATCCTAAACAAAAACCCCCGCCTGATTGCTCAAACGGGGGGTTCTAGTTTTCTAACGAGGATCGGGCTGCTTTACAGCAAACCTTCACGCTGGAGCTTCTTCCGAGCCAGCTTGCGCTGACGACGGATAGCTTCTGCTTTCTCGCGTGCTTTACGCACGGACGGTTTCTCGAAATGCTGCTTAAGCTTCATCTCACGAAAAACGCCTTCACGCTGAAGTTTCTTTTTCAGAGCACGCAACGCCTGATCGACGTTGTTATCACGAACACTAACCTGCATGTGGTTTTCACCACCTCTCTAAGTTAAATTTGCAAAATTGCAGGAAGCTGCCGCATAGCAAAGCGCGATGAATTTGTCTAGTGTTGTTGCAGTAAAGGAGACACACATGTCCATATCCCCTCTCGACACCTTGCTTGATGCCGCCTTGCCGCATGTGGCTTTCGACGGCTGGTCGCCTGCGACTTTTAATGCTGCGGTGGCGGAGACAGGGACTGATCCCGCAATTTGCCCCCGTGGCGCGGTGGATTTGGCGGTGGCGTATCACCTGCGCGGGGATGCCGCGATGGCCAAGGCTATGGCCAAGGCGGATATGAGCGCGATGCGGTACTCCGAGAAGGTCGCCTATGCGATCCGCCTGCGGTTGGATGCAGCCGAGGACAAAGAAATCGTGCGCCGGGGAACGTCGCTTTTTGCATTGCCAAACCATGCAGCCGAAGGGGCGAAGCTGATTTGGGGCACGGCTGACGCCATCTGGAACGCTTTGGGCGATGCCTCTGACGATGTGAATTGGTACACAAAACGTGCAACATTATCAGCGGTTTACGGGTCTGTCGTGCTGTTCTGGCTCGGTGATGATGCGGGAGGCGTGGATGATTTTATCGACCGCCGTATCGAGAATGTCATGCAGTTTGAGAAGGTCAAAGCACAGGTGCGCGGGTCGGCACTTTTGAAGCCCCTGACGGGTCCGCTTTCGGCGATGATGGGGGCAATCAAGGCGCCGCGCCGTGTGGCGGATCCTGACCTTCCGGGCATTTGGACCAAAGGATCGGACACATGAAAGCGGTTGAAATTACCAAGGCGGGCGGTCCCGATGTTTTGCAGTTGTGCGAGCGCCCGATGCCCGTGGCGCGTTACGCTGAGGTGGTTATCAAGGTCGCTTATGCGGGTGTGAACCGCCCCGACGCCTTGCAGCGTGCAGGCCTTTACAACCCGCCCGCAACCGCCAGCGATCTACCCGGGCTGGAAGCGGCAGGTGAAATTGTGGCGCTGGGTAAGGGTGTTACGAATCTGTCGATTGGCGATCAGGTCTGCGCGCTGCTGCCCGGTGGCGGCTATGCCGAATTTGTGGCGACACCTGCCGCCCACTGTTTGCCTGTGCCGACGGGCTTGACGTTGAAGCAAGCGGCTTGCCTGCCCGAGACCTTTTTCACCGTCTGGTCCAATGTGTTTAAGCGCGGGGGCTTGACAGGGGGGGAGCGGTTCTTGGTCCATGGCGGCAGTTCTGGCATCGGTACAACCGCGATCCAACTGGCGCGGGCATTCGGTGCGCGGGTCTTTGCGACCGCTGGCTCGGACGAGAAATGTGCGGCCTGTCTGGCGCTAGGGGCCGAGGTTTCGATCAACTACCGCGATGCCGACTACGTTGACATCCTGCGCGCCGAAGGTGGTGCCGACCTGATCCTCGATATGGTGGGCGGTCCCTATATGCAGCGAAATATCAAGGCCTTGGCCGATGATGGCCGCCTTGTACAAATCGCGTTTTTGCAGGGGCCAAAGGCCGAGTTGAACATGATGGAAATCATGACCCGCAGGTTGACTGTGACGGGATCAACCCTGCGCCCGCAAAGCGATCTGGCCAAGGCGCGGATCGCGGATCAGCTGCGGGCAAAGGTCTGGCCGTTACTGGCGGCGGGCACTGTCGCGCCTGTGATGGATCAGGCGTTCGCGCTGGCCGATGCCGCCGCCGCGCACCGTCGTATGGAAAGCTCGGCCCATATCGGCAAGATCGTTCTCAAAGTCGTCTAGTTGCGCGGTGGAAAGCTCTTGTAAACGGGCAGGCGCCAGCCGAATGCGATGCTGCCTGCCCGCAAAACGAAAGTTGCGGCACCGCAGATCAGCAGGCTTTGCGGTTGGCTCAACCCGAACTGCAGTGCAATAAGCGCGCTGGCGGCACCGACCAATGCGCAGGTGACATAGAGCTCGCCTTGCTTGAGAACCAGCGGGACTTCGTTGCAGACCACGTCGCGCATGAGGCCGCCAAAACAGCCCGTTGTGATCCCCATGATGACGACGATTGTGCTGGTTTGCCCCAAGCTGAGCGCGACGGCGACACCTGCAGGCACTGCTACGGCAAGTGCTGCCGCGTCGAGCCAGACAATACTGCGCGCACGGCTTTCCAGCAGGTGTGCAGTGAAAAAGACGATGATCGCGGCAAGGGCGGCAACGGCGATGGTCCACGGGTTTTCGATCCAAAAGACGGTCTCGCGGTTGAGGAGTATATCGCGCAATGTACCGCCGCCCACCGCTGTCAGGCTGGCGATGAAAATGAAGCCGATGATGTCCAGTTGCGCGCGGCTCGCAACTAAGGCCCCCGTCAATGCGAAGACAAAGACCGACGCGTAATCTAGGGCAATCACAGGAGTCATTTCTTGAAGGGCTCCATGCCGGCGCGTGCCAATTCATCGGCCCGTTCGTTCTCGGGGTGGCCTGCGTGACCTTTGACCCATTCCCACGTCACGTTGTGTCGCTGGGTCGCCGCATCAAGCCGCTTCCACAGGTCTTCGTTTTTGACGGGTTTGTTGCTTGCCGTTTTCCAGCCGCGCTTTTTCCAACCGTGGATCCATGATGTAATCCCGTCTTTGACATAGGCGCTGTCGGTCACGATGGTGAGTGTCGAGGGACGCTCCAGAGCCTCCAAAGCAGCAATCGCGGCCATCAGCTCCATTTTGTTGTTGGTCGTATGGGCTTCGCCGCCGTTCAACTCGCGCTCTTTGAGAACGGTTTTGCCGTCGCGCGCAATCAGGACGGCGCCCCAGCCGCCGGGGCCGGGATTGCCTGAGCAGGCCCCATCCGTGTAGGCGTAAAGATCAGGCATGTTTACGCCCCAGCATCGCGACAAACGGATCGTTTGTCCCCGCGCAGCCCACTTCGTGACCCTCGACCGTATCGAGCACGTCAAAGCCCGCATCCGCCAGAAGTCCGCGCAAGGCGTCCGGGGTGACATAGCTATAAAGTCTGTCGATTTTATCGCGCTCCGCGCCAGTGCCGACTTTCATCGCGATGTGGAAAATGCCCTTGCTGTGCAAAGCTGTTGCAATGGCCGAGAGGATGCGCGGCAGGTCTTCGTGCGGTGCATGCAAGAGCGAGAAGTTGGCCCAAACGCCGTCATAAGTATCGACCATGTCGATGTCGTCAAAGGTTGCCAAACGTGCGCCGATGTCGTGGGTCTTATTGGCCAGTGCGATCATGCCTTGGGATGCGTCGACTGGGTCAGGGCGGAGGCCCGCGTTGCGCATATGGACCGAGGCACGCGCAGGGCCACATCCCAGATCAAGCACATGTCCGCCCGCAGGCAACAGTGCGATGAAGGTCTTGAGTGTGTCGCTTGGCGTCCCCGTATCGGTCAGGTTCGCATAGCGCTCCGCTGCTCCGTCGTAGAAGGCAATTGTCTTGGCGTCAGGCATCAGATCACCACGGGAAGAAGGGAGAGAATAACGATTGTCGTCAGGAGAAAACGCAGATTGAGCCACCAAGCGGGGGCAAGCCCCTGCCGCCAGAAATACCAGTCGAGGACAAGTAACCCAGCGAAGCCGATGATGAGGTTACGCCCTGCGGTTTCCGGCCCGCCGCCCGTCGTGAAGAAGGCCCAAAGTGCAGGGAGCGTGGAAAGTGCACAGCCGATCCAGCTTGTGCTCTTTGTCGCAAACCCCCAAAGCACGCCAGACATGAATGACAGAATGACGGCGCCGTAAAACAACTGTACATAGGGTCCGACAAAGCGCCCGCCGAGGTTCATTTGACCCCATGCTCCGAGCGCAGGGATCTGCACCGTCAACGCCCCCCATAAGAATGGCAAAAGGCCTGCCAGTCCCAACAGGAGTGGTGCGCGTGGGATTTGTCGGTCCGTCATGATGCCTCGCGCAAAACTCGTGGCACCTTGAACTCGACGTTCTCGACGGCGGTCTCGACCAACTCGACGGTCACGTCATAGCGGTCGCGGAAAGCGTCGATCACCTCGTTGATGAGGACTTCGGGCGCGGAGGCACCTGCGGTGATCCCCATCGACGTGATCCCCTCAAGCGCCCGCCAGTCAATGTCTGCCGCCCGCTGCACAAGTTGCGCATAGGCGCAGCCAGCGCGCGCGCCGACCTCGACCAAGCGGCGCGAGTTGGATGAGTTGGGCGCGCCCACAACCAGCATCGCGTCACATTTCGGCGCCATGGCCTTCACCGCTTCCTGGCGGTTTGTTGTGGCGTAGCAGATGTCTTCTTTATGCGGCCCCACAATGTTCGGAAACCGTGTTTTCAGCGCGGCAACAATGTCGATGGTATCGTCGACCGACAGTGTCGTCTGGGTGACGAAGGCCAGTTTGGCAGGATCGCGCGGCATAACCTTGGCCACATCTGCGACGGTCTCGACCAAAAGCACTTCGCCTGCGGGTAACTGCCCCATTGTCCCGACCGTTTCAGGGTGGCCTTCATGCCCGATCATGATCATTTGCAGGCCCGCATCGGCGTGGCGCTGTGCCTCGATGTGAACCTTGGAGACAAGCGGACAGGTCGCATCGACATAGACCATCTTGCGGGCTTCTGCCGCATTTGGCACGGATTTTGGCACGCCATGTGCGGAGAAAATAACGGGCCGGTCCGTCGGGCATTCGTCAAGCTCTTCGACAAACACTGCGCCTTTGTCACGCAGACTATCGACGACGAATTTGTTATGCACGATCTCGTGACGGACATAGACAGGCGCGCCCCATTTTTCGATCGCCATCTCGACGATCTTGATGGCGCGATCAACGCCAGCGCAGAACCCGCGCGGCGCTGCGAGATAGAGGGTGAGGGGGGCTTTGCTCATCTTGTGTCTCCGACCGATACCGACATGCCCCGTCCTAGCGACATTCAGGCGCGGCGTCTATCCGGCGAGACCTTGCGGCAGGATGTCGGGGTGAAATTGGTGTCACGCGGTGCCGACCACGATGGCACGGGACCAGACCCGGGCAGGCACCCGATCCGGCAAAATAGTCATAGGCCGGAGCGGACCCCGGCCTATGATATTAATTCGCGTCGACGCGGTGGGTGTCGTCGTCGCCCATAGGTTCTCTGGTCGGGCGACCTACAACATCGCGCAATTCATCAAGCTCGATAAAGTTGTCGGCCTGACGGCGCAATTCGTCTGCGATCATTGGTGGCTGGCTCCGAATTGTGGAGACGACCGAAACACGCACACCTTTGCGCTGCAATGCTTCCACGAGCGGACGGAAATCGCCGTCGCCAGAGAAGATCACGATATGGTCAACAAACGGCGCGAGCTCCATGGCATCGACGGCAAGTTCGATATCCATGTTTCCCTTCACCTTACGGCGACCCATGCTGTCAGTATATTCCTTGGCGGGTTTGGTCACCATGGTGAACCCGTTGTAGTTCAGCCAATCAACCAAAGGCCGGATGGGTGAATACTCGTCATTTTCCAAAAGCGCAGTGTAGTAGAATGCACGTACCATTTTGCCGCGGCGCATAAATTCCGCGCGCAGTAGTTTGTAGTCGATGTCGAACCCTAGCGATTTTGCAGCCGCATAGAGGTTTGATCCATCAATGAAGAGCGCCAATCGCTCGTCACGATAAAACATAAAATATCCTTCCGAATGGGCCTCGCCGGTGTTCATTACTGTGTGAGTGGTCTATTTAAAAATTGGCGATGCCAGTTGACCATAAGAGTGTAAGCGAAAAGATAACATGCTGCAAACACCCCCTGAATCCCGACCACAAACTGTCACCCTTATTGCATTGGGAAGTAACGCCTCTTCTGCATGGGGTGACGCGGCGACTACTGTACAAAAAGCCAGTGCGGCCATTGCGCAGATGAGCGATACGCCGCCTGTTCTGAGCCGGTTTTTCAACACGCCGGCCTTTCCTGCGGGCGCGGGCCCGGATTTTGTCAATGCAGCGATTCGTATCGAGACGAGATTGAGTGCCCAAAATATGCTGGCAGCATTGCACGAAATCGAAGCCAACGCCGGTCGCGAGCGCACGGTTCGCTGGGGGCAACGCACGCTTGATCTTGATTTGATTGCTATGGCGGATGAGGTCTTGCCAGATGCCACGACATATCTCCACTGGCGGGACTTGCCGCTGGATCAACAGGCTAAAGCAGCGCCAGATCAGCTGATTTTGCCACATCCCCGCCTGCAGGACCGCAGTTTCGTACTGGTTCCTCTGGCCGATGTGGCCCCTGATTGGGTGCATCCGATTCTTGGTCAAACGGTTGTGGAAATGCGTGATGCGCGGCCAGAGGCGGAATTGGCGAGCGTTATCCCTATCTGACCTCTTGCAAACCCTTGTCATTCTGGCCAAAAGCGCTTAGACGACCCCTTTCTGAAGTTATATCCAATTGATTGGAGCACGCCCATGGCCCGCGTTACCGTAGAAGACTGCGTCGATAAGGTTCCGAACCGTTTTGAACTTGTGATGCTTGCTGCACACCGTGCACGCGAAATTTCCGCGGGTGCGCCGATTACGGTGAACCGTGATAACGACAAAAACCCTGTCGTGTCCTTGCGTGAAATCGCCGATGAGACCCAAAGCGCGGACGACCTGCGTGAGCGCCTGATCGAAGCGAATCAGACCCAGATCGAAGTGGACGAGCCCGAGGAGGACAGCATGTCCCTTTTGATGGGTGCCGAATCCGATAAACCCGCCGACGACGACATGTCCGAAGAAAAATTGCTGCGCGCTTTGATGGATGCTCAAGGCCAGCGTTAACCCCTGAACATAGGCGCTGGACCTTATGACCACGACAGCAGACGATCTGATCGCACAGGTCCGCGCCTATAACCCCCGCACGAATGAAGCGCTGTTGCGCGACGCCTTTGCCTTTGGTGCAGAAATGCACGAGGGGCAATTCAGGCATTCTGGCGAGCCCTATTTCACACATCCTGTTGCCGTCACCGTTATTCTTGCCCAACAGCAAATGGATGACGCCACACTGGTGACGGCCCTCTTGCATGACACGATCGAGGACACGAAAGCGTCTTTTGCGACTGTCTCCGACCGCTTCGGGCGCGAAATTGCCGAGCTTGTGGACGGTGTGACCAAGCTCACGAATCTGCAACTGACGAGCACCCAGACCAAACAGGCCGAGAATTTCCGCAAGCTGTTCATGGCCACCAGCCGCGATTTGCGCGTGACCTTGGTCAAACTTGCCGACCGTTTGCATAACATGCGCACGATCAAATCCATGCGCCCCGACAAGCAGGTCCAAAAGGCCCGCGAGACAATGGACATCTATGCCCCGCTTGCGGGTCGGATGGGTATGCAGTGGATGCGCGAAGAGCTGGAGGATTTGGCGTTTCGGGTTCTCAACCCCGAGGCCCGCAATTCGATCATGCGCCGTTTTATCACGTTGCAGCGCGAAACCGGTGATGTTGTTCAAAAGATCACGGCCGATATGCGCGTTGAACTTGAAAAAGCGGATATTGTGGCCTCCGTCGTCGGGCGGGCCAAAAAGCCTTATTCGATCTGGCGCAAGATGCAGGAGAAAGACCTGTCGTTTAGCCGGTTGTCGGACATTTACGGGTTCCGTATTCTGACGGCGACAGAGGCCGATTGTTATCGTGTTCTGGGCGCGATCCACCAGCGTTGGCGCGCGGTTCCCGGTCGGTTTAAGGATTATATCAGCCAACCGAAGTCGAACGGCTACCGCTCTATTCACACGACGGTTTCAGGCCGCGACGGCAAACGGGTCGAGGTGCAAATTCGCACCCGCGAGATGCACGAAGTGGCCGAAACGGGTGTGGCGGCGCATTGGTCGTATCGCAACGGCGAGCGTGTAGAGAACCGCTTTGCGGTTGATCCCGTCAAATGGATTGCGAAACTGACCGAGCGGCTGGATGACAGTCACGATCACGACGAGTTCCTCGAAGCGGTTAAGCTTGAGATGTATCAGGACCAAGTGTTCTGCTTTACCCCCAAGGGTGAGGTGATCAAGCTGCCGCGCGGTGCGACCCCGATTGATTTTGCCTATGCTATTCACACGCGGATCGGCTCGGCTTGTGTCGGGGCCAAGGTTGACGGGATGCGCGTCCCGCTCTGGACGCGGCTGAAGAATGGCCAGTCTGTTGAAATCGTCACCGCAGCGGGCCAAAAGCCGCAAAGCACATGGATCGATATCGCGGTCACGGGGCGTGCGAAAACGGCAATCCGGCGCAGCCTGCGCGAAGAAGACCGTGAACGCTTTGTCCGCCTTGGCCGCGAACTTGCCCGCGTCGCCTTTGAAAATGTCGATAAGAAGGCCACGGATAAGGCACTGCGCACGGCGGCAAAGACCTTGGCCATCGAGGACGCCGAAGAACTCTTGGCGCAATTGGGGTCTGCGGAAATCACGGCGCGCGAAATCGTGCGCGCGATCTATCCCGAGCTTGCCGAGAAACAGGGCGACGAGATTGACGCAAAGCGGGCTGTCGTCGGACTTGAGGTTGATCAAAAACACCAGCGCGGCGCTTGCTGCCAACCCTTGCCAGGCGAGCGGATCATCGGGATTGCGTTTCGCGGACGCGGTGTTGTCGTGCATGCAATCGACTGTGAGGCCTTGGCCGATTATGAGGACCAACCAGAGCGCTGGATCGATCTGCATTGGCAGGACGGCACCCATAGCTCGACCAATACGGTCACGCTTGATGCCACGATTACCAATGACGCTGGCGTATTGGGGCGGATTTGCACCTTGATTGGCGAGCAGGACGCCAATATCTCTGATTTGAAGTTTATTGACCGAAAGCCGGACTATTTCCGCCTCTTGATTGATATCGACTTGCGCGACCAAGAGCATTTTCATCGTGTTTTCACGATTTTGGAAGCAGATAGCAATGTATCGTCGCTATCGCGGCATAGAGACCCCGGCCTTGCCAGCGCGGTGTAGGGTTACTGGGAACAGAGGAATAGTCGGTTGATTTTCAAACGCAGGGATAGACGCCCGATCTGGCAGATCGTGTTCGATTTTGTCTATCCGCGTGGTGGCTGGGGGCGCGCGTTCGAATATGTCAAACACCGCGTGCGCCGGCTCCCTGATACGCCGGAAAAGATTTCGCGCGGGATCTGGGCAGGTGTGTTCACGACGTTTACGCCGTTTTACGGCCTGCACTTCCTTGTTGCCGCGCTGATTGGGCGGGTGATGCGTGGTAATATTCTTGCGGCTCTGCTCGGCACGTTCTTTGGCAATCCGCTGACGTATTTGCCGATTGGCGTCGCGTCTCTTTCGACGGGGCATTTCTTGCTTGGCACACGACCGGATGATGAACTGGAGCGGTCGCTTGCGGGCAAATTCGCAGCGGCAAGTGGCGATCTGTTGCACAACGTCGAGGCTCTTTTTACCCCTGCGCGCATGGACTGGCATGATCTGGGCATCTTTTACGACGAGGTGTTTTTCCCCTATATGATCGGCGGGATCATCCCGGGTGTGATTGCGGCAACGATTGCCTATTACCTGTCCGTGCCGCTGATCAGGGCCTACCAGAACCGCCGCCGGAAAGTGCTGCGTGCGAAGTTGGATCAGTTGAAGAAAAAGAGCCAACCATCGGATGACCTCGGGCAGACTTAGCGCTAGCTTGCAGGTGAACCGCAGTAAAAGAGGATTGTGGCAATGATATCGAACCGGTTGCGACTTGGCGTCAACATTGATCACGTGGCGACTGTACGCAATGCGCGCGGCGGCAATGTGCCTGATCCTGTGCGCGCGGCGCTGATGGCCGAGGCTGCGGGTGCGGACGGGATCACGGCGCACCTGCGCGAGGATCGCCGTCATATCGTGGACGCCGACATTGACGGGCTGATGGCAGCACTCAAGGTGCCGCTCAACTTCGAGATGGCCGCCACCGAAGAGATGCAGGCGATTGCGCTGCGTCACAAGCCGCACGCGGTCTGTATTGTCCCCGAAAAGCGCGAAGAGCGCACGACCGAAGGCGGGCTGGAGGTTGCAGGGCAAGATAATGCCCTTGCCGCTTATATGGCCCCTTTGCAGGCCGCAGGCGCGCGGGTGTCCTTGTTTATTGCGGCCGACAAGCGCCAAGTGGAGGCGGCGGCCCGTATCGGTGCGCCGGTCATCGAATTGCATGCAGGCGCTTATGCGGACGCATGGGCCGAAGAGCGCTGGGACGAGCGTGATTCCGAGCTTGCCAAGATCACCGATATGGTGGCTTACGGCACGCAGTTGGGGCTTGAGGTGCATGTCGGTCACGGGCTGACCTATGATAGCGTTGGTCCGATTGCAGCGCTGCGAGACGTGGCAGAGCTGAATATCGGACATTTCATCATTGGCGAGGCGATCTTCCGCGGCTTGGGGCCAGCGATTGCCGAGATGCGCCGCTGCATGGATGAAGCGCGGGGATGATTAAGCACATCGTCATGCTGAATTTGCGCCCCGAACATGATGCGGCTGAGTTGGCTGCGGTCATGGCGGGTCTGGACGCTCTTGAGATCAAAGGCTTCTCGGGTTTTTCGCACGGTCCAAACCGCGACATCGAAAACAAATCCCCTGATTACCCCTACGGCTTTATCTGCAACTTTACCGATCTGGGGGGCTTGCGCCGTTATGCCAGCGACCCCGCTCATAGCGCGCTTGGCGCGAGGTTGGTCGCACTTTGTGAGTGTGGGGCAGACGGGATCATGGTTATGGATCTGGACGTTTGATCCGGCTGTTGGCATTCTTCCTGATGTTGTCAGCGGGTCCAATCGCCGCCCAGCAGGCGCGACTTTGCGATTGGCAGGCCTCTGCGCAAGCCCTTGTTGAACCTTGGGAAGAAAACACCCGTGTTTTTGCCAATGAAAACGTGCGCGTCGCCGCGATTGATACGGTGGAACCTGCATCGGGCGCAGCCTACCTGCTTGTCCTCTCGCCACCCTATTCAGAGCTTGGCGAACGGCAATGCCGCGTTGTGGGGTGGACAGAGCAACTGGGGTTCGCGGGCCTCTCTTTTGAGGCGCTTTCTTCGGATTATGATCCTGCAATCGGCTTGAGCCTCACCTTGCCTGTGCAGGTCGCCGCGATTGATGGAGACGCCTCGCGCGCTGGCCTGTTGCGGATCACTCTCAACCAATCCACAGGCGCGATGACGACAGATATCGAACTGGGGGCAGAATGATTTTGGGCATCGGAACTGACCTTGCGAATATCGACCGGATCGCGGGCACGCTTGATCGCTTCGGCGACAGATTTCGCAATCGGGTGTTTACCGAGATCGAGCAAGCCAAGGCCGAGCGCCGGAAAGATGTCGCAGGCACCTATGCCAAGCGCTGGGCGGCAAAGGAGGCCTGTTCCAAGGCGCTGGGCACCGGGCTCGCGATGGGAATTTCTTGGAAAGACATGTCCGTCACGAACCTGCGCTCCGGACAGCCAACGATGCACGTCACAGGTTGGGCGAAAGAGCGGCTCGACAAAATGACCCCTGCGGGGCATCGGGCCGTGATTCACGTTACTTTGACGGATGATCACCCTTGGGCGCAGGCTTTTGTGCTGATCGAGGCGGTCCCAATTGATGCATAGGTTGACAGGGCAGGGCACGACGCGCATGAAGCCCCGAACGACGAAACAAGGACGACTCTTATGGCTGACGACTCAAGTATAGCGGGCGGGATCAAGGAAACGGTGAAAACCGTTGTCTATGCGCTGCTGATCGCGGGCATTTTCCGGACGATTTTCTTTCAGCCATTCTGGATCCCCTCCGGTTCGATGAAGGACACGCTTTTGATTGGCGATTTCCTCTTCGTCAACAAGATGGCCTACGGCTATTCTTATGCGTCATGTCCGTCCATCCGTATCCCTGCGGTAGGCCTTGATATCGAAGCCGACGATTTTTGCGGTGTTTTCAAAGGGGCAGACAAGCGCCTGTTCGGGTCTGATCCAGAGGTCGGCGATGTTGTTGTCTTCCGTCATCCGGTGACAGGGCGCGACTTTATCAAGCGGCTTATCGGGAAACCTGGCGACAGGATCCAGATGAAAGAGGGCCTGCTCTACATCAATGATGTGGCTGTCAAAGTCGAAGACGGCGGAGAGTTCATCGAGCCATTCGGTCTGCAAGGTCCGCAGCAAAGCGGTACGTCCTGTGCAAACGGGGCAGTTGGCGAAGGCGCAGATTGTATTAAATACCGGTCCTATGAAACGCTGCCAAATGGCGTCCGCCATGCGGTTCTCAATATCGGTGATCGGGAGTTGGACAATACGCTGGTGTTTACAGTACCTGCCGACCACTTCTTTTTCATGGGTGATAACCGCGATAACTCGACCGACAGCCGCGTGAGCCAACAGCGTCGTGGTGTCGGGTTTGTGCCGCGCGAGGATATCGTGGGGCGCGCTGACCGGATCATGTTCTCTTCTGCGGGCCGCTCCATGCTCGCGTTTTGGACGTGGCGGTCTGACCGCTTTTTCAAGGCGATTGAGTGAAACTGTCGGCTGATCTTCGGGCCTTTGCAGGCCGCTTGGGCTATACGTTCGCCAAGCCTGACCATCTCGTGCGCTCTGTGACCCATTCGTCCATGGTATCGCCCCATCGTGACGACAACCAGCGGCTTGAGTTTTTGGGTGACCGCGTGTTGGGGTTGGTCATGGCCGAAGCCTTGCTGGTGGCGGACCCGAATGCGCCCGAAGGGTTGCTTGCGCCGCGCTTCAATGCGCTCGTCCGCAAGGAAACTTGCGCCGACGTCGCCCGCGAGATTGATCTGGGCGCTGTCTTGAAACTGGGCCGCTCCGAGATGAAATCGGGTGGACGGCGCAAAGAGGCGCTCCTCGCAGATGCTATGGAAGCCGTGATCGCCGCCGTCTATCAAGACGGCGGGTTCGAGGCCGCCCGCGACGTGATCCTGCGCCTCTGGGGCAAGCGGGTCCGAAACGTGGCCGATGATGCCCGCGACGCAAAAACGGCGCTGCAAGAATGGGCGCAAGCCCGCGGCGAGACCCCGCCCGAATATGTCGAGGTCGGACGCACCGGCCCTGATCACCAGCCGATTTTCACCATTGAGGCCCGTCTGTCCTCTGGTCCCACTGAACAAGCCACTGCTGGCTCCAAGCGTCAAGCCGAGCAAGCCGCAGCAAGTGCTCTTCTCAAGAAAGTAGAAAACTCATGACCGATCAGCCAACAAAAGCGGGCTTCGTCGCCCTGATTGGCGAGCCTAACGCGGGCAAGTCCACATTGCTGAATAAAATGGTCGGGGCGAAAGTCTCGATTGTGACCCATAAGGTGCAGACCACCCGCACCCGCATCCGTGGCGTGGCCATGGAAGGGCAATCGCAACTTGTCTTTGTTGATACGCCCGGCCTGTTTAAACCACGCCGCAGGCTGGACCGCGCCATGGTCAAAGCGGCATGGGGTGGTGCCGCTGACGCGGACGTCGTCGTGCTGATGATCGAAGCGCACCGTGGCCGCTCCGAGGGCGTCAAAGCGATTATTGAGCGCTTGAAAGAACACGCGGGCAAAGCGCCCGTCGCGCTGGTGATCAACAAAATCGACAAGGTGAAGTCGGAGAAGCTGCTCGGCCTTGCCGAGGAAATGAACGAGGCGTTTCCCTTTGTGCAGACCTTTATGATCTCTGCCGAGCGCGGCCATGGCTGTGATGCGCTGCGTGAGTGGTTGTCGCATCAGGTGCCTGAGGGTCCTTGGCTTTACCCCGAAGATCAGATCGCCGATTTGCCCCTGCGCATGATCGCTTCGGAAACGACGCGTGAAAAGCTGACCCTGCGCTTGCATCAGGAATTGCCCTATCAGCTCACCGTTGAGACCGAGAACTGGGAAGACCGCAAGGACGGGTCTTGCCGCATCGACCAGATCATTTACGTCATGCGTGACGGCCATAAGGGTATCGTGCTTGGCAATGGTGGCGAGACGATCAAGGCCGTGAGCACCGCCGCGCGCGCCGAGCTGGAAGAGTTCCTCGACCGCCGCGTGCACCTTTTCTTGCAGGTGAAAGTGCGGCCAAACTGGCTTGAGGAAAAAGAGCGCTACAATGAAATGGGGCTCGATTTCAAAGACGGCAATGCATGAGGCTGACGGCGGAAATCTGGGTTTCCGCATATTTGACGCGGCTGCGGCTGGTTGAAATACCCGCCTTCGTCGTCAAGCGCGGCGATGCGACGGCGGGGGCCGTGCTGGTGAAGCTCAACACGCTCGACGGCAAGGCTTGCTGTTTTCAGCGCTCGTTCGATCTGATGACGGGCGAGCGTAAATGGATCGTACTGGTCGAGGGTGACGAGGCGCTCGTCGATCAATCAGTTGCCAAGCAATGCGGGTTTGATCCCGACCTCTGGGTCATCGAGGTTGAGGACAAACAGGGCCGTCACCTCTTGGATGAGGACGGCCTCGCATGATCACATGGTCCGACGAAGGCGCGCTTTTGGCGGCAAAGCCATTCGGCGAGACATCCATGATCATCGAAGTTTTTACCCCGCAACACGGGCGCCACGCGGGCGTTGTGCGCGGCGGCACCAGTCGCAAGGTCGCGCCGCATTTGCAGCCGGGTGCGCAGATTGCCGTCACGTGGAAAGCGCGGCTCGACGATCATTTGGGAACCTTCACGATTGAACCGGTCCGCAGCCGCGCAGCCCAAGCTATGGGCGACAGGCTGGCACTTGCAGGGCTGAACGCGGTGTGTGCGTTGCTCGGGCGCGTCCTGCCCGAGCGCGAGGCGCATTTGCCGCTTTATGACCGGACAATCGCGCTTTTGGATTTGCTGGGACAGTCTGAGGTTTGGCCATTGGCCTATTTGCGCTGGGAGCAGGCCTTGCTTGAAGAGATGGGGTTTGCGATGGATCTGTCCGCCTGCGCTGTGCGCGGCGTGAACGAAGATCTGGCGTTTGTCTCGCCCAAATCGGGCCGCGCGGTCAGCCGCGATGCGGCGGGCGAGTGGGCGGACCGTTTGCTTCCCCTGCCGCCTGTACTTGCGGGGAAAGGTGACGCTGACAACGCGCAGATTGTGATTGCGCTCGGCACGACAGGGTATTTTATCGCAAACCGCCTGATGCGCAGTCTCGGCGACAAGCCAATGCCAGCCGCGCGCCAACGCCTGATTGACACAATCGCGCGTCACGGGGCCTGACAGGGGGGGACGTCGAGCGTCACAAGGCGGAATACCCCAGAGCCTTCAAGATAAGCCGTGACTGTCTCGTCCGCTTGGCAAGCAGATGTTAACACGACAAAGGCTGTCGTCATTCGGAACATGGGGTGGTCTCTCCTGATTTGCGTCAGATTGACAGGCCAAACCAGCCCGTTCCAGCAAAAGCGCACAAAGATGTCGCGGATGGGCAAGACGCCGCTTCAGTGCGGGCGGAACGTGACGTAGCATATTTTGAAGATATCCCTATGATCGCACCTCGCAGCCCTATTTATCTGAGCCATGCGCCTACGCCCAAGATCAGGGACTTTGCCTTGCTTGCGGCATTGGAAGCGGGTATTCGAGGGACGCTTTTGTCGGTCATGCCCGTTTATATCTACCGTGCATTTTCCGACGCAGCAGTGGTTTCGCATATCTACTTTTTGGTCGGGATCGCCTCGCTGTGCTGCGGGCTTATGGTGCCTTGGGTCTCGCGCTGGATCCCGCGCCGCTGGATGTTTACGCTTGCTTGCTTTTCTTATCTGGTCGGCTTGTCGCTTGCGCTGACGGGGACCCCAATTCTCTTGGCTTGCGCTTTGCTGATGAACGCCGTGGGGACGGTCACCTTCACTGTCTGTCTCAACGCCTATGTGCTGGATTACATTCACCGGATGGATCTGGGGCGGAACGAGACCACGCGGATGGTCTATAGCGCGACGCCGTGGATGGTCGGGCCGATCCTTGGGGTGACGCTGCTGAACTGGTGGGCGCCTGCGCCATTCTTGCTGGCGGGGGTCTGTGCGCTCTTGCTCGTTGCGGTGTTCTGGAAGCTCCGCCTTGGTAACGGGAAACAGATCAGCCGCGCGCGTGCCCCTGCGGTTAATCCGCTTGCCTATCTTGGTCGCTTCTTCGCGCAACCGCGCCTTATTGCGGGCTGGTTCTTTGCCGTTATGCGGTCCTGCGGCTGGTGGGTGTTTGTGGTCTACCTGCCGATTTTCTGCATCGAAAGCGGGCTGGGTGACAAAGTCGGCGCGATGGCGCTGTCGGTTAGCAACGGCTTGCTGTTCACCACGCCGCTTATGCTGCGCAAGGTGAACAAGGCGGGCGTGCGCTGGTCTGTGCGCGCCGCTTTCGCCGCTGCCGCGTTATTGTTCGCCCTTGGCTGGGCGCTGTCGGGGTATCCATGGGCAACGGTCATCAGCATTATGACCGCCTCGATCTTCCTCGTCGCACTCGACGTTTGCGGCGGCTTGCCCTTCCTGATGGCGGTCCGCCCTGCGGAGCGCACAGAGATGGCGGCGGTCTATTCCAGCTTCCGCGATGTGTCGGGTATCATCACGCCAGGGGCAGCAGCCCTCGTGCTGCTTGTAGCGCCACTCAGCGGCGTCTTTGCCGCTTGCGCGGTCGGGCTCGGGGCGGGCTGGCTGGTCGCGGGGCAATTGCACCCGCGCCTTGGCCTAAACCGCCGCTCTGCTTAGTCCAACAGCCGTCTTGCGATGACCTGCGCCTGAATTTCGGCTGCACCCTCAAAAATGTTCAGAATGCGGGCATCGCAGAGAATGCGGCTGACTTTATATTCAAGCGCAAAGCCGTTGCCGCCGTGGATCTGCAGGGCATTATCTGCACAGGCCCATGCGACCCTTGCACCAAGCAGTTTCGCCATACCAGCCTCAAGGTCACAACGGCGGTCGTTGTCTTTTTCATGGGCGCTAAAGTAGGTCAGCTGGCGGGCGATCATGATCTCGACGGCCATCATCGCGAGCTTGCCCGAGACGCGCGGGAAGTCGATCAGCGCCTTGCCGAATTGCTTGCGGTCTGCGGCGTATTGCATGCCAACATCAAGCGCAGAAGCCGCGACACCAATCGCGCGCGCCGCTGTCTGGATGCGGGCGCTCTCGAAGGTTTGCATGAGCTGCTTAAACCCCTTGCCGGTCTCACCGCCCAGCAGGTTGTCGCCCGCCACTTTGAACCCGTCAAAGGCCAGTTCATATTCTTTCATGCCACGATAGCCCAAGACCTCGATCTCGCCGCCGGTCATGCCTTCTGTCGGGAAAGGCTCTGCATCGGTGCCTGCGGTCTTTTCGGCCAAGAACATCGACAACCCTTTGTAGTCGGTCGTGTCCGGGTCGGTGCGCGCGAGCAGGGTCATCACGTGGGTGCGCGCGGCGTGGGTGATCCACGTTTTATTGCCCGTGACTTCCCAGTCGTCGCCTTTCTTGACGGCGCGGGTCCGCAAAGACCCCAAGTCAGAGCCTGTGTTCGGCTCGGTAAAGACCGCCGTCGGCAAGGTTTCGGCAGAGGCGATGCGTGGGAGCCACTTCTGCTTTTGCGCTTCGGTGCCACCGCAAAGGATCAGCTCGGCGGCGATCTCGGAGCGGGTGCCGAGGGAGCCGACGCCAATATAGCCGCGCGACAATTCCTCGGAGACAACGCACATGGCTGATTTTGACAGGCCAAAGCCGCCGTATTCCTCGGGAATCGTCAGGCCGAAGACGCCCATTTCGGCGAGTTCATTGATGATTTCCATCGGGATCAACTCGTCTTTGAGGTGCCAGTCATGAGCGTTTGGTTCGACTTTTTCGACACTAAAGCGGCGGAATTGCTCGCGGATCATCTCAAGTTCATCGTCAAGACCCGAGACGCCGACGGTGACATTGGCGGACTGTTCTTGCATCAAGGTGACAAGACGGGTGCGCGCAGCTTGGGTATTTGCGGCCACCACAAAGGCGTTGATCTCGGCGGGCATGGTGGCGGTGATGCCCATATCATGCAGGCGGATCATCTCGCCTTGGTTCATCTGGATGCCGCCGTAAATCTGGGCGAGGTATTCGCCAAAGGCGATCTGGTGCAAGAGGTGCTCTGTTTCGCCAAACTTTCCATCAGCGGTCAGGCGCTCGGCCCATGCCTGCATCTGGTGCAGCGCTTGGGCATAAGTCGCCAGCCATGCGAGACCGTGCGCGGCGGTTTGGTGCGCCTCGATCAGCGGCGCGGAAATGCGATCACCTTGTGTGACCAAAGCGCGGATATTGGCTTTTGCCTGATCCAGCAAGGCATCAACGGGAGGCAGGCTCGCGGCTGCCAGGCCAAGCAAGTCGTTCAAGAGGGGTGTTTGCATCATCGTCATATCCTGTCCGTCGTGTGCCATGTCCGTCTCCGCTATTGTGCAGTTGCAGAGATAAAGCCTTCGCAGTTGCAGCGCAACATTCATTCGAAAGATTGTTATAAAATGAACGAAAATGTCGCGGCGGAATCTTGGTGCGGGCCGGAGATTCATGGCGTAACTAGGGGAATGAACATGGTTTTTGAACTTATGACGCCTGAAATCTTCTTGGTGTCTTTGGCGATCGGGCTTGCTGCTGGTATGGTCAAGGGCCTCGTCGGCTTTGCCATGCCGATGGTAATGATTTCAGGGATGTCGATGGTTTTACCGCCCGAGATCGCGCTTGCGGGGCTGATTCTGCCAACTTTGGTGACCAACGGGATGCAGGCCTTGCGTCAGGGCGGGGCGGAGGCTTTCCACTCGATGCGCCGTTTTCGCGTTTTTCTGGGTGTGGGCGCAGTTGTGCTGATCGGCTCTGCGCAACTGGTTCGAGTGCTGTCGGCTGATGTGATGTTCTTGATCATTGGCGGGTCAGTCACCGCATTTGTTGTGATGCAGCTTGCGGGTTGGGCGCCGAAAGTACCCGAGAAAACGACAGCGTTGGAGGCCTCTGTCGGCGCTTTCGCAGGCTTTATTGGCGGACTATCGGGGGTCTGGGGACCGCCAACGGTGGCCTATCTGACGGCGATCAATACGCCCAAGGCAGAGCAGATGCGCGTGCAGGGTGTCATCTATGGCATGGGCGCGGTTGTGTTGTTCTTTGCGCATATCAAATCGGGCATCGTGAGCCTGCAGACCTTGTCATTCTCGGCCGCGCTGATTGTGCCTGCGGTCATTGGGATGATGATCGGCCTGCGCCTGCAGGACCGGATCGAACAGGCCGCGTTCAGACGAATGACGTTGATTGTGCTTTTGATTGGCGGGCTGAACCTGATCCGCAAAGGGGTGATGGGTTAAAACCCATCCTACGAGAGGAGCTCTTCAAAGCCGCAGATGCGCGCCAATTCCGGCACCTCCTCAGGCGGCAGTACGTCGAAGGTCGTCCGGTAGAGCACGGTCCCACCTTGTGTCGCTTCCATCTGCCACGTCCCCTCGACCAGTTCGTAGTCAAAGTCGAACTGGTAAAAGGTCAGCGACGGTGATTGCCCTGAAATTACGGTCTGGAAGGTCTGCGCGGTTGCTTTGGCCTTGCCCATGGGCGGATGGGTAATGGTCATGGTGACCTTCGGAATACCGTTGAAATCCAAGGCTAGCGCTTTGATCCCGAAGCCGAGCCCGACGACCGCAGGCACCCGCCGGTTGGTCGAGACAAAAGCAGGTTCGCTGTCGATCAGATGTGTCGTGCCCGCGACGGTATCGGGTGCGGGCGCAGTCCCCACTGTCGGCGGCGCGCAGATGATGCCGGCTTCATGGCTGGCCAGCAGTGCGCTCACCTTTTCCGGCCCCGTTGATTGAGCCAAAGCCACGACCGGAAAAACCGCAAAGAAAAAGGTGCACCACTTCATGTGGTGCACCTTATCAGTGTTTGTGCCGGCGGACAGGGCTTAGCCGATGGCGGCTGCCTTTACGTCGTCATCAATGAAAGGCACATATTTCTCAAAGTTTTTGCTAAACATCGCCACCAGTTTGGCCGCTTGCGCATCATAGGCGGCCTTGTCGGCCCATGTGTCGCGCGGGTTGAGAAGTGTCGCGTCAACGCCGTCGCATGTCATCGGCACTTCGAACCCGAAGTTCGGGTCCTTCTGGAAGACATTTTCGACCAATGTGCCGTCGAGTGCTGCGGTCAACAGGGCGCGAGTCGCCTTGATCGGCATCCGCGACCCAGTGCCGTAAGCGCCGCCAGTCCAGCCCGTGTTCACCAACCAGCAGGTCGCACCATGTGTCGCGATTTTCTCGCGCAGCAGGTTGCCGTAAACCTCTGGACGGCGTGGCATGAAGGGCGCACCAAAGCAGGTCGAGAATGTCGGCTCTGGCTCGGTGACGCCGCGCTCTGTGCCGGCAACCTTGGAGGTAAAGCCGGAAAGGAAGTGATACATCGCCTGCGCAGGGGTCAAGCGGCTGATCGGAGGGAGCACGCCGAAGGCGTCACATGTGAGCATGATGATGTTCTTGGGGTGACCACCAAGAGCCGTCTCGGAGGCGTTCGAGATGTAGTTCAGCGGGTAGGCGCAGCGCATATTTGCGGTCAGGCTGTCGTCGTTGAAATCAAGCTCGAACGTCTCTGGGTCGTAGATCATGTTCTCGATGACGGTGTGCGGCATCGAACAGGTCGCGTAGATTTCGGGCTCTGCCTTTGGGTCCAGACCGATGGTCTTCGCGTAGCAGCCCCCCTCGAAGTTGAAGGTGCCTTGGTCCGACCAGCCATGCTCGTCGTCACCGATGAGCACGCGGGAAGGATCAGCGGAAAGCGTGGTTTTGCCGGTGCCAGAGAGGCCGAAGAAAACAGCCGTATCGACCGGATTGCCTGGCGCGTGGTTGGCAGAGCAGTGCATCGGCATGATGCCTTTTTCGGGCAGCAAATAGTTGAGCAGCGTGAAGACCGATTTTTTGTTTTCGCCTGCGTATTCAGTGCCGCCGATTAGGATCAGCTTCGCGTCAAAGTTGAGCGCGATTACCGTTTCAGAGCGGCAACCGTGCTTGGCAGGGTCGGCTTTAAAGGTCGGGCAGTTGATGATGGTGAAATCAGGTACAAAATCGGCCAGCTCGGCGGCCGCTGGGCGGCGCAGCAGGTGGCGGATGAAGAGGCCATGCCAAGACAGCTCGGTGATCACACGCACGTCCAGACGGTGCGCAGGGTCGGCGCCGCCGAACAAATCCTGGACGTCGTATGAGCCGCCCTTCATATGCTCGAGCATATCGGCGTAAAGGACATCAAATTTGTCCATGTCCATCGGCGGGTTGTTTTCCCACCAGATCGTGTCTTTGACGGAAGGCGTGGCAACAACAAATTTGTCTTTTGGCGAACGGCCAGTGTGCTTGCCCGTGGTGACCAAAAACGCGCCGCCCTTGCCTGTGACGCCTTCGCCTGCGGCAACTGCGGCATCCTGCAATTCGGCTTCAGAGCGGTTATAATACACATAACCCAGCCCTGTGATGCCCTGATCTTCTAGCTTCATCTTTGGGTTGACCGTTCCTTGGTCCATGGGTTCGCTCCTGAATTGGGGGCACGTCTCGGCCCCGATAAGCATCCATAACACCATGGTTTTATGCGCTGAAACCCCAGATTGTCGCAGTTAGCGCAATCAAATTCATGTTAGCGCAAACATTGACTGATGGGGTTAATGCGTGGTGCATTTTAGTCATTAGTTACGACTTATCGGCGCAAATAAGACACGCCTCCGCCGCGAATCGCAGTTGAGGGTTGATTCGCCGCCTGAAATTGACGAAAACTATGAAAAAAGCAGGCAAATAATAATTGAGCAGTAAGGGTAAACTCCCATGTCACGAATTGCATTAGTAGATGATGACAGGAATATCCTGACATCGGTCGCTATGACGCTTGAGGCCGAAGGCTTTGAGGTCGAAACATATAATGACGGGCAATCCGCGTTGGATGGCTTTAATAAGCGTATGCCAGATATGGCTGTGCTCGACATCAAGATGCCCCGTATGGACGGCATGGATTTGTTGCAGCGTCTGCGTCAGAAGACGTCGATGCCGGTGATTTTTCTGACATCCAAGGACGACGAGATTGACGAGGTTCTCGGTCTTCGGATGGGTGCGGATGATTATGTTAAAAAACCATTCTCCCAGCGTTTGCTTGTCGAGCGGATCCGCGCATTGCTGCGTCGTCAGGATGCGCTTGCGGGTGAGACGGTTGAAGAAACCGAAGAGACCAAAATCATGGTTCGCGGCGAGCTGGTGATGGATCCGCTGCGTCACGCGGTGAAGTGGAAGGGCAACGATGTGTCCCTGACCGTGACCGAATTCCTGTTGTTGCAGGCGCTCGCTCAGCGGCCTGGCTTCGTGAAGTCCCGCGATCAGTTGATGGACGTGGCTTATGACGATCAGGTCTATGTTGATGATCGCACGATCGACAGCCACATCAAGCGGTTGCGCAAGAAGATGCGCAACACTGATGATACCTTCTCGGCGATCGAGACTTTGTACGGTATCGGCTACCGCTACAACGAAGAATAAGCGATGACCGTGGCCCCCAAGATTGACATCCACAATTTGGAGTCCGTCAGGGCTGCGGCCAAAACACCCGATCTTGTTCTGGGCGATGACTGGGTCGCGCCGCAGCCTGTTGGTGAAGGAGCTCTGGATCAAAAGCGGCGGCATCGCAGCCTCTTGGCGCTCCGGCGCTCGCCGATTGCTCGCAAAATCATTACATTTAACCTGATTGCAATGATGCTCCTGATTGCAGGGGTTTTGTTTATCAATTCGTCACGCGATACACTTGCCTACCAGCGCGCCGTCGGGCTGGTTGCCGAGGCCGAGCTGATTGCCGATGTTTTTGAGGGGCAACTGCCTGCGGCCGCGCCCGTTAACCTTGCGAGCGGGGACGGGATTGATGTGCAGGTCGCGCTTGACAGCATCGACCTCAGCGGTGGCATATTTGTGGGGATATTTGATGTTCAGGGTAACCTGATCGCGACATCCAAAACCTCGGGTGCCCCCCTCATTATCGACGGTATTCCAATCGACGACGGCGCGACATTCTTCACCGATTTGCTCAATTCTGCCTGGACAGGTGTGGCGTCTGTCTTCGGGGCAACGAAAGCGCCACCAGCGCATTCCTCACTTGGAAGCCCCGAAGTCAAAGAGATTGTCGCGGTTGCGATTTCTGGCAGAACGAGCCTCAAGACCTTGAGCGATTTGGGCGATACGCGTTACGTCGTGGCTAGCCCTGTCATGCAAGCTGGTAAGCCAGTCGGAGTTGTCGCCGTGCAAGGTGCAGCAGGCGAACTTGACGGGCTTTTGCGCCGCGAGCGCGAAAAGGTGCTCCGCCTCTTTCTGGTCGGGCTTGCGATTAGCGTGCTGCTGAGCTTGATCCTTGCGTCGACGATTGCAAACCCTCTCGCAGATTTGGCGGCCGCTGCCGAAATTGGCCGCCTCTCCGGCGCGTTACGCGGCATGGTTGCCGCCCTTTATGAGCGCATTGAAGGCAACGAACAATTCGCGGCCGACGTGGCCCATGAAATCAAGAACCCGCTTGCGTCCTTGCGGTCTGCGGTCGGCACATTGCGCGTGGCCAAACGTGACGATCAACGTGAGACATTGCTTGAGGTGATCGAGCATGATGTACGGCGTCTTGACCGTTTGGTCAGCGATATTTCAAATGCCTCCCGCCTTGACAGCGAACTGGTCAAGGAAGAGGAAGAATCCTTCGATCTGCTGAAAATGCTTGGAAATATCAACGAGTTCTTGGGGCGTGAGGCTGAGTCCAAAGGGATCGACTACATTACAGACCTTCCCGATCAGCCGATCGTGGTGCAGGGCCTTGAAGGCCGACTGGCGCAGGTTTTTGTCAACCTGATTACCAATGCGATTTCATTTTGCGAAGAAGGTGACGCCCTGCGCGTGTGGGCGCGCCGTCGTGAAAACCGCGTGCTTGTGGTGGTCGAGGACACCGGACCGGGCATTCCAAACGAGGCGCTGACCAAAGTGTTCAAGCGCTTTTACTCCGAGCGCCCAGAAGGCCAATTCGGTAATAACTCGGGTCTTGGGCTCGCGATTTCCAAGCAAATCGTCGAAGCATATGGTGGTGTGATCTGGGCCGAGAACATTCGCCCAACCGAGGCGGATATGACCTCCGAACCGCTCGGTGCCAGATTCGTCGTTGGCCTGCCGGTTTAACCGGTGCGCAGTCTTGCCGCCGATAAACCCGTGCATGCCACCTGCGTCGCAATCGACGGGAAGGCTGTTCTTATTCTGGGCAAAAGCGGAAGCGGCAAATCGACGCTTGGGCTCTCGATCATGGCACTTGGCGGTGCTTTGGTCAGTGACGACCGCGTCATTCTTTCCTTCGATGACGGGGTTGTCGCCGCAGCGCCTCCTGCGATTGCGGGGCTCATTGAGGCTCGTGGCGTCGGGTTGCTTCATGCTGATCCGTGTGGTCCGACGCCCGTCGTGCTGGTTGTCGACCTTGACGAGATCGAGCATGACAGGCTGCCGCCGCGCCGCGACATTTCGATCCTCGGGCATCTTATCCCCTTGCAACATTACGCGCAGGGAATACATTTCGCCTCCGCGATTGTGCAATTTTTGCGCGGCGGACGGAGCCACTAATGTCGGATGATATCCACCCAAAGCACCTGCTCAATTCGGGCATTGTCCTTGTTACCGGCCCCTCAGGCGCGGGGCGATCGACCGCGATTAACGCCTTGGAAGACTTGGGCTTTGAAGTCATCGACAATTTGCCGCTGTCGCTTTTGCCGCGTCTTTTGGATGGGCCGCCGCCCAGCCGGCCCCTGGCCTTGGGCCTTGATGTGCGCAACCGTGATTTCAGCGCCAATGCGCTCATCGCTGCCATCGACGGCATGGCCGGGCGGCTGGACGTCGTGACACAGGTTCTTTATCTGGACGCCGCCGAAGAAGAGCTCGTGCGCCGCTATTCCGAAACACGGCGCAGGCACCCGCTGGCAGATGGCGGGCCGCCTCTCGCTGGGATCGGGCGCGAACGGGATTTGCTGATCCCGATCCGTGCCCGCGCTGATGTGCTGATTGATAGCACGGGCATGTCGCCCCATGATCTGCGTTCCGAGGTCGAGCGGTGGTTCGCGCCACCTGACGGGCGATCCTTGGGCGTGACGGTGCATTCGTTCTCATACAAACGCGGGCTACCACGTGGCCTTGATATCGTCATGGACTGCCGGTTTTTGCGCAACCCGCATTGGCACGAAGCCCTGCGCGGTCTTGACGGACGCGACGGCGCCGTCGCGGACTATGTCATGGCTGATCCGCGCTTTGAGCCGTTCTTTATCAAGATAAAGGAGTTGGCTGATCTTTTGCTTCCGGCGCATAAAGAAGAGGGCAAGTCGCATCTTTCCATCGGGTTCGGATGCACGGGCGGGCGACACCGCTCTGTCACAGTTGCCGAAAGACTGGCACAAGCCCTTGCGGATGATGGTTGGCAGGTGTCTAAAAGGCATCGGGAAATGGAACGTTACGATGCACATGCATCGGGTAATCGAGGGTAGCACAGTTGATCGGAATTGTGATCGTCGCACATGGAGGGCTGGCTGGTGAATACCTGTCAGCGGTCGAACATGTGGTTGGGCCTCAGCCGAGCATGGTCAGCATTGCAATCGGTCCCGAAGATGATCGGGCCGCGAAGCAAGACGAGATTTGCGATGCGGCAGACCTCGTCGACACGGGGCACGGCGTCGTGATTGTGACGGATATGTTTGGCGGCTCACCGTCCAACCTCTCGCTGCGCGCCTGTAGCCCCCAAAATCGCCGAATTCTCTATGGGGCGAATTTGCCGATGCTCATAAAGCTGGCGAAATCACGTCACATGACCGTACCTGCGGCTGTTGATGCGGCTCTGGATGCTGCACATAAATACATCAATAGCCATTCTGTAGGACAACCCTGATCATGACGACGCGCCGCCTGAAAATCGAAAACATCAAGGGGTTACACGCCCGTGCCTCTGCCAAACTGGCGGCCCTTGTCGAAGAATTTGACGCAACGGCAATGGTCGCCAAGGACGGTATGGATGCAAACGGCGACAGTATCATGGGGCTTTTGATGTTGGCAGCTTCTATCGGAACGTTTATTGACGTGACCACGAGCGGGCCACAAGCTGACGAACTCGCAGATGCCATTGAAGCGCTTGTTGCCGACAAATTCGGTGAGGGCGGTTAATAGCCGTATGTAATGAGGGACATAATCGTTTGACCGATACGACCCGATCTACTGACCCCGAGCCGACAGCCGAAGTGCCGCGCGTCTATGATCGGCGCGCGCTGACTTACTCCAACACATTTGATAGCGCAGTCAAACGCAACATCATCCGCACCATAGAGCTTTTTACCGGCCGGATCACCATTGCCCGCCTCGTGCGTCGCTTTGAAAAGCAAGGCGCGGTCAAGGGGCAGGCATTCTGGCGGGCGACGCTCGATGTCATGGGCATTGATCTGCTGACGCCAGAGTCCCAACTGGCCCATATTCCCAAGACCGGACCGGTTATCTTTGTGGCCAATCATCCGCATGGGCTTGTCGATGGCATGATCTTGGCGGATTTGATCGGGCGGGTCCGCGACGACTACCGGATCCTGACCCGCTCTTTGTTGACGGGGATCGATGAAGACGCGGCCAGCTATATGATCCCTGTTCCTTTCCCGCATGAACCGGACGCCCAGAAAAAGATGGTCGCCATGCGCAAGGCTGCGATGGATCATCTCAAGTCTGGCGGGCTGGTGGCCCTGTTTCCTTCGGGTGTCGTGGCCAGTTCCGACACGATGTTCGGCCCCGCGATTGAACGTGAATGGAACGTCTTTACCGCGAAAATGATCCGCACATCCGGGGCCACGGTTGTGCCGTGCTTCTTTCCGGGAGCGAACTCGCGCTGGTATCAAAGTGCGAACCGTATTTCTGCGACTTTGCGTCAGGGGCTTTTGCTCCACGAGATTGTGCATGCGTTGAATAAACCGCAAGAACCTGTTGTCGGCCCGCCGATTGCACAGGCCGAGGTTGAGGCCCGCGCAGGTGACCAGCGCGCCTTTATGGCGTGGCTGCGCGCGCATACGCTTGGGCTTGGTCAGTAACTAGCGGGTCGGAACCGGCACCTCGCCACGGTAATCATAGAACCCGCGCTGGGTTTTGCGGCCCAGCCAGCCAGCCTCAACATATTTCGTCAACAGCGGGCAGGGGCGGTATTTCGTGTCTGCCAAACCGTCATGAAGCACGTTCATGATCGCAAGGCAGGTGTCCAGCCCGATGAAATCCGCAAGCTCCAGCGGCCCCATCGGATGGTTGGCACCCAGCTTCAAAGATGTGTCGATCGACTGCACCGACCCCACGCCTTCATAAAGGGTATAGATCGCCTCGTTGATCATCGGCATCAGGATGCGGTTTACGATAAACGCAGGGAAATCCTCCGAGGCGGTCGACGTTTTGCCAAGCCGGGCGACAACATCCTGACAGGTCTTGAACGTCGGCTCGTCGGTCGCAATCCCGCGGATCAATTCGACCAACTGCATGATCGGCACGGGGTTCATAAAGTGGAACCCCATGAACCGCTCGGGCCTGTCTGTGCGTGATGCAAGGCGCGTAATCGAGATCGAAGACGTGTTTGAAGTCAGGATCGTATCAGGCTTCAAATGCGGAACAAGATCCTCGAAGATCGCCTGTTTGATCGTCTCGCGCTCTGTTGCGGCTTCGATGATCAGATCGGTCTGGCCCAAGTCGGTGAGAGTTTGAGTTGTGCCGATACGGGCCATCGCCTCGGCCTTTGCCGTAGCCTCAATAAGCCCTTTTGAGACCTGCCTTTCAAGATTGCGATCAATCAGCGCAACGGCAGCCGCAAGGGCGTCTGCGCTGATGTCGGTCATCAGAACCTCATAGCCGGCAAGCGCAAAAACATGCGCAATACCATTGCCCATCTGGCCTGCGCCAACAATGCCTACACGATCAACTGCCATAACGGCCCCCTCAATGGTTCACCGCACCTTATGCAGCAACTGTGGGCACGGGCAAGACTTTGCGGTCGTTAAAACTATCTTCAATTTTTGTCATTAGCGAATTTGAAATGCATTTCAGCGAATCTGTCTACAGAAACGAGAGTTGGTGGAAGACATGAAACATGAAATTATCGAAGGGGCCGGTCTCACCTATGCACCTTGCCGCTATGGGATGTCACGTATCCTGTTTCGCGGTCCGAAGCGGCGGTTGGATTCGCCCTATGTCGCGTTTGTTGGTGGAACGGAGACATTTGGAAAGTATATTGACCGTCCATTTCCGGCACTCATCGAAAAAGAGATCAAGCGCACGTGTGTCAATTTCGGTACCGTGAATGGCGGAGTTGATGCATTTGTGAATGATCCGACGATTATGGCGGCCTGCCACGATGCGCAGCTGACCGTCGTGCAGGTCATGGGCGCAAATTTTTTGTCGAACCGGTTTTATTCTGTGCACCCCCGTCGCAATGACCGCTTCTTGCGGGCATCGACGGTGCTGCAGGCGATTTATAGCGATGTGGATTTCGCGGATTTCACTTTTACGCGGCACATGCTTGGCGAGCTTCTTGCGCTTTCCGCAGATCGCTTCGATATTGTTGTCTCGGAATTGCGTGAGGCTTGGGTGGCGCGGATGCGGAATATGCTCGGTCAGATCGGGCCAAAGGCCATTCTGCTGTGGTTTTCAAAAAATGATCTCACTGACGGCCATTGGAACACAGGCCCGCAGCCGCTGCGCGTCGATCCGCTTTTTATCAGCAGGGCGATGATTGATCAGCTCCGCCCGCTTGTTCTGGATGTCGTTGAGGTAAAGCCGTCGGCGGTTGCGCTACAGCAGGGCTCGAAGGGGATGTATTTTTCCGCAATGCAGGCCAAGGCGGCCTCGGAAATGATGGGCGTGGCCAGCCACAGCGAGGCCAGTCATATCCTCCTGCCGACCCTCAAGCGGCATCTGCAATAAAAGTGGCCCGCGCCGAAGTGACGGCGCGGGCCAAATATCGAAACGTCGCAAGATTTACAGTTTACCCGTCAACTCTGGCACCGCTTCAAAGAGATCGGCAACCAATCCAAAGTCGGCGACTTGGAAAATCGGCGCTTCTTCATCTTTGTTGATGGCCACGATGATCTTGGAGTCCTTCATACCGGCAAGGTGCTGAATGGCGCCCGAGATACCGACTGCGACGTAAAGGTCAGGTGCAACCACCTTACCTGTCTGTCCAACCTGCCAATCGTTCGGCGCATAACCCGAATCGACCGCAGCACGCGATGCGCCAACTGCGGCACCCAACTTGTCTGCCAAGCCTTCGATCAGCTTGAAGTCATCCTCAGATCCGACGCCACGACCACCGGACACAACCACGCCAGCCGATGTCAGCTCCGGACGATCAGAGGAAGCAACCTTATCGGCAATCCACTCGGAAAGACCCGCTGCCGCAGCAGCTGAGGACGTCTCGACAGGCGCGGACCCTCCCGCAGGTGCCGCATCAAAACCAGCCGTACGAATGGTCATGACCTTTTTCGCATCGGTGGATTTGACGGTCTGGATCGCGTTACCCGCGTAGATCGGACGCTCAAACGTATCCGCATCAATGATGGCGGTGACTTCGGAAATCACCATAACATCAAGCAAGGCGGCGACGCGCGGCAGGATGTTTTTCGCATCCGTCGTGCCGGGGGCAACGATGTGACTGTAATCGCCAGCCATGCTGGCAACCAATGCGGCGACCGGCTCTGCCATCGCGTGGCAATACCCGTGATCGTCTGCAAAGATTACCTTGGATACGCCAGTCAGTGTCGCGGCTTCTGCAGCGGCAGCATCGCCGCCTTTGCCTGCAACAAGCACATGCACGTCACCCAATGTGGACACAGCAGTCAGGGCTTTCGCCACAGAATCCGTGGAAAGCGCGCCATTTGTGACGTCTGCTAAGAGAAGAACAGCCATCTTATACAGCCCCCACTTCTTTGAGTTTTTCAATCAGTTCATCGACAGATTTGACGATGATGCCAGCTTTGCGTGTCGAAGGCTCGACTGTGCTGACGACGGTCAGGCGCGGCGTGATGTCAACGCCGTAATCGGCGGGCGTCTTTTCATCCAGCGGCTTTTTCTTGGCCTTCATGATGTTTGGCAGCGACGCATAGCGTGGCTCGTTCAAACGCAGGTCAACGGTGACGATCGTTGGCATTTTAACCTTGATGGACTGTAGGCCGCCGTCAACTTCCCGGGTGACGGTGGCTGTGTCGCCCTCCACGTCCAGTTCGGAGGCGAATGTCGCTTGCGACCACCCCAGAAGGGCAGACAGCATCTGCCCCGTGGCGTTCATGTCGTTATCAATCGCTTGCTTGCCTGCAAGAACCAGGCCAGGAGCCTCTTCTTTCACGATTGCAGCAAGAATTTTGGCAACGGCCAACGGCTCGATATCGGTGTGCACGTCGTCGGTCGCCACAACGAGGATCGCGCGATCCGCGCCCATCGCGAGGGCGGTGCGCAGTGTTTCTTGGTTCTGTTTCACGCCAATGGAGACCGCAATGACCTCTTCAACCTTGCCCGCTTCTCGCAGGCGGATCGCCTCTTCGACGGCAATCTCGTCAAATGGGTTCATCGACATTTTTACGTTTGCAAGATCAACACCGCTTCCGTCCGCTTTCACACGAACTTTCACGTTATAGTCGATCACGCGTTTGACGGGTACGAGGACCTTCATCGCGGTTTTCTCCTGTTAGATTCTTCAAAGCATTTCACTCTGGCATTTTGTTGCATGTGGCGGCGGGGGAAAACAGTGTAAAATCGACGCGGCAAGGCTCAGGGACGCCACGTTTTGAAAACGAGAGCGCAAACATTGATCTTGGCGGACGGTTCCATTCGGGTAATATGGCGCAAACGGAGGGATGATGGGCCAGATTTGTCAAAGCTGCGGGATGCCGCTGACGCAAGACCCGCAAGGGGGCGGCAGCAATGCCGAGGGTGGCAAATCGACGGAATATTGTTCCCTATGCTATGCCGATGGCGCGTTCATATTTCCCGATATGACCGCCGCTGAGATGCAGCAGATCAACATTCGCGCCCTGAAACAAAAAGGTGTGCCGCGACCGATTGGCTGGCTGCTTACCCGCACTGTGCCGCGCCTTGGGCGTTGGCGGATCTAACCCCAAAAGGAAATTTCAATGTTCGGTGGCTTGAAGATCAGCACCCCTGTTTTTGTGCAAAAACCCAAGCGCAACTTTGTAGGTCTCGATCGGCCGATGTCATTTAACGATATTCCGACGATACCTGATCAGTGGGCCGCCTTTAATACCGCAGACTGCGAGATCGAAAACGCCATTAAGAGGGGCGCTTATGGCATTGTTCACAGTTATGCCGAAGACAATACATGGCGTTACGCCTGTGCGCTTGAGGTGAGCAAATTAGGTGCAATACCAGATGGTTACGACCATATCGCGACGCCTTCGGGCAATTATGCCGTGTTCAAATCAGCCGAGCAGATTAGCCAGATCGGCGAGGTCATCACGGCGGTCACAGACTGGATCGAAACCTCTGACTACCAGACCGCCGATGGCCCGATGCTGGAATTTTACGGCCCGCCCTTTCAGCCGGAAACGGGCGTGGGCGGTTTCGATATTTGGGTGTCGGTTAAACCTGCCGATTAGGCACCCACTGCGGCACTCAGCGGTTTGCCCCCGGAACCCAAAGCACGTCGTTCTTGCCGTTGTCGTTGGCGATGCGCGATGCTTGGAAAAACCAGTCCGACAGGCGATTGAGGTATTTCACCGCCGCAGGGTTCACCGTTTCCATGCTTGCCAATTCCACCGACAACCGCTCTGCGCGGCGCGATACGGTGCGGCAAAGGTGCAAGTGCGCTGCCAAGGCAGATCCGCCCGGTAAGACAAAGCTGCGCAGCGGTTCGACCTCTTTGGTCATCGCGTCGATTTGCGTCTCAAGGCGGCTGACTTGCGCGTCGGTCATGCGCAGCGGCGGATATTCCGCATCGGCATCTTTCGCCATATCGGGGCGGCAAAGATCCGCGCCGAGGTCAAACAGGTCATTCTGGATCATCGCCAAATGCGCATCCATGTCGCCAACGGCGTAGAGGCGGGCCATGCCAACAGTCGCATTGGTCTCGTCCACTGTGCCGTAACTTTGCACGCGAAGCGCATGTTTTGTGACGCGGGACCCGTCGCCCAAAGCGGTCACGCCTGCGTCACCGGTTCTGGTATAAATCTTGTTGAGAACGACCATGGTTTCTGTTCCTTTTTAGCGGCGCAAATAGACGAAGAGCAAAATGAGCGCGATGGCAACAGCCTGCGCCCCAATCCGCCAGCGCATGATCTTATTGGCGTGTTTCTTGTTGAACTCACCGCCTTTGCCAAATGTGCCAATACCGAACATCAAGATGCCCAGCACAATGAAAACGGCGAGAGCGACAAGCAGGAAGAGCGGGTCAGATGCCATGGTGGTGTCCTTTTTCGTGGTCAGCAAGATGTAGCAGCAAGCGTGCAAAAGGAAAGGGTCACGCCCGTCTAATCACTGCGTCAAGTCCGCGCGTCGACAGGATGCGCCGCAGAAATCCCATAAGATACGTCGGTTTCGTGACGTAATAACGGGGCTTGGGGCGCTGCGCCGTAGCCGCATGGATCAGCTTTTTGGTCACGGCCTCGGCGGGCAATTCAAAGGTGTTGGGTCCGCTATCGGTGTAAAGCCGGTCCTTGAGCGCCGCATATTGGGCCGCCCGCGCAGAGTTTTTCCAGTCGATCCAGCGCTCGAAATGCGGGATCGCATTTTTGCGGATGTCTGATGTAATCGGGCCGGGTTCGATCAGGATCACCTTGATTGGCGTGTCTGCCATCTCGATCCGCAGCACATCGGTCAGGCCTTCCAGGGCGAATTTGGTCGCGACATAGGCGCCGCGCCACTTCATGGCCACAAGTCCCAGAACGGATGAGCAGTTGATGATCCGGCCATGCCCCTGAGCGCGCATCACTGGAATGACAAGGTTTGTCAGTTCATGGTATCCAAAGACATTCGTTTCGAAAATGGCGCGCAGTGCATCTCGGGGCAAATCCTCGACAGCGGCAGGGCAGGCGAAAGCGCCGTTGTTATAAAGCACATCGAGCGTCCCACCCGTCGCGGCCAATGCCTCGGCCAGCCCGTTTTGAATGGTAGCCGAGTCCGCATAGTCGATCCGCGGGCTGTCAAAGCCTTCCGCGATCAGGCGGTCGCAATCTTTCTGGCTGCGGCAGCTTGCGAATACGCGCCAACCGAGCGCTCGAAAGCCGTGAGCCGCATCGTATCCGATCCCGGACGAGCAGCCGGTGATGAGTATGGTTTTTTGTGTCATGGCGCCTATCTGACGCCGCAACTCCGCGCTGACAAGCCTTAGATTGCGTCGAGCAAGCGTGACGCCATCCACCCGATTTGGCCCGTTTCCGTCACCCGAATGCGTGCCCAGCCGTCGCCTGTCACTTCGAGCACTTCTGCCTGCGCGCCACGGGTCAGTTTATCCAGAACGCCATAGTTGGTCCCTGGCCCCATGCGCATGTTTACGCGATTGCCTGAGACGACACGCAGATCGGGCGCGGTTTCCGCGACTGCAGGAGCCTCAGTTGGAACCTCAAGCGCGGCTTCAACGATGACGGCTTCCGCGAGGTGGATTTCTATTGTCGCCGCCTGCGAGACCTGAGGCGCATTAAACGGCACAACGACAGGGGCGTCTTTCACCACGGCCACTTCTGTTATCTTGCGTTGTTCTGGCTGGAACTCCGCGCCGCCCGAAAGCTCGTAAAAGCCGAAGCCCAGAATCAAAAAAGTCCCGATAATGAATTTGTTCATGGCAGCAGACCCCCCAGGGTCGAATCGTAAAAAAGTAATCGTTACATACTCATTATAGACCAAATCGGACGTGGACCTGAGGGAAAAACTTAATAGTGTTCCCCCTTTTGGACTCTTTACGCGTCACTGCGGCGGGGATACACCCGTCAACATGAGCGAAGAAACGATAGATTCAGGCAATCCACCTTTGGAAACCACAGAGCCGCTACGCCGCGCAATCGGCGAGCGCTATCTGACCTATGCGCTCTCGACAATTATGCACCGCGCCCTGCCTGATGCCCGTGACGGGTTGAAGCCGGTTCACCGCCGTATCCTTTATGCGATGCGCGAGTTGAAACTGTCCTCCACGGGCGGCTTCCGGAAATCGGCCAAGATTTCGGGCGATGTGATGGGCAACTATCACCCCCACGGTGACGCTGCGATTTATGACGCAATGGCCCGTTTGGCCCAAGATTTTAACGTCCGCTATCCACTGGTTCACGGCCAAGGGAACTTTGGCAACATCGACGGCGATAACCCTGCGGCCTCGCGTTATACCGAGGCGCGCATGACGGCGGCCGCCGAGGCCCTGATGGAAGGGCTGACCGAAAACGCGGTCGATTACCGTCCGAACTATGATGGCACGCTCGAAGAGCCTGTGGTGTTTCCGGCCTCGTTTCCGAACTTGCTCGCCAATGGCTCCACAGGGATTGCCGTCGGCATGGCCACAAATATCCCGCCGCACAATTTGCATGAATTGATCGATGCCTGTTTACATCTGATCAAGGCGCCTGATGCGCGCGACGAAACCTTGCTTGGGTATATTCCCGGCCCTGATTTCCCGACGGGCGGCGTGATCGTCGAGCCGAAGGAAAACATCGCCGAAGCTTACCGGACAGGGCGCGGCGCGTTCCGTTTGCGCGCGAAGTGGGAGGTCGAGGATCTTGGGCGCGGCCAGTGGCAGGTGGTTGTCACCGAAATTCCGTATCAGGTGCAGAAATCCAAGCTGATCGAGAAGCTGGCCGAAGTGATCCAGCTCAAGAAAGTGCCGTTACTGGCCGATGTGCGTGACGAATCTGCCGAAGACATCCGGATGATTTTAGAGCCGCGCTCCAAGACCGTTGACCCCGAAATGATGATGGGGATGCTGTTTCGGAACTCTGATCTCGAAATCCGCTTTAGCCTTAATATGAACGTGTTGATCGACGGTTTGACGCCCAAGGTTTGCTCGCTCAAAGAGGTGTTGCGCGCCTTCTTGGATCACCGTCGCGATGTGCTGATCCGCCGCTCTCAGCATCGTTTGGAAAAGATCGATCACCGCTTGGAGGTCCTTGAGGGCTTTATCATCGCCTTCCTGAACCTTGACCGTGTGATCGACATTATCCGCTATGATGACGCACCCAAACAGGCCTTGATGGTCGAGGATTGGGGCGTTGATCATCCGCGTGCCATGACCGAGGCCGAGTACCGCTCGCCCATCGTTGCGGGTGCCGATCCCGAAATTTCGCTGACCGAGGTGCAGGCCGAGGCGATTTTGAACATGCGTTTGCGTTCTTTGCGCCGCTTGGAAGAGATCGAATTGGTCAAGGAGCGCGATGCGTTGATGCTGGAACGTGCCGCGCTTGAGGATCTGCTTGATAGTGGCGATTTGCAGTGGTTGAAAATTGCCGAGCAACTGCGCGAAACCCGCAAGCAGTTTGGCCGCGATAGTGTGGGCGGCGCGCGGCGCACGCAATTCGCCGAGGCTGCCGAAGTCGTCGAAGTACCGCTCGAAGCGATGATCGAGAAGCTGCCGGTCACGGTTGTCTGTTCCAAAATGGGCTGGATTCGCGCGATGACAGGTCATCTTGATCTGACCCGCGAGATGAAATTCAAAGACGGCGACGGCCCCCGCTTTATATTCCACGCGGAAACCACGGATCGTTTGCTCGTTTTCGGCACAAACGGGCGTTTCTACACACTTGCAGTTGCGAACCTGCCAGGCGGGCGCAGCATGGGCGAGCCGCTGCGCTTGATGGTGGATCTGCCCAATGAGGCCGATATCGTCGATATTCTGGTGCACCAGCCGGGGATGCGGTTAATCGTGGCGTCCGAAGAGGGCAACGGATTTATCGTGCCTGAAAACGACGTGATCGCGCAAACCCGCACAGGCAAGCAGGTTTTGAATGTCGGCGACGGTGTGGCCAAGACATGTATCCGCATGAACGGTGATCATGTGGCTGTTGTTTCAGAGAACTCCAAGCTGTTGGTTTTTGCCACCGATGAATTGCCCGAGATGGGCCGTGGTAAAGGTGTGCGCCTTCAGAAATATAAGAAGGCTGCTGGCCGTCAGGGTACGTTGGAAATCGACGGCGGCTTGGCTGATCTGACGACGTTCCAGTGGGCCGATGGCCTGTCGTGGCAAATGGGCGGCGGTAAAACCCGCACCGAGGCCGATATGTCCGAATGGAAAGGCGCGCGTGGCGGCGTTGGGAAACGCCCACCACACGGATTCCCGAAGAACAACAAGTTCTCGTAACCCATTCCTCTTGCTTTCTGCCCCAATCCAGACTACATCGCCCGCGATGTTGAAACGGGCCATTCTCGGCCCCGCAAAATTAAGGGCGCTAGCAAAATGGCTAAGTCAAAGTTTGAACGCACGAAACCCCACGTTAACATCGGCACAATCGGCCACGTTGACCACGGCAAGACCACACTGACCGCAGCGATCACGAAGTATTTCGGCGATTTCCGCGCTTACGACCAGATTGACGGCGCGCCGGAAGAGAAGGCACGTGGTATCACGATCTCGACTGCGCACGTTGAGTATGAGACAGAATCCCGTCACTACGCCCACGTTGACTGCCCCGGTCACGCTGACTACGTCAAGAACATGATCACTGGTGCGGCACAGATGGACGGCGCGATCCTCGTTGTGAACGCAGCCGACGGTCCAATGCCACAGACACGCGAGCACATCCTGCTCGGCCGTCAGGTTGGCATCCCGTACATGGTTGTTTACATGAACAAAGTTGACCAGGTTGACGATGCAGAATTGCTCGAACTGGTTGAGATGGAAATCCGTGAGCTTCTGTCCAAGTACGAGTACCCAGGCGACGACATTCCTGTCATCCCGGGTTCCGCTCTGCACGCGATGAACGGCACTCAGCCAGAAATCGGCGAAAACTCCATCGTTGCGCTGATGAAGGCTGTTGACGAGTATATCCCGACACCAGCACGCGCCGTTGACCTGCCGTTCCTGATGCCAATCGAGGACGTGTTCTCGATCTCTGGCCGTGGTACAGTTGTGACTGGCCGTATTGAGCGTGGCGTATTGAACGTTGGTGAAGAAATCTCCATCGTTGGTATCCGCGACACGAAGAAGACAGTTTGTACGGGCGTTGAAATGTTCCGCAAGCTTCTGGATCGTGGTGAGGCTGGCGACAACGTTGGCGCATTGCTGCGCGGTATCGACCGTGAAGGCGTTGAGCGTGGTCAGGTTCTGTGTAAGCCAGGTTCGGTTAACCCGCACACACACTTTGAAGCAGAAGCTTATATTCTGACCAAAGAAGAAGGCGGTCGTCACACACCATTCTTCGCGAACTACCGTCCACAGTTCTACTTCCGGACGACTGACGTGACCGGCACTGTTGTCCTTCCAGAAGGCACAGAAATGGTGATGCCAGGCGACAACCTGAAGTTCAACGTCGAGCTTATCGCACCAATCGCGATGGAAGAAGGCCTGCGCTTCGCGATCCGCGAAGGCGGCCGCACAGTCGGCGCTGGCGTGGTTTCCAAAATCGTTAAGTAAGCCGTAGCGCTTATCAAACAAAGAAGGCCGCTTCCAAAAGGAGGCGGCCTTTTTGGGTTGTGAAAGTACGGGTCTTTGGGGCTCTAAGCAGTCTTTTGAGCGCTTTCAAATTCGTGAAAAATCACCCTATTTCGCCCATTCGCCTTGGCTTGGTAAAGTGCCTCGTCGGCAAATTGCATGAGGTCGCTGAGTTTATGAGCGGGCGATGCGATGACACTCCCAATCGACATCGTGACCTTGAAAGACAGCGTTTGATGGTCGGTCGCGCGGCGCGACTGGATCGTGATCGTGTCGCAAATTTTATTCGCTAACTGAGCGGCAGCAGGACGCTCGATGTTATGAAGCAGTATCGCGAATTCCTCGCCGCCGATACGGCCGACGATATCTTCGGATCGCAACGTTTTGTGCAGGTGACTTCCAATTTGCGCCAGAGCAAGATCGCCAGCATTATGCCCATAGGTGTCATTAATGCTTTTGAAGTTGTCGATGTCTACCATCAAAACAGCATGCGGCTGTCCGTCATTGATCATCACATTCGCCTTCGCGAAAAATGCCGCACGGTTCGGCAACCCCGTTAATGGATCGGTTTCTGACATATATTGAAGGCGGTCTTTCAGCTGGCGCTGGACGATCATGATTGCCATGACAAAGAGGCCAAACGGCGCCCCGATCAGATATGTCACGAGAATCGCCGTCAGTTCGCTTTCCGCGGTAAAGCGAGAAACCAGCCCGCTGATCAAATAATCAACGGCAGTAAAGCATCCGACAAGAATCGCTGCCTTTACAAAAAGCCCAAGCCGGGACCGCGGTGCTACCCAATCGACAATTCTTTCCAAGGCGATCCTCCCGCTTTTCTGTGAGGTATACCAAAAGCTCAAAAACTTCGTTAATTTCCACATATTTGTTTGCCTCAAACCGTTGCGGACGCATGACGCGGTCCGACACTGTCCCCGACAGGCATTCCCCCCTTGCCAGCCCAGTCGCAAACCCCTATACGACCCAAATCTGGAAAGGGTGCGCGCTGCGTGCCCTTCTTCCTTTTGAAATAAAGACGCGATGAGGCCTGTCGATGAGCGGCGGTCTTCCTCTCCGATCTAGGCCCTAATTTAGGGGTGATGACATGGCAGCCAGCCAGAACATCCGTATTCGCCTTAAGGCGTTTGATTACCGGGTGCTTGATGCAAGCACAGCGGAAATCGTTTCCACAGCAAAGCGCACAGGGGCGTCCGTTCGCGGTCCGATCCCACTTCCGAACAAAATCGAGAAGTTCACTGTTTTGCGTGGCCCACACGTTGACAAGAAATCCCGCGACCAGTTCGAGATCCGTACGCACAAGCGTCTTCTCGACATCGTAGACCCAACACCGCAGACTGTGGACGCGCTGATGAAGCTCGACCTTGCTGCTGGCGTTGACGTCCAGATTTCCGTGTAAGGGAGTAGAACACTATGCTCCGTTCCGGAATTATCGCAAAGAAGTTGGGCATGACCCGACTGTTCATGGAAGATGGTCGTCAGATCCCTGTGACTGTTCTTTCTCTTGAAAACCTGCAAGTTGTTGCACAGCGCACTGTTGAGAAGGACGGCTATGTTGCTGTTCAGCTCGGTGCCGGCACAGCCAAAGTAAAGCGCACGTCCCAAGCGATGCGCGGTCACTTTGCTGCTGCAAATG
>CBFHTU010000023.1:0-45809 GCA_965658825.1 Yoonia sp.
GGCTGAACCTGATTGGCGGGTTTCAGGCCGATAATATTCTGCTGGCCGCAGGCTTGGTGATTGCGGCAGGGGCCGACCCGCAAGAGGTCTTTGAGACCTTGCCGCATCTGTCGACTGTGCGGGGCCGGATGGAGCTGGCAGCACGGCGCGAGAACGGGGCGTCGGTCTTTGTCGATTACGCCCATACGCCTGATGCGATTGCAACGGCGCTCAAGGCGATGCGCCCGCATGTGATGGGCCGTATTGTGGCGATTGTCGGCGCTGGTGGCGACCGAGATGTGGGCAAGCGACCGTTGATGGGGGCGGCGGCTGCGGAATTTGCGGATGTGGTGATTGTGACCGATGACAACCCGCGTTCCGAGGATCCGGCGAGCATCCGTGCGGCTGTACTGGCTGGCGCGCTGAATGGTATCGGCACCCCGAGCGTGACCGAAGTCGGCGACCGTGCCGAAGCGATCCTGCGCGGGATTGACGCGCTGGGTGCCGGAGATGCGCTGTTGATTGCGGGCAAGGGCCATGAGAGCGGCCAGACCGTCGGCGATGTGACCTTGCCGTTTGATGATGTGGAGCAGGCGAGCGTCGCCGTCGCTGCTTTGGAGGGCCGGATATGAGTGCGCTTTGGACAATGACTGAGGCCGCCACGGCCACGGGTGGCGTGTGTGCTGTCGATTGGGCCGCCAACGGCGTGTCGATCGACACCCGCACCATTCAGGCGGGTGATTTGTTTGTCGCCCTGAAGGATATCCGCGACGGGCACGATTTTGTTGCCTTGGCGCTGGAAAAGGGGGCCGCGGCCGCCTTGGTCACCCGTCGCCCTGAAGGTGTGGCCGAAGATGCGCCTTTGCTGATTGTGCCGGATGTGCTGGAGGCACTGGAGAAGCTCGGTATCGCCTCGCGTGCGCGCACGAAGGCGAAAGTCGTCGGTGTCACAGGCTCGGTTGGCAAAACCTCGACCAAGGAAATGCTGCGCGCGGTGCTGACTCCGCAGGGCAAGACCCATGTGGCAGAGGCCTCTTATAACAACCACTGGGGCGTGCCGCTGACCCTCGCGCGGATGCCCCAAGACGCAGATTTCGCCGTGATCGAGATCGGCATGAACCATCCGGGCGAAATCGCACCATTGTCAAAAATGGCCGCACCCCATGTGGTTATGATCACGACCGTAGCGGCCGCACATCTGGAGGCCTTCGAGAACGTCGCAGGCATCGCGGTTGAGAAAGCCGCGATCATGGACGGGCTTGTGGCGGGCGGCGTTGCGGTGTTGAACGCAGATATTCCGACGGTTGCTGTTCTGACCGACCGTGCGGCTGTATTGGGTGTGCCTGCCATTATGTTTGGCGTGCATGGCAAGGACTGGACCGCCAAGGACGTGCGGTTGACGGACGAGGTGACGGTTGTGACCGCAACACATGACGGGACGGACTATTTGTTCAAACTCGCCGTGCCGGGCCGTCATTTTGCGATGAACGGTGTCGGCGTGATGGCGGTCGTGGATGCGCTGGGCGCGGATGCGATGCAAGCGGCCCTTGACCTCGGCACTTGGGTGCCACCGGGCGGGCGGGGGACGCGGGAGGTTGTCGTGCTCGATCCTGCGAACGCGCATGATACAATTGACCTGATTGATGACGCTTTCAACGCAAATCCGACGTCAATGACGGCGTCGCTCGAAATTCTGGCCGCCGCCAAACCGCGCGACGGCGTCGGGCGGATCGAGAAGGGGCGGCGCATCGCAATTCTTGGCGATATGCTCGAGCTTGGCGCGGCGGAGTATGAGATGCACCGCGCCATTGCCCACGACCAACACCTGCAAAAACTGGATATCGTGCATTGCGTCGGGCCGCGCATGCAGCACCTGCATGACGCGCTCTCGGAGGCGCAGCGCGGGATCTGGGCACCGGATGCAGCCGTCATGTGTGCGCAAATCCGCAAGCTTGTGGACGCGGGCGATGTTGTGCTCGTGAAAGGATCAAAGGGCAGTAAAGTCAGCACAGTCGTTGACGCTATCCGTAAATTGGGGCATCGCAGGGCTTAGGCTTTGAACGCGTAAGAAGGTTTTAGAACATGCTTTATTGGTTAACCGCACTTTCAGACGGCGGCGATTTCTTCAACCTCTTTCGCTATATCACATTTCGGGCTGGCGGCGCGTTTATTACCGCATTGGTATTCGGGTTCATCTTTGGCTTGCCATTGATCAACGTGCTGCGCCGCAAGCAAGGCAAGGGCCAACCTATTCGCAGCGATGGTCCCGAGGGCCATTTTGTGAAGGCGGGCACCCCCACGATGGGCGGGTTGCTGATCGTGGGCGCGCTGACCTTTTCCACACTGCTTTGGGCGCGGCTGGATAATCCGTTTGTGTGGATGGTGCTTTTTGTTACTCTGTCGTTTGCGGCCATTGGCTTTGCCGACGATTACGCCAAGGTTTCCAAACAAAACACCGCAGGCGTGTCGGGTAAGATACGGTTATTGCTGGGTATTTTGATCGCGGCCATCGCGGGCTACTGGGCTGCGCAATATCACCCTGAAGGGTTGACCAACCAGCTCGCCGTGCCGGTTTTCAAGAACGTGCTGATCAACATGGGCTTTTTGTTTATCCCGTTCTCGGTGATTGTGATCGTCGGGGCAGCCAATGCGGTCAATCTCACGGACGGGCTCGACGGGCTCGCGATTATGCCGGTGATGATTGCGGCGGGCACTTTTGGGATCATCGCATATGTTGTTGGCCGTGTCGACTTTTCCGAAGAGCTTGGACTGCATTACGTCCCGGAATCTGGCGAGATTTTGATCTTCTGCCTCGCGTTGATCGGCGGCGGTTTGGGCTTTCTTTGGTATAACGCACCACCTGCTGCGGTGTTTATGGGCGACACAGGCTCGCTTGCTTTGGGCGGGGCTTTGGGCGCGATTGCTGTGGCGACCAAGCACGAAATCGTGCTGGCGATTGTCGGGGGCCTGTTCGTTGTCGAGGCGCTCTCGGTGATCATTCAGGTGCTGTATTTCAAGCGCACGGGCAAGCGCGTGTTCCTGATGGCACCGATCCACCACCACTATGAAAAGAAGGGCTGGGCCGAGCCGCAGATCGTGATCCGCTTCTGGATTATATCGCTGATCTTGGCGATGATCGGCCTTGCGACGCTAAAAGTGCGCTAAAGGTCACGACGACCGTCAAAGCGTTAGCGCATATATTCAAGAGATAGCGCAGGGGGGCTTCGACTTGCTTTCAGGCCTGCTTTGGTGCCAGTTGGGCGCGGAAAAACAAGGAGCGGCGGCATGATTCCTGTGCGTGGGTATGAGGGCAAGACGGTTGCTGTTTTGGGTCTGGGCCGTTCAGGGCGGGCCACGGCGCTGGCGTTACAGGCGGGTGGCGCGGTGCCTGTGGTTTGGGACGACGGGCAGGTGGCGCGCGAGGCCGCCGCGGCCGAGGGCTACGAGGTGCGCGACCTGACCAAGGCCGGCGCTTTTGATGGTGTCGCGCGGTTGATCGTATCTCCTGGGATTCCGCATCTCTATCCTGCACCCAATAAGGTGATTGCCGCGGCATGGGCGGCGGGTTGCTCTGTGGACAACGATATTGGGTTGTTCTTCCAGTCATTTGCGACCGAAGATTGGGCGGATTTCCATACTGGTCCGAAGGTGATTGCGGTGACAGGGTCGAATGGTAAATCGACGACTTCGGCGCTGATCCATCACATTTGCGTCGAGAATGGCCGCGCGAGCCAGCTTGCGGGCAATATCGGTCGCGGCGTTCTGGATATCGAGCCTGCCCATGATGGCGAGGTCGTGGTGCTTGAGCTGTCGTCCTATCAGACCGATCTGGCGCGCAGTCTGACACCTGACGTGGCGGTTTTGACCAATATCAGCCCTGACCATCTGGATCGCCATGCGGGGCTTGGCGGATATTTTGCCGCAAAGCGCCGCTTGTTTGCCGAAGGCGGGCCTGATCGCGCCGTGATTGGTGTTGATGAAATCGAAGGTCAGTTTTTGGCCAACCAACTGGCCGAGGGTGCGGCGGACGACCGTGTGATCCGTGTGTCATCGGGACAGAAGCTGGAGAGCGAAGGCTGGACGGTTTTCGCACGCAAGGGGTTCCTCAGCGAATATCGCAAGGGGCGTCAGGTCGCCTCGATTGACCTGCGCGCCATTCAGGGCTTGCCGGGTGCACATAACCATCAGAATGCTTGTGCGGCCTATGCGGCGTGCCGCACGCTGGGCTTTAGCCCCAAGGGGATCGAGGCTGCGATGCAGTCGTTTGGCGGCTTGCCGCATCGGAGCCAAGTGGTGGGCGAGAAGGACTGTGTGCGCTTTGTGAACGATAGTAAGGCCACGAATGTGGATAGTGCGGCCAAGGCGTTGCAGGCATTTGGTAAAATTCGCTGGGTATGCGGCGGTTTGCAGAAAGAGGGCGGCTTGAGCGGGCTGTTGCCGCATGTCGGTGCCGTGCAAAAAGCCTATGTGATCGGGCGCGAGGCCGAGGATTTTGCCCGTCAGTTGATCGGTGTCGATGCGATGGTCTGCACCACGATGGAGGCCGCCGTTGCGGCGGCGGCGGCGGACGCGGAAAGCGGCGATGTGGTTCTGCTGGCGCCTGCTTGCGCCAGTTTTGATCAATACGATAACTTCGAGCAGCGCGGCGAAGACTTTATGGCGCAGGTTAAGCGGTTGATTTGATCGCCTGACCCGCCGCCCAGCCGGACGACCATGCCCATTGGAAGTTATAGCCGCCAAGCCAGCCGGTCACGTCCACGGCTTCGCCGATGAAGTAGAGGCTCGGCGTCGCTTTGGCGGCCATGGTTTTGCTGTCCAGATCGCTTGTATCCACGCCGCCGAGGGTGACTTCGGCTGTGCGGTAGCCTTCGGAACCTGAAGGGATTTGCGTCCAGTTCCGCAGCGCCTCACAGAGCGTTTGCAGTTTGGCGTCGGATTGATCGGCAAGGTTGCCTGACATGTCGATGTGATCGGCGAGGTAGCCCACGAGTTTGCCCGGCAGATGTTGGCTTATGACCGTGGTCAGCGCCTTGCGCCCGTCGGTTTGGCGCGCGTTGCGCAAGTGAGTGAAAAGATCGGTCTGCGGGATCAGGTTGGCGGTGATCGCGTCGCCGTCTTTCCAATAACTTGAGGCTTGCAGGATCGCGGGGCCTGACAGGCCACGATGGGTGAAAAGCATGGCCTCGTCAAAGCTGGTCCCGTTTGCGGTGACGCGGGCGGGCAGGGCGGTGCCTGCCAGCGGTTTAAAACGCTCGTCGGTGAAGGTGAGCGGCACAAGCGCGGGGCGGGTCTCGACCATGCCAAGCCCGAATTGTGCGGCAATTTGATATGCAAGCCCCGTTGCGCCCATCTTGGGAATGGATTTGCCGCCTGAGGCCATCACGAGGTTGGTCGCGGTGATCTGGCGGGTGGTGCCTTCGCGGGTCAGGGCGACTTGAAAGTGTGTGCCGTCGTGGCGGATTTCGCCGACCTCTGTTTGCAGCCAAAGCTGCGCGGCTTTCATCTCGCTGCGCAGCATGGCGACGATGTCTTTGGCGGTGCCGTCACAGAAAAGTTGGCCCAAAGTTTTCTCGTGGTAAGCGATGCCGTAAGAGGCGACGAGGCTGATGAAATTCCATTGGGTATAGCGCTTGAGAGCGGATTTGGCGAAATGAGGGTTCTGGCTCAGGAAATTGGCGGCCGTCGTGTGCATGTTGGTGAAATTGCAGCGCCCGCCACCCGAGATGCGGATCTTTTCGCCTGCGGCCTTCGCGTGATCAACGACAAGGACGTCCGCGCCCGCATGGGCTGCGCACATCATCCCTGCGGCACCTGCGCCGATAATGAGAGTTTTGACTTGCATAGACCGGAGGTGCCGCGAAATTGAGGCTGGCGCAAGCGGAAAGCTAGGGAGAACTTACGACGCGGATACGCGTGACGGTGCCCAAGATCGCTGCGCCAGTGCCCCAATAGCTGTTTTCTCTTTTGGATAACGTTCCGTTTGCACTTTGGAGCGCCTCATCAGGTGTCGCCGAACGGTGCCCACGGCGAGGCATTCCCGTGAGGGTGGTCCGTTCAGGGCCATTTCTGGCAACACGGCAGTTCCAAAGATGCGGGCCAATGTCTGACGTTCGCGCGTCGTTACCGCGCTGACCACCACCGGCCCCAGCACCAAATCACCCGGACAAAGCGTTTCCACCGCGCGCGGTCCATGTGGCGTGTCGATCATCGTGCCAGGAGCATAGCAAGGCACGCTCCCTTTATTCGGAGCGGTTTGGGTGTAATAGCTCGCCCCGCCATCGTCCGATTGCAGGGATTGCCCAAAGCCGACAGTGCCGACGTTGCTGCTCGTCTCCCCCGCAGCGGGACCCGAGGTTGCGGTGACAGTGCTTCCGCCAAAGGACACAAATTGATCGGCAGTGCCCGTGCCATCGATCAATGCGATTGCTTGCCCGGATAGAAAATCCGCGAAACCGGCGGCGCTTGAATCAAGCACATAGACATCGTTGCCGCCCGAAGTGGATTGCACCGTGGTCAGCGAATAGGTGTGAGCCACCGTTCCGTCGCTGTTGTAAATGACGACGGAGTAGCACGACACGTCGGTGCCGGTGGGAACCGCGATTTCGATAAATTTAACGGATGTTCCGCCCATATAACTGAACTCTGAAATATAACCTGCCATAGGATCGACTCGCACTTTGTGACTCTCGATTGTTCTCGCCTTGGCTTTCCAAAGGCTTAAGCCGGCGGGGCGATCTTCAGAGGATTTTAGGGAATTCGACGGGTTTTTCGCGGCACCTCTCATTGATGGAGAGGTCACTGGAACCATGCAGTGACCGTCTAAGTTTTTCTGGCGGCCGGACAATTTCTCAAGGCTCGCACGCAGGTCCGGTTTTTTACGATTTGGGTCAGTTTGTGCTGCGAAGGTCAAAGTCATCTGACGCACGCCAGGGGGCGCAACCGATGCCAGCGCCGCGCGGATCGGTCCGACAAGTCCGTTGGCTTCAAGGGAGATATTGCACTCCGGCTTGAATACGCCGATCGGCTAATTGTTGTGGAAATCCTTAGGGTTTTGAGCTATGGCTGGTGTCAGACCCGAAAAATCGGGCGATTTGAGGCAGTATTGGCGGTATCTCCATGACGGAAATGGTCTATGGCACGGTCCCAGTTTACACTGGTGAACCTATTCTTCCACGGTGGTGGCGGACGATTGATAAATGGACGATGTCTTGCATCCTGATCCTGTTCGGGATCGGTCTGCTGCTTGGGCTGGCGTCTTCTCCTCCCTTGGCCAGCAAGAACGGCCTTGAGCCGTTTCACTATGTCACGCGTCAGGCTATCTTTGGCGGTGTGGCGATGATCGTGATGCTGGGCGTCTCGATGATGCCGCCGCAAATGATCCGCCGCATGGCTGTCGTAGGCTTCCTGGTCTCGTTTGTCGCCTTGATGGGCTTGCCTTTTTTCGGCACGGACTTCGGAAAAGGCGCGATGCGCTGGTATTCGCTGGGGTTTGCCTCGTTCCAGCCCTCCGAGTTTCTCAAGCCCGGATTTGTCGTCGTCGCCGCGTGGTTGATGGCGGCCAGCTTTGAAGTCGGTGCGCCTCCGGGCCGGATGTATTCATTCATTTTGACAGCTGTAATCTGCTTGTTGCTCGCGTTGCAGCCGGACTTTGGCCAAGCCTGTTTGGTGCTTTTCTCGTGGGGCGTGATGTATTTCGTTGCGGGTGCGCCGATGGTTTTGCTTTTTGGCATCGCAGGGCTCGTTGTGATGGCGGGCTCGTTTGCCTATTCCAATTCCCAACACTTTGCGCGCCGTATCGACGGCTTTTTGAACCCCGAGGTCGATCCCACCACCCAGCTTGGATATGCCACAAACGCGATCCGCGAGGGTGGTTTCTTTGGCGTGGGTGTTGGCGAAGGCCAAGTGAAGTGGTCGCTGCCTGATGCACATACCGACTTTATCATTGCAGTCGCCGCCGAAGAATACGGTCTGATTTGTGTCATGATGATCATCATGCTTTACGGGGTGATTGTTGTGCGCTCCTTGCTGCGTTTGCTCAATGAGCGTGATCCGTTCATTCGCCTTGCGGGCACGGGGCTTGCTTGCGCCTTTGGTGTGCAGGCGATGATCAATATGGGTGTGGCGGTGCGTTTGCTGCCTGCAAAGGGCATGACGCTGCCGTTTGTGTCATATGGTGGTTCGTCCCTGATTGCCGGGGGCATTGCGATGGGCATGTTGCTTGCGCTGACGCGGACCCGTCCACAGGGCAAAATCGGTGATATTTTGATGCGGAAAACGCGGTGAGCAGGCTCCTTGTCATCGCGGCAGGCGGCACGGGCGGGCATATGTTTCCCGCCCAAGCGCTGGCGGAGGCGATGCTGGCCAAAGGCTGGCGCGTCAAGCTGTCGACTGACGAGCGCGGTGCCCGTTATGCAGGTGGCTTTCCTGACGCGGTCGAGATCACGGTTGTTAAATCCGCGACCTTTGCCCGTGGCGGCATCGTGGCCAAACTCGCCGTCCCGTTTCGGATCGCGGCCGGAATTGCTGGCGCGACGTGGCGCATGTTTCGCGAAAAGCCGGGCGTTGTTGTCGGCTTTGGCGGCTATCCTGCGATCCCTGCGATGGCGGCGGCTTGGGTCTTGCGCAAACCGCGGATGATCCACGAGCAAAACGGCGTTTTGGGACGCACCAATGCGGTGTTTGCCAAGCGTGTGGACAAGGTCGCCTGCGGAATTTGGCCAACGGCCTTGCCTGAAGGCGTCGCGGGCGTGCATGTGGGCAATCCTGTCCGTGCGGCGGTGTTGGAGCGTGCAGGCGCGGGCTATATCCCGCCGGGTGATTATCCGATGTCGATACTGGTTATGGGCGGCTCTCAGGGTGCGCGCATTCTGTCCGATATCGTGCCGCCTGCGATTGATGCGCTGCCCGAAGAGCTCCGCCGCAATGTCCGTGTGGCCCATCAGGCCCGCGAAGAGGATATGCAGCGCGTCGCGACCTATTACGCCGATGCGTTGATTTCTGCCGATGTGCAGCCGTTCTTTGACGATGTGCCCAACCGTATGTCGGAGGCGCAATTGGTCATCACCCGTTCCGGCGCCTCGACGGTTGCCGATGTAAGTGTTATTGGCCGCCCTGCGATTTTTGTCCCTTTCGCTGCGGCGACGGGAGACCACCAGACCGCAAACGCGCGCCAGTTGGTGAACGCGGGGGCGGCGATCCTGATCCCTGAGGATGTGTTCACGGTCAAAACACTGACCGCGCAAATCGCCGCGGTTTTGTCCAATGACGCGGCGGCTTTGAAGATGTCCCAAGCGGCATTGGCGTGCGGAATTCCAGATGCGACGACCCGCCTTGTGGCCTTGGTCGAAGAGCTGGCAAACAAAGAACAAGTTGTGAAAGAATAAGAGAATGAATGCTGCGGCGACGAAACTCCCCCTTGATGTTGGTGCGATCCATTTCGTGGGGATCGGGGGCATTGGTATGTCTGGTATCGCCGAGGTGCTGATCAACCACGGCTATCAGGTGCAGGGCTCTGACCTGAAGGCTTCGCCGATTACGGATCGTTTGGCCAAGCTTGGGGCCACGATTTTTGTGGGTCAAAAGGCCGAAAATTTGGCGAATGCCGAAGTGGTTGTGATCTCATCGGCCATCAAACCGGGCAATCCCGAATTGGACGAGGCCCGCGCGAAGGGGCTGCCGATTGTGCGCCGTGCCGAGATGCTGGCCGAGTTGATGCGCCTGAAATCGAACGTCGCGATTGCGGGCACCCATGGCAAGACAACGACGACCACGATGGTCGCGGCCCTTCTGGATGAGGGCGGTCTGGATCCGACCGTGATCAACGGCGGGATCATTCACGCTTACGGATCAAACGCGCGCATGGGCCAAGGCGAGTGGATGGTGGTTGAGGCCGACGAGAGCGACGGCACGTTCAACCGTTTGCCTGCGACGATTGCCATCGCGACCAATATCGACCCCGAGCATATGGAGCATTGGCACACGATCGAGAACCTGCGTCAGGGGTTTTACGAGTTTGTATCGGGGATTCCGTTCTACGGGATTGCGGTGTGCTGCACCGATAATGCCGAAGTGCAGGCACTTGTCGGTCGTTTGACCGACCGCCGCGTTGTGACTTACGGTTTTAATGCGCAGGCGGACGTGCGCGCGATTAACCTGACCTATGAAAAAGGTGTCGCGCATTTTGATGTGGCGTTGCAGGCTGAGGGTCTGGTGATCGAAGGGTGCGAATTGCCGATGCCTGGCGATCACAACGTCTCGAACGCGCTCTCGGCTGTGGCTGTGGCCCGTCATTTGGGCATGAAAAAGGATGAAATCCGCGCCGCGCTCAAGAAGTTTGGTGGCGTGAACCGCCGCTTTACCCGTGTGGGCGAGGTAAATGGTGTCACGATCATCGACGATTACGGGCACCACCCCGTTGAGATTACCGCCGTATTGAAGGCCGCGCGTCAGGCCACCGAAGGCCGCGTGATCGCCGTGCACCAACCGCACCGCTTTACGCGGTTGAGCCACCACTTCGACGAATTCTGCGCCTGCTTTAACGATGCTGACGTTGTGGGCATTGCCGATGTTTATGCGGCGGGCGAAGAGCCGATTACGGGCGCGTCGCGTGATGATCTGGTTGCAGGTCTGATCCGGCATGGGCACCGTCATGCGCGTGCCGTCGCCAGTGAGGACGATCTGGAACGCCTCGTGCGCGAGCAGGCCAAACCGGGTGATATGGTGGTTTGCTTGGGCGCGGGCACGATTAGCGCTTGGGCTAACGCCTTGCCTGCGCGGCTGGAAAAGTGACAGGGTCGCTCGTCATAGGCTGCCTCTGGGTCCTCGTCGCGACGGGGACCGCGTTTTTGCCGATACGCAGGCAGTACCCGCTGGGCATCAGCTTGCTGATCGCGGCGCCGGTTTTGATCGTCTGGATCGGCTATGACTTTGGCTGGTTAGTGGCCGTTCTGGCGCTGGCAGCCTTTGTGTCCATGTTCCGCAGGCCTTTGATGTATTTCTACGCCCGCGCGCGCGGGCAAGAGCCGGAGCTGCCCCGATGATGTCGCTGGCGGCAGCGGCGTTCTGGTTGATCGTGGCCAATGTGGTCGCGATGTTTCCGTCCAAGGACCAGCATTGGCGCTTTGCCTACGCGATGATCGCGATCGGCGTGCCGGTTTTGGGCTGGGTGACCTATGAAAACGGGCCGTGGATCGGCTTGTTTGTGCTTGCGGCGGGCGGATCGGTGCTGCGCTGGCCGTTGATCTATTTGACCCGCTGGGTGCGCCGCGTTATGGGCCGCTCATGAAAATGACCCTCCCCCCCGTGCGCGGCACTTTGACCCCTGATCGCTCTTTGGCGGACCTCACGTGGATGCGTGTGGGCGGGCCTGCTGATGTTTTGTTCCAGCCTGCGGATGTGGATGATCTGGCGCAGTTTCTGGCCGCCCTTGACCCCGGTGTGCCGGTCTTTCCGATGGGGGTTGGCTCTAACCTGATCGTGCGCGATGGCGGGATTACGGGGGTTGTGATCCGCTTGGGGCGCGGCTTTAACAGTATTTCCTTTGACGGGCAGGCTGTGACTGCGGGGGCTGCGGCGCTGGATGCGCATGTCGCGCGCAAGGCTGCGGCTGAGGGGCTCGATCTCACATTTTTGCGCACCATTCCGGGCGCGATTGGCGGCGCTGTGCGTATGAACGCGGGCTGCTATGGCAGCTATACGGCCGATGTTTTGCAGAGCGTCACGGTTGTGATGCGCGACGGGACCGTGGTGGAAGTGCCTGCGGCTGATCTGCAGCTGGCCTATCGGTCGTCGGTTCTGCCCGAGGGTGCGGTGATTGTCGGCGCTGTGATGCATGCGCCCGAAGGTGACCCTGCCGCGCTGGAGGCGCGAATGGCAGAGCAATTGACCAAACGCGACGAGAGCCAGCCGACCAAAGACCGCACGGCGGGCTCCACATTCCGCAATCCGGCGGGTTTTTCAAGCACGGGGCGTGCCGACGACGTGCATGATTTGAAGGCTTGGAAGGTCATCGACGACGCGGGCATGCGGGGTGCGACCCTTGGCGGTGCCGTGATGAACGTCAAACATTCGAACTTCCTGACCAACGCGGGGGATGCAACGGCGGCGGATCTTGAAGATTTGGGCGAGCTGGTGCGGAAAAAGGTTTACGATTCCAGTGCGATCACGTTAGAGTGGGAAATTATGCGGATAGGCAACCGGTAGGGGCTTCGATCCGCAAAAATTACAGGATATTGCCCCAAGGCAAGGGTGGCGCAAAGAACTGACGGACCAGCAAAGGTCCGCGTAATAAGGTGGTGGGTATGTCGAGCAGGGCAAACCCGAAAGTTGTTGTTTTGATGGGCGGACGGTCAGCGGAGCGTGAAGTTTCGCTGAGTTCGGGGACCGAATGCGCGGCAGCTTTGCGGGTATCAGGATGTGACGTGATCGAGGTCGATGCTGGCCGCGACCTTGCTTTGCGTTTGACGCAGATTGCTCCCGATGTTGTGTTCAACGCGCTCCACGGTCGCTGGGGTGAGGACGGCTGCGTTCAGGGTCTGCTCGAATGGATGCAGATCCCTTACACACATTCTGGCGTTTTGGCCTCGTCGCTTGCGCTTGACAAGCAGCGCACGAAGGCGGCTTTCCGCTCTGTCGGCTTGCCGGTGGTTGAGAGCGTGATTGTCCCGAAAGCAGAGGTCGCAAAGGCCCATGTCATGCCGCCGCCCTATGTGGTCAAGCCCAACAACGAAGGGTCAAGCGTCGGGATTTATCTGGTGCCTGCGGATGCCACCCGTCCGCCCGTGCTTGCAGACACCATGCCCGAGATGGTGATGGTCGAAGCCTATGCTGCGGGCCGCGAACTTACGACGACAGTGATGGGAGATCGCGCCTTGGGTGTGACCGATATTATTGTCGATGGCTGGTATGATTATGACGCCAAGTACAAGACTGGCGGTTCGCGCCATGTAATCCCTGCCCAATTGCCGCAAGAGATCACCGACGCCTGTTTGGATTACGCCTTGCGCGCCCACCGTGCTTTGGGCTGCCGCGGTGTCAGCCGCACAGATTTCCGCTGGGATGAAAGCAAGGGCCTTGCCGGTCTGATCTTGTTGGAGACCAACACGCAGCCGGGGATGACGCCCACGTCGCTCGCTCCCGAGCAAGCGGCACATGCCGGAATTTCCTTCGCTGAGTTGTGTCGCTGGATGGTGGAGGATGCGTCATGCAACCGCTAACCGCCATGCGCCCCCGCGCCAACTTGCCGCGCGATCCGGCCCCTTCCAAGTGGAAGTATCGCTATCAGCGCTGGATGCTCACGCCGGGTGTGCGCGGTTTGATCCGCATCGGTGGCCCGCTTGCGATCATCGGGATCGTGGCTGTGAGCTGGTATAGTCACGACGAAAACCGTGCATTGGTGGCCGCGACAGTTGCGCAGGCCAAAGCAACGATCCAGCAGCGGCCGGAATTTATGATTTCCGCGATGCAGGTCGAGGGTGCGACTGAAGATCTGGCCGCCAGCGTCGCGCTGGTTTTGCCGATGAGCTTTCCTGTGTCCTCCTTCGAGCTTGATCTTGAAACGATGCGCAAGCGCGTTGAGGCGCTGGACGGTGTGCGCTCGGCCCGTGTCCGGTTGGGCGATGCCGGCAAGCTTCTGGTGGATATCACCCCGCGTGTGCCCGTCGCCTTATGGCGCGACGGCGATTTGCTGCGGCTGATTGATGAAGAGGGCGTTTATGCGGGTTTTGTCGAGAGCCGCACGGATCGGCTTGATTTGCCGCTGATTGCAGGGGACGGCGCACAGGATCATATCGCCGAGGCGCTCGATCTGTTCAAAGACGCAAAACCCTTGCAAGAGCGGATGCGCGGCCTTGTCCGCATGGGCGAGCGGCGCTGGGATATCGTGCTTGACCGGGATCAACGGATCTTGCTGCCCGCCAACGGGGCCGTAGGGGCGCTTGACCGCGTTATCGTTTTGCAGCAGGCCCGTGAATTGCTGGATCGGGATGTCGCCGTTGTCGATATGCGCAATCCGAACAGACCAACTATTCGCGTCAATAAAGAAGCCGCCGGTGCTTTGCACCGCGCCGGACAAACAGAGGCAGACAACTAAATGGGTGATCTATACGATAGCCAACGCGCCATGCGAAACATGCGTAAAGCAGCGATGCAGCGCGGTGTGATTGCGATTTTGGACATTGGGACAAGCAAGATTGCCTGTCTTGTCTTGCGCTTTGATGGCCCCGAGACGTTTCGCGGCGCTGACGGTGTCGGGTCTTTGGCAGGGCAATCTTCATTCCGCGTGATCGGGGCCGCAACAACCCGCTCTCGCGGTGTGAAGTTCGGCGAAGTCGACGCGATGCAGGAAACCGAGCGCGCGATCCGCACGGCGGTTCAAGCGGCCCAGAAGATGGCCAATGTCCGCGTTGACCATGTGATTGCCTGTCTCGCAGGCGGTCGGCCAAAGTCTTATGGCCTTGATGGATCGGTCGATATTGCCAACGGCTTGGTCACGGACGGCGATATTGGCCGCGTGATGGCTGCTTGCGACGTGCCCGATTACGGCGCAGAGCGTGACGTGCTGCATGCCCAGCCGGTGAATTTTGCGCTCGACCATCGCTCTGGCATGGCCGATCCGCGCGGTCAGATCGGCAACCAGCTCAACTGCGATATGCATATGCTGACGGTCGACAGTGTCGCTTTGCAGAACATTTTCTTCTGTATCAAACGTTGTGATCTGGAACTGGCAGGGATCGCGTCGAGCGCCTATGCCTCGGGCATTTCCTCGCTTGTTGAAGACGAACAAGAGCTGGGCGCGGCCTGTATTGATCTCGGCGGCGGGTCCACGGGCATTTCGGTCTTTATGAAAAAGCACATGATCTATGCCGATGCGGTGCGCATGGGCGGGGATCACGTCACCTCTGATATCTCGATGGGGCTGTCGGTGCCGATGGCCACCGCAGAGCGGATCAAGACATTCTACGGCGGCATTGTCGCCACGGGCATGGATGACCGCGAGATGATCGAAATCGGCGGCGATACGGGCGACTATGAGCATGACCGCCGCACTGTGTCGCGCGCCGAGCTGATCGGAATCATGCGCCCGCGCGTCGAAGAAATACTGGAAGAGGTCCGCGTCCGGCTGGATGCCGCAGGATTCGAGCATTTGCCCTCTCAGCAGATCGTGCTGACTGGTGGCGGGAGCCAGATCCCTGGCCTTGATGGGCTTGCCAGCAAGATACTGGGTCAGCAGGTCCGGTTGGGCCGCCCGTTGCGCGTTCAAGGCCTGCCACAGGCCGCGATTGGCCCCGCTTTTTCATCCGCAGTGGGACTCACCTTGTTTGCAGCCCATCCGCAAGATGAGTGGTGGGACTTTGAGATTCCCGTCGATAATTACTCGGGACGCTCGCTCAAGCGGGCGGTGAAATGGTTCAAGGACAACTGGTAATACGCGATATCTTGCCTAGTCGTCCAAATACGGCGGAAAATCACGAAAAAAGCCCCACATTTGGTGGTTAATTTGTGATTTATGCGTGACCTGCGGGGCCGATGTGTCTAATGTCGGTCCAAAGTATAGACGAATGCCCGGTGGGACGGGCCCCAAAAAGCATAGGCGGACAGAGCAATGACATTGAACCTCTCCATTCCCGGTCAGGACGAACTGAAGCCCCGTATCACCGTTTTTGGTGTGGGCGGTGCTGGCGGTAATGCGGTCAACAACATGATCGACAAAGAACTGGATGGGGTCGAGTTCGTTGTTGCGAACACCGACGCGCAGGCCTTGCAGCATGCCAAGGCGGCGTCGCGCATCCAGATGGGGATCAAAGTCACCGAAGGTCTGGGTGCTGGTGCGCGCGCAACCGTTGGCGCTGCCGCTGCCGAAGAGAGCATCGAGCAAATCGTTGACCACCTTGCTGGCGCACACATGTGTTTCATCACGGCCGGTATGGGCGGTGGCACAGGGACTGGTGCGGCACCGATCATTGCACAAGCCGCTCGCGAACTTGGTGTGCTGACTGTTGGTGTTGTGACCAAACCGTTCCAGTTTGAGGGCGGCAAGCGCATGAAGCAGGCCGAAGAGGGCATCGAGGCCCTGCAAAAGGTTGTCGATACGCTGATCATCATTCCAAACCAGAACCTGTTCCGTCTGGCCAACGAAAAGACCACATTCACCGAAGCCTTCCAGCTTGCTGATGACGTGCTTTACCAAGGTGTGAAAGGCGTGACCGACCTGATGGTTCGTCCCGGCCTGATCAACCTCGACTTTGCCGACGTGCGCGCCGTGATGGACGAAATGGGCAAGGCGATGATGGGCACAGGCGAGGCCGAGGGCGAGAACCGCGCGATCGAGGCTGCCGAAAAGGCGATTGCAAACCCGCTGCTCGACGAGATTTCTCTCGAAGGCGCACGTGGCGTTCTGATCAACATCACCGGCGGTTACGACCTAACCTTGTTCGAGCTGGACGAAGCGGCCAACAAAATCCGCGAAAAGGTCGATCCGGAAGCCAACATCATCGTTGGTTCCACGCTGGACACATCCATGGAAGGCCGTATGCGCGTTTCCGTGGTGGCCACTGGGATCGATGCAGCTGTCAAGACAAACGATTTTCCGTTGCCACGTCGCTCGATGGCCGCACCACTGAAGCCGCAAGCACAGCCTGAAGACGTCCGCGAAGTTGCTGCCCCAGTTGCGCCGCGCGCAGCAGCATCCGCGCCAAAGCCAGCGCCGCAACCGGCGCCACGTGTTGAGGCCGCACCTGTCGCAGCAGCGCCTGCGCGCACCTTGTTCGAAGACATGGACGGCGAAATGCAAGCGGATAACGCGCAGCAGAATTACGACGACATGCGCGAAGCCTTCGCCGATGAGACCGACGATCTGCCACCGCCAGCCTATAAGCCGCGCACCGAGCCAATGATGGACGCGCCTGAATCCTTCGTGGCACCACGTGCACCGGCAGCCGGCACACCGTCTCCAGAGGCACTCGCCCGCTTGCAGGCCGCTGTGTCCAAGGCACCACAGCAGCAGTATCGTGCGCCAGCTGCTCCTACGACACATGACGGCGAGCGTCCGCGCTTTGGTATCAACTCTTTGATCAACCGCATGACAGGTGCAGGCGCGCATGAGGCCCAGCAGCCGAGCCGTGCGCGTCCACAGGTGACAGCGCTGCGCGAAGAGTCAGCACAGGACGTCGATCCGGAGCAAGAGCGCATCGAGATCCCTGCGTTCCTGCGTCGTCAGGCAAATTAACCCACTGCGCGTCGCTTTGTGACGTTAGGTAAATATGAGAAAAGCCGCCCTGAGGGGCGGCTTTTTTCGTTCTAAAGCAAATACTTGGATCGTTTGTTGCAGGGGTGTTTCAGACCGTTACAAAGCGTGAATTGTGAACTCTGGTCGCGCGTATTACCTCATGGTCAACAAGATATGAATCACCCCGAGGCCGAAACCGTGCAGACCACATTAAAAACAGTCGTGACCTTTGAAGGCACCGGTTTGCATACTGGTCGCCCTGCGACAATCGCGCTGCGCCCTGCGGCGGCACAGACCGGTATTGTCTTTCGCCGCGTCGATGTCGCAGACGTGGACAACATGCTTGCGGCAACATGGGATCAGGTCATCGTTTCTCCGCTCAATACCCGTCTGGAAAATGCGGCCGGTCTGACCGTTTCGACCATTGAGCATTTGATGGCCGCGTTGTCGGGGACAGGCGTGCACAATGTGATTGTCGATATCGACGGGCCGGAAGTGCCGATTATGGATGGGTCTTCCGCCGCTTTCGTGCGCGGCATTGTCGAGGCCGGTTTGACCCGGCTTAATGCGCCACTGTTTGCGATCGAAATTTTGCGCGATATTGCGGTTGTTGACGGGGACGTCATGGCGCGTCTGTCACCTGCCACGAGCTTGCAGATTGAATTTGGCATCACCTTTGCCGATGCGGCGATTGGCCATCAGGAAAAAACCCTGAATATGGCCAATGGGGCGTTTGTCCGCGAGCTTTGCGACAGCCGGACATTCTGCCGGCATTCCGATGTGGAAGCGATGCGCGCGAAGGGTTTGGCCTTGGGCGGAACGCTGGAGAATGCGGTTGTTGTCGAAGGCGATCGCGTCCTGAGCCCCGGTGGTTTGCGTCATGCCGACGAGGCTGTGCGTCACAAGATGCTGGACGCCTTGGGTGATCTTTACACCGCAGGCGCGCCGATCTTGGGCCGCTATACAGGGATCCGTGCAGGGCACGCCATGACCAACCGTCTTTTGAAGGCGTTATTTGCGGATCATTCGGCGTGGCGCTGGGTGCGCTGTGATGCGAAAATTGCCGCCCGTCTGCCCGGCGTAGGTGTGAGCAAGGCCGATCTTTTCGCCGTCGCTTAGGCTTCAAAACGCAGAGTTGTTCAACTCGCTGTCAAAAGGCATTTTGCCCCCGATTTTTCTATGCTAGACCGTAACCCAATACGCCGGAGCACGCCGCTCCAGAGCGACGTTTGAGGTGCGAGGGCCGTTGATGTCAGAAGCCAAGTCTCAGTTTGGATCCAAAGCAACCCTGATGGGGACTGTTTTGGCCCTTGGGCTGCTTGTTGGATGCAGCAACGAGATAGATCCTGTCGCAAACCCCGCCATTTTAGAGCAATATACCGCCGCAGAGATTTTTCAGCGCGGCGAATACGAGCTGGAGCGCGGTAGGCCGGAGGATGCGGCGATCTATTTTGGTGAGATCGAGCGGCTTTATCCGTACTCTGATTTTGCAAAACGTGCGCTCATCATGCAGGTCTATGCCTTCCACAAGGATCGCGACTACCCCAATAGCCGTGCCGCGGCACAGCGCTATATCGACTTTTATCCCGCCTCCGAGGATGCAGCTTATGCGCAATATCTGCTCGCCTTGTCCTATTACGACCAGATCGACGAGATTGGACGTGATCAGGGGCTGACGTTCCAGGCCTTGCAGGCCTTGCGCGCCGTGATCGAGCAGTATCCCGACACCGAATATGCCCGTTCGTCGATTTTGAAGTTTGATTTGGCCTTTGACCATCTGGCCGCCAAAGAGATGGAAATCGGCCGCTACTACCTCAAGCGCAAGCATTATGCGGCGGCCGTGAACAGGTTCCGCATTGTGGTTGAGGATTTCCAGACCACTTCGCATACTGCCGAGGCCTTGCACCGTCTGGTGGAGGCCTATCTTTCGCTGGGCTTGACGGATGAAGCACAGACCGCTGGTGCGATTTTGGGCCATAACTATCAATCGACCCCTTGGTATCAGGATAGCTTTGCCTTGTTGACGGGGCAGGGGCTTGAGGCGCGTACAGCGGGAGACAATTGGTTATCGTCGATTTATCGCCAAGTCTTGCGCGGTGAATGGTTGTGATCGGGAGATGGGTTAAAACCCATCCTACGCAGATATGCTACGCCACATAGATATTCGTGACATGCTCATCATTGATCGGTTGGAACTTTCGTTTCAGCCGGGTCTCAATGTGTTGACTGGTGAAACGGGTGCGGGCAAGTCGATTTTGCTCGATAGTCTCGGGTTCGTGCTTGGGTGGCGCGGTCGCGCCGAGCTGGTCCGTGCGGGGGCCGAGCAGGGCGAAGTCACGGCGGCGTTTGATTTGCCTGCAGGTCATCCGGGGCGCCTGGTCCTAGACGAGGCAGGCATTGAGGTTGAAGACGGCGAGGTCATCTTGCGCCGGATCAACACCCGTGACGGGCGCAAAACCGCGTGGATCAATGACCGCCGTGTCAGTGGTGAGGTCCTGCGCACTCTGTCCGAAACATTGGTCGAACTGCACGGCCAGCATGATGATCGCGGGTTACTGAACCCGCGCGGCCATCGTTTGATGCTAGATACATTTGCGGGGCTTGAGGCGGATATTGAGAAATGCCGTGCCGCGTGGCGGGCCTTGGCCGTCGCACAAAAAGCATTGAAGGCGGCAGAGGTGCGTGTGGCCGAGGCCCGCGCCGAAGAAGAGTATTTGCGTCATGCTGTGGCCGAGCTGGATGCGCTGATGCCACTTGCGGGCGAAGAGGCTGCGTTGGACACCCAGCGCCGTTTGATGCAGGCCGCAGAGAAGATCCGCGAAGATATTGTGAAGGCCCGCGAGGCGATCGGCTTGCAGGGGGCCGAGGGGGCTGTATCGGACGCTGTCCGCTGGCTCAATGGCGTTGCGGCCAAGGCCGAGGGCGGTTTGGATACCGCTTTGGAGGCGCTCGAACGGGCGGCTTTGGCCTTGGACGAGGCGCAGGGCGGCGTCGAGGAGTGTCTGGCGCAGTTGTCGTTTAACCCTTCCGAATTGGAAGAGGTTGAGGAGCGCTTGTTCACGATCCGTGGTTTGGCGCGCAAGCATGGCGTGCTTGCAGATGACCTTGGCCCCTTTGCCGACGAGCTGCGCGCGCGCTTGGGGCTATTGGATGGAAGTGCCAAGGAACTGAAGCACTTACAAGGTGACGTTATGACAGCGCAGGCCGTCTATGACGCGGGCGCAGAGCGTTTGACGGCAGCGCGTCAGGTTGCCGCCAAGAAGTTGGACAAAGCGATGGCCGCAGAGCTCGCTCCGCTCAAGATGGAGCGGGCCGTGTTTGTGACCGAGGTCGCGACAGCCGAGGCCGGACCCGAGGGCCGCGACGCGGTGGCCTTCACCGTGGCGACGAACCCCGGCGCACCTGCGGGACCGATCAACAAGATCGCATCAGGCGGGGAACTCTCGCGGTTCTTACTGGCGTTGAAGGTCTGCCTGACAGCGACGGATGCGGGCCTGACGATGATTTTCGACGAAATCGACCGCGGCGTGGGCGGGGCGACTGCCGACGCGGTGGGGCGTCGTTTGGCGGATTTGGCAAAGGGGGGCCAAGTCTTGGTTGTGACCCACTCACCACAGGTCGCAGCCCTTGGTGGTCACCACTGGCGCGTTGAGAAGCGCCAGACGAAGACGGAAACGCTGTCGACGGTGACACCGCTCGACGCAGAGGCGCGGATCGACGAGATCGCGCGGATGCTATCAGGTGACACGATCACCGAAGCCGCACGAGCGGCGGCGCGGGCCTTGATGCCGACCTAATTCCGCGACGGCACCAGTTTGTCCGGGTTCATGATGTTCTGCGGATCAAGTGCGGTTTTGATCGCACCCATGACGGCCCAGGCGGGCCCGTGTTCGGCCTCCATATAGCCGAGTTTGCCCATGCCGACGCCGTGTTCACCCGTGATCGTGCCACCCATGCTAAGGGCGCGTTTGGCCATGCGGGCGGCGAGGGCTACGGCGATGTCGCGCTCTTCGGGAATGTTCGGGTCGATCAGAAGGGCCGCGTGAAAGTTGCCGTCACCAACGTGGCCGACGATTGGGCCAGGGATGCCAGAGGCTGCGATATCGGCTTTGGTTTCAAGCAGCGCCTCGGCAAGCCGCGAGATCGGCACGCAGACGTCGGTGACAACCGCAACGGCCCCTTTGCGCGAGGCAAGCATGGCGTAATAGGCCTCGTGGCGCATTTTCCACAGGCGGTTGCGGTCCTCTAGTTTCGCGGACCATTCAAAGCCTTGCGAGCCGTGTTCGGCGGCGATCTCGCCAAAGGTGGCGGCATCTTCGGCGACGGAGGTATCCGTGCCGTGGAATTCCAAAAGCAAATGCGGCGCGTCGCGGAAGCTGGCACCGGAATAGGCGTTCACCGCCAAGGCGGCATCGCTATCGACAAGCTCGATGCGCGCGACTTGTATCCCCATTTGGATGGTCTCGATCACGGCGTTCACCGCACCCTCGATGCTGTCAAACGCGCAGATGGCCGACGAGGTTGCCTGCGGTTGGCCGTGAAGTTTGAGGGTGATTTCGGTGATGATCCCGAGCGTACCTTCAGAGCCGACCAAGAGGCCAGTCAGGTCATAGCCTGCGGAGGATTTGCGGGCACGCGTGCCTGTGTGGATGATGTCGCCAGAGGCCAGAACCACGGTCAGCCCCATGACATTGTCGCGCATCGTGCCATAGCGGACGGAAGTGGTGCCAGAGGCACGGGTCGCGGTCATACCACCAAGCGAGGCATTTGCACCAGGGTCGACGGGAAAGAACAGGCCGGTGTCGCGCAGATGGGTGTTGAGCGCCTCGCGGGTGACACCGGGTTGGACTTGGGCGTCCATATCGGCGGTATTGACGGCAAGGATCTTATCCATTCGCGACAGGTCAATGGTGAGGCCGCCGCGCGGTGCAAGGCTATGGCCTTCCAGCGAGGTGCCCGTGCCCCACGGAATAATCGGACATTCATGCGCGGCACAGATATTGACGATCTCCGAGACCTCTTGGGTCGAGACCGCATAGGCCACCGCATCGGGGGGCATCGGCACAAAATGCGACTCTGAATGGCCATGCAGGGCCAGATCAGACTTGGTCACAGAGAGGCGATCCCCTAGAAGGGGGGCAAGAGCGGTGATGGCGGATGAAATAGTCATAGTGCATCGTAGCGCGGCTTTGGTCGCGGCACCAGAGGCGGAGACCAAATGGCGGGGCCAGTTTTAACGTGGATCGGGGATGGCGTGTCTGGCGTCAAAAAGTCCTGTCGGCACGGGTTTCATCTGGTCAAGACGCGCGGTCCGTCGCAATTGCAGTTTTGGTTTATTGCGCTCGCGATCGGGATCGCTTCTGGCTTTGCCGCTGTCCTTTTCCGGTTGGGTATCAATTGGTTGCAGGGCGCGCTTTACGGGACAGGCGATGCGTTCCAGTTTGAAACGGCCGTAGCGCAGCTGGCGTGGTATCAGGTTTTGATCATCCCGATTTTGGGCGGCTTGGCGGTCGGTATTATCTTGGACCGCTTCACCAATGACGGGCGCGCCCGTTCTGTCAGCGACGTGATCGAGGGGGCGGCGCTGAACGAAGGGCGCGTGGCGGTGCGCCGTGGATTTGCCTCGGCACTGGCCAGCCTGATCACGCTTTCGACGGGTGGATCATCGGGCCGGGAAGGCCCTGTCGTGCATTTGGCCGCTGTGTTGTCGACCCTCGTGAGCCGCGCCATTCGCGCCAACGGCATCACGGGGCGCGATTTGCTTGGTTGTGCCGTGGCTGCGGCCGTATCGGCCAGCTTTAACGCGCCACTGGCGGGGGCATTGTTTGCGCTTGAGGTGATTTTGCGTCACTTCGCGGTTCATGCCTTTGCGCCCATAGTGATCGCGAGCGTGGCGGGCACGGTGATCAACCGCTTGGCCTTTGGTGATGTGACGGAATTCGTGCTGCCGGTGCAAAACGCGCTTGCGTTCTATGTCGAACTGCCCGCCTTTTTGCTGTTGGGGCTGGTCTGCGGCCTCGTCGCTTTTGTCCTGATGCGCGCACTTTTCTGGGCCGACGATCTGGGCACAACTGTGCAGAAATCCCTTGGTTTTCCCCGCTTTTTACGCCCGGCACTGGCGGGCGCAATGCTTGGTGGATTGGCGATATACTGGCCGCATATCATCGGCGTGGGCTACGAGACGACCACGGCCGCGCTGACAGGAAAGTTGGTCTTGCACGAGGCGATTGTCTTTGCCGTTCTGAAGGTCATCGCGGTCGCGATCACTCTGGGTGGGCGCATGGGCGGCGGGATATTCTCGCCCTCTTTGATGATTGGCGCATTGACGGGGCTTGCCTTCGGGACGATCGCAACGGGGATTTTCCCGACCCTCTCGGATGGTGTCACGATCTATGCCTTGGCAGGCATGGGGGCTGTGGCAGCGGCCGTGTTGGGCGCGCCGATTTCAACGACGCTGATTGTGTTTGAATTGACTGGCGACTGGCAAACGGCCATGGCGGTGATGGTCTCGGTCTCTTTGTCCACGGCTCTCGCCTCGCGGCTTGTCGATCAGTCGTTCTTTCTCACCCAACTTGAGCGGCGCAACGTGCATCTGGCTGCTGGCCCGCAGGCCTATCTGCTCGCGACATTCCGCGTGAGTACGATCATGCGCGAGAGCGGCGCAAAGCGGGCGGCGCCAGAGGATGCCTGCTGGGAGTTGATCGCAGAAGGGGTCTATATCGACGGCAACGCGACCCTGGAGCAGGCCATGCCGATGTTCGAGCAGGGCAACCACGCCTATATTCCGGTGGTCACGCTGGGCGGCGATGACAGTCCGCCCGAGCTATGGGGTGCGTTATTTCAGGTCGACGCCTTGCGCGCGATGAACACGGCCTTGGCTGCAACGGCCAAGGAAGAGCACTCTTAAACCTGCTCGACGGTCACTTTTTCATTGGTGTAAAACGCGATGTGATCCTTGATTGCGGCAACCTCGGCTTTTGGCGCTTCATAAGACCAGCCCGCGTTTTTGATCGGTCCGCTTTTCGCAACAATCGTGAAATAGGAGGCTGTCCCTTTGAACGGGCAGCTGGAGGTCTGGTCTGTCGGATCAAGAAACGCCATCGCGATATCGCCGCGCGGGAAATAGATCACCGGCGGGTAATCGCCTTCGGTCAATTCCAGCGCGTCATTGGTTTCGCCGATCACCGCACCCGCAGCGCGGATGACCCAAGTGCCGTTTGCGGGACGAATGGAGATATTTTGCGCCATGGTATATTCCTTTAAATGTGTGGGTCACAGCGGCGCGCAGGCCTGTTGCAGCCAAGCCAATGTGTGTTCGTCCAGTTCTGCCATCATGAGGTCCAGCGTAGCCAGATGATAGCGATCAATCCAGTCCCGTTCGTCGTGTGACAAAAGATTTGTGTCAATCAGGCGCCTGTCGAATGGCACGCGCGTCAAGGTATCAAAGGCGAGCATGTCGCGATCATCGCCGCCGGTGATGGCAGGCGCAGGGATCACCGTGATAAGGTTTTCGATGCGGATGCCAAAGGCCCCTTCACGGTAATAGCCCGGCTCGTTCGACAGGATCATACCCGCCTCAAGTGCAACAGTGGAGCGGCGCGAGATGCCCTGCGGGCCTTCGTGCACGCTCAGATAGCTGCCGATGCCGTGGCCTGTGCCGTGGTCGTAATCCATGCCAGCGGTCCAAAGCGGGAAGCGGGCCAGCGCGTCAAGGTGTTGGCCGCCGACGCCCTTTGGAAAGCGGGCGCGGCTGACTGCAATCATGCCCTGCAAAACGCGCGTATAGCAGGTGCGATGCGCGTCAGAGGGCGCCCCCACAATGATAGTGCGCGTGATGTCGGTGGTGCCGTCCACATATTGGCCACCACTGTCGACAAGCAGTAACTCGCCAGTTCTCACGGGGCGGTTCGTGGTCTCGGTCACGCGGTAATGCACGATGGCCCCATGCGCGCCTGCGCCGCAAATTGTCTCGAAGCTGATGTCACGCAGGGCGTTGGTCTCGCGGCGAAACCCTTCGAGCTTTTTGACGACGTCGATCTCGGTCAGGGTGCCTTTGGGTGCCTTGTGGTCGAGCCATGCCAAAAAGCGGACCATCGCCACGCCGTCACGTTTGGCCGCAGCCTTCGCGCCTGCGATTTCGGCGGGGTTTTTGAGGGCTTTGGGCAGCAGGCAGGGGTCGGGCGCATGGGTGACCGTCGCATTTGCGAGGGCGAGCCGGAGTGCTTCCGACGCCGTTTTTGGGTCGATTTGCACCGTGGCAGTCAAGGATTTGATGCGCTCGGCAAAGCCGCTGATATCGTGGGTGGTGACGTCCGACCCGAGGTGATCTGCAATATCGCGCGCCTTATTCGGCCCGGAAAAAAGATCAACCGCACCGGATTTGTGAAATATCGCAAAGGCTTGCGGGACAGGGTTGCGCTCGATATCGGCGCCGCGAATGTTGAGCAGCCACGCGATGCTATCAGGTAATGTGATGATGGCGCTGTCGGTCTTGAGCGCTGCGGCGAGCCGCGCGCGCTTGTCGGCGCTGCTCTCGCCCGCGAGGGAAATATCCTGCGCAAAGAAGGGGGCGGTGGGGGCTGCGGGTTGATCGGGCCAAATCGCATCGACGAGGTTTTCGGTCGCCTTCAACGTCATCTCGGGCAGGGCGTCGCGCAAGGCGTTGATCTCGTCGACCGTATGCAGCCAAGGATCAAAACCGATGACGCTGCCCGTCGGAAGGATCTCCCTGAGCCAATCCGCGGCACCGATTTCGGGCCAGTGAACTGGGCTGAAATCATCCGCGACCTGGTCGCGCACTTGCACGCGGTAGCGGCCATCGATGAAAACACCCGCCTTGTCCGCCGTCGCAATACAAAAGCCCGCAGAGCCGGTAAACCCTGTAAGCCATGCAAGGCGCGCGTCACGCGGGGCCACATATTCACCCTGATGCGCATCGGCGCGGGGGATGAAGAAGGCGTCAACATGGTGCGCCCCCATTTGGGTGCGCAGGGCTGCTAATCGCGCGGGCCCTTGGCTTGGATCGGAACTGTTCTCAAACGTCTGAAACATGAAAAGACCCCAACTTCTTTTGGCCAAAAATACCTCCGCCGGAGGCTTGGCGCCCCAAGTGGGCGACAAATCTAACTGACTTTGCGCATCCCCAAGACGCGCGCACGCTTGCGCGGATCAGTGTCAAACAGACCGGCAAGCTGTTCGGTCATGGCACCTGCCAATTGCTCGACGTCCGTGATCGTGACCGCGCGCTCATAATAGCGCGTCACGTCATGGCCGATCCCGATGGCGACAAGCTCCACGGCCCTGCGTTTCTCAACCATGGCGATCACGTCGCGCAGGTGCTTTTCGAGGTAATTTGCGGGGTTCACCGACAGGGTGCTATCATCAACGGGTGCGCCATCAGAGATCACCATCAAGACCTTGCGCTGCTCTGGGCGGTTCACGACACGGCGGTGCGCCCATTCAAGCGCCTCGCCGTCGATGTTTTCCTTGAGCAATCCTTCTTTCATCATCAGGCCCAGATTGGGCCGTGTCCGCCGCCAAGGCGCGTCGGCGGATTTATAGACGATGTGGCGCAAATCGTTGAGGCGGCCCGGCGTGACGGGGCGACCTTCTGCCAACCACTTTTCACGCGATTGTCCGCCCTTCCATGCCTTGGTTGTAAAGCCGAGGATTTCGACCTTCACTGCGCACCGCTCCAGCGTGCGCGCCATCACGTCCGCACAGATCGCCGCAATCGAGATCGGGCGACCACGCATGGAGCCGGAGTTATCAAGCAGAAGTGTGACGACCGTGTCGCGGAAGTCGGTGTCTTTTTCACGCTTGAACGACAGCGGCGTTGTGGGCGAGGCGACAATGCGCGCGAGGCGGCCCGCGTCCAGGATACCTTCCTCAAGGTCGAATTCCCAAGAGCGGTTTTGCTGGGCTTGCAAACGGCGCTGCAGTTTATTGGCGAGGCGCGAAACAGCGCCTTTGAGCGGCTCAAGCTGTTGATCGAGGTAGGCGCGCAGGCGCTCAAGCTCGGCAGCTTCGGCCAGATCCTCGGCAGAGATTTCCTCATCAAAATCGGTTGTGAAGACCTTATAGTTCGGGTCCGCATCCGAGATCGGCATGGGCGCGGGGGGCTCTAACGGCGCTTCGCCTTCGTTCACATCCGATTCGTCGCCCATTTCCGCGTCGGCCTGATCATCCATCGAGACCTGTACTTCGGATTGATCTTGCTGGTCTTCTTGGGTCTGCTCTGGCGAGGCCTCGGCCTCTTCGTCCTCGGATTCGTCGTTACCGGTGCTGTCGGGCTGCTCTTCTTCATCCGCGCCGTCTTGCGCCGCGTCGTCTTGGTCTTCGTCGGCGGTATCGGGGTCATCACCAAGTTGATCGGCATAGCCCAAGTCGGCGATCATCTGGCGCGCGAATTTCGCGAAAGCCTGTTGGTCTGCGAGAAGGTCTTGCAGATTGCCAAGCTTATCGCCCGCGTGATCTTCGATGAAACCGCGCCAAAGCTCCATGACGTTTTCGGCCCCTTTGGGCAACGGGCGGCCAGTGGCCAAGTGGCGGATCAGATAGCCAGCCGCGACCGCAAGCGGCGCGTCCGAAGCATTGGTGATCTGGTCATAGCCTTTGCGCCGTGCCTCATCAGCGATTTTTACGTCGATGTTGCTCGCCGTGCCGGGCATATAGCGGGCGCCAATCGCCTCGACCCGTGCGGATTCCATGGCCTCATAGAGGTCTTTGGCCATCTGGCCCTGCGGCATGTAGCGCGCGGCGGTTTTGGCATCGTGATATTTGTGGCGCAAGGCGAAGGCGTCGGCGGTGCCGCGTGCCAGCAGCACCTCGTCGCGGGTCATGCGGCGGGTCACTTGGGGCAGGCGCATGGTGTCGGCAGTTTGTCCCGCAGGATCAACCGAGTAGCTGACCGTCAAATCAGGGTCATTGGCCATGACCTTGGTGGCCTCGGCGAGGGCCTTTTTGAACGGATCGGCCGGGTTGTCGGATGGTTTGGTCATCTACATGTGCCTCTTGTCGTCAAATTTTCGCCGAAAATTTGGAGTCTTCGAATTTTCGGCGAAAATTCGGTTACCCCAAGCTCAGGCTTGCAGCACTCTCTGGCAGTTCTTCGTCAAAGCAGCGCTGGTAGAATTCGGCGACTGTCTGCCGCTCTAACTCGTCGCATTTGTTCAGGAACGACAGGCGGAAAGCGTAGCCTACGTCTTGGAAGATGCGGGCGTTTTCGGCCCATGCCAGAACGGTCCGCGGTGACATGACTGTGGATAGATCGCCCTGCATGAAGGCTGTGCGTGTCAGGTCCGCGACGGTGACCATCTGGGAGACGATTCTGCGGCCTTTGTCGGAATTATAGTGCGGCGATTTGGACAGAACAATGGCGGCCTCGGCGTCGTGGCTGAGGTAGTTCAGCGTGGCGACAAGCGACCAGCGGTCCATCTGGGCCTGGTTGATCTGCTGGGTGCCGTGGTAGAGGCCCGTCGTATCGCCAAGGCCCACGGTATTGGCCGTGGCAAACAGACGGAAATATTTGTGCGGCGTGATGATCTCGTTCTGGTCCATCAGCGTGAGTTTGCCGTCGGCCTCAAGCACGCGCTGGATCACGAACATCACGTCGGCGCGGCCTGCGTCGTATTCGTCGAACACGATGGCGACAGGGTTACGAAGCGCCCACGGCAGGATGCCTTCGTGGAATTCGGTCACTTGCACGCCGTCGCGCAGCTTGATCGCGTCTTTGCCGATCAGGTCGATCCGGCTGATATGGCTGTCGAGGTTCACGCGCACAGAGGGCCAGTTAAGGCGGGCGGCGACCTGTTCGATGTGGGTCGATTTGCCTGTGCCGTGGTAGCCCTGGATCATAACGCGGCGGTTGTAACCAAAACCGGCAAGGATCGCGAGCGTGGTGTCAGGATCGAACTTATAGGTGGGGTCAATCTCTGGCACGCGCTCCGAACGCTCGGCAAATCCCTTGATTTTCATGTCGCTGTCGATGCCAAACACCTCGCGAACAGAAATATCTTCGGTCGGTTTTGCGTTCAAGTCTGTCATACCGTCGGCCATTGGGGCTGCCTTCCTGTGTCGTGCGATTGCGCGTCTAATGTGATGGTCTTGGAATGCAATATATTCCAGTGCACTGCAAGGGGAAGGGGGCTTGCGCTTTGGCCTTATCATTTTGCGGTATTGGCTTCAGTTATGCGCGCCATCTGCCTGCCAGCAATGTGTTGCCTTTTGCGCGGATCGTGTCACATTGGGGCAAACGACAGGTAAAAGAGTGCGATGGCAGAGCTTTCAGACATTGAGACGTATCTCTCCAAATGCGCCATTGGCGACCGAGAGGCATTCGCAGCCCTTTATTCTGCAACCTCGGCGAAACTTTTTGGCATCTGCTTGCGTGTGTTAGGCAATCGGGCAGAAGCCGAGGATGCCTTGCAGGATGTTTTTGTCAAAATCTGGCACAATGCGGATCGCTATCAGGTGAATGGCTTAAGCCCGATGACGTGGCTGATTACGATTGCGCGCAATCTGTCGATTGACAAGTTGCGGGCGCGCAAGACGCAGCGGGGCGCTGGTTTGGACGAGGCCGAAGAGCTGCCAAGTACAAGCCCCGGGCCAGAGGCGCTTGCAGTTGCGGCGTCGGATCGGGTGCAAATCGTGGCCTGCATGGCTGAATTGGATCCGGACAAATCAGATGCGGTCCGCCGCGCCTATTTGGAAGGGGACACCTACCAGGAACTGGCGGAGCGCTACGGCGTGCCGCTCAATACCGTCCGGACGTGGCTGCGCCGCAGTCTGATCAAATTGAAAGAGTGTTTGTCGCGATGACCGATGACAATGACACAGAAGACGAGATCACTCTCGCCGCCGAATACGCCTTGGGTCTGCTGACACCGGGAGAGGCCGTTGCGTTTGAAGATGTCTTGTCCGTTGATCCCGATATGCGCGATCATTACGCGCAATGGGCGGCCAGCTTGACCACTTTGACCGATGAGATCGATCCTGTGGAGCCGCCTGCGCACCTTCAGGCGCAAATCACCGAAACGCTGTTCGGCCCTGTGGACGCAAAGCCGTCGTTGCTGGCGCGCTTGGGCATTCTTGGGCCCGTTTTGGGCGGGTTGGTGGCGGCTGTCTTGGTGCTGGTGGTCTTAAACCAAAGCAATTTCCTCAAAGACAGCGGCCCGACCTATGTTGCCGAAATCGCGGCAGAAGATGCGAGCCTTGTGGTCACTGCAAGGTTTGATCCGGCTGACGGGGTGCTACAGATGTCGCGCGAGGCTGGCACGCCTTTGGAAGGCCGTTCGCAAGAGCTTTGGCTGATCGTGGGTGAAAACGCGCCGATTTCTTTGGGCGTCTGGCCTGTCGGGCAAACGCAGGCGGCACTTGCGATCCCTGCGGATGTCGCGGCGCTTATGCCAGATGCGGTGCTTGCCATCTCGGACGAGCCGCTTGGCGGGTCCCCGACGGGACAACCGACTGGCGCCGTGCTTGGAACGGGTGCAGTCTCTCTGCTTTGACATCGAGTGAAACTCTTTGGCGCTCGCTGGCGTGTCTTCATGACTGCGCCGGTGTGCTGCTGCTCACGGCCTTTTCACATCATCGTGCTTTGCACTGAAACATGTGTTTTTGGCGTAGCGCAGCGCTTAAACACGGGACAACACCAGATTGAGAAAACCAATGATGAACCGTCGCCGATTTACCCTGACCGCCTTGATGACTGCTGTGGCCCCTGCGGCCTTGCGTGCCGAAACCTTTGAAGTGATCCGCACGGATGCGCAGTGGCGCGCCATGCTGACGGACCTCCAGTATCAGGTGATGCGCCATGAGGCGACCGAGCGGGCGGGGACCAGCCCGCTGGACAAGATCTACGCGACGGGGACATACCTGTGCCGCGGCTGCGATTTGCCGCTTTACGACAGCGCGGCCAAATTCGATAGCGGCACGGGCTGGCCAAGCTTTTATCAAAGCCTGCCGAATGCCATTGGCACGAAAGAGGACAACACGCTGTTCAGTACCCACACAGAGGCACATTGCCGGCGCTGCGGTAGCCATTTGGGCCACATCTTTGACGATGGCCCCGCGCCCACTGGCAAACGGCATTGCTTGAACGGGGCTAGCCTCGTGTTTATTGCGGCCTAAACCCAGCCTACGCATCTTCCGCACAAGCCCTTGCGATCTTTTGCGATTGCGAGGGCTTGGTTTTGTCACAACCAGAGCATCACGAGGAGATTCCGCAATGTATCAAAAGCAAACACCCATTCCCGGCAGTCTGTTGATCGGAGTGGCCGGAGAGGTCACGGCAGGTTACATCATTGACGACTTTGGTTCGCGAGCATCATCTTTGTGATGGCGTCAATCGCGGGGGCCTGCATGATCGTCTTTTTTGGGGACGTGAAGGCGGCGCTGACTGGGCTTGGGCGCTTTGGGGGCGGTTCTTGCGACTGTTGGAGCCAACAATGTTGTGGGCTTGATCTTTGACACTGACAGATTCTACGAATTCCCAATGCTTGTTGGCTTGACGCTTTGCGAGCATCCCAGCAGCGCGATTTTATGGCGCGTTTTCATGGGTATGGCGCATTTCACGACACGGGCTTTACGTGCGAAATAGAAACAGTCCTTTTCCCAATCACTTTGCGCTTTGCGCAGTGTATCATGTTAGAAACGCCGCAACATGGTACACCTGTTCACGCCCTTATTGCGCTCGATGCGCCACTTTGACCTGACACAAGGGGAGCGGTCGATTGCTCTTGCCTATTTCGGCGTTGCGGTTTTGGGGGCGGCATTGGGGATCAACGTTGTGTTGACGTTGGGCGGCGTGGCCGCGTGGATCACGCCGTTTTCGGCCTATGATTATTGGGTCATCTTCTCTGCGGCAGCCGGTGGTTGCGTCGGTCTATATCTGGGTCAGGACCGCTTGGGTCATGCGGGCGCGCGCGGCTTTGGACGCGCGGTTTTCGGCATGATTTGGGTCAGCTTTGTCGGTGCTTTGTTCGGGGGCACACTCGCCTTGCCATTCTATGGCACAATGTTCTGGCCTTTCACCTTAGTCGTGACCCTTTTTAAAGCGCCAATTCTGGCGCTGCTATGGGCAAGTTCACTGCTTTCGGCCCATTTCATGATCAAAGTGCGCCGCGACGAGCGGGACAGCGTGCTTTACGCAGCGCTGTCCGACAGCGACGACCGCTAGTCTTTGAAGCTGCGGCTGTTCTTGATCTGATCCCACGCCCACACGACTTCGTTCAATTGATCTTCCTGACTGCGGTCGCCGCCGTTCATATCGGGGTGCAAGACCTTGATCAGTGACTTATAGGCCTTGCGGATCTCGGGTTTTGTCCAGTTGTCTTTGGCATCCAGAATCTCGATTGCGCGGCGTTCTGTGGCAGGCAGGCGACGGCCGGCGGCAGGCCCTTTGCCCGGGTTGCGGGTCGCATTTTCACCTAGCACCTGATGCGGATCGTCAACGCCGAGGCGGGCCCAAGCGCGCTGTTCTTCGGACCGTTTGCCAAATGGCTTGGTTGGCCGTTCCCAGACGCGATCCTGATCCATCTGTGCCGCGATCTCGGCCTCAGATGTCGTATCAAAGAAATTCCACTTGAGGTTATATTCACGGACGTGCTGCTGGCAAAACCAGATATAGTCGTCCAGCACATCTGGCGAGCGTGGCGCGCGGTACAGACCTGCTTCTTCACAGCCCTCATGGTCGCAAACCCGTTGCGATGTCTCGGAGGCCCCAGACATACCCCGACGCCCGCGCGGGTTTTTCTTCTTGGAGGACGACACGGACATGTCAAAACCAAAGGGGTCATTTTTCTTCATTATGCTACTCAAACCTTTCCGACTCGGCCAATAGACTTTAAGCTTCTGAGTGTCAGATAGAAGGGGCTAAGTGAAAATAATGGGGCTGGACATTGAGATAAAAGCCGCTTTGCAAAAAGCGTTCGCGGCGAACACCCTCAAGGTGATCAACGAAAGCCATATGCACAGTGGGCATGCAGGGGACGACGGCACAGGCGAAAGCCATTGGCGGATTGTGATTGCGGCACCCGAATTTGCACCGATGACACGGATTGCACGCCATCGGGCCATTCACGCAGCCCTCGGGCCCGCGATTATCGGGCGAATCCACGCCCTTGCGATTGATATCCAGTAATTACTGGGCAGCGACCTGTGGCTCGGGGCGGGCCGGATCCGTCGTGAGCGGCTTTGCCGCGACCTGTGGGGCGGTCACAACTGGCGCGATTGTCTGAAGTGCAGGCTCTGCGGGTTTTTCAACCGATGGCGCGGCCGCGATTGTGCGGCGGAACACCAGCATGTTTTGGAATGTCGTCACACGTTTGGTGAAGCCTGACCGCTCTTCGCAAGGCAGGGTATCAGACCCCTGATACTCCCATCCCTCTGCGCCCAACGCGTTCATGGCGGTCTGCAAGGCATTGGCAAAACGCTCTTCGGAGGATTTCACACCTTTTGCCTTCAGGCCCGTTTTCGGAGCAGGAACAACTTTATATTCGTATTGAGACATCTGGGCACCCTTCACTTCAACCTCGCTCAGTCTATCAAGATCACCGCGCAAATCCAAGTATTCGCAGGATAAAATCGGCAGCGCTAGGGGTTGTGGTCGGGTGTCATGCGCTCCGCTAGGTTTCGGTCAAAGCCAGCGCAAGACCCGAAACAGCAACAGCACCAGTGCCCCGATCGCCACACATCCCGCCGCGACAATGGCAAATCCGGCCTGCGAGTCGACCAATGGCATCCCGCCCACGTTGATCCCAAAGAGACCCGTCAGAAACCCCAGCGGCAAGAACACCCCCGCGACGATCGAGAGCACATAGGTGTTGCGCCCGAGCGCCAGAGCGGCTTTTGCGTCCTCATGGTCTTGGATCGCGGCCAGCCTGTCATTGGTCGCGTCCAATTCCTCAATCGTGCGCTTGTTGCGGTTCATGGTTTCCTGCAAGTGCTGTTTGGCCGTCTCATCAAGTGGCCAGACTGTGCCACTGCCCAATGCATGCAGGGCCTCGGCTTGCGGGCGCACGAAGCGGCGCAATTTGATCGTTGTTTGCCGCAGGGCGGGGATATTCTCGGGCGGTGCCGTCTGCTCGTCAAAGGCGCGGTCTTCGGCCTCGTCGGTGTCCTCGGCAAGGGCCAAAGAGACCGCTTCGATCCGCTTGGTCAGGCCAAAGGCGAGGGCGGCCAGAAAGGCCGCGATGTCGCGCGGTGCCTTGCCGGAATCGATCTCGTCGCGGATCGCATCAAGGGCGAAAACCTTATGGCGGCGGGCAGACACGATAAGCCCCTCGAAGACCCACAGGCGGATCGACACCATGTCCTCGGCGTCCGCGCCTGCGTTCAGGTTCACGCCGCGCAGGTTCAGGATCATGCCACCATGCACAGGGTCACAATGGGGGCGGGTTTCGGCCTGCAAGAGCGCTTTGGCAGCGGAGCGGGGCAAATGCTCGGTCGCCCATACCTCGAAGGCGGGGTCTGTCCGGTCGAAGTGTAGCCAGCGGTAGGCCATCGGGGGTTTAGCGCGGGGCCAGCCTTCCGAAACGATATGGGCATGGCCGTGATCGTCGATGTCATAGGCGTAAACGGGGGCGATGGTGTGAGTGGTCAATGCCTGTCGCCTCCCGTTGTGATTGTCTGACTGCGTAGGATGGGTTTTAACCCATCATCCCCTTAAAGGCCAAGCTTGGCCGCGATCAACTGATTGACCATCGCAGGGTTGGCCTTGCCGCCCGTGGATTTCATCACCTGACCGACAAACCAGCCCGCAAGCTTTGGATTGGCTTTCGCCTTTTCCACTTGGTCGGGGTTGGCGGCGATGATCTCGTCGACGGCGGCCTCAATCGCGCCCGTATCCGTAACCTGCTTCATGCCTTCGGTCTCGACAATCTCGGTCGGGTCGCGGTCTTGGGTATAGGCGATGTCAAACACGTCTTTGGCGATCTTGCCAGAGATGGCATCGGATTTGATCAAGGCCACGATCTGGCCCAAACGGGCGGCAGAAATCGGGCTTGTGGTGATGTCTTTGTCGTCTTTCTTAAGGCGACCGAAAAGTTCGTTGATCACCCAGTTCGCAGCCAGCTTACCATCTGCACCAGAGGCCACGGCCTCGAAGTATGCCGCGTTTTCGACGTCGGCCGTCAAGACGCTCGCATCATAGTCCGACAATCCGAAGTCACTGATAAAGCGAGCCTTCTTGGCGTCGGGCAGTTCGGGCAGGCTTGCAGCAATATCATCCACCCACTCCTGCTCGATCTCCAAAGGTAAAAGGTCGGGATCGGGGAAGTAGCGGTAATCATGCGCCTCTTCCTTGGAGCGCATTGAGCGCGTCTCGTTCTTGTCCGGATCGTAAAGGCGGGTTTCCTGCACGACCTCTTTGCCATCTTCAATCAGCGCAATCTGGCGGCGCGCCTCGACCTCAATCGCCGCTTGGATAAAGCGCATCGAGTTCATGTTCTTGATCTCGCAGCGGGTGCCGAGGTGGCTGAAATCTTGGGTCGCTTGGTATTTCTCGTAATCGCCTGGACGGCAGATCGACACGTTCACGTCGGCCCGCAGGTTGCCGTTTTGCATGTTCCCGTCACAGGTGCCCAAGTAGCGCAAAATCTGGCGCAGCTTCACGACATAGGCGGCGGCCTCTTCGGGGCCGCGAATGTCGGGCTTCGAGACGATCTCCATCAGGGCAACGCCTGTACGGTTCAGGTCCACAAAAGACATGTTCGGGTCCATGTCGTGAATGGATTTTCCCGCGTCCTGCTCAAGGTGGATGCGCTCGATGCGCACCAGCCGTGCCTTGCCGTCGCCCATCTCGACCAGCACTTCGCCTTCGCCGACGATGGGGTGGTAAAGCTGGGAAATCTGATAGCCTTGCGGCAGGTCAGGGTAGAAATAGTTTTTGCGGTCAAAGGCCGACATCAGGTTGATCTGCGCGTTCAGCCCCAAGCCCGTGCGCACCGCATAGGCCACGCATTCTTCGTTGATCACAGGCAACATGCCCGGCATGCCCGCGTCCACGAAGGCCACGTTACTGTTTGGCTCTGCGCCGAACTGTGTAGAGGCGCCCGAGAACAGCTTGGCCTTGGTCGCGACCTGCGCGTGGACCTCAAGGCCGATGACCATCTCCCAGTCATTTTGCGCGCCAGCGATCACCTTAGGTGCAGGGGCTTCATAGGTCAGGTCAAGCATGGGGAAACTCCAAAGACATTATCTCTCTGGGCGGTTCTATGCCAGTCAGAGGGGGGGGACAAGACGGAGGTGTTCGTTTCGCTTGCCACAATGGGGGTGTTTGGTGCAGTTTCCGCCCCATGATGATATTCAAGTCAATCCTGGGGGGGATGTTGGCCGCCGTCATCGCAGGCTCTGCCATTGCGGATCCGGCGGTCAGGCCATTTTCCCGAGACGATGCGGTCGTAGTCGCGGCAGCAGCAAAGGTCGAAACCTTGGCGCGCTTTCGTGTGGTAGCAAGGCCCGACCATATGGTGCGCTATCCTGTGCAGGTGCAGCAGGCCACCGCCGCAACCCTTCGGCCCGCCGCGCGCAACGATTACTTGCCGCAAGCCCGTTGGGATTTCAAAAACGGCACCGAAATTTGGACAAGGGCCGCAATGGTGGCCGTGGGCGACCAAGGCGCTGGTCTGTCGGATGTGATCCCGCGCGATATTGCGACTTGGTGCCCCGCTTATGCGCAAAATTCACAGACAATGCGCGAGGCCTTCTGGGTTGGCATGATGTCGTCGCTGTCAAAATACGAGAGCACTTATAACCCCAAGGCGGTTGGCGGCGGCGACCGTTGGTTTGGTCTCTTGCAGATTTATCCCGACACCGCGCGCCGCTATGGCTGTCGTGCGACCACGGGTGAGGCCCTCAAGAATCCGGTCGATAACCTCTCTTGTGCCGCGCGCATTATGGCCGTGACCGTGACCCGCGACCGTGCCGTGGCCTTGCATGACGGGCGCTGGCGTGGTGTGGCCGCCGATTGGGGGCCAATGACGAACGCCCGCAAGATCGCCGAGATGGCGTCTTGGACCAGCAAGCAAGACTATTGCCAGCCACAGGTGGCCGCAACGCGCCCACAGGCGCGACCGGACACAGCCGCTTGGGATGTGTCGGTCTCGACCATGAGCAGCCCCGCGCGGTAATCAGCCCAAGATGCGCGTGATGATTTCGGTCGTGTCACGGCTGAGTTTCGGCGTGGCTTTGATCCGCTTCATCGCTGCGCGGAGCTGATCCTGACGGGCAGGGCTATAGCGTTTCCATGTCTCGAACAAGGTCGCCATCCGCGCCGTGGTCTGTGGGTTCATCGGATCGAGCTTGATCAGGCAATCGGCGAAAAACGCGTAGCCAGAGCCGTCGGGCGCATGGAAGCCCGCCTCGTTATGCCCCAACGCCCCGATCACGGCACGGAAACGGTTCGGGTTTTTCCAGTCAAATTTTGGGTGCGCGGTTAAGGTTTTGGCAACATTCACCGCCTCATCTGGCGCAGCACAGGCCACCTGCAGGCCAAACCATTTGTCCATAACAAGGCGATCGCCACCCCATTGGGTCGCAAAAGCGGCGAGCTCATTTTGCCCCGCGCCGATGTTCAGCAGACAAGCAAGGGCCGCCTGCTGTTGGGTCATATTGTCCGCACTGGCGTATTGCAGCGCCGCCTGATGCCCGCCGTCGATGCGGCTGATATAGCCCAAAACGCGGTTGCCAAGGGCGCGTTTGCCGACATCAACCGCGTTGGGGTCATAGGGGCCGCAAACTGCCATCTGCGCATAAATACGCGGCGTAATATCCTGTAAATGCTGCGCAATTTGTAGCTTGAGCGCCTCGTGTGCGAGATAGATATCCCGCGGCTCCGGGATGTTGCCTGCGTCCACAATCGCTTGTGCCGTATCGGCCTCGGAGGGAACCGACAACGCGAGGGCGCGGAAGGCGGGATCAAGGCTATCGTCGCGCAGCACGGCGGCCAGTCCGTCAAGGAAAGCCGCGTCAGGGCTGCCACCGTTCAAAGTCATGTCCAGCAGCACGTCGCGGGCCAGCATCCGGCCCGCATCCCAGCGGTTGAACGGATCGGTATCATGGGCCAGCAGGATCGCGCGATCTGCGGCGGATTGGTCGTGGTGCACAATCACGGGCGCGGAATAATCGCGCAAGACCGAGAGGATCGGTTTTTCCGTGATGCCATCAAACGTAAAAACTTGTTCAAATTCAGTGAGTTCAAGCGTTTTCGTGGGTAAAATCTCGCGCCCGTCTGCCGCGATTAGCCCCATGCAGACGGGGATGACTTGCGGTTCCTTCGGGCTGCCGTCGGGGGTGGCGGGCAAGTCTTGGCGGAGCGTCAGCCGATAGGTGTCGCCCGCGTGGTCTTCGCGGACCTGCAGATTTGGTGTGCCTGCCTGCGCATACCAACGGGCAAATTGCGACAGGTCGCGGCCTGTGGTGTCTTCAAACACCGCAATCCAGTCCTCAATCGTTGCAGCCTCGCCGTCGTGGCGATCAAAATAGAGCGTGCAGGCGGCCGCATAGGCATCGTCACCGACGATACGTTTGAGCATGCCGATCACCTCGGCCCCTTTTTCATAAACGGTCGCGGTGTAGAAATTGTTAATCTCGACAAAGCTGGCGGGGCGCACGGGGTGGGCGAGTGGGCCACGGTCCTCGGGGTATTGATTGGCGCGCATGGCCAGCGCGTCCTCAATCCGCTTGACCGCATGTCCGCGCATGTCGCCTGTGAACTGGGCGTCGCGGAACACGGTCAGCCCCTCTTTGAGGCAAAGCTGGAACCAGTCGCGGCAGGTGATCCGGTTGCCTGTCCAGTTGTGGAAATACTCGTGTGCGATGATCGCCTCTATCCGCTCGAAGTTCGCATCAGAGGCGGTCTCGGGAGAGGCCAAAACACAGCTTGAGTTGAAAATGTTCAAGCCTTTGTTCTCCATAGCCCCCATATTGAAGTCGTCGACGGCAACAATGTTGAAAATGTCCAAGTCGTATTCGCGCCCGTAGACATCCTCATCCCACTGCATCGACTTTTTGAGCGCCGCCATACCAAAGGCGCATTTGTGTTCGTCGCCTTTGCGCACATAAATATTGAGCGCGATATCCTTGCCCGACATCGTGGTGAATGTGTCGGGGTGAGCGACCAGATCGCCCGCGACCAGCGCAAAAAGATAGGCCGGTTTCGGCCATGGGTCATGCCATTCACCTACCGCAACAGGGTTGCCGTTCGACAGCAGCACCGGCAGGTCGCCTACGATTTTGACCGTAAAGACGGCCATCACATCGGGGCGGTCAGGGTAGTAGGTGATCTTGCGAAAGCCTTCGGCCTCGCATTGGGTGCAATACATGCCGTTCGACATATAAAGCCCTTCAAGTGCGGTATTGGTCGCGGGCGAGATTTCGACCTCGGCCTCAAAGATAAACGGGACATCCGGCACAGCGCAGGTCAAGCCGCTCTCGGTCAGGTCTGGGGTGATTTCCGTGCCGTCGATCCGCGCTGCAATCAGTGTCAGATCCTCGCCATGAAGAAAGAAATCGCGCGATTTGGCCGCAGGGTTTGGCCGGAATGCAATGCGCGACATGACGCGCGTCGCATGGGGCGAGAGGTGAAACGTCAAATGTACCGTGTCGATCAAATAGGCAGGTGGTGTGTAGTCAGCGAGATAGATCGTCTGCGGCACGGTGGTGGTCATGTGAGCTTCCTTTGAGGCAGGTTGCTGCGCAGCCTAAGCGGGGGATCGCAGGCATACAAGCGAGGCCGTGGGCAACATTGGAACCAAGAAGCAGCTTCAAGCTAGACTTGATAATACGGCGCGCTATCTTCACCCGCATGCCAAAGATGAAAAAGAAAAGCGACTTAGAAACAAAGGTTTGTGCCACCTGCGGGCGACCTTTCGCATGGCGCAAGAAGTGGGCAAAGGTCTGGGAAGAGGTCCGCTATTGCTCGGACCGGTGCCGTGATTGGCGGAGAGTTGTAAAAATTGGTAAGTAATTATTACCGATTTTCAGTTGCCTATCAGAAACTTTTGCCCTAGCAATCATCCAAACTCATTTTTGCGCAGGCTATCTGTGCAACGCTAGGGAGAAAAAATATGTCTGACCGCATCGAAAAACACGGATTGCAAGTCGATCACCGTTTGGTGGCATTTCTTGAGGAAAAGGCGATTGTTGACACTGGCGTCTCTGCGGATGCTTTCTGGAAAGGTTTTTCTGCGATCGTGCACGATTTGGGGCCACGCAACGCCGCACTGTTGGAGCGGCGCGAGGACATCCAAGAGCAGATTGATGCATGGCACATTGCCAATCGTGGCGCTGACGCACAAACCTATCAAGCGTTTTTGCGCGACATCGGCTATCTTGTTCCCGAGGGGCCAGACTTCGCTATTGAAACAACGCAGGTCGACCCCGAGATCGCGTCGATTCCGGGCCCGCAACTTGTTGTGCCGATCACCAACGCCCGCTTTGCGCTAAACGCGGCCAATGCCCGCTGGGGGAGCCTCTATGATGCGCTTTATGGCACTGATGCGCTGGGCGATTTGCCGAGCGGCAAGGGCTATGACGCAGCGCGCGGGGCGCGTGTGATTTCATGGGGTCGTGCGCATCTGGATGCTGTCGCGCCTTTGGCGTCGGGCTCTTGGGCGGATATTGAGAGCCTGAATGTGGAGCAGGGCGCGCTTGTGCCTGCCTTGCGCGATCCGTCGCATTTTGCAGGGTATTTGCGCGACGCGAAATGCCCGCTTCAGGTTTTGCTGCGTGTCAACGGCTTGCTGCTTGAAGTTTTGGTCGATCCGACCTCCGAAATTGGCGCGCAGGATAAGGCGAATATTTCAGACATTCGGCTTGAGAGCGCGATGTCGGCGATCATGGACTGCGAAGATTCGGTTGCGGCCGTGGATGCGGAAGACAAGATCGTGGCTTACGGCAACTGGCTAGGCCTCATGCGCGGTGATCTGGCCGAGGAGGTCACCAAGAACGGCAAGACCTTTACCCGCGCCCTGAACCCCGACCAGACTTATATGGCACCAGACGGCACAGCGATGGACGTGAAATGCCGCTCCTTGATGCTGGTGCGCAATGTCGGCCACTTGATGACAAACCCTGCGATTCTGGACCGCGATGGCAAAGAGGTCGGCGAAGGCTTGATGGACGCGATGTTCACGACGCTCATTGCGATGCACGATCTCAAGCGGGACGGCGGGAACTCGGCGCATGGCTCCATGTATGTGGTCAAGCCCAAGATGCACGGCCCCGACGAAGTGGCTTTTGCTGTCGAGATTTTTGATCGGGTCGAGGCGGCCTTGGGCCTGCCAGGAAACACCGTCAAACTCGGGATTATGGACGAGGAACGTCGCACCTCGGCGAACCTGAAAGAATGTATCCGCGCTGCCAAATCCCGTGTCGCGTTTATCAACACTGGCTTCCTTGACCGGACGGGTGACGAGATCCACACCAGCATGGAAGCGGGGCCAATGGTGCCTAAGGGCGAGATGAAGACCCTGCCGTGGATCATGTCTTATGAGGATCGCAATGTCGATATCGGTCTGGCGTGCGGGTTGCAGGGTAAGGCCCAAATCGGCAAAGGCATGTGGGCGATGCCCGATCTGATGGCAGAGATGCTCAAGGCGAAAATCGGTCATCCGAAATCCGGCGCGAACTGCGCGTGGGTGCCGAGCCCGACGGCCGCGACATTGCACGCGACCCACTATCACCATGTGGATGTGTTGGCCCGTCAGAATGAAATCAAGGCGGGTGGCGCGCGTGGCACTCTGGATGATCTGCTGACGATTCCTGTGGCGGTTGATCCTGATTGGTCGCGAGAGCTTATCACCACTGAAATCGAGAATAACGCACAGGGTATTCTGGGCTATGTCGTGCGCTGGATTGATCAGGGCGTCGGCTGCTCGAAAGTCCCCGATGTGCACAACGTGGGCCTGATGGAAGACCGCGCCACCTGCCGGATTTCAAGCCAAGCCTTGGCCAACTGGCTGCACCACGATGTGGTCACGCAATCGGAAGTCATGGATGCAATGCAGAAGATGGCTGCGATTGTTGATGCGCAAAATGCCGGTGATCCGTCATATCGCCCGATGGCGCCGAACTTTGACGGGATCGCGTTTCAAGCGGCCTGTGATCTGGTGTTCCAAGGTCGGATCCAGCCGTCTGGCTATACCGAGCCTGTGTTGCACCGCCGCCGTTTGGAGCTGAAAGCACAGCGCAATCATTAAGGGATGATGGGTCAAGACCCATCCTACATAGGAGCGAAAAATGGCAGAAGTATCACTTGCGAAGGCGCGGATGATCATTCGCAAGGCATTGGCAAAAGGCGACGAGATGGGCTTCAAACCGCTGACCGTGATCGTGCTGGACAGTGGCGGACATGTGAAAGCGTTCGAGCGCGCTGATGGCGCTGCGCCCGGTCGTTTCGGGATTGCACATGGCAAGGCTTATGGCTCGATCATGCTTGGCATGGCGGGCACGGCGCAAATGGCCCGCGCTGAGGCGCAGGCCTATTTCATGGCGGCGGTGAACGGTGTTTACGGCGGTCAGGTGGTGCCTGTTCCGGGCGGGATATTGCTGCGTGACAAGCGCGGTGCAGTGATCGGCGCTGTCGGTGTCACGGGTGATACCTCGGACAATGACGTGATTGCGGGGCTGGCTGGCATCGCGGCGGCGGGTCTGATCGGCGAAGCATAACCGACGGGTTTTCTTATCGAAAACGGGAGGCTACACTCCCTCAAACTTTTGAGGGAGTGCTCTATGTCGCGGCCTGTCGTTGGCATTATTGGCAACAGCTATTTGATCAATGATGAGTATCCTGTCCATGCGGCAGGCAAGATGAATACGGAGGCTTTGGCCTGCGTCTGTGGGGTGATGCCTTTGATCATTCCCACCGATCCTGAAGCTGTAACGGTTTCCGAGTTGATGGCGGTCTGCGACGGGTTTCTGTTTACGGGCGGCCGCCCCAATGTGCATCCTGAAGAATACGGCGAGGCCGAGACGGCAGCGCATGGGGATTTTGACCGGTGCCGCGATGCGGTGGCATTGCCTTTGATTCGCGCTTGCGTGGATGCGGGACAGCCCATCATCGGCATTTGCAGAGGGTTCCAGGAGGTCGCCGTCGCGATGGGCGCGACGCTTTACCCCGAAATTCGGGATTTGGAAGGCCGCGACAATCACCGGATGCCGCCGGATGGAACGCTCGCGGAAAAATTCGCGTTGCGCCATATGGTGAGCCTCACGCAGGATGGGCCGTTCCATAAAATTCTGGGCGCGCAAGCGGTTATGACAAACTCTTTGCACGGGCAGGGGATCAAAGACGCAGGCCCGCGCATCGTCGTTGACGGCTACGCGCCGGATGGCACGCCCGAGGCGATCTATGTTCAGGGTGCGGCCGGATTCACCTTGTCGACGCAATGGCACCCGGAGTGGAACGCGCAGCATGATCCTGTCTCGCGGCACTTGTTCGAGGCCTTCGGCGATGCCTGCCGCGCGTTCAAAGCAGGCCGGTCAGTGTACAAGAAAACGGCCTGACCCACTGGCGTGAGGCGCGGGGGAAGGGCGCTGCCCCCCGCAACGACTTACATGATGAGCAATTCGCTTTCGTGCTTTTTCAATGCGCGGCGCGCGGTCTGGCCATAGCCATTCGCGTTTGTCCGTAGCTCTGGGAAAAGCGCGAAAAGCTCGTCACGGGCAGGGTCGCTGATGGCGCCCAGGGCCACTTCACCTGGGTGAAAGCTTTCTGTCGCAGCACCTTCGGCGTAGACGACTTCGTGCTCGTCAAACATCATATGGATGTAAGTGACGTCGCCACCTGTCTCTTGGGTCACAAGATTGCCGTCAACCAAATGCTTGGCCGAAACCAGAACTTCGCTTTCGCCGAACAATAGTTCCGCGCGGTAGCCTTGGAACATCATGCGGTGCTGGGGCGACACGAGCAAATCACGCTCTTGGCCCGTGACAACACCCGGACGGATGCGGATCGGGGCGAAACGGTCCATGGCAGGCACGGTGCGCTGCTGGATCCAGCGGATCGGCTGCAAACCGTGGTCGCGGGTGACAACCAGATCACCCACACGCAGGGTTGCGATGTCACGCGCGCCTTTTGGCGTGGCGATATGCGTGCCGGGCGTGAAACAGATGATGTTTTCGATCTCCGAGAAGCTCAGGATCGTGCCATCATCCATCTGCACGGAGCCGTGGAAAGTTTCGTTGCCATCAGCGTTGATCCCGTCGCTCACCTTGATCAGCGTAGAGAGGTCCGCGAGATCGCCCAACTGCAACGTATCGCCGAGTCCGGTTGTTTCACCGCCCGTGCCGCCGATGATGGTGATCGCGCCGTTGCTTGCCTCGTTGAAGTCTGCGGCGATAAAGGTATCGTCACCCGCACCACCGTCGGAAAAATCGCCGTCGGAGATGGTCACACTGTCGTTGCCGTCGCCAGCATAGAGGCTGTCGTTGCCCGCGCCGCCGGTGATAGTATCGTCGCCCGCGCCTGCATCAATGCTGTCAGCGCCGGACCCGGTCGAGATCACGTCATTGCCAGCACCCGCAAGCACGGTGGTGTCGGTGGTCGCCGCAGTGCCGTCAAATGTGTCGGCGCTCTCGGTCAGATCGAAGGTTTCGATCTCGCTAAAGCTGCCTGTGGCGGCTGCATTGGTAAAATTATAGGTGCCCGCCTCGTCGCCGGTGAGGACAACATTGGTGCCCCCTGTTGTGCCGATCTCGTTGAGGTCGAGCGTATCGTTGTCGAAGCCGTCAACATCTTCGCCGCCTGCGATAACATCCGCACCATCGTTGTCGCCAACCACGATGGTATCGTTGCCTGTCCCGCCGTAGACTTCATCGTTGCCGTCGCCAGCGTAGATGCTGTCATTGCCGCCGAAGCCGTAGATCAGGTCGTCATTGCCCGTATCTCCTGCGAGGATTGCGTCGTTGCTGTCAACCAAGTCACCGTCGGGATCGCCACTATAGCCAGCGTCGATCACATCGTCACCAGAGGTGCCCTCAACGGTGCCGTCAGAAAGCGGGATGCCGATTGCGTTGAGGTAAAGCGGATTGTTCGCCTCGGCAGCGGGGATACCGACTAGCGTGATGCTTTCCCCGTTCGGGAATGTAAGCACGGCATTGCCCATTCCGTCGTCGGTCACGTCAACATGGCTGGTGTGCACGGGGTTGCCATTGGCGTCGTGCAACTGGGTAACGTCGAGCGTATCGCTGCCTGTGAAAGTCCCGTCACCATTGGCCAGTGGTGCTTCGAAACTATAGACGGTGTCGTTGTCAAAACCGTCCTGCAAGACCACCACATCGGCAGCACCGTCGAAGTTGCCCAGATCGAAGATGTCGTCGCCCGTGCCGCCATTCACGGTATCAGCGCCGTTGCCAGTGGCCACCATATCGGTGCCAGAAGAGCCCAAGACCGTGTCATCGCCCGCGCCGAGGACCGCAATTTCGATTTCTGAGAAGGTGATCGTATCGCCGCCCATCGTGAGCGTGCCGTCTTCGCCGTTGGCAGGGTCGCCCGCACTCAGGTCGAGTGTCACGTTCCCGGTCAGCCCTGCGCCCAAGAGGTAGTCGCCGGAAAGTTCGCCGGTTTCGCCACCGGTGATGGTGTCGTTGCCAAAGCCGTCTTCGA
>CBFHTU010000023.1:45818-46096 GCA_965658825.1 Yoonia sp.
TGCCCGTAATGACATCAACGCCTTCGCCCCCGTAAACGGTGATCGCTGCATTGGCGGCAGAGGCATCGACCACGTCACCGCCAGCGCCCAGATCAAAGGTTTCGATTTCGGAGAATGTGGCTGTTGAGGTCCCGTCGGAAATGGTTCCTGCCTCATTCCCTGTCAGAATAGTGACCGTATCGATGCCCTGTGTGGACCAGATTGTATCGCTGTCGATGCCACCTTCACCGCCGGTGATGGTGTCGTTGCCAAAGTTGGCCTCGAGCACAAAACGGTCT
>CBFHTU010000024.1:0-45973 GCA_965658825.1 Yoonia sp.
TAACGAAGAAAGCATAACGACTGAGCGGGTCAGATCTCGGTGACAAAACCGGGTCAGTTTTAAGTGACATTCAACAGACGTAAGCCCCAGACTGGCACTGACCGAGCACTTCAGTTTCTCGATTCTGATTTCCGCGGAAATAAGCGCAAAAAGATCCGCACCTTTGACTTGAGACGCGTCGCTGTCGAGGGGCAGGATGAGGGCAAATTCATCGCCTCCCAAGCGGGCAGCAAACCCGTCGCTACCAGCCACCTGCAGGAGGCAATCCGCCGCATGTCGTAAGACGGCGTCTCCTGCGGCATGGCCGAAGTCGTCATTGATGGACTTGAATTTGTCGAGGTCCACCAAAATCAACGTAAACGGGCCGCGCCCATGTTGCCCCGATAGCGATGCCTCAAGTCGCCTCTGAAGCGCCCGACGGTTCGCCAACCCCGTGACCAGATCACGCATGGCCAGATCTTCGGCCTCCGCCTTGGCGCGCTGGAGTGCTGCCGTCAGATCGGCGCTGTCGTTGAGTACGGCCTGCTGGATTTCGAAAGTGTGTAGTAGGTCGATCGACATGTCATTGGGGCGAAAATCCGCACTCGTTAAGGAGTATCGTTTCACATATTCTGAACTATTTGCGCCGAATGACAGATCAAAGAGCGTCCACCCGTCTGGTGCCACCAGTGGGATTGCAATGGCGCGAAACAGGATTTCCAGCCCATCAACGTCCGCGCTGGTTAACGACAGCTTCGTCCCTTTCTTAGCCCAAATATCGTTCAATGTCATGGTGTTGCGTGGGCGTGCAATCTTGAAAACATCAAGAAACAAACTTTCGAGAGGCACCTGTTTCAAGATTTTTGTGAGTGTCGGGCCAATTGCCGCGATTTTGCCTTCGGGGCACAGCAGAACATGCATCGGCATCATCTGCGCGATTGAACGCGCGTCGATACCGAAAAAGGCACCGGGCGCGCGGAGATCTGCCCATGGTGCAAATCTCAATGTCATCTCAGCAGGACCACCCGGAATTGGTCGGGATCTGTCACTTGTTTTTTAAAGGTGACTTGTTCCACGCTGATTTTCTCGTCGGTTTCGGCCGCCAACCCGTAGAGCAATCCAATCACCATGGCGGCCAATCCGTCGCGCGTCGAATAGTAATCGAGCAGGTAGGTATCCTTGCCGACCTCTTCGATCTCGAATGACGGCGGTTTGAGATGCGGCATTGATAAGAGGTTACTGTCGTGCATGTCGTCCAAACGCTGGATCCGCTCGACAAAGGAATTGCCCGCCAACCGCAAAAAGGTGCCGAAATTCGATGCTCCTGCAAACTCGACCCAATAAGTGCCAAAAACGTTCAGAGCCTTATCGGTAGAAAGCCCGGTATGTTGGCAGATCGCACCGACAAGCGCATAGGTCACGGAATCGTCGTAAGTGGTCATCCGCTCAAAAGACGTCATCTCTATTTTGGCAGTCGTGCAAATATCCCGCCACATATCGGCACCATACTCTTTCTCAATGAAAGAACGAATGCCGTCGTTAACCATACCATACATGTCAAAATCTTTCCAGCTTGTCTGTCCGAGACCTAGCAGAATAAGTTTGCCGATTGATTAACTGGTGCGCCCAAAAAGTTGATTTTCCCAATTTGCGTTGGGCTACTGGATGACTGACGGCTCACAGCAAGTGGACCGTGCGACGGTGATGCCCATCGGCGCGGCATGCGGGCTACTCTGTCGAGAGTGTTGCAGGAAAGCCCTTTTCTGCCAATGCATTAAGAATGTCTGGCCCGCGAAGTGCCCCAGTGACGGTCACGGTTTTCGCCGTCAGATCAACCGTGATATCTGCGGTCGGGTCCAATTTAATCACGGCGGCTTCGACTGCGGCTTTACAGTGACCGCAGCTCATATCGGGGACGTAAAATTTCATGGTATTCTCCTTGATCCTGAGTGGCAAAAGAAGTGCCTTTCCCACGAAGATCAAGAGGGTTTCTCAAAGCTTGCCCTTGACCTTCTACTTACTGGAATCCTTATGTGAACGGATCATGGATATGAACGGAGCGCAAAAGTGGCACAGATCTATCGGCTTTCCTTAACCGGCATGAGTTGCGCGTCTTGCGTGGGGCGCGTTGAACGCGTGGTTGGCGCAACCGAAGGCGTGACAGACGCAGCGGTGAACCTTGCGACCGAAAGTGTCAGCTTGACCGCCGAGCCTTCCGTCTTGCCGGTCCTTGCGCAAAATCTGTCCGAGGCGGGCTATCCGGTTGTGCAAACGCAGACCCGCCTGCGCGTGGATGGCATGACCTGTGCCTCTTGTGTGGGGCGCGTCGAGCGCGTTCTTTTGGCCCAACCGGGTGTTGTGACCGCTTCGGTTAATCTGGCGACGCAAACCGCGACCGTCACCTATCTGGAGGGCGCGGTGCAGCCTGCCGCCTTGGCAAAGGCGGTGACAGCGGCGGGGTATGAAACCCATGACGCGCAGTCGGGTGCGGCGGCAAACACAGAGCGCAAGGCCACTGAAGAAAAAGCCTTGATCCGCGCGACGCTGATTGCGGGGGCTTTGACCTTGCCGGTGTTCTTGGGCGAAATGCTGGGTCACTTTATTCCCGGCGTCCATCACTGGATTGCCCGGACTATTGGCCTGCAAACCAGTTGGCTGATCCAATTTGTGCTGATTACTTTGGTGATGATCGGGCCGGGCTTGCGGTTTTACCAAAAAGGGGTGCCCGCCTTAATGCGCGCGGCCCCCGACATGAATTCACTTGTGGCGATTGGGACGCTGGCGGCTTGGGGCTATTCGACGCTTGCACTTTTTGTGCCGTCGATCTTTCCGCAGGGAACGCGGGCCGTCTATTTTGAGGCCGCAGGCGTCATTGTCGTTCTGATCCTTTTGGGCCGATTGCTTGAGGCGCGTGCCAAAGGGCGCACGGGTGCTGCGATCCAGCGTCTCATAGGATTGCAGCCCGCCACGGCAAGCGTCTTGCGGGACGGGGTTTTCGTCGAGGTGCCGCTCACGGCTGTGGTCAGTGGGGACGAGGTGCAGCTGCGCCCAGGCGCGCGGGTGGCGGTTGACGGAATTGTCACGTCCGGACGGTCCTATGTGGATGAAAGCATGATCTCGGGCGAGCCCGTGCCTGTTGAAAAATCTCAAGGAGATGAGGTCATCGGCGGCACGATAAACGGCACCAGTGCACTCACGTTCCGTGCGACGGCGGTGGGGGCCGACACCGTACTGGCCCAGATCATTGCGATGGTCGAAAATGCACAAGGCGCCAAGCTACCGATCCAGTCGATGGTCGACCGCATCACCGGCGTTTTTGTCCCCGTTGTAATGGGCGTCGCGGCTTTGACGGTGCTGATCTGGCTTGTGTTTGGTCCAGACCCTGCCTTGGGTCTGGCTCTTGTGTCAGGTGTGTCGGTGCTGATTATTGCTTGTCCTTGTGCGATGGGTCTGGCCACGCCGACATCGATTATGGTCGGCACGGGCAGGGCGGCAGAACTTGGGGTGCTCTTTCGCAAGGGCGATGCGTTGCAAGGGTTACAAGACGCGAAAGTCATCGCATTGGATAAAACAGGGACGCTGACGGCGGGCCAGCCCGAATTGACCTCGCTGGTCTTGGCGGACGGCTGGGACAGGGATCGGGTCTTGCGTTTTGTGGCCGCCGTCGAGGCCCAGTCCGAACATCCGATCGCACGGGCTATGGTGCGGGCGGCGGGCAATGCTGAGCTGCCTGCGGTTGCGGACTTTGACACTGTGACGGGCATGGGGGCACGCGGCACGGTGGAGGGGCGGGCGGTCTTGGTCGGCGCCGACCGCTTTATGGTGCAGCAAGCGATCGCTTTGGGCGGGTTTGCCGATACGGGGCAAAATCTTGCGCGTGAGGGCGCGACCCCTTTGTTCGCGGCGATCGACGGAAAGATCGTGGCCGCAATCGGTGTGTCTGATCCGATCAAGCCCGAAACACCTGCTGCCATTCAGGCGTTCCAAGCGCTTGGCCTCAAGGTGGCAATGATCACCGGAGACAACCAGCTTACGGCGGATGCGATTGCGCAGAAACTCGGGATTGATCACGTGGTGGCCGAGGTCATGCCGAGTGAAAAGGTGGCCGCCTTGACCGCACTACGGGCCGCCAACGGGAAGGTCGCCTTTGTCGGGGACGGCATCAACGATGCGCCCGCCCTTGCCGCCGCCGACACCGGGATTGCCATCGGCACCGGCACCGATGTTGCGATCGAGGCCGCCGATGTTGTTTTGATGTCTGGCGCTTTGACGGGGGCGGTGAACGCCTTTGCGATCAGTCGCGCGACGATGCGCAACATCAAACAAAACCTGTTTTGGGCCTTTGCCTATAACGCGGCCCTTATCCCCGTCGCTGCGGGCGTTCTCTATCCGGTCACGGGCACACTTTTGTCGCCGATGTTGGCTGCAGGGGCGATGGCCACTAGCTCTGTTTTCGTGATCTCGAACGCCCTGAGACTACGCCGCTTTGCACCGGAAAAAGGAGACACCCCATGAATATCGGGGAGGCATCAACACGCTCTGGACTGCCCGCAAAGACGATCCGCTATTACGAGGATATCGGGCTGATCAAGCCGCTGCGCGACGCCAATAGATACCGCGCCTTTCGGCCGCAAGACGTGCATAAACTCGCGTTTCTCAGCCAGGCCCGTGCTTTGGGGTTCAGCATCGAAGACTGTCGCAATTTGTTGGCGCTCTATGAGGATCAGAGCCGCTCTAGTGCCGACGTGAAAGCCATCGCACGCGAGCATCTGGGCCATATCGAAAAGAAGATTGCGGATTTGCGCGACATGCAAGAAACCCTCGCAGATCTGATTGATGCCTGCGCGGGCGACCATCGACCCGATTGCCCGATTCTGAATTCGTTGGGCAAGCAACGCGAAACGCCGTAAACAGGCCACAACGCACGGGTGAATGCCAAAAAGTTGAAGGCTTTTTGGTGTTCTATCTGGTATGGATTCCGTAACATAACGCTGCTCTTAGAAGTAAAAGGTAATACGATCATGTTGACACGACGCCATTTCATTCAATCCACCGGAGCACTCTTCTCGGTGCCAATCGCAGGGCCAACCTTGGCAGCACCCACATCGAATGCGTCGAAATGGGCCGAATGGGATGCGCGTGTCACCCCGGCGAATTATGACCCCTACGCGTCAAACCCTTGGGGTTTTCATCCGCGGTTCTTGCCGCAGGTCGTGGAAGCAAACCCGAATCTCACACCCGGTGATATTCACGTCGATGCGGTCGCGCGCTATCTTTACCATATCCAAGAGGGCGGCACCGCGATGCGCTACGGCGTGGCGATTGCGAAGGGCAACCTTTATGAGCCAGGCGCTTATGTGATCCGTCGCAAAACAAAATGGCCGACATGGACCCCGACGGCAGCAATGATCGAGCGTGATCCGGCGGCCTATGCAAAGCATGAAGACGGCATGGATGCGGGTCCGACGAACCCGCTGGGGTCGCGCGCGCTATATCTCTACGTTGGCAACCGCGATACATATCTGCGGATTCACGGCACACCGCAGCCACGCTCGATCGGCACCCGCGCTAGCTCTGGCTGTGTGCGCATGGTGATGGCGCATATTATTGGTCTGTATGATCAGGTCGCAACGGGATCCGCCGCGATCCTTTACGCACCCGAAGACAGGGCGACCGCGCGCAGCTAAGCGGCAGGGGCCTCAGGGGCCTCAGGGGCTGGTGCGCAAATGTGCCGGCCTTCAGCGGTTAGGAGTGGCAACTCTGTTGTCTCGACCGGACCCGCATATTGATACCAATAGCAGTTGTCATCCTCTCTGAGGCGTGCGGTTCGGACGTTTTGATTTGGTCCAGCCATACCTGACAAAATTGTAAAAGTCTGTTCTGCGAGGGTGGGTTGCTGCACCACAGGCATTTGTGCGCCCTCAACACATGCGGAAAGAAGAATGCCAAGTGGCAAAATGCAGGCCCTAAATTTCATCTCATGCCCTTTCAAGGCGGGGTCTCGTCAGATCGCGTGGAGGTTAATTTAACAAGCGGTGACTGTACAAATCGAATGCAGAGACCCTAACGGGTCTTATGTATGTTGTGAACAGAAAACCCACCTCGCACGACGCTGCGCATGAGAACGATGACGCTCGAGGGCGGGCAAATCAAGATGCGAGAGAGGTCTTCTCAGTCATTGTCAGTCGCCGGACATTTTCCGTCGACATCGGCTTGCCGAAATAGAAACCTTGCACGAAATTGCATCCCGCTGCCTTGAGGAAGTTCAATTCTTCCGCTGTTTCCACGCCTTCCGCAAGGACAGAGATGCCAAAAGCCTCGCCCAACGAGAGGGTCGAGCGAACGATTGCGGCCCGATGTTTGTCTTTATGGATGTCCGTCACGAAGCTTCGATCGATTTTGATTTGGTCGAAGGGAAATGTTTGCAGTGTTGCCAAAGACGAATAGCCCGTTCCGAAATCATCCATTGCAATGCGAATACCCATAGCTTTTATTTTGTTCAGCACTTTCAGAGTGTTCGTCTGATCGTGGATGACGCTCGCCTCGGTGATTTCCAGTTCCAGACGGCTCGCGGAGAGCCCGCTTTCCGACAATGCACTTGCCAGGTCATGCAACAGTGTCGGTTGCAAGAGCTGTTGCGGGGCCACGTTGATCGCAATGCTCCATGGCTGCTCCCAGCTCGCGGCCTCAAAACAGGCTGTCCGGAGCACCCAATCACCGATTGTCATTGATCAGCCCGCTTTCCTCGGCAAGCGGAATAAAGACGGCCGGAGAAATATTACCTTTTTCAGGGTGTTCCCAGCGCAAGAGGGCCTCACATCCGACGGGGGTTTCGGATCGGGTTTCATTTTGAAGCTGATAGACGACGCTCAATTGGTTGCCATCCAAGGCGTTACGTAAGTCATTGATGAGCGTGAGTTTATCGCGCAATTGCTGATCAAGCTCTGCGTCGTAAATGCAGATCCGGTCATCAAGGTTTTGTTTGGCGCGAAACATGGCGTGATCGGATTTTTGCACAAGTTCGTTCGGTGCCAGCCCGTCATGAAAGCTGGTGGCAACGCCAAGCGATGCGGACACAGCGACGGCGCAGTTTTCGAGGGGCACGACCTTTTGAATGAGCAGACTTATCCGGTTTGCAAATGCCAATGCGTCCTTCTCGCTGGCGATGTCGGAGATGAGCGCGACGAATTGGTCACCGCCTATACGAGAGATGAATTCTCCCGGCCTGATCGCCGCAAGTAATCTGGACGCAATGACCTGCAAGACGGCGTCACCTGCCTCCTGACCGTGCAGATCGTTCACAAGTTTAAAGTTGTCGATGTCGATGGTGATTGCTGCGGCCCCAACTGTCGCGCCGGACATCAAGTTGTCGGACAATTTAGCTAGCGCCTGCTTCAGATGCATTCGGTTGGGAAGCCCCGTCAATTGATCGTGAACAATGACGTGTTCAAGATTGGTAAAAGCCTCGCGTTCGATATTCGTCTCGATGCTGATGCTCGAAAATCCGACGAAAAAGATCAAAGTTACGATCCCCGTAATCAACAAACCCAAAATAACATCCGGCAGAACCTGTGGCGGGACCAGAATTGTCGGGTTCGGTGTAAGTTCAGCGGCACTCATCCCTGTAAAATGCATGACGCAAATGGCCGCCGCCATGAGCAGCGCGCCTCCGAGCCAGCAGATGCGGGTGATGGGATAGACGACGCGATGAAAACTTGCGATGCTAAGACCAACGCTCAGGATAATGGAGGCTGCGACCATCCCTGTGTCCCAAGTGGTCTCCCCCGCAACGATAAGCGAAGCGACTCCGACATAATGCATCGTCGACACAGTCAAACCAAAAATTGTGCCGGCGGAGATGTATTGCAAGCTCTTTTTGCCTAGTCCCAAGGCAATATTTGTCATCAACGCGCCAAGGATGGCAATGGCGAGTGAAACCCCTGTCAGGAAGGGGTCAAACCCGTGTGCAACTGCCGGATCATAAGCCAGCATACCAATGAAATGTGTCGCCCAGATCGTTGTCCCGCTGATCAGGCTGCACATTACCATCTGGATCTGCTTGCGTGCCCCGTTGGCCGCAAGCATCCGCCTGAGGACCATCGCGGTGAGAGTTGACCCAAGCGCGCAGACCGCAGCGGCGACAGCGACCAACGATAAATCGTGCAATTGTGTCAGGCAGTCATAAACGCGTAACATATTTTTTTGCCTTTAAAGTCCAGTCTGGCGTTTAGTCCTAGACGGCGGAAGTAAAGAACCCATTGATATCGTCGGCTTGTTGAAAATTGTGTGCGAATAATTTTCGGTTTTGAATTGGGTTTCCTTTTAAAAACCCACGAATTTTCTGTATCTCACGTTGCAACAGATTGTTGATATGTCGCATTGCTCCATTGTAGACAATTGTATACAATGATCCGTAATCCGAATTACGAACTAACTGATAGAAGTGAGAAAGACCCATGGCCGATATTATTTACACCAAAGTCGACGAAGCCCCGCAGCTTGCGTCTGCCTCCCTGTTGCCGATTATCCAGAGGTTTCTGGACGAGGCGGGGTTGAGCGTCGAAACCCGCGATATTTCCTTGGCGGGGCGGATTATTGCGGCTTTCCCAGAGGCCCTGACCGAGGCCCAGCGCCAGCCGGATGCTTTGGCGGAATTGGGTGAGTTGGTTAAAACGCCTGCCGCAAACGTGATCAAATTGCCCAATATCTCGGCCTCGGTCCCACAACTGGTCGGCGCCATCAAGGAATTGCAGGGGCAGGGCTATGCCTTGCCGGATTACCCTGAAGACCCGCAGACTGACGCCGAAAAGCAGGCCCGCGCCCGTTATGACGCGATCAAAGGCTCTGCGGTGAACCCAATCTTGCGTGAAGGCAACTCGGATCGTCGCGCCCCCGCTGCGGTCAAGGCCTTTGCTCAGGCGCACCCGCACCGCATGGGTAAATGGGAAAAGACCAGCAAAACCCGTGTGGCCACGATGGGCGCCAATGATTTCTTCGCCAACGAGCAGTCTGTGACGCTGCCCGAGGCCGCCACGCTGCGGATCGAATTGGATACGGGCGCCGAAGTGACTGTTCTCAAGGACGGCCTTGCCATGCCTGCTGGCACCATCGTTGATGCGACCTTCATGTCGGCCAAGGCACTGCGGGCGTTTTTCGACAAGACGATTGCGGATGTGGCCGCCGAAGGCACACTCTATTCGCTGCATATGAAGGCCACAATGATGAAGGTGTCCGACCCGATTATCTTTGGGCATTGTGTGCGTCAGTACCTTGCGCCAGTGTTCGAGGCGCACGGGGCAGCCTTTGATGCGGCGGGGATTAGCCCGAATGCGGGGCTTGGTGATATGCTTGCCAAGATCGGCGAGATGGCGGGCGGCGCTGCAATCGTCGCCGAGATTGAGGCCCTGCTGAAAGCCCGCCCACCGCTGTACATGGTGAACTCCGATAAGGGGATCACGAACCTGCATGTGCCCTCCGATGTGATCATCGACGCCTCTATGCCCGCCGTGATCCGTGCGGGCGGTAAGGGCTGGGGGCCTGACGGGGCCGAGGGTGACACGACATGCGTGATCCCTGATAGCTCTTATGCGGGCGTTTATGCCGAATCGATTGACTATTTTAAAGAGACCGGTGCGCTTGATCCGGCCACGGCTGGCACCGTGCAGAACGTCGGTTTGATGGCTCAAAAGGCCGAAGAATACGGCTCGCACCCGACCACGTTCGAAATGACCGAAGGTGGCACCGTGCGCGTGATGAACGGCGATAAGGTCCTGATGAGCCATGTGGTTGAAGCAGGCGATATCTGGCGGATGGCCTCGGCCCGTAAAGCGCCGATTGAAAACTGGATCGACCTTGCGATAGAACGTCAGGCCTCCGAGAACTGCCGCGCGATTTTCTGGCTGGATGCGAGCCGTGCGCATGACGCGGAGTTGATCAAATATGTGGAGCCGATCCTCGCGGCCAAAGGTGTGTCCGACAAGTTCGAGATCATGGCACCAAGGCTTGCAACACGCGCCTCTTTCGAGGAAATCCGCGCGGGACGCACCTGTATCTCGGTCACGGGCAACGTTTTGCGCGACTATCTGACCGACCTTTTCCCGATCCTCGAGGTTGGCACCTCGGCCAAGATGCTATCGGTCGTCAAGCTGATGCAGGGCGGCGGCATGTTCGAGACAGGTGCGGGCGGCTCTGCGCCAAAGCACGTGCAGCAGTTGGTCGAAGAAAACCACCTGCGGTGGGACAGCCTCGGCGAGTTCTGTGCTTTGTCCGAAAGCCTGCGTTTCGTGGGCACTGACAAGGCCCGCATCATGGGGAAAGCGGCAGATGTCGCGACCGAAAAGCTGTTGTCGAATGGCAAATCGCCCGGCCGTAAGGTGGGCGAGGATGATAACCGCGCGTCGCACTTCCATTTTGCGATGTATTGGGCGGAGGCCTTGGCTGCGCAGTCCGATGACGCTGATTTGGCGGCGACCTTTGCGCCACTTGCAAAGGCATTGGCGGATAATGCCGACATGATCTTGGCAGAGTTGAAGGCGGCGGCAGGCAAGCCCGTAGATTTGGGCGGCTATTTCCACACCGATCCTGCAAAGACCGCAGCGGTGATGCGCCCGTCCGCGACGTTTAACGCGCTGATCGGCTAATCTCCGAGAGCTGGTTCCCAGCCGCGACCCAGCGGCTGGGAACCTTCGTGCTTGCACCGCGCGGCTTGCGTCCCATAGTGTAACGGGAACTCCGTTTGACACAGTTTAGGACGCTTTTCATGACCCGATTTTTTCTTGCATTCACTTTGGCCGTCTTGGCTGGCGCCGCACAGGCGCAAGTCGTCGTGGTTGATTGCGGCGGGGCGACGGGGATTCACGGGGTCAGTTCGGCCCTGCGCGCCGATCCTGCCGACGGGTTCGAACAGTTCTTGGGCAAGGAAGTGATCCCCAGCGTGATTTTGGACGACAATCTGCGCCCCGTTCTGGCGCTCCGCTCTACGCGGGGGGAGTGGAATGTGATCGACCGGCGTGGCTATGACAGCCAGCAATCCGGCTCGGTTCTCACGTTTCTGGTCCGCGAAGGTGTGACATCGGGCGCGATGCAATATGACGTCGCAACCAAGCGTTTCTTTCACGCGGCATCCGACATCAAGCGCGGGGTGCTTTTTGCGCGCTTCGCGCAATGCGATTAGGCTGCTTTCAAAAGGAAATCACCGCGCAAAGAAAAAGGACTTGATGATCGCTCATCAAGTCCTTGAATTCTTTGGCTCCGACGGTAGGGATCGAACCTACGACCAATTGATTAACAGTCAACTGCTCTACCGCTGAGCTACGTCGGAACACTGTGTGGGGGCGATATAGCAACGGTGTTCGGGGGCGTCCAGAGCCTTTTCGATTGTTTTTCAATTTTCCTCCGAAAGCTGAAAAATTGCTGTTTGGGAAAGGGCGCTTTGTGCGGTGACTTTGCCCTTTTGCGCAAGATCAACCAGATGCGCAAAGACGTTGCGTTCTGCGGCCAAAAACAATCCGGCAGGCACATCGGTATAAATGATCCGCGTGATCTGTTTTGCGGTCGCAGGCCCGTCGGCGAGGACGGTAAGAGTCTGCGCCTCGCGCCCCTGTCTGTGGTCAATAAGCCAGTCTATACGGGCTTTGGGCGTCTGGATCGGTGCGCCATGGGCAGGGTAGTAGACCCGCGCAGGGATCGCTCGCAGTTTGGCGCAAGAGGCCATGAAATCGGTCAGATCACCGTCGGGCGGCGAGACCAGAGAACTGGCCCAACCCATCACATGATCGCCTGTGAAAATCGCATCGTTCCATTGCAGTGACAAATGGTTGCCGATGTGGCCGGGCGTATGGATTGCGGTCAGGCGCCAGTCTGATCCGACGAGTGTCTCGCCATCTCGCAGGCAAATATCGGGCGCAAAGCCCTCATCGATTCCCTCGCCGCCGCCAGCAAGCCCGTGAAGGGCGAGCTCCGCCATGACCGCGCTGCGCCCCGCGAGATGGGTTCCAAACGCATAGACGGGCGCACCCGTCGCCGCAGCAAGCCGTTTGGCAAGAGGCGAGTGGTCGAGGTGGTTGTGGGTCACAACGATGTGGCTGACCTGCGCGCCCCCAATAGCGCGCAATAGCGCCGCAAGATGGCTGTCGCTGTCAGGGCCGGGATCAATGACGCAAAGCCTGTCGGTGCCAAGCAGGAATGTATTGGTGCCAAGATAGGTCATGGGCGAGGGGTTCGGGGCCAGCACCAGCCGCAATCCGGCCTCAAGACCCAAGGGCTCACCCAGGACGGGTGCGAAATCGGAAGCTGGCATGTGAAATGGCCTTTCGCCTTGTGCTTGTGCCGCGTAGCTTGGGCCACATGTTCTGGCTTTGGATCAAAAACTATATGCCGCGCGGTCTTTATGGCCGTGCTGCGCTTATTTTGATTCTGCCGGTCATTACGCTGCAGTTGCTGGTCTCGGTTGTTTTCATTCAGCGCCATTTTGACGGTGTGACGCGCGCAATGACAAGTGCCGTCAATATCGAACTGCGGTATTTGCGCGACACGGTCAATGAGGCGGGCGGGCTTGCTGCGGCGCAAAAGGTTTTGGCCCGGCGCGCAGAGGCGCTCGAAATGCAGGCCGTCTTGCCCGCAACCGACCAGCCCGATGCCGATATCAACTACCTGACTGATCTGACGGGTGGGGTTGTGATTGATACGATGCGTGGCGGCGTGCCGGACGTGGCGGCCGTGTCACTGGCCGATAAGGGGCGCGTTGTGTCTTGGGTGACAACAAACTATGGCCCGATGCGGCTCGAATATGCACGCCGACGGGTGTCGGCGACCAATCCGCACCAGTTGTTGGTGATCTTGGTGGTTATGGGCTTTTTGATGACCACAATCGCCTATTTCTTTTTGCGCAACCAGCTGCGTCCGATCAAGCGTATGGCAGAAGCGGCAGCGGAATACGGCAAAGGCCGGATCGCCCCGTTTAGCCCCTCGGGGGCTTTGGAGGTGCGCGCTGCGGGCATGGCGTTTTTGGACATGCGCAACCGGATCGAGCGTCAGACCCAGAGCCGTACGATGATGTTGTCGGGCGTGAGCCATGATTTGCGCACACCGCTGACCCGTCTGCGCTTGGGGCTGTCGATGCTTGATCACCCTGACGTGGATGATTTGTTGCGCGATGTGGACGATATGCAAGGTCTGCTTGACGCCTTTCTCGATTTTGCCCGCAACGATGCGGGTGACGTGCTGGAGCCGGTTAATCCCAGAGAATTGGTGAAAGCCATCATCGCTGACGCCAATCGGGGCGGGCAGGTGGTGCGGCTGGTCGAAGACACAGGTCCCGCCGATATCGTGTCTTTGCGCCCCATGGCTGTGCGGCGCGCCTTGAGCAATCTGATTGTGAACGCCTTGCGCTATGGGACTTGTGCCGAAGTCTCATTGAGCATCACCGACCGCACCATCCGGATCACGGTTGAAGACGACGGGCCCGGTATCCCCGCCGAAAGCCGTGAGGCTGCCATGAGCCCCTTTGTGCGCCTTGACCCTGCGCGCAATCAAGACAAGGGCACAGGTGTAGGTCTTGGACTCGCAATTGTGTCCGATATTGCCCGCACTCACGGCGGGCTTTTGCGACTGGGTGACAGCGACCGGCTTGGTGGTCTGAAGGCCGATTTGATCCTCGCGCGCTAGTTGCTGGCTTTGATGATAAATAATCATCACAATGATGATTATTACGAATTTCTCTTATGATAATTTCTCCGGTACTTCAGTCTTGATCGAGACTGGAAGAGGACTTGGGCGCAGCCGTTTTGCGCGCAGGGACATGTAACGCACCCTGAGGAAAATCGACCGATGAATGTAACTGCGACCGAGACCGAGACGGGGGGCAACCCGCCGATGATTAACCACGTGATGCTCGACGGCACTGTGATCGGGCATCGTATCGGGGGTACCTTGATGGGACCGCACCTCCTTGTGGCAGGCTTGAGCCCCTTGTCGGAGGTAGTGTTCAAAAAGCTTTTGGGCATTCCCACTTTGGCATGGATGCGCGGTCAACTGACCTTGATTAGCCTGACCAAGGTCGATGCCTTCGGGCTGGATGTCGGGGATGCTGGCATTGCGACCCAAACGCCGGATGAGGTGATGTTTTTGCCCTATGACCCCGATCCGTCGCACCACGACCAAGTGGCAAGGGAGGGCTGCTTGGCTGTCTTGCGGCTTTGCACCCAACTGGGCATGATTTCAGGACGGGGCGTGCCGCCACCGGAACGGATTTCAGGCGGGTAAATCCTAGGAGCCTCTCCCGTTCGAAGATCTTATTGCCTGATATGACGGCATTGCTTTGGCAAGTTCAGAATAGGTGCCGCAGATCACATCATCGCGCTTGCAAACCGCTTGCGCAAAATTCTGCATGGCGCGCCAATAGGCACCCTCAAAATAAAGCGAAAAATGATGGCCGATATGGATCGGCGCACGGCTGCCGTTGTAATTGTTGTCAAAATACGCCGCATAGGCCTGCGCCATCTCGCCCTGCGGGTCTTGGCTAGGCTCTTCGTGCAGCGTCGAGAAGCTGTAATCCATCGAAATCACCGCCCCGCCTTGTTCCAGCGGCAGCTCTGCCAGCGGAAAGTTCCAGACGCCGCCGATCAATTGCTCTGGCCAGTAGTTCCGCTGATGGGTCCGGCTGGTGTCATAGGTATACCCGAACTCGGGCAGCACTTCATACATTGCCTCGTTGACGGCCAAAAGCGGGGCACGCAGGCCGGTGATCGCACCGGTGATCAGCTGCCATTCTTCAGGGTCGCTGTCAGGCAGCCCGTTGATGGCATGGGTGTTGGCTATAATGTCACTGAATTGCGCAAGCTCCGCGCGCCATTGCTCTTCGCTCCAACCGCTGCCATCCCAGTGACCGTTGGCATGTGAGGCGATCTCGTGCCCTTCGCGATATGCCCTACGCACGACATCTATCCGCGCGGCAACATCCTGCAGGCTCCCGCCAAACCCGATATCCGACGTCCCGCGCGGGTGCCCCGGCCCACGATAGTATTGCGCGTTTTCATCGCTCAAAACATCGGACCGGAAACGAAATATGTGAAGCGAACATTGTTTTCCTCGGCAAAATCAAGGGTTTCATGCCAGCGTTGGACCTCTTCGGAACTATCAAAGGCCAAGGCGACGAATTGCACAGGCGCGACTGGCCGCAAGAGCCGCACAGTCACGAATGCAGTGACCAGCACAATCAAGGTCGTCGCGATGATAAGACGTCTTGTCATTCTCAGTTCACTTTACACGTTTCGTCAGTTGGAAAGTATGGATGCGGCATTTTTAAAAAACAATAGCTGGGAGAAATCATGACGGGCACAATAAAGAGGGTAGCGTTGGGGAAAACGCAAACGTCCACAAGGGGCCTGGACCTGAAAAATGCTCTCGCCGACTACGTGTGGTGATTGATCCCTCTTGCCGCGTGGCAATTCATATCCGCGCGAGAAACCTGCGCTTTCCCCTGATTGGGTAAACAGTGCATCACCGCCTATGGGACCACATAGCTTTATTTGATAAGAGAGTGTTTCTGGCTCATCGTAACCACAGAGGCGTAGTGGATGAGACAGAGAACGAAGAGCCCTGGTGCGAAGATCGTCAAAGACATCAAACGCGCCACCTCTAATGCAAACCTCTGGCAAATAGAACTCGGGACCGTGCGGCACTTATGCGGGTTCGCTGAGAGCAGACATAGACCTCGCGGGGCACTGAAAACGAAATGGGGGTGGTTATTCCGCCACACGGTCAAGTCGTTGTTTATTAATGGATTTGTCTGCAACACTGGCGGAGACGCAGGGATTCGAACCCTGGGAACCCGTGAAGGCTCAACGGTTTTCGAGACCGCCCCGTTCGACCACTCCGGCACGTCTCCGCGTAGCGTCACGGGTGCGCGTTTAATCCGGTGCCCCTTGCGGTGCAAGCCCATATTGCGTTGTCTCTGACAATTCCGTCAGTGCACTTGGCAATCTGCTGCTACAACCCTATTTCAAGCGCATCATCTAGACGTTAAGGACAACGCATGTTTCATCGTTCCATATCGGCAGGGGCATTTGTGGCCGCTTTCTGGCTGGCAAGCCCGACTATTGCGCAGGACCACGATGCCGAGATCTTATTCGAAACACTCGGCCTGCCAGATATCATTGATATTATGCGTGAAGAGGGCGTCGTTTACGGGGTGCAGGTCGGCACGGATTTGTTCCCGTCGCGCGTGGGGCCGTCGTGGTCTGCCACCGTCGAGACGATTTATGATGCGGAGGTGATGCAGCGCGATGTGAAGGCCGCGTTTATTGCCGCGCTCGACGGGGATGACGTGGCGGCGATGATCGCGTTTTTCACCTCTGATTTGGGCCGCCGGTTTGTCGATCTGGAAGTCGCCGCGCGCCGTGCCTTGTTAGACGACGAAACCGACGCGGCAAGCAAGGCACTGGCCGCCACTGCGCGGGCGCGAAACTCTGCGCGGTTCCAGATTGTCGATACCTTTGTGCAATCCAATGATTTGATCGAGACCAATGTGGTGGGCGCGCTCAATTCCAATTACGCCTTCTATACGGGGTTGATGAAGGGCGGTGCCTTTGAGGATGCCCTGACCGAAGACCAGATTTTGGCCGATGTTTGGGATCAAGAGCCCGACATTCGGGCCAATACCGCCGAATGGGTCTATTCGTTTTTGATGCTGGCCTATGATCCGGTCAGTGACGCCGATTTGCAGGCCTATATAGCCTTTTCAAAGTCGGACGCGGGCCAGCAGCTCAATGACACGCTCTTTGATGCCTTTGACGATCATTTCGATGCGATCAGCTATAAGCTGGGGTTTGAGGCCGCGCGGATGATGACAGGGGCCGACTTATAGCGTCGACGCAATCACGTTGCCTTCATAGGTCTGCCCTTCGGCGCGCGCCAGCGATGCGGTTTTTGTCGTTTTGCGCAAATCAGGGAAAATGCTAAGAATTTCCGCTGCTTGGGCGTCGGGGAGCGACGCTATGGCGGTGTCGCCAATGTAGCTGCTCTCGGAGGGGCAGTCATTGGCCCAGATGATCTCGTGATAATCAAACATGATATGCACATAGGTGACAAAACCGCAGTCGACCTGTCTTACGTTGCGATCATTGACCAGCATTTTGGCGCTTAGCAAGATCTCTTCATCGCCGCAAACCAGATTGGCCATAGCGCCTGAAATCAGCATACGGTGATTGGGAGAGACGCTCAGCGGCGACGTGCATCCCAATATACCTGCGTCAAAGGTGACGGGGGCCATGCGCCCGCGCCCTGCGACGGTGCGCGTGCCTGTCCACCGGAGTGTTTGCAGCCCGTGGTCGCGGGTCATCACACGGTCGCCAACCTGAAGCGTTTCAATAGCGCGCTCGCCCCGCGCCGTCTTGATCATCGTGCCCGCCGCGTAACAGGCGAATTGACTATCAGGCACGGCACATTGGCCACCGGCCGTAAAGCGATAGTTGCGACCCGCGACCATCGGGGTCGTGGTCACGAAGGCCGTTGTGCGATCGCCTGCGGCGTTGGTTTGACCGATGGAGATTGCATAGCCCTCACTCCCCTGTGTATCTGTCAGCACGGCTGTGATCGCGACAATGCTGCCTGCGGGATAAGTGATCCCGTCAAGCGTGATCGGCGCGGTCAAAAGCTGGCGATGGTCGCCGTCCAGTGCATGTGGGCCATCCGCGTCAGCGATCTGCATCTGTTGGGCAGTGGCGCCCGCTCTCAGAACCAGATCGGCTGGCCCAACCGCACCCGCAGTGCTCTCGTTTTGAAGCGCGTTCAGCGCCTCCGACGTCTCGAAGTCAGTCATCGCGTAAACATTTTGCAGCGTGTAGTCGGGCATATGGCAGGTCCTTGGTCGGCAAAGAAAGACGTCTTTGTCCGATGTGCCAGCGCCTTTGGTCGAAAGTTGGGCGAAATGGTCGCGAATTTAGGCCATTTTGTGAACAATGCCGGCGCACGCCATCCGATTATCCACCATAAATCATCAATGCCGTGATCAAAGCGCCGGGATTGACCTCATAGAGACCCAGATCGGATTGCAGCTGGACGATGCGGGTAGGGCGGTCCTCTACGGGGATATTCGCCGTGTTCATCGCCTCCGTGAGGGTTGGGCCGCCACCCGCATTGATCTGGTGGATCAGCGCGGGATGGTTGGTTTTGACAAAGAGTTCCACCGCGCCGCGTCTTTCGCTATAGACAGCATTACTGGCGGTGGTCGCAAATCCCGTGAAGGGGGCCGTGAACGGATTTCCAAGCTGATTGTCCTGTGACGAACAGGCGGCGAGAAGACAGAAGACGGGAAGGGCGCGGCGCATGGAAATTGACCTCTCTGGGGCTTGACTTAAGGCCCTATTGGCCCGATAAGCCGCCATCCGAGCAAGCGATTTGTTCGGGACTATGCGAAATTACGCCCATGAGGGCGCGCAGTCCAAAGGTACCAAACGCCTGTTTTTACAGGGGCCTCAGCGACGCGGTGAAATGAAGGAAAGACATATGTTTGCGGTTCTGAAAACCGGCGGCAAGCAGTACAAAGTTGCCTCTGGCGACGTATTGCGGATTGAAAAGCTGGACGCCCTTGCTGGCGACAAAGTACAATTCAACGAAATTCTGATGGTTGGTAACACTGTTGGCGCGCCCTTCGTGGCAGACGCTGGTGTTCAGGCTGAAGTGATCGACCAGATCAAAGGCGAAAAGACAATTAACTTTGTCAAGCGTCGTCGTAAGCATTCTTCTGCACGCAAGAAGGGTCACCGCCAGCAACTGACGCTGGTGCGCATCGGTGATATCCTTGAAACAGGTGCTGACAAGTCCGGTGTGAAAGCTGCGATCAACGGCGCTGGCTTCAAGATCGAGCCTGCTTACAAGGGTGCACCGACATCCAAGAAAGCGGCAGCCGCCGTCGCACGTGCATCCCAGCCAAAGGCAGCGAAAGCAGCCCCAGCGAAAGCAGCACCTGCTGCGACTGGCGATGACCTGACAGAAATCACCGGTGTAGGCCCAGCAGCTGCGAAGAAGCTGATCGACGCTGGCATCACAACTTTTGCTCAATTGGCAGCGGTTGACGCGGCTACGTTCGACGCAGTGAAAGTGAAACCTGAATGGGTTGCACAAGCTGCCGAGATGGCAAAATAAGCAGAGTTAAGGAGAGACACCATGGCACATAAAAAAGCAGGCGGTTCATCCCGTAACGGTCGCGACTCAGCTGGTCGCCGCCTCGGCGTTAAGAAGTACGGTGGCGAAGTAGTCATCCCGGGTAACATCATTCTGCGTCAGCGCGGCACAAAGATGTTCCCAGGTATGGGCGTTGGCATGGGCAAGGATCACACGATCTTCGCAACTGCTGAAGGCAACGTAAAGTTCCACACAGGTCTTAAGGGTCGCACCTTTATTTCGGTTCTGCCAGTCGCAGAGGCCGCTGAATAAGCCGAGACCTTAGGGTAAAATTTAAGGGGGATCGGCGAAAGCCGGTCCCTTTTAGTTATTTAATGATTTGCTTTTATGTGAGGGTTTGAGCGAGTCGCGCTTTCGAGGAGGGAAGCTTGATGGATCAATTGACGATCACCCAGCCCAGCATAGAGACGCCGCGTTTTGTCTTGCGCCCACCGCGCAACTCTGATGCAGGTCTGATTACGCTGTATGCCTCCGACGAGCGCGTTGCGCGTGGACTGCGGGCGGTGCCGCACCCGCTCCCGCCCGGGTCCGTTGAGGCGATGATTACCCGTGCTTCATCAGCGGATCGCACCGAAGATGTCTGGATCATGGACGGATCCGCCCACGGGTTTGCCGAAGCTTTCGGCGTTGTCAGCCTTGATAACATGGATCGCGACCAATCCGAGATTTTCTATTGGGTCGCACCAGCGTTTTGGAACATTGGTCTGGCGACAGAGGCCGTGCGCGCCATAATTTCCGCTAACCCCAGAAAAACACGCCGCTTTTTCGCAGAAGTATTTCAGGATAACCCCGGATCTGCGCGCGTCTTGACCAATTGCGGCTTTGAGTATCTGGGCGACGCAGAGGCTTTTAGCGTGTCGCGCAATGCAACCATGCCGACGTGGACCTATACGCTAAAGACGGGGTTATGACGCCACCCGTCCTGCAAACGCGTCGATTGACGCTGCGGCCTGTCACGCTTGACGACGCGGATGCAATCCGGCGGGGGATTAACACTTGGGACGTGGTGCAGTGGCTGACTGCACCGCCGTTTCCCTATGCACACGCCGATGCGCTCCATTTCATCACGGAGGTGATCCCCACAACGACCACTTGGGCGATTGATGCGGGCGAGGGTCTGATCGGGGTGATTGGGGTGAAGCCGGATTTGGGTTACTGGCTTGATCTGGACTATCACGGGCAGCGGATCATGTCGGAGGCGGCCGCGGCTGTGGTCGCGTGGCATTTCGGGCAAAGCGAGGAGACACTCATCTCCGGGCATCACCTCGGAAACGAAGCATCACGGGCGGTTTTGCGCAAGCAGGGCTTTGTGGATGCGGGGCTGGAAGAGCAATTACAGACCGCGACGCAAGAAAATGTGACCGTGCAACGGATGGAGCTCACCCATGAAATTTGGGCGGCGCGTCATGGCTAATCTGACGTATCGCGATCTTGGGCCTGACGACTTTACGGCAATGCACGAGATTGCGACCGAGTGGTCGGTTGTGCGGCAATTGGGCGGTTGGCCTTGGCCTGCGGACCCTGATTTCACCAAGAGCCGCTGCAAACCCTACGGCGACAAGGGATTCGTTTGGGGGATTTGCCTCGACGGGGCGCTGGTGGGGTCCGTCGCTGTGACGGGCAGGGAGTTGGGCTATATGCTGCACCCCGCGGCCTCGGGTCGTGGCATTATGACCCAAGCCGCTGTTCACGCGATGACCCACGCGATTGCGACCACGGACCATGCCTATTTTGACGCAATCTATTGGCACGACAATCCTGCATCGGGACAAGTTCTGGCCAAGCTTGGCTTTCGGCACTGGCAAACCCGCTATGAGCCGTCCAAAGCGCGTCGTATTCCGCTCTTGTCTCATCACACACGCTTGCAGCGTGCTGACTGGCATGGCTTGAGTAAGGCGCCACAATAGACTACGTGAAAAGCGAACCATGCCCGCCCGAAAGGCCCCTTTACTATGAAGTTTCTTGATTTTGCCAAAGTCTATATCCGTTCGGGTGGCGGTGGTGCGGGCTGTATCTCGTTTCGCCGCGAAAAATTCATCGAATATGGTGGCCCGGACGGGGGTGATGGCGGCAATGGCGGCTCTGTGATTGTCGAGGCGGTTGACGGCCTCAACACGCTCATTGATTTTCGCTATCAGCAGCACTTTTACGCGCAAAACGGCCAACACGGCATGGGCAGCCAGCGCACGGGCAAAGACGGCGAAGACAAGGTCTTGCGCGTGCCCGTCGGCACCGAGATTCTGGACGAAGACGAAGAAACCGTCATCGCTGATCTGACCGAAGTGGGCCAGCGCGTCGTGATCGCCAAGGGGGGCAATGGCGGCTGGGGGAACTTGCACTTCAAGTCCGCGACCAACCAAGCCCCGCGTCGCGCCAATCCGGGCCAAGAGAGCATCGAACGCACGATCTGGCTGCGTCTCAAGTTGATCGCTGATGTGGGTCTCTTGGGCATGCCAAATGCGGGCAAATCGACGTTTTTGGCCGCGACATCGAACGCGCGCCCAAAGGTCGCGGATTATCCGTTTACGACGCTTGTGCCGAACCTTGGGGTTGTGGGCATTGATAACGTCGAATTTGTTGTGGCCGACATTCCTGGCCTGATTGAGGGTGCCAGCGAAGGCCGTGGCTTGGGCGACACCTTCCTTGGGCATGTCGAGCGCTGCGCTGTTCTCTTGCACTTGATTGATGGGACGTCGGGAGATCCTGTGCATGATTATGAAGTGATCATCGGCGAGCTTGAGGCTTATGGCGGCGAGTTGGCTGATAAGCCGCGGATCACGGTGCTCAACAAGATTGACGCGCTGGACGACGAAGAGCGCGCGTTTCTGCAAACGGAATTGGAAGAGGCCATTGGCGGCCCTGTGATGTTGATGTCAGGCGTGAGTAAAGAAGGCGTGCCTGAGGTCTTGCGTGCCCTCCGCGGCGAGATTGACGACAACCGCCTGCGCGACCGGATCGAGATAGATCAAGAGGCGGAGGACGCTCCGTGGCAGCCTTAAAAGACGCAAAACGGCTCGTTGTTAAAATCGGGTCGGCCTTATTGGTCGACGCCCAAACAGGCAAACTGCGCCGCGCTTGGCTCGAGTCTCTGGCCGCAGACGTGGCCGCGATCCGCAAGCGTGGCACCGATGTTATTCTTGTCTCTTCCGGCTCGATTGCTTTGGGGCGCGGTGTATTGGGCCTGCCTGTGGCAGCCTTGCCGCTGGAACAATCGCAGGCAGCGGCGGCTGTCGGCCAAATCCAATTGGCGCGCGCCTATGAAGAGGTATTAAGTCCGCATGGCATCATCACAGCGCAAGTACTTGTTACGCTTGAAGATTCGGCGGATCGCCGGCGATATTTGAATGCCCGCGCAACGATGGAAACGCTGCTTGGTTTTGGCGTTACCCCGATTGTGAACGAAAATGATACGGTTGCGACCGATGAAATCCGCTTTGGCGATAACGACCGATTGGCCGCGCAGGTCGCTGTGACCATCGGAGCGGATCAACTGATTTTGCTGTCGGATGTGGATGGCCTATATACAGCGAATCCGAACATCAATAAAGACGCGCAACATATTGAAATTGTTGATGTCATCACGGCTGATATCGAGGGTATGGCAGGCGATGCAGCCTCCGCCTTGTCCAAGGGTGGTATGAAAACAAAGGTGATGGCGGCGAAAGTGGCGACCGAGGCTGGTTGTGCCATGGCGATCACTTTAGGAACACCACTTAACCCTTTGTCATTACTTGAAAATGGCGGTCGCGCGACGTGGTTTTCTCCGCAAACGGACCCGCAAGCGGCGCGCAAGCGCTGGATCGCGACCATGAAACCGCGCGGCGCTTATGTTCTGGACGATGGGGCGGCGCAGGCAATGGCTGCTGGCAAAAGCCTGTTGCCTGCGGGTGTCGTGAAGATCGAGGGCCGCTTTGGCCGTGGCGATCCTGTCACGATCCGCAGCGCTTCGGGTGCTTCGCTGGGGCTGGGTCTGACCCGATACACGAGCGACGAGGCGGGGCTGATCATGGGCCGCCGGTCCGACGAGATTGAAGCGGTCTTGGGGTATAAGGGCCGCGCAGCCCTGATCCATCGCGACGATATGGTGCTGTAAGGAGGCTTTGATGGATATTTCCGAGGTGATGAACACGATCGGCAAACAGGCGCGTGCGGCGGCGCGCGACTTGGCGGTGGCGTCTTCCGAGGCGAAAGCGGGCGCGTTGACCGCGGCGGCGGATGCAATCTGGGCAGAGCGTGCGGCAATCCTTGCGGCCAATGCGAAGGATCTGGATTACGGAATCGAAAAGGGTCTGTCGCCCGCGATGATGGACCGTTTGATGCTCGACGAGGCACGCATTCAGGGCATAGTGGACGGCTTGCGCGCTGTTGCGGCCCAGAAAGACCCCGTCGGCGAGGTCATCGACGCTTGGACGCAGCCGTCGGGTCTGCATATCCAGCGCGTGCGTACGCCGATTGGCGTGATTGGCGTCATCTACGAGAGCCGTCCCAATGTGACGGCTGATGCTGGTGCGCTTTGCTTGCAATCGGGGAATGCGGTGATTTTGCGCGGCGGGTCCGAGAGTTTTCACTCGGCAAATGCGATCCACGCCTGTTTGCTCAAGGGGTTGGCTGCGCAGGGTCTGCCTGAACATGCGATCCAGCTTGTGCCGACGCGCGATCGGGCTGCTGTCACGGCCATGTTGCAAGCCGTTGAATATATTGACGTTATCATCCCGCGCGGTGGCAAGGGCCTTGTCGGCTTGGTACAAAAAGAGGCCCGCGTGCCTGTCTTTGCCCACCTTGAAGGCATTTGCCACGTCTATGTCGATGGTGCCGCTGATCTGGACAAGGCAAAGCGGGTTTTACTGAATGCGAAGACGCGGCGGACGGGGATTTGCGGGTCGGCGGAATGCCTGCTGGTGGATCGGGCGTTTTACGACAAATATGGCGATATTCTGGTGCGCGATCTGATCGACGCAGGTGTTGAGGTGCGCGGCGACGCGACGATTGCCAAGACCGCTGGCACGGTTGCGGCCAATGCAGAGGACTTCGGTCACGAGTTCCTTGATATGATCATCGCGGCCAAGGTTGTGGACGGAGTGGACGCGGCGATTTCCCACATCCGCACCTACGGTAGCAATCACACCGACGCGATTTTGACGGAAGACGATGCCGTCGCGGACCGGTTTTTCCACCAGCTTGATAGCGCGATTTTGATGCGCAATGCCTCCACCCAATTTGCCGACGGGGGCGAATTCGGGATGGGCGCTGAAATCGGTATTGCAACCGGCAAACTGCACGCGCGCGGCCCTGTAGGGGCTGTGCAATTGACGAGCTTCAAATACCTTGTCACCGGCGACGGGACGATCCGACTCTAGTTAAAACCGCATGGTCAAGGTGTCGTCGGCGCGGTGAATGCTGATTTTCCGCCGTGCCTCGTGCAGCGCCGACGGCAATAGCGCGAATTGGACCTCTGAGGGTGTGAAATCGGTCTTGAGCCGCGGATTGCTCAGGGAATCCCACAGCGACGAATCCAGCGCGAGCCTGCGGCCGGAGCCTTGGAGTTCCCAAACACCTTCGTTCCGGCTGATGTCGATTGTGCCGCCAAGCGGCAACGCCGTCTCGAAACACTGCAGCGCCAGAAAGACAGTGCGGACTTCGTTGCGCGGCTGATCGTCCGCGATATTCCAGAAATAAGTGAGCCGGCCCCCGCGTGCCGTAGCTGCAAGGGTCGAGAGCACCTCTTGTCTGCCGATCAATTGATGCGAAGCGCTCGCCCCGTAAGCGATGCGAAAGAATTTGATCCGCGCGCTCGCGTTTTCCACGCTTTCGCTGATCAATTCCAACTCCGGCGAGCCATTCGCCGGGTCATCGCCCAGCGAGAGCAGTTCGACCCCATTGCCGATTGCACCGATTGGGCTGATAAGGTCATGGCAAATGCGTGATCCAATCAGGGCTGCAATATCTGTACGCATTCGGGTCTCCTAAAGAAGTGGTAAGACAATGGTGGATATAAATGCAATGCTTGCGCCGGGCATGTTGGTTCTGCATCCCGATGCGCCGGAATGGGGCACGGGGCAGGTGCAATCAAATGTGGCGGGCCGGATCACGGTAAATTTTCGCGAGGTCGGCAAAGTCGTGATTGATGGGGCGCGTGTCATGCTTGTCCTTGTCCATTCCGATGCTCCGCACAACTCAGAGTAGCGAGGTGAAGGTGGCTGTCAATCTAGGTTAACGTGAACTTTCTGGCAAAAACATTGCTAAATGGTTACCGGAATCCTAAAAGCGCAATTCCAAGATGCCTTTGAGGATATCAATGCTCAAACATAGCCCCGAATTTGTTGTGCGCATGGCGGCGACACCAGACGATGTCGCCGCAGCGCAGCGGCTTCGCTATGCTGTCTTTGTCGAGGAATTGGGGGCCGACGGCAAGCTTGTCGATCATGTGGCGCGCCGCGAGGCGGATGCGTTCGACCCTTTTGCCATGCACCTGCTTTTGGAGGATGTCCATCCACATGCGCCTGCTCGGTTGATTGGGGCCTACCGCTTGATGGATCGTGATTGCGCGGCAAAAGCGGGCCGGTTTTACTCTGAAACCGAGTTCGATTTGACGGCACTGCGCAACAGCAATCGCCGGATCCTGGAACTGGGCCGTGCCTGCGTGCATGCCGATTATCGCGGCGGGATGGCGATGCATCGGATTTGGTCGGGGTTGGCGGCCTTTGTACTGGACAAGAAATACCAGATTCTCTTTGGCGTTGCCTCCTTTTACGGGACTGACCTTGGACCTTTGGCGCAACCGCTGTCGTATTTGCAGGCCAATCATCTGGCGTCGCCCGATCTGGCGCCTGTCGCGCGGCCTTCGGGTGCGGTCGCGATGGATTTACTCCCCGCAGAGGCCATCGACCGCAAAGCGGCGATGGTGGCAACACCTTCGCTGATCAAAGCCTATTTGCGATTGGGCGGGAGCGTCGGGCAGGGCGCTTTTGTCGATCATGACTTTCAAACCACAGATGTTTGCCTTGTCTTGGATACCGCCGAGATGGATCCGCAGTCGCGCAAACTTTATTCGGCAGGCGGTTTACAATGACGCAAGTGTGGCGCGCGCAAGAGGAACCGGATCCAGAGCGGATCAATGCTGCAGGCTGGCTGCGGCTGATGCGGCGCGGTGTGCCGCTCGGCACGTTTGTGTTCGGCTGTCTGTTGCTGCTTTTGCTCGTCCGTCTGGTCGAGCGGCCCTTGTTTGGCACAGGCCGCCCTTGGACCCCTTATATTACGCAATTTGTCTGCCGCACCTCGTTCATTTTGCTGGGCATCGCCTATGAAAAGCAGGGCGCGCCGATGCGGGGGGCTGGTGCTGTGGTGGCGAACCATTCGTCATGGCTTGATATCTTTGCACTCAATGCCGCCAAGCGGATCTACTTTGTCTCCAAGGAAGAGGTCGCAAAATGGCCAGGCATTGGCTGGCTGGCGCGGGCAACAGGGACGGTGTTTATCAAGCGCGACCGCCGCGAGGCTGCTGCGCAAATCGCGGTGTTCAAAGAGCGGTTGAACGTGGGTCACAAGCTGTTGTTCTTCCCTGAAGGCACCAGCACCGATGGACGGGTTGTTTTGCCGTTCAAGCCCACCTTATTTGCTGCCTTCTTTGACCCCGCGCTGGCAGACACCCTGCGTTTGCAGGCAGTGACGTTGATTTACAATGCCCCCGAAGGGGCCGATCCGCGGTTTTACGGCTGGTGGGGTGATATGGCGTTTGGACCGCATTTGCTCGCGACTTTGGCCGCAGCCAAGCAAGGCAAGGTGACAGTGATTTATCACCCGCCTGTGAAACTAACCGATTTCGCGGATCGCAAGGTCTTGGCAAAAACGTTAGAGGATCAGGTGCGCGGTGGCTTACCCCATCGCGGCGATGAGGGTCTTTAGCGCAGAGGCAGCATCGTCTTGCGCCCAGATCTCGTCGCCGATTCCAAAGAAATCGGTATAGGGGGTCAGTTGGCGGATCAGGTCCACATCCAAGGCGCCTTCGGCGACTTGTGGCACTTCGATCATTTGCGACCACCACTCAAAGAGGTCGAAAGGCGCGATGGCGCCGTTGCCCAAGGAGGTCATGCCCACAGGGCCGAAGCTGACGTAGTCCGCGCCCAGCTCGCCTGCCGTCATGCCATCATGGGCCGAGTTACCGCAGAACGCCCCGATGATCGCATCGGCGCCAAGATCCTTGCGGGAGGCTTTGACAGAGCGAGAGCCGTCCGTGAGATGCACACCGTCCAGCCCGAGGCGTTCGACCAACTGGATATGGCTTTCGATGACAAAGGCCACGTCGCGTTCGTGGGTGATTTCGCGCAGCGCGTCGGCGGCTTTGGCAATCCGCGTTTCGTCACGGCTCGCCATGGTCAGGCGCACGCAAGAAATATCCGCCACATCGAGACAGGCCGCCAGACGGTCTGGAAAGGTCTCGAGATCAAGGTCGGGGGGCGTGATGAGGTAAAGCTGTGGCTTGTCGGCGTCGGACATGATGTGTTTCTCGATCTGAACTGATTTCCACGGCTTCTATATGGGAAATTGCGGCTTGGCTACTTCGGCAGCAGCGATTTCGCGCCAGACAGGGCAAGTTCGACGATTTTTCGCAGTCGGTCGTCGCTGCCCGTGTTCGAGATTGCATACCATGGGTCGCGCCTTGCGTGATCATTGCGGCCAGCGTATCACGCGCCCAAAGCCGAAAGGAAGCCCCATGCCGACAGACCGCCCCCAGCCGACCTTCATCCTGATCCGCCCGCAGATGGGCGAGAATATCGGAGCGGCGGCGCGTGCGATGTGGAATTTCGGGCTGGACCGGATACGGATCACCAGCCCGCGCGACGGCTGGCCTAATCAAAAGGCAGTTGTGATGGCCAGCGGCGCGGGGCGTCTTTTGGATGAGGCGCAACTGTTCGACAGCACCGATGCCGCGATTGCCGATTGCACGTATGTTTATGCGACAACGGCCCGAGACCGTGATTTGACGAAACCGGTGCTGACGCCAGAGGCCGCGATGATCGAGGCCCGCGACCGGATCGCGGCGGGTCAGAAAGTGGCCGTGCTGTTCGGGCCGGAGCGGGCAGGGCTGGAGAACGGCGATATTGTGCGCGCCAATGCGATTATCTCGGTGCCTGTGAACCCGGAATTTGCCTCGCTGAACCTCGGGCAGTGCGTTTTGTTGACCGCCTACGAGTATCAACGGGCCACGACCGAGGTGGCTCATGAAACCGTGAGCCACGTTGGCAATTGGGCGGAGCAATCCGAAATGGCAGCACTGGCCGCGCATTATGAGGAACGGCTCGAGGAGGCCGGGTTCTTTTACCCGGCCCATAAGGCCCCGAATATGAAAGCCAATCTGCGCAACCTGTGGAGCCGCATGCCGCTGACCCGCGCAGATGTGCAAATGCTGCACGGTATTTTGCGACAAATGGTCCGATGGAAAGAGCGCGACGATCGCTGACTTGTCGCGGGCTTGATCCCGTCCTAGGTTGCAGTCAAATGTCAGGAGATCCCGTTATGGCCAATAAAACCCGCAGCATCTTTGAAGAGGTTGGCAGCACGCAAAAGCAGGTTGCAGCCCCCGGCGGGATTGATCGCGGCGGGCAGGGTGCGCGCGGTCCGATCCGTATCTGGTTGGGTGTGATTTTCGCGCTGGTCGGTGTGATGATCCTGGTGGGCGGCTTGACCCGCCTGACCGACAGCGGCTTGTCGATCACCGAATGGGCACCGATCACAGGGGCAAAGCCGCCAGCGTCGGAGGCTGAATGGGCGATTGAATTCGAGAAATACAAGGCGATCCCTGAATATCAGTTGCAGAACAAGGGGATGAGCCTCGCCGAGTTCAAAGGCATTTTCTGGTGGGAATGGGGACATCGCCAGCTTGGCCGCGTGATTGGACTTGTCTGGGCGGCTGGCTTTTTCGGCTTTCTGGCCCTGCGTAAAATTCCCGCAGGCTGGTCGGGGCGGCTTTTGGGCCTTGGCGCCTTGGGCGGATTGCAGGGCGCGATTGGCTGGTGGATGGTGTCGAGCGGTTTGACAGAGGGCAAGCTGGACGTGGCCTCCTACCGCCTTGCCACGCACCTTGGGCTGGCCTTCATTATCTTTGGCGTGATCACCTGGTATATCCTGCGGTTGTCGCGCCGTGAGGTGGATTTGCTGCAAGCGCGGCGTTTGGCCGATGCACGGCTGGCAAGGCTTGGCTCTTGGTTGATCGGATTGGCCTTCCTGCAAATTCTGCTGGGGGCATTGGTTGCGGGCATTGATGCAGGCCGCAACTACCCCGATTGGCCCCTTATGGCGGGTGGTTTCTTGCCGCCACAACCCTTTGATCTGGTCCCGCTCTGGCGGAACTTCTTTGAAGATCCGGGCCTTGTGCAGTTTATGCACCGGATGGCTGGTTATGTTTTGTTCGCCTTTGGCATCTACGTCTGGACCCGCGCGCGCAAGGCCGCAAATACACGCACAAAGTTTGCCTTTAACGCGATGATGGCGATGATGCTGGTGCAGGTGCTGCTTGGCATCGTAACGGTCATCTATTCTGCTCCCGTGAATCTCGCGATCGTGCACCAGCTTGGTGCGGTTGTGCTCTGGGTTGTGATCATCCGAGCCCGTTTCCTGGCAGCTTACCCCCATCCCCAATCCGTACGAGGAAAAGCCTGATGTCTGCTTATGAAGATTTGATGGCATTCCAGCGCCAGACCGAAGCACTTAGCCAGGTCGCGGGCCGTTTGGGGTGGGATCAGGAAACGATGATGGCCGAAGGATCGGCACCCCAGCGCGCCGAAGAACATGCCGCGATGGCCTCGGTCCTGCATGCCCGCCGCGTTGATCCGCGTGTCGGAGAATGGTTGGCAAAAGCGGAGGCCGCTGATGATGTGGCCGCCGCAAACCTGCGCCATATCCGGCGGTCTTTCGAGCGCACAGCAAAAGTGCCTGCCAAACTGGCCGAAGAGATTGCGAAGACGACCTCGCTCGCCCACCGCATCTGGGCCAAGGCGCGCGCCGAGGACGATGTCGCATCTTATCTCCCCGTTTTGGCGCGTGTCGTGAAGCTGCGCCAAGAAGAGGCGGCGGCACTGGCCCAGGGCGGCGATCTTTATGATGCGCTTCTCAATGATTACGAGCAGGGCGCGACGGGGGCCGAGTTGGAAGCCATGTTTGGCGCGTTGCGGCCCCGTCTGGTGGCCCTGCGTGCGGCCGTTTTGGATCAGCCAAAGCCGAAGGGCTTGTCCGGCACCTTTGACGAAGCGGCGCAATTGGCGCTCTCGACCAAGCTCGCGTTGACTTTCGGGTATGACATGAACAAGGGCCGCATTGACAAGGCCGTTCATCCTTTTTCGAGCGGCTCCGGGATAGACGTGCGGATCACGACGCGCACCAACCCGGCCGACCCGTTCAACTGCTTCTACTCGACAATCCACGAGGTCGGCCACGCCTGCTATGAGCAGAACATCAACGAGGCTTACCTTTTGACCCCGCTTGGGGGCGGCGTCTCGATGGGTGTGCACGAAAGCCAGAGCCGGATTTACGAGAACCAGATCGGTCGCAGCCGCGCCTTTACCGGTTGGCTTTATGGCCAGATGCGCGATGCTTTTGATGATTTCGGAATTGCGGGCGAAGATGAGTTTTACGCCTGTGTGAACCGCGTGAATGACGGGTTTATCCGCACCGAGGCCGACGAGCTGCAATATAACCTGCATGTGCTGATGCGGTTCGATATGGAGCGGGCGCTGATCTCGGGTGATCTGGCGGTGAGTGACTTGGAAGCAGCATGGAACGACCGCTTTCAGGCTGATTTCGGTTATCCGGTCGACAAGCCCTCAAACGGCGTGTTGCAGGATGTGCATTGGTCCGAGGGGCTTATGGGGTATTTCCCGACCTATACGCTCGGCAATGTCTTTGCAGGCTGTCTGAACGAGGCGATGCGCGCGGCTGTGCCCTCGCTGGACGCTGATCTGGCGAGGGGGGATACATCCAAGGCCACTGCTTGGCTACGCGAGAACGTGCAGACGCACGGCGGGCTATATGAGCCAAAGGATGTCATCGCGCGGGCCTGCGGGTTTGCGCCAAGCGAGGGGCCCTTGCTCAACTATCTGGAAGTCAAATTCGGCGAGATTTACGGGCTATGACCGTCAAGATGGATGTGGCGGCGCTGACCGCTTTTCTGCAGGAGGCTTTCCCGCAGGTGCACGCCGACTTCGCGGTTGAGGCCGTGACAGATAAGGGGGTGCGCCTGCGCCTTGTGACGGCTGAGCGGCATTTGCGCCCCGGTGGGACGGTCTCTGGTCCTGCGATGTTCGGGCTGGCGGATGTGGCGATGTATCTGGCGATCCTGAGCCGGATCGGGCCAGAAGCGCTGGCCGTTACCACCAATTGCAGCATTGATTTCATGCGTAAACCCGTGGCAGGCGTTGACCTGCTCTGCGAGGCGGTCATTCACAAGCTGGGGCGTGTTCTGGCGGTTGGCGATTGCCTGATTTATAGCGAGGGCAAGGCCGACCCTGTCGCGCGCGCCTCTCTGACCTACTCAATCCCGCCAAAATAAATAGGCCGACGCAGCGCGCCGACCTTTGTTGTATTAATCCCGCCAGAACGGCTTTTGCGCTTCCGTCTCGGCTGTTGATTTCTCGAGGCCTATATCGGACAATTGGTGCGTTTCCAGCTTCGCCAGTGATTTTCGGGTACGGCGGAGCCTGTCCCATTTTGTCACGACCACCGCTGCAAAAATCAACGCCTGTGCCGCAGTGGGTAGGCGATTTTGATTGCTGAGCAGGGCGATATGCGCGGAATGTAGCGCTGGTGACATGGGGTGGCTCCTAAAATTGTATTGACACAATGCAGCGAAGTGCCGCAATACAATTGCTACAATGTGAGCAGGTAGAGGTAAACAAAATGATTGTATCTGATACAATATGGACGCCAGACCTCTCTGCTGCCGACAAATCGAAGTACAAAGCCTTAGCGCAAGCCCTGCGTGACGCGATCATGACGGGGGAGCTCGCTGCGGGCCAGCAACTGCCACCGATGCGCGAGTTGGGTTACCGGATTGGCATGACCCCCGGCACGGTGGCGCGGGCCTATGCGATCCTGACCGAAGAGGGACGTTTGGAGGCGCAGGTCGGGCGCGGCACCTTTGTGGCTGGCAATACGGTGCGACCACCTGTGAACCCCGATAGCCTGATCTACCATGTGGACGAGGGCTTTGCCGATTTTCGTAGTAGCCGTGTGCCGGATGTGGGGCAGGGGCGTGTGATTGACGATGCCCTGATCCGTCTCGGCCAGGCGCATCGCAGGCGGCATATCAATTACCCGACCGCACAGACCGACTATCAGGCCCGTGAGGCCGTAGCCGGCTGGATGGACCCGGGGCGCCTGGGCCACATCACGGCTGATGATGTGGTCCTTGGCAATGGCGCACAAAACTGTTGCTTGCTGGCGTTGCAGGCTGTTTTGCATGGCGCTGCCCCTGTGATTTTGACCGAGGAGCTGTCATATCCGGGTGTGCGCCACGCGGGGCGGCTGTTGCGGGCAAAAGTGGTCGGCGTTGCGATGGATGACGATGGCATCATTCCCGAGGCGTTAGAGGCCGCTTACCGGACATATGGCGGGCAGGTGCTTTTGACGGCGGCCGAGGTGCATAGCCCGACAACGATCAAAACCACGCTGGCGCGCAAACAAGACCTGGCGGCCTTGAGTGAACGGTTGGGCATTATGGTGATCGAAGACGATTGTCACACGCCGGTTGCCAGCGATGTGCCCAGCTACCGTTTGCTCATGGGTGGGAATGCCTATTACATTTCATCACTGACAAAAACCGTCAGCGGCGCATTGCGCTTTGGCTATATGGTCGGCCCGCAAGGTCAGCAGGATAACTTGCGGCAAGTGGCGCAAAGCTCGTTTTACGGGGTGTCGCAGCCGATTACGGACCTTTGCGAGGACTTGATCACCTCAGGTGCCGCGCATCAAATCCGTGCTGACGTTTTTGCGGCAACGGCACAACGCGTGCGCCTTGCGGTCAATGCCTTGGGGGCGTGGAATATTCGCTGGCGGGAGGATGCACCTTTCATCTGGCTGCAAATGCCCGTTGGCTGGCGCGCGTCCGGCTTTTCGATGGCCTGCGAAAAGCAGGGTATAAAAGTGCGGCCCGCCGATGAATTTGCTCTGGCGGATGCCAAAACGCCAAACGCGGTGCGGCTTGCGCTCAATACCTGCGTGGATACGCAAGTTTTTCGCGATGCGCTTGGCAAAATGAACGCGCTTCTTGCAAATCCAGCCCGATTAGTCGACGGATAGTGGGGTAAAATAATACCTATTTTTCAAGCTATTGTTATTGCTTGTTTATTTCGAAAAAGCGCCGCTTGACGCAGGCTTTAGCAAGCTTATAAGCCACCTATCCGAATGACGGGCCGCCTTTGGCCCCACAAGAAACTGGTGACAAATGAATACCTTTACCGCGACTCCTGCGGATATCGACAAGAAATGGATCCTGATCGACGCTGAAGGCGTTGTTCTGGGCCGTCTTGCGTCGATCATCGCAATGCGCTTGCGTGGCAAGCACAAGCCTTCCTTCACACCGCACATGGATATGGGCGACAATGTTATCGTAATCAACTGTGAGAAAATCCAGATGACCGGTAACAAGCGTGACGAGAAGTACTACTGGCACACTGGCCACCCGGGTGGCATCAAGGAAAAGTCCAAGGCGGACATCCTTGAGGGCAAGCACCCAGAGCGCGTGATCATGAAAGCTGTTGAGCGCATGTTGCCTGGTGGCAAATTGTCCCGCCAGCAGATGACTCACCTGCGCGTTTTCGCGGGCACAGAGCACGGCATGGAAGCGCAGAAGCCTGAAGTTCTGGACGTTAAGTCCATGAACAAAAAGAACACGAGGACTGCATAATGGTTGATCAAGTAAACTCGCTCGAAGATCTGGGCAAAGTTGCAGAAGGCGTTGAAGCGCCGGCTGCTGCACCTGTTGCGATCAACCGTGAGCCAGTGCGTGACGCACTCGGCCGCGCTTATGCAACTGGCAAGCGTAAAGACGCGGTCGCTCGCGTTTGGATCAAGCCAGGTTCCGGCAAAGTTGTTGTGAACGGCAAGGAAATGTCCGTGTATTTCGCGCGTCCAGTTCTGCAGATGATCCTGCGTCAGCCATTCCAGGTTGCTGGTGTTGTTGACCAGTTCGACGTGATGGCAACGGTTGCCGGTGGCGGCCTTTCCGGCCAGGCTGGTGCTGTGAAGCACGGTGTATCCAAGGCGCTTCAGCTTTATGATCCAACGCTGCGCGCTGCATTGAAAGCTGCCGGCTTCCTGACACGCGACAGCCGCGTTGTTGAGCGTAAGAAATACGGTAAAGCAAAAGCCCGTAAGAGCTTCCAGTTCTCCAAGCGTTAAGCTTCGGAACTTGTTTTTGGAAGAGGGCGGCCGGCATTGGTCGCCCTTTTTTGTTTAAGAACAAGGGTAGTATTATGTATTTGCCGTCTCATTTTGAAGAAACCAACCAAGAGACCATCCGCGACCTGATTGCGGCTTTTCCGCTTGCGACGCTGGTCGCGCAGACGGACGAGGGGCTCACTGCGAACCATATCCCGCTGATGATGCGCAGGGACGGCATGTTGTTCGGGCATATTGCCGCGGCCAATCCGTTGCACCGGCTGGTCGGACCCGATCAAGATGTGCTCGCGATCTTCCATGGGACCGATGCCTATATTTCGCCCAATTGGTATCCGAGCAAGGTTGAAACCCATCAACAGGTGCCGACATGGAATTACGAGATCGTGCATGTCCATGGGCGCCTGCGGTTTCAGCACGACGAGAAAGCCAAGATTGCCGCCGTCGGTCAATTGACCAAAGAATTCGAGACGCGCACCAACGGGGCAGACGGCTGGCGGATGGCTGATGCACCACAAGACTATTTGAAAGCCCGCTATGCAGAAGTCGTGGCCTTCGAAATGGATATCAGCCGTATTGTAGCAAAGTCCAAGTTGAATCAGAACAAAGCACCGCAAGACATTGAAAATGTATCAAAAAGTCTGTCTGAACAGGGGCATGATCGGATGGCCCGCCGTATGCAATCGCGCAATTCTGACGCCTAAATCACTTTGCCACTTGCACTTTTTCGCGCCGCAGTGAAAATCGTGCCATGTGGGAAAAGTTGACAGCAACAGAAGGTCGCCGCGGACTCCTGATGGTCAGTCCGCCGTTGATCTATGCGCTGTTATTGCTCGCGGTGCCAATGGGCGCGATTATTTTGTTCAGCTTCTGGACCCAGAACTTTATGGACGTGGACACCACCTTCACGCTCGACAACTACCGCGAGATTATCACAGAGCCGATCTATTTTGCGCTATTGAAGCGGTCTCTGTTTGTTTCTGGTACGGTGACATGTGTGACGGTCATTTTGGCCTTTCCGGTGGCTTATTTCGTGTCGTTCCATGTGCCCGCACACCGCAAATCGCTATGGCTTTTCCTGATTACGATTCCGTTCTGGACGAGCTATCTAATCCGCGTTTTTCTGTGGAAAGTGATCTTGGGCTATAACGGCGTGGTCAACACAGGCCTGATCAACCTTGGCATTATTGATGAGCCACTAACCTTTATTCTCTACAATATCAACGCGGTGATCATCACGCTGGCCCATGCCTTTGCGCCTTTTGCCATTTTGCCGATTTTTGTGGCCTTGGAAAAGATAGACCGCTCCTTGCTGGAGGCCTCACAGGATCTTGGCGAGAGCAAAGTTGCGACGTTTTTCCGCGTCACGCTGCCGCTGTCGATGCCGGGTCTCGTGGCCGCGGTTCTGATCGTGTTTATCCCGACGATTGGCGATTATGTGACGCCCGAGCTGATGGGCGGCGCGGGCGGCAAGCTGATTGCCAATATGATCCAGACCCAGTTCCTCGCGCTGAACAATGCGCCGCTGGGCGCAGCACTTGCGATTGTGGCGATGATTTGCGTGACCGCCGTGAGCCTGCTGTTCGTCTTTCTGAACCGCCGTTATTTGCGGGGGCGGTCATGAGCCTACGGATTTACGCAATCGCCTACTTGGTGTTTCTCTATGCGCCGATCGTGCTGTTGCCGATCTTTGCGTTCAACGACGGCACGATCATCGCCTTTCCGTTGTCGGGGTTTACAACGGAATGGTTTTCGCAGCTTTGGGTGACGAAAGCCTTGCATAACGCGGTGCAGAACTCGCTCTTTATTGCGGCGATCACTGCGGTCATGTCGACGATTCTGGGGATTTGTGCGGCGCGGGCAGGGGCGATGTATGACTTCCCTTTGAAGCGCGGCATTCTGGGGCTGATCATGCTGCCCTTGGTCCTGCCGGAAATCATCGTTGCTGTGTCGTTGCTGGTGGTTGTGGTGCAGATCCTAGACCTTGGCCTGTCCAATTGGACGGTGATTGCCGCGCACGTCCTGATTTGCACGCCATTCTCGATAGCGATCCTGAACGGGGCGTTTCAAAACCTTGACCCCAGCATGGAAGAAGCCGCGATGGACTTGGGCGAAAGCCGCTGGTCTGCTTTCCGTCTTGTGACCCTGCCGCTGGTCATGCCGGGAATCATTTCATCCATGCTGATTTCCTTCACCATCAGTCTGGACGAATTCATCATCGCCTTCTTTCTGACGGGCGCAAATCCAACCATGCCGGTCTATATCTGGGGCTTGTTGCGCTTTCCGGGGTCGCTGCCGATTGTGATGGCCTTAGGCACGCTTTTGGTCGGGCTTTCCATAATTCTTCTGACAATCGCCGAGATTTTGCGCCGACGCGGCATGGCCCGCGCTGGCGTGAAAGACAAAGGGGGCTTCTTGTGACCGCATTGATTTCACTCACGGGTGTGAACAAATATTACGGCGACTACCACGCCCTGCGTGACATCAACCTGACGATCAACGAGGGCGAGTTCTTTTCGTTGCTTGGCCCGTCAGGGTGCGGGAAGACAACGCTTTTGCGCACGATTGCCGGATTTGAGGGGGTGTCAGAGGGTGTTGTGATGCTTGGCGGCAAGAATATGGCGGGTGTGCCCGCCAATATGCGGCCGACCAATATGGTGTTCCAGTCCTATGCCATTTTCCCGCATTTGACTGTTGGCGAGAACGTGGCCTTTGGCCTGCGTAAACGCAAGGATATGGATAAGGCGGCCAAGCTTGCGGCCGTCGACGAGGCCTTGACGATGGTTGGCCTCAAGGGGTTTGGTGACAGGCAGGCCCATGCGCTCTCTGGCGGGCAGCGGCAGCGTGTGGCCTTGGCCCGCGCCCTGATCCTGAAGCCGAAAGTGCTGTTGCTCGACGAGCCCCTATCCGCGCTTGACAAGAAAATGCGCGAACAGATGCAGGTCGAATTGATGCGCCTGCAGCGCCACGTCGGGATCACCTTCATTCTGGTCACCCATGATCAGGAAGAAGCGCTTGTGATGTCCGACCGGATTGCCGTGATGTTCGAGGGTGAAATTGGGCAATTGGCGGATCCTGAAACCCTTTATCGTCGGCCCAACGGGCGCCGCGTTGCAGAATTTATCGGGAAAATGAACTTTCTCGATGCGGATGTGATCGCTGTTGGCGATAAGATTGACGTGCAGGTGGGCGGTCTGGGGCGGTGCCAAATCGATGCCGAGCAAGCCCCAGCGGGAATAGCGGTTGGTCCGGCCGCTGTTGGTATTCGCCCTGAAACATTGGCGATTTTGTTTGACGGCGAAACCACCGATCGCAAGACCATTGCAGGTGTTGTGGATGAGGTCGTCTATTACGGCGACATGACCTATTACGACGTGCGCATCGATGGGGTCGCAGAGACACTGAACATCGCGATGAAAAACCTTATCGGACGACCCGTGCTCGACGTTGGTGAGAAGACAACTGTCGTCTGGGACGCGCGCTCACTGGTGCTTTTGCCGTAACTGCGTAGGATGGGTCTTGACCCATCACCCTTGTTAGAAAGGGAACGCAACCCTGACCGCAATGGTCTCAAGGCCTGGATTGGGCATCTGCGTATCCGCGTTGGACCGGTGGTCATATGAGGCCAGAATGGTCGCGCCGTTTGCAAAGGCATATCCGACGCCCAATGACGAGCGGAACTGCAAGTGGCCGCTCAGGTCTGGTCCGTCGCCCTTTTCAAAATAGCCGGGCATCAGGGATGATTCTATAAACAACGGGCTGTCAAACACCCCTTGGCTCGTCCACTTTGCGCCTGCGCCGACCCAATAGGCCCCATCGTCGGTCACAGAGACCCCAAGGGTCGGCTGGAACGGCCCGTAGGACGTCCCTACATCATATCCGACATAGACTTCGCTGCCGATGATCTCCTCTTGAAACTCGACTTTCGCGGCCTGAAAGGACAACCTTTGCGCGGCTTGTTCCGGTGCAAGGCATCCGGTAGCGCAATCATTGATCCCCATATCCGTGAGACTGGCCACAAGAAAAATAACCGCAAGCGTTCCGTCCATCTTATCCTCCTATGCGTCGGGTGCCACAAGCCCGAGCCCGCGCAGGTATATCCCGATTCCCGTTTCAAGCAAGTCCTCGGGCGGAAAGGGCGACTTTGTGCCCGGGCTGCCACGTGCAAAGAGCTCGACCACACCGTGTGACATCGCCCAGATATGCGCCGAAAACATCTGCGGGGGGGGGCGTTTTTCAAGCGGAATGTGCTCGCTCAGCGCGACCGCCGCAGTCTCCAGAACCCCCAGAGCGCGCTGTGCCGCTTTGTTCAGCTCGGGCGTGCGCTGGATCGAAATGCCGCTCTCGAACATCGCCACATAGTGGCCCGGATATTTGTTGGCAAAGGCGAGATAGGCGCGCCCTGTGGCTTCAAAGGCCTTCAAGTCCGAGGGCGTCCCGCTTGCATAGGCTTGCTCCAGAATCTCGGCAAATATGCCGTAGCCTTGCAGCGCCGCTTCTGCGATCAGATCTTCGCGTCCCTCAAAGTGGCGGTAGACTGCGGCCGGCGTGACACCAGCCTCGCGCGCGGCTTCAGACAGGGTAAACCCCGTCGGGCCACGCTTTTGGATAAGAGACAGGCAGCCATTGACCAAAGCTTCGCGCAGATTGCCGTGATGATACCCGCGCTTAGCCATGCCAGAGGTCAACGCCTCCTGCGATCTTGGAATCAAGCTCACCCAGCGCAACTGCGTCGCGCCCGTCATAGTCGATGCGGCTCAGGACCGCGCGGATTGTATTCAGCCTTGCACGGCGCTTATCGTCTGAGCGGATGACTGTCCAAGGCGCGGCATCTGTATCGGTGCGCGCCAAGGTCTCGTCGATGGCTGCGGTATAGGCCTCCCATTTCGACAGCCCCTCGACGTCAATTCGCGAGAGTTTCCACTGCTTCAACGGATCGCGCTCGCGGTCCAGAAACCGTTTGAGTTGGGTCGCTTGGCCGACATTGAGCCAGATTTTGAACAGTCTAATCCCCTCATCAACCAGCAGTTTTTCGAAGGCACCAACCTGCCCGAACCATTTTTCGCGCGCCTCGGGCGTACAAAACCCGAAGACATGCTCCACAACGCCCCGATTGTACCAGCTCCGGTCAAACAGGACGATTTCGCCAGCAGTGGGCATGTGGTCGATATAGCGCTGGAAATACCATTGCGAGGCCTCGGCCTCAGACGGTTTCGAAAGGGCGACGACACGGGCATTGCGCGGATTGAGGTTCTCGCGAAACCGCGAGATTGTCCCGCCTTTTCCCGCCGCATCACGGCCTTCAAAGACGATGACAATCCGCTCGCCTTTGTTGCGCGCCCAAGCTTGCAGGCGGACAAGCTGCACTTGGAGCGCTTCCATTTCGGCCTCATAGGCGGATTTACCCATGCGTTTGTGATAGGGGAACCGCGCGTTCAAGATCGCTTTCTTGTTGGCACTGCGGATCGCCTCGCGCACGTCTTCAGGCGCGTGATCGGCATAAAACCGGCTGATGCCTCCGTCAAATGGCAAGTCCATGTGTCATCCTTTGGTCTGTGTCAGGGCCACTATGCGCATCTGCGCCGGCTAGCGCAATCCGGCGCGGTGGGCGGCCGCATCGATAACGGCGATTGCGGCTGCGGTATCCACATGATGCGGCACATGGCCGACGCCTGTAAGTTCGGTCACACAGACCGACGGGACAATCTTGGCAATCTCGCGGGCGTGAATATGGATCGGCACGGTCTTATCTTCTGTCCCGTGCAAAATTTCGATGGGCAGGGTCAGGTCACGATAGCGTTTTGTAAGGGCAACTACGTTCGGATAGAGCGTATTGACCTGCCGCACATTGGCGCGGAAATTCTCAGGGCGCATCACAAGCTGGCCGCCGAGGTGCTGCGCATAGCCCGCAGGTGCGCGATTTGGGGTAAATGTATTGTCCACAGCCTTGTGAATCGTCCCGTTGGGCACGAGCGCCGACAGCAGCGGTACAAGAATACCACCGCCAAGGGCGCTACCATTGACGGTATAGTAGGCGCCCAATCCGCCGGGCCAAGGCATGGCCACGCCTGCAAAACTGACAACGGCTTTTGCGTTTTGGCGGGTGTCGACATCCAGACCGGCAACGGCCCATGCCAAGGCGACGATGCCCCCGTAACTATGCCCTGCGACAACCGGATCGGAGATACCCAGCTTGAACGCCGCTTCGCGCAACATCAGGGCCTGCGCTTGCGGGCTGTCGCCAGTGGTCGCAAACGCGCCAGTGGCAATACCCGGCACCCTGTCGGTATACCCCAGACCGGGTCTGTCAAAGGCGGTGACAGTGTAGCGGTCTTTGAGCAAATCGACCAAATCGAAGGTATAATCGCGCAAATTCCCCCCTGCGCCATGCAGCAAGATCAGCTCGGGGCCTTTGCCTTCGCGGATATAATGCACCTTGCCACCTGTCACTTCGACAAAGCCGCCGACGGGTGGAAAGCTGGCCTCGATACGCGCATCCTTTGCGGCAGAGGTATAATTGGCCAAGAGTGTGGCCCCGCCAAGGGCGGCAACGGCATTGCCGAGGATATCAAGTGCCAATGTCATTCAAGTCATACGCGGTTGTCTGATAAATCTGGTTGATCCAGTTACCATATAGAAGGTGGGCGTGGCTTCTCCACTTATTCATCGGGGGTGCCGTCGGGTCATCGTTGGGATAGTAGTTGATCGGAATGTTGATCGGCGTGCCTTCGGCCACGTCGCGGTCGTATTCCTGCTTGAGCGTCCCGCTGTCATATTCAAAATGGTTAAAGATATAGAGCGCCCGATGGGCAGCATCTTCGACCAGACAGGGGCCGGATTCGTCGCTGGTGATCAGCGTTTGCAGGCCGCCAGCCTTGTCGATGTCATCTTGGCGCATCTCGGTCCAGCGGCTGACGGGGATGACACAGTCATCCGAGAACCCGCGCAAATAGGGCGAGGCAGGTGCTGTCACGCGGTGGCGGAAACAGCCGAACACTTTGTGATCGGTCAGATGCTTTGGCACATGGTGGAAATAGTTGATCATCGCCATCCCCCCCCAGCAGACGCCAAAGGTGGAATGCACATTGGTCTGGGTCCAGTCAAAGATTTGCGTCAACTCATCCCAATAGGTGACCTCATGAAATGGCAAATGCTCGATCGGCGCGCCTGTGATGATCAGCCCGTCAAACTTCTCGTCCTTCACCTCGGCAAAAGTCTTATAGAACTCTTCCATATGCTCGGCGGCGGTGTTTTTGGTCTGGTGCTCGGACATCCGGATCAGCGTAAGTTCGATCTGGAGCGGCGTCGCCCCGATTAGCCGCGCAAACTGGTTCTCGGTCTGGATTTTCTTGGGCATCAGGTTCAGCAGGCCAATCCGCAGGGGCCGGATATCTTGATGAACCGCCGCATCAGGGTCCATCACCATCACACCTTCGCGCGTCAGCACGTCAAAGGCGGGGAGGTTGGCTGGAATCTTGATGGGCATTTTCTTGATCCTGTTGTCGTGGAGAAACGAGAGTTAAGCGGCAGAGCCCCGCATCTCAAGGGCGTCGGCGACCATATTCACAAAGTCGTCGGAGGTTTTCACCTTTGCAACGGCCTCCATTGGAATCGTCAGTCCCCACCGATCCGCCATCGCCTTATAACGCGGCTGACGGTGCGCCAGCGCCTTGGCAAATGCCCAGCGTATGAAATTGTCGGGGTTCACCTTGTTTGGCTCGATATCAAATTCCGCCAGATAGGCGGTCCATGTGTTCAGCAGAAACACGGGGTCATATGACATCGGCTTGGGTTCGCGGTCAAAACGGCGGATCAGTTCGGCGGTGTGCTCATCCGAGCCTTCAATCCAGATCATCAACGTTTTGGACGCAAGCTCTGTCATAATCGGATCGGCGGGATCATTCACATCCACCCATTCGCAAATCGACCCACCTGTGTCGCAGATAAAGTGCGGATATTGATAGAGATCATAAGACCGCTCGATGAAATGGCCGGTGTCATAAAGCGCCGCCACTTCAGCCTTTTGAAACTGGTCCTGGCGGCGGGTATATTCTTCCCATTCCAGACCACCTTCATCAGGATTGCCTGGCTTGCCCAAGTAAGACGACATCGGTTTGAGATCGTCAAAAGAGATGTTCGAGCCGATATAGATACTGTCAGAGCGCAGCAAATCACGCAGGAACGGCACCTTCATGGCTTCGCGCTTGGCGTTATCGGCAATCAGCTCGCCCATATAGCGGGTGCCAATGCGGTAATCGATCGAATAGTGAAACCAATCGCCCTGCGCGCGGACCAAATTGGACAAATAGGTTTTCCCAAGCCCCGACATTGCAAAAAGCAGGACACGTTTGTGCGCAGCGTCGCGCCATTCTTGAGAAGTGTTATAAATCATGGGTCTTGCCTAAGCTGCCTGTGTCGTTTGTTCTAGATGATTTTCTACGGCAACGCCTGTTTGCGCGGCAATGTTTCAAGTTTTATCTATTTTCAATAGCCGCGCCAGATCCAGCCACCGCCTAAGACCCGGGTGCTGTCAGGATCGTAGAACACACAAGCCTGTCCGGGGGACACACCTTCTTCGGCGACCAAAAGTTCGACTTCGGCCTCGGTGTCGGAAATCGGGCGCAGGACCGCGTCAATCGGCGGACGGGTCGAGCGGACTTTGACCGCAATCTGGCGCTCGCCGCCCGCCATCAGACTACCGTCACCGAGCCAGTTGATCTCGCGCAGAGGTACCTTGCGGGTCGCCAGCATCTCCTTAGGGCCGACGATCACATGGCGCTGATCCACATCCAGTTTCACGACATAAAGCGGATCGGCCAGCCCGCCGATACCCAGCCCGCGCCGCTGACCGATTGTATAGTGAATAACGCCGCTATGCTGGCCCAAGATCTTGCCGTTTACATCGACAATATCACCCGCCTCCGCAGCCCCGGGGCGCAGCTTTTCAATCACAGCCGCATAGTCGCCGTTTGGCACAAAGCAGATGTCCTGACTGTCAGGCTTATCGGCCACACCAAGCCCGTATTTTTGCGCCAACGCGCGGGTTTCGCCCTTAGATTTCAGGTGTCCAAGCGGGAATCGCAGGTAAGCCAGCTGTTCTGGCGTCGTGGAAAACAGGAAATAACTCTGATCTTTGCTCGCATCCGCAGCCGCATGCAATTCAGGGCCGTGATCGCCCATCAGCCGCTGGATATAGTGACCTGTTGCCATGCAATCGGCGTCCAGATCCTTGGCGGTTTCCAGCAGGTCTTTGAACTTCACACGCTCATTGCAACGGATACAGGGCACAGGGGTGGCACCCGCCAGGTAGCTGTCGGCGAACTCATCCATCACCGCCTCGCGGAACGTGTTTTCATAGTCGAGCACATAATGCGGAAAGCCCATTTCCTCGGCGACACGGCGGGCGTCGTGAATATCACGCCCCGCACAGCAGGCACCCTTTTTGGCCAAGGCCGCGCCGTGGTCATATAGCTGCAAGGTGACACCCACGACATCATAGCCTTCTTCAGCCAATTGCGCGGCCACAACAGAGCTATCGACGCCACCCGACATGGCAACGACGACCCGCGTTTCAGCAGGGGACTTGGCGAAGCCAAGGGAGTTGAGCGCAGGGTCGAGGGGCATTGTGACGTCCGATCATGAAAGCTTTGTTCAAAATATAGGAAAATCCGCCAGATGAACAAGGCGGAGCTATACCTATCATTAAGAGTGTCACCTCATAACGGTCTCGGGAAAACCTTGGAAGGGGTGTGAGAGATGTATTTGAGAAAAGTCGAAGGACCCAGATCGGTGACCTTGCCAGACGGGACAATCATAACCCGCGCAGATTTACCGCCCGCAGACACGCGCCGGTGGGTTGCATCGCGAAAAGCAATCGTTGTGCGGGCGGTCGGCGCGGGCTTGATCAGCGAGGACTATGCCCGCGAAACTTATGGATTGTCCGAAGACGAGTTCAACGAGTGGCAAAATGCTGTGGAAAATCATGGAGTTGCGGGGCTTCGGGTGACTGCGCTTAAGCGGTATAGACAACCATAGGTGGAAATGCAAAGTTCTTACGCGTCGTTAAAGCACAATTAACCATTAGCGGGTTAAGGTGAATTATCGGAAGAGAGCGGAGAGAATATATGCGCGTCCTATTGGTAGAAGACGATCCAACGACCTCGAAAAGCATCGAATTGATGCTGACCCATGCCAACCTCAATGTTTATGCCACTGATCTTGGGGAGGAAGGTATCGACTTGGCCAAGCTGTATGATTACGACCTCATCCTGCTTGACCTCAATCTGCCAGACATGAACGGCCATGAGGTTCTACGGCAATTGCGACTAAGCCGCATTGATACGCCCATTCTGATTTTGTCAGGTGACGATGATACGGAAAGCAAACTCAAGGGGTTTGGTTTTGGTGCCGACGATTACATGACAAAACCTTTCCACCGCGAAGAGCTTGTCGCGCGTATTCACGCGATCATCCGGCGGTCAAAAGGCCATGCGCAATCTATCATTAAGACGGGTCGTATTGCGGTCAATCTGGATGCAAAAACCGTCGATGTCGGTGGTTCGACTGTGCATTTGACAGGCAAGGAATATCAGATGCTCGAGCTTTTGAGCCTGCGCAAAGGGACCACGCTGACCAAAGAGATGTTCCTGAACCATCTTTACGGTGGTATGGATGAACCCGAGTTGAAAATTATCGATGTGTTCATCTGCAAACTTCGCAAGAAACTTGCTGAGGCGACGCAGGGTGAAAACTATATCGAAACGGTCTGGGGGCGTGGCTATGTCTTGCGCGATCCAGAGCCGGTGGTGAATGCCGAAAAGCTTGCGATCGGCGCCTAACGTAAGTTCAGGGTGCTGAGGTCCTTTACCTACGCTGCGGGACTGTTAAAACTTAGAGAGTGCCGCCAAAAATCTGCGGTGCTTTTCTGGGGGATTCCGTGAGCGGCACGACACAAACCGATACGTCAACTTTGGCGATTGATGCACTGACGCCAGACTTGGCGGCTCAAGAACTTGCGCGCCTTGCCGCGATATTGACCGCGGCCAACCGCGATTATCACACCAAAGACGCGCCGCGCATGTCTGACGCCGATTATGATCGGCTCAAACAGCGCAACAAAGCGATCGAAGATAGGTTTCCAACCCAAAAACGCATCGACAGTCCGACTGAGAAAATCGGCGCGCCTGTGTCGGACGGATTCGAAAAGGTGCGCCATGCGCAGCCGATGCTGAGCTTGGGCAATGCCTTTACGAATGACGATGTCGTTGAATTTGATCAGCGCATTCGCAAATTTCTGGGCGTTAATGAAACGGCGCCGCTCAAATATACCGCCGAACCAAAGATTGACGGGCTGTCGCTCTCATTGCGCTACGAGGCCGGCAAGCTAGTGCAGGCGGCAACGCGCGGTGACGGCGAGGTCGGTGAA
>CBFHTU010000025.1:0-44532 GCA_965658825.1 Yoonia sp.
GCAAGGTTGCACATGGGTCAATTCTCAGTGACAATTCTGACCTCTACCGGGTCAGTTTTAAGTGACATTCAACACACTGGCTAATGGTGGAGCGGATATGAATGCCCTCGAAAATCGTGTTTACGATGTGCTGACCATCGCAGCCGTCGCCGACGATCCACAAATGGTCTCGCTGGCATTGGAACATGGAAACGCGCCAGACTTGATTACCAGCGTTTACGACGGCACAGCCTTGATCGCTGCTGCCCACCTCGGACATCACGACGTCGTCGCGCGTCTTGTCAAAGGTGGCGCCCCGCTGGATCATATCAACAAACTGGCGTGGACGGCTTTGATAGAGGCAGTCGTCTTGGGCGACGGTGGGCCTGATCACATCAAGACCGTGCAAATCCTCGTTGATGCAGGTGCAGATAAATCCATCGGAGATCGCGATGGAGTCACGCCGCTGCAACATGCCACGTCACGCGGCTATGCTGAAATGGTCGAAATCCTCAAGTGAGAGATACGACGACGCCCCTGTCAAAATATCACATTTTCAGGGTCTCCTCGCTCACCAAGCTCGTTGTCACTTTCTCATAGCCTCTGCAGGCGCAACCGCCGCGAAAAGGCATTTTGTCCCGCACTGCTGCCACTCGCCACCTGAAAATGCTACAGGATTGACGAATGGCCGGTTCGGGGAAGCCGCGGCGCGGTACCGTTGCCGGACATCAAGGCCGGCTCTGGGCCGTCCGCCCATCAAATGGGCAACGTTAAGCCTTGCTGCTGCGCTGCCTCTGAGGTCCGCTGTGAGCCCAAATGCACACCACAGCAAACGGGCTTACCGCGCGGCAATTGGCTACATTTGATGGTGGGAGTAGAACGCGGGCGGGGTCCAAGGGGGATCATAATTATGCCGACTACATTGTGCATGTTCGTTCCCGCGGCGATCCGTCAAGCCACGCATAGAAGCCGATACAGGCGTGCTTATCATACAGGAGTTTGAGCTTAACCCACTGATACCAGAGAAAATCAGAGGCGGCGAGCCCTATGGCATAGGCCTGACCGATCCACCTTGCGAGAAGGCCTTGATCGATGATGCATTTGCAGACGGCGGCAGCCACCGTGCATTCGGGCGTGTCTCACTTGCGGTTGCGCGCAAAGGTGGGGCGCATGGCCAAATAATTGCCGACTCAAATGGTGCTGAAGCGCTTCTCCGCAGCTCAAAAAGCATAACCTATACAGGTGCCGGGACAAGCGGATGCACCTATCTGGATGCAATGGAACGCATCGGGCTGACTGAATCCGTCTTGCCACGAAGTCATGCGATGGCAGGGGGCGTGCCTGCGGGATCGGTTGCGAATGGCGAATGGCGAATGGCGAATGGCGAATACGAGCTTGCAATTGCCCCTCTCACAACAGTGATTGCCACGCCCGGAGTCGTTCCCACAGCCGTTTTCCCGGAACACCTTGGGACACATATCGACATGTCGGTATTTCGGAGCGCGGCATCACCAACAGCCGCGGCAAACGTAATCGACTTCCTAACCGATCACGATCTCGACGATGAACTCGCCGCGGCGGGAATTGCGCGTTTTGGACTGATCTGCTCGGCTTTTGGACTTACGATGAAATCGCGCACTGAGGGGAGAGTCCCCTAAATCTGGTTTGTCTGCAATAGCGGCCCGCACCGCCGCATTGAGAAGGCATGGTCAATGGCCGCTTCCTGCCGATTCTGTGGAAAAACACCGCTTTGCTGGCGCAGAAAGTAGCGATCTGAACAGGGCGCGAGCGCCTTTTCTATCAGGCTTTGCACGTTTGCTGCGGTGCAGGAAGGATCTTGGCCAGTTTGCGGAGGTTTTGGGCAGCTGCGGCGAGGAGGAATTCGTCATTTGCGCCGCAGGGACCTCGTAATCGGAGTCGCCCCAATCCGAGTATGCGTTTGAGGTGGGCGAAGAGCATTTCCACCTTCTTTCTGAGCCGCATCGAGATGAAATATTGTTCGGTTTTGGCGACGCCTTTGCCGCCCGGGCCTCTGTTGGGGTCAGAATAGTTGCGGCGGAACTGCTTGAGCGCTTCGCCTTCCGGACAGATGTATTGGTTGTTCGCGGCGTCCCATTCGAAGATGAGCCTTGTCGCGCCATTGGTCCGAGCGACAATGGCGAATGCGAGACCATGTGCCGTCGGTGCGCCCTGCTTTATCGAGCACCGGAATGCGGGGCCTTTGCGCGCTGCCGTCCACTGGCTCGAAGGGGCTGTGAACTTTGGCTCGACCTCAGATGCAGCGCCGAATGCGGCGTCATCCAACACCTCCAGATATTCCCGAACAGCGCGTGGCGCTTCGCTGGGATCAATGGCGCTGTGGTACCAGTCTGCCTTAGAGGTGGAGTTCTGTTTGTTGGCGTTCGACCGGAAATTGATCCCCCAGATCAATTTCTTTTCGGTCTCACCCTCAATCAAACTGGCATCTGCGGCAAGGCGCTGTCCGCTCACCAAACCGTCCGCGATGCACCGTGCAACGGTCTTCTCGAACAAATGTCGCAGCAGTGCGCTCTCACGGAAACGGCCATGCCTGTTCTTCGAAAACGTGGAATGATTTGGGATCGGATCAGGCAGATCAAGGCCACAGAACCAGCGATAGGCGAGGTTCAGGTGCACTTCTTCGCACAACCTGCGCTCTGACCTGATGCCAAAGCAATAGCCGAGCAGTGGCATGCGGATCAGCAATTCAGGGTCAATCGAAGGGCGTCCGGTGTGGCTGTAAAACTCAGCCAGATACTGGCGGATGTCACTTAGATCGACAAACCGATCGATCGAGCGCAGCAGGTGATCTTGTGGAACGTGATCTTCCGGTGAGAACTCGTAAAACAGCGCCGCCTGTGCTTCCTGCCTTGGTCCCATCATCGCTAAATCCCCCAATGACTAAGGGATTTGAATCAGCGGCAGCACCTCAAATCAACAAGAGTTTTTCAACAATATCTGCCGTTCGTGCCCCACTCCAATCTTTGCTCTCATGTCCTTAAAATGTCGTTCCCCTCTTTCCATACGAAATAGTCGACTACAAAAAATATCTGAGGTGGAATTTAGCATGTCGTCATTTTGGGAATTTTGAGTGCGAGACAAGAATTTGGTCCAACGACTCTCAGCTTTTTTGGTCAACTAATGCGCGGAGGCACACATTCTTACCGAACCAGTGGTGAACCGGATGCAACTCTTCTAAAGAAATTACGCCGTAAGTGATTGAAAGAATTGGTGCACCCAGCAGGATTCGAACCTGCGACCTCTGCCTTCGGAGGGCAGCGCTCTATCCAGCTGAGCTATGGGTGCATCTGAGGGTTTCTATAACCATGCGCGGCGTCAGTCGCAACGCCGAAAAGCTTTAGCCGAAAAGATCGTGGCACAATTCAAGTGCATCGACCAGGGCGTCCACTTCCGCATGGGTGTTATACATCGCAAATGACGCGCGGCAGGTGGCGCCGACGCCCATATGCTCCATCAACGGCATCGCGCAATGGGTCCCTGCCCGCACGGCGACGCCCTTTTTATCAAGCACGGTCGAAATGTCATGAGCATGCGCGGCGCCCGCCATGGTAAAGCTAAAGATCGCGCCTTTTGTTGCCGATTGCCCTTGGATATTGAGCCAATTGAGCCCCTCAAGTTTGGCCCGTGCATAAGCGCCAAGGTCTTTCTCATGGGCCGCAATCGCCTCCATACCGACGTCCATCATATAGCTGAGCGCGACCCCGAGGCCGATGGTCTGGACGATGCCCGGTGTGCCCGCCTCAAACTTCATCGGGGCGGAATTATAAGTCACAGCTTCGCGCGAGACGTCGCGGATCATATCGCCGCCGCCCATAAAGGGACGCATCTCGGCCATGCGGGCGGGATTGACATAGATCGCACCCGATCCGGTTGGACCGTAAAGCTTATGCCCGGTAATCGCATAGAAATCCGCGCCGATGTCTTGCACATCTACAGGCATATGCACCGCAGCCTGCGAGCCATCCACGAGGACAGGCACACCCTTTGCATGGGCACCCGCGCAGATGGTTTTCACATCGACAACCGTTCCAAGCACGTTGGACATTTGCGTCACCGCGACCAGTTTCGTCTTTGGCCCGATTGCGGCAATCACCGCTTCAGGGTCGAGATCGCCATTCGCGTCCACATCAACCCATTTGATCACAACGCCCTGTCGTTCACGCAAGAAATGCCACGGGACGATATTGGCGTGATGCTCCATGATCGACAAAACGATCTCGTCGCCTGCCTGCATGCGCGGCGCGGCCCAAGCGTAGGACACCATATTGATGGCCTCTGTCGTGCCCGAATTGAGGATGATGTCATCCTCCGACGCCGCATTCAGGAAGCGCGCAATGGTGCCGCGCACGCTCTCGTATTTCTCGGTCGCAATCGTGGACAGCGTGTGCAAGCCACGGTGAACATTGGCATATTCGGACGCGTAAGCCGTGGTGATTGCGTCAATCACAACCTGCGGCTTTTGCGCGGAAGCGCCGTTATCGAGGTAAACCAGAGGCTTGCCATTGATCTGGCGCGACAGGATCGGGAAATCGGCGCGAATGGCCGCGATATCATACATCGGATTTACTTTCTGCTTCGCGCAAAGTTTGCAGCCATATCACCGCAAATGCGGCCAGCCATACGAGACCAACCAAATGTGTGCCTGCCGCAACTGGCCCTAAAAATCCCGCCATCAGGCCATAAAGCAGGGCGGCGGGCGTTGTCGCCAACAGCGACCAGAATAGTGCAAGACGCGCCGTGTACCAAGTGCCCTTACCGCCGAACAGCTTGGCAATCACATGTGAGATTGCTGCGACTGCGTAGAACATCAGCGGCCAGACCATCAACCAGCCTAGGAATTCATAGGCAATAAGCTGCGACAGTTCGGGCACATCCGCGCCCTGCGCCAGATCAAAGCCCGACGCAATCCGCGACAGACGCGGCCATTGGGCGATAAAAATAATGATGCAAGCCGACATGAGGAAGGCCAGCGCCAAATCTTCACGCTGGCCACGCGCAAGCAGGTCGCGCATCACCGCGCGCGGCCTGCGCCATGTGCGCATCATATCGGAGGACACCGCCATCAGCTGCGCCGCGCCATCCAGCCTTCAAGGCGGGCGCGCAGGTCATCGGCCAAGGCCTCATCCGCGATTTCCTCAAGGCTTTCGGCCAAAAACGCCAGCGTCAGCAAATCTGTCGCCGCCTGACGTGGAACGCCACGCGATTGCAGATAAAACAGCGCATCTTCGTCGATTGCACCCGAGGTCGACCCATGCGAGCAGGCCACGTCGTCGGCGTAAATCTCAAGCTCGGGTTTCGCCAGAAACTGGCTGTCTTCATCAAGCAAAAGCGATTGGCTGATCTGGTAGCCATCGGTTTTCTGCGCCCCTGCCTTCACAAGAATCTTGCCTTGGAAGACACCGACGGCTCCGTTGCGCAGCACCTTTTTGAAGACCTGACGGCTTTCGCCGTTCAGAGCGTCGTGGGTGATAAACACGGTATCGTCATGGTGGAAATCGTCGCCGTCCCCAACGCACGCCCCCGCAACATGGGCAACAGCGTCGTCGCCCAGCATCTCGATGATGCATTCATTGCGCGTCAGCTTGCCGTTGAAAGTCAGCGTGAAGGACTTGAAAAGTGATTGATCCGCAAGCCTTGCAAAACAATGGGTTACAGCGCGACGTTCATGATCGCGGCCTTGGCTGCGCACATGGTGGAAGGCCGCACCAGAGGCCACATCGACCTCCAGAACCGAGTTGAACCGCGCCGCCGCGGGGCCCGTTTCCAGCAGGGTCATTTCCGCGCCTGCATCCACTTTGACCAGCGTATGCAACATCACATCAGATCCTGTATCGCCGTGCAAGTAGATCAGATTGATCGGTTTGGACACTTTGCCCGTCGCATGGATCACCACGCCGTCACTGGCAAAGGCAGAGTTCAGCGTCGCCAATGGCCGCGCGACAGGTGTCTGCCCGCGCGCTTCCAATGTGCCGTAAAGCTCGGTCGCCCAATGGATATCCGCGCCAGCCACATCCGCCAGACGTGTGATTGTCACACCTTCGGCTGCGAAACCATCCGACGCCTCCGCATCAAACACACCATCCACAAAAACGATCTTCAGGCGGTCAACCGCGTCGAACATCGGGGCTTCGTCATTGTGAAACAAGGCCGCTTGCGGCGCCTCGGCTTGGGTCAGAGACGTAGGATCGGTATATTTCCAATATTCGTCCCGCTTATGCGGCAGGCCCATCATCACGAGACGTGACAAAGCATCCTTGCGCGCGCCGTCCATGCCCGCAGGCAGGCTCATGCCCGCCAATCGGGCCTCGGTCGCGTCCGATTTCAGCTTGGCAACCGCCATTACGCCACCTCTGAAAGAAGATCGGCATAGCCGTTGTTTTCAACTTCAAGCGCAAGTTCAGGACCACCGGTTTTGATGATCCGACCGTCCGCCATGATATGCACGACGTCTGGCTTGATATGATCAAGCAAGCGCTGGTAGTGCGTGATCACGAGGAACGAGCGGCCTTCCGAGCGCAACGCATTCACGCCTTCAGCCACCAGCTTCATCGCGTCCACATCAAGACCCGAATCCGTCTCGTCCAAGATGCACATCTTTGGCTCAAGCATCGCCATCTGAAGGATTTCGTTGCGCTTTTTCTCACCGCCAGAAAAGCCGACGTTAACCGGACGCTTCAGCATATCGGCATCAATATGCAGTGTTTTCGCCTTCGCGCGGACAATCTTGAGGAAATCACCCGCCGAAAGCTCTTCTTCGCCGCGCGCCTTGCGCTGTGCATTCACTGCCGTGCGCAGAAACGTCATGTTGCCCACACCCGGGATTTCAACGGGGTATTGGAACGCAAGGAAGAGGCCCGCAGCGGCACGCTCTTCGGGGTCCATATCCAACAGATCGACGCCGTCCAAAGTGGCCGAGCCGCCCGTCACTTCATAGCCGTCTTTGCCCGACAGAATGTAAGACAGGGTCGATTTGCCAGAGCCGTTCGGCCCCATAATCGCATGTACTTCACCCGCGCCAATGTTCAGGTTCACACCCTTGAGGATTGTTTTGTCTTCATCTTGAAGGTCAGCCATCAGGCCTTTGATCTCTAGCATCTTTTACTCTCCTACAGAGGGGAACGAATTGGATTTGAAACGGGAAAACCCCGCAAACCGAAGGGCTTGCGAGGCAAAGTTAAAGCGGCCGATCTGGCCGGTTAGAGCATATATGTCGCGCCCAGAAAGGTGACGCTGCCGGCGGTCGTCGTGGCGTGCACCATGGCGACGAACTCGGGCGAATAGATCAGCGCGAACTGCTCTGGAAACATCCAGACGAGGTTGTGCATCGAGGCGACCATTGCCCCTGCGCCCGCTATTTGCGCGCCCAGATGCGGCATCGTCTTGAGCCGCAGCACCCCACCCAGAACGAGCGCGAAGACACCCGCCACGCCGTAAGTCAGAAACGGTGCTTCGTGCGTAAAAAGACCGAAGCGGCAGCACAACAGATGGCTGAACATCAACGCGAGTGCCCCCAAGAAAAGGGATGCAATCAAGGCCGAAAGCCCCGCTTTCTTGAGCTTTTTGCGGTTGATAAATTCCTTGGAAACCCGCTTGGGAATGTTCATCCCGAGTTCCGGATCGTAATAAGACGTATTGCGCGGATTCGAGATCCGCGCCAGTCGCGCGCTGAACTCGTCGAGTTGATCCACCATCGCCATTTACCAAAACCCTCAGATGATTTCCTAACAAAACATTAAGACAATCAGTGAGGCCCAAATAAGGCGCGCGAGAGGCATTGCCACGGCAACTAAATCTAGCTTGAGTAAAAGTTGTACGAAAACCATTCATTGATTTTTGAACTCACTGTAAATCGAATTCGCGCGACGCATGACGTGGCGCAGCCCGAAAAAGTAGATCGCGCCCGTAATCAGCAACATGCCGAACATCGCTATGCCGCCAACCGAATGCGCAGCCATGTAAAACGGGATCAGCAAAACAGGCGACAGAATCACCACCAAGGCAAACACAACCAAGTCAAACAACCTGCTATACTTGTTCTCTGGGCGCATTTTACGGCTGCGTATCTTGTAACCGTAACGGCGCATTAGCCCACAGATCCTTCCAGCGAAATCGCCACCAGCGCCTGCGCTTCCATTGCAAATTCCATCGGCAGCTCTTGCAAAACGTCCTTGATGAACCCGTTCACGACCAAAGCAACGGCCTGTTCCTCGTCCATCCCGCGCGAGCGGCAATAGAACAACTGGTCATCGTCCACCTTGGATGTCGTCGCCTCATGTTCAACGCGCGACGAGTTGTTCTTCACCTCGATGTAAGGCACCGTATGGGCGCCACACTGCGAGCCGATCAGAAGGCTGTCGCACTGGGTGTAATTGCGGCTTTCCTTGGCTTTCGGGTGCATCGAGACGAGCCCGCGGTAAGTGTTCTGTGCCTTGCCCGCCGAGATCCCCTTGGAGACAATCCGCGACTTTGTGCGCTTGCCCAAATGGATCATCTTAGTGCCGGTGTCGGCCTGCTGCATGTTGTTGGCAATGGCGATGGAATAGAACTCGCCTTGGCTATCGTCGCCGCGCAGGATGCAGCTTGGATACTTCCACGTCACCGCAGAGCCAGTTTCGACCTGCGTCCAGCTGACCTTGGCGCGCGCGCCACGGCAATCGGCCCGCTTGGTCACAAAGTTATAGATGCCGCCGACGCCGTTCTCGTCCCCGGGGAACCAGTTTTGCACGGTGGAATATTTCACTTCGGCATCTTCTTCGACGATGATCTCGACGACCGCCGCGTGCAGCTGCGCCACATCGCGCTTAGGCGCTGTGCAGCCCTCAAGGTAGGATACGTAGGACCCCTTGTCGGCAATGATCAACGTCCGCTCGAACTGGCCGGTGTTCTCCGCGTTGATACGGAAATACGTGGACAATTCCATCGGGCACCGCACACCGGGCGGAATATAAACAAATGAGCCGTCCGAGAAGACCGCCGAGTTCAGCGTCGCGTAAAAGTTGTCGGAGGCTGGCACAACCGTGCCCAGATACTTCTTCACCAGGTCAGGGTATTCACGGATCGCCTCGGAGATCGAACAAAAGATAACGCCCGCTTTTTTCAGCTCGGCTTGGAACGTCGTGCCAACGGACACGGAATCGAAAACCGCATCCACGGCCACCTTGCGGCCCTCGGATGGCGGCATATCCGCCCCTTCAACGCCCGCAAGAATTGCCTGCTCTTTCAATGGGATACCAAGCTTTGCATAGGTCGCAAGCAGCTTTGGATCTACGTCATCCAGAGACTTCGGTTTCACTTCCATGCTTTTGGGGCGGGCATAGTAATAGATGTCTTGGAAATCGATGTCCGGGTAGTTGACCATCGCCCAAGTCGGCTCTTCCAGCTTTTCCCAGCGTGCGAAAGCGTCCAGCCGCCAATCGGTCATCCACTGCGGCTCTTCATTCTTGGAGGAGATCAGCTTGACGATATCGGGGTTCACGCCTTTGGGGGCGTAATCCATCTCGATCTCGGTTTCCCAGCCGTATTTATAGGTGCCAGACAGGGCCGCCACCGCATCGACGGTGTCCTGATCTACGCCGTCTTTGACGTCAACTTGATCTAAAGTCGCCATTCGTCTTACTCCTTAACCCCGCGTTCGCGCGCGCGTGTTTCTGCGTCCATGCCTGCGCAAAGCGCAGAACTTCATCTTCCGTCGTCTCAATGCCCAGCGACACGCGCACAGCGCAGCGGGCATCGTCATCGCTATATCCCAAGGCCGCCAGCACGGGGCTGGCCTTAACCTTGCCGCTTGAGCAGGCCGAGCCTGCCGAAATCGCAAAGCCAGCAAGATCAAGCGCCATCACTTGTGTCTCGCCCTTCCAGCCCTGCGCAATAAAGCAGCTGGTGTTCGGGAGGCGTGTATATTCTTTCCCGACAAAAATAGTCTGCTCTGCCGAAGTCTCAATGGCCTTTTCTAGAATATTTCTAAGTTGCGCAACCCGCTCCCAGCGCCCATCGGCCAAATCTTGTTGCGCGGCCTTGGCTGCGGCCCCAAATCCAGCGATTGCCATCACGTTTTCGGTCCCAGACCTGCGGCCCATTTCCTGACCGCCGCCCTTGATCTGTGCGGCCAAATCGGTGCCCGCAGGAAAGATCAACGCGCCAATCCCCTTTGGTCCGCCAAACTTATGGGCCGAGAGGAACACCATCTGCACGCCTGACCACGCGAAAGAGAACGGCACCTTGCCAAAGCCTTGGGTCAAATCGCTCACGGCCAAGCCCTTTGGCAAATCCTGCACCAACCCCGTCTCGGAATTGGCCAGTTGCACAACAGACTGCGCGGGGTCGCGGACGTCCACGCGCCCGTCAACGACAGGTAAAGTCGCCTCGACCCAAGCCGCCACCGCTGCATGTTCCAAACCAGAGGCCTGCAAGCCACGCCCCGCCAATGACAAGGCCGCAGCCTCCGTCGCACCCGACACAAACACAACGTCAGCGCCGGAGGCCCCGACAGCCTCCGCCACTTGCGCCCTTGCCGTCTCGACAATCCCCTTGGCCGCGCGCCCTTCGGCATGCACAGAGGAGGGATTGCCGACAACATCCATCGCCGCAATCATCGCCGCCCGCGCCTCGGCCCGCAACGGGGTCGTCGCATTATGATCCAGATACGCGCGGCTCATTCTTCGTCGATCACCTCGAATAATGCGGGCACCGCGGGGCAAGGGACCATATCGTTGGCCACAACATCCGACAGGCGGGTCTGGTGCAAAAACACATAGACGTTGGCGCTCAAACCCTCCCACAATCGGTTGGTCAGCGATTGCGCGCGGCTACCAGAGGTCGCACCAGAGGCACCTGCCCCCTTATGCATCGCGCTGACGGTTTCATCCACAGCGCCCAAAATCTCGGACACACGCATTTCGGACGCCGGTCGCGCAAGCCGATATCCGCCGCCCGGGCCACGCACGGATTCCACCAGTTCGGCACGGCGCAGCTTGACAAATAACTGCTCCAGATAGGCCAGCGAAATATCCTGACGTTTGGAAATCTCGGTCAAATTGACCAGACTCCCTTTAGGTTGTAACGCCAAGTCAGCAAGAGCAACCATAGCATAACGCCCTTTCGTGCTAAGTTTCATCGGCAAAGCCCTTCAAACAAGTATAAATTCGCAATTTCATTGACGTTTGGACGTCGCGACACTAGGTGCAAGACAACCAAGCGTATGGGCGATCCCATGTGCTTAGAATCTTTCTAAAGTGCCTGAGCTTTTTCGTCAAGAATAGCGAGAGGCCCATTGCATAAGAAGGCCATTGCCATGCCCGAAGTCATCTTTCCTGGTCCAGAGGGCCGCCTCGAAGGACGTTACCACCCGCAAAAGGACCGCGACGCACCGATTGCGATCGTGCTGCATCCGCATCCGCAGTTCGGAGGGACAATGAACAACCGTGTTGTTTATAACCTGCACTATGCTTTCTATAACATGGGCTTTACCGTGCTGCGGTTTAACTTCCGTGGTGTTGGGCGCAGCCAGGGTGAATACGACCAAGGCGTCGGCGAATTGTCCGATGCGGCTTCTGCGCTCGATTACCTGCAGTCGATGAACAACAACGCGAAACATTGCTGGGTCGCGGGTTTTTCCTTTGGCGCGTGGATCGGCATGCAGCTTTTGATGCGCCGCCCCGAGATCACAGGCTTTATCTCTGTGTCGCCGCCCGCAAACATGTACGACTTCAGCTTCCTCGCACCCTGCCCTGCGTCAGGCCTGATCATCAACGGCTCTGCCGACCGCGTGGCCCCGCCAGCCGATACCGTGTCGCTGGTCAACAAACTGCACGAGCAAAAAGGCATCACCGTGACCCATGACGAAATGGAAGGCGCTGGCCACTTCTTTGAGGACCCGCATATGGATCCGATGATTGGCACCGTGAAATCCTACGTCCGTCGTCGCCTCACAGAGAACACACGCTAAATGTCGGATTATACGCTCAATACCGCCAACAACCTCGCTGATCTGGCCCTTGCCGAGGCGGAAGCTTGCGGCGACACCAAGATCGTAGATCAAATCGGCGAGATTTTGGGCGCGTCATCCCAATCCTTGCAAGAGGCCTATTTGACGGCGGTGCGTGTGCGCCGCGCCGAGAAGCGCGCGCGTGAATTGCTGGCGGCTTCTGCGGCCAAACGCGGGGCCTGAGCCTTGGTGCGCATCGACCGGCAACTTGCCTTTCTGGCCGAAGCGGACAAGCTCAAATCCGTCGAGCGCGGCACGACTCTGCACGACAAATCGCGCCAAGAAAACTCTGGCGAGCATAGCTGGCACATCGCCCTTTACGCCGTAATCATGGCCGAGCATGCGGTCAAACCTGTGGATGTGAACCGGGTGATCAAGATGCTGCTGGTCCACGACCTTGTTGAAATCGACGCAGGCGACGTGCCGATCCATTCGACCGCCGCCCGCGATACAGCCGCCCAAGAGGCCGCCGAACAAGCGGCTGCGGACCGTATCTTTGGCCTTCTCCCCCCCGATCAGGCAGAAGACTTGCGCGCCCTTTGGGAAGAATTCGAAGCCGCAGAGACAGACGACGCGATTTTCGCCAAATCGATCGACCGCGTGCAGCCCGTGGTCTCGAACCTTGAGGCAGGCGGCGCAAGCTGGATCGACTACAACGTCACGCGCGACCAACTCGAAACCCGCGTCGCGGGCAAGGTCAAGCGCGGCGCACCTGTCATTTGGGACGCCCTCAAACTGCGGATCGATGCTTGGTTCGAGACGCGGGGAACATAGAATGCGCCCGCTCTCCGCGATCAGACGTCTGGCACAACGCTTCCCGCTTTCCGTGGCCCTTGGCCTGCAAGGGGTTGTGCTGGGCATTTTCACCTATTCGCTCCTCAATCACGGCCCGATTGATGTCACCAATGCGACCGGGCAAGTGGATATTACCTATGTGTTGGGCTCTCTTCGGATCGAGGCTATTGCTGCGATCTTGATGCTGGCCATCATCGCGCTTCTTGGCTGGGGTGCGCAAACCCGCCTGACCACACCGACAGACCATCACGGCATCAGATGGGCCATTGCAACACTGGGCCTGCCTGTCGTGCTGACGTTCTTTCTTGGTGCAATCATTGTGATCGGCGGCGATCAGGTGGGACAAAATATTGTTTTGCTGAAGCTTTTTGTATTTTGCATCGCCGTGGGAGTTTTCGAAGAAACGCTCTATCGCGGCACGCTTTATCACGGGTTGTCAACGCATCTCTCGCCATTTTGGGCGCTGATGGTCTCTTCGGCGCTGTTCGGGCTGTTTCACATGCAAAACATTATGGTCGGTCAGGATATCGCTGCGACCATGTTCCAGTCGTTCAACGCCTTTGCGCTCGGGATCGTCTTTGGCGCTATCATGCTGCAGACCAATTCGATCTGGTGGGCCATCGGCTTGCATACTGTCTGGAATGCATTTTTGTTTTTCAGCGCCTATATCGCCCAAGTGCAGCCGCAACTGATCAACCTGAAGCCCGAAGATTTGGCCGAAAGCCAGAGCGACGCCGCCATCAGCCTTTCTGCCTTTGGGCTTCCGCTGTTTCTAGCGGGTCTCGGGCTGCTGATATTTGCCCGCTGGGCCAAACGGATGAGGGCCCCTGACGCCACGGCTTAAGCAAAACAGCCGTTTTCCGCCGATCACCGTTTGACACCCAGCCAATAGAGGCTTAGTGGCCCCGTTACGGGCCGAAGACTTGACGATGGATGCAAGTGAGCGCCTGTTTATGGAACCCAACTGCCGGTTGCACTTGGGGCGCACAATTGAAGTATCCGTCCGAAAGCTGACTATGAAACCTATGATTTCGACCCTTGCCGCTGCTTTGGCAAAACAGGGCTATGAGACCCTGACCCCTGTTCAAGACGAAGTAACAAACCCGGAGTTTGAAGGCAAAGACCTGCTGGTCTCTGCGCAAACCGGTTCTGGTAAAACGGTGGGCTTCGGCCTTGCCATTGGCCCGACCATCCTGACCGAGGACGGCACATTCGGCCCCGCAGCTCGCCCCCTCGCCCTTGTTATCGCCCCGACACGCGAGCTTGCCTTGCAAGTGAAACGCGAGCTTCAGTGGCTTTATGCGGCCGCTGGTGTGACTATGGCCTCCTGCGTTGGCGGGATGGATATGCGCGACGAGCGCCGTGCCCTTGAGCGTGGTGCCCATATCGTTGTTGCCACACCTGGCCGCTTGAAAGACCATGTGATGCGTGGCTCGATGGATATGTCCGATATCCGCGCGATCGTGCTGGATGAAGCCGACGAAATGCTGGATCTGGGCTTCCGCGAAGACCTTGAGTTCATCTTGGGCGAAGCGCCCGAGACCCGCCGCACTCTGATGTTCTCTGCCACCGTGCCGGCCGCTATCGCGAAACTCGCCAAATCCTACCAAAAGAACGCCGTGCGCGTGCAGACGGTCTCCAAAGAGAGCCAGCACACCGATATCGAATACCGCGCACTCAACGTGGCCAACCACGACATCGATAGCGCGATTATCAACACCCTGCGTTACTACGATGCGCCAAACGCCATCGTTTTCGCCAACACACGCGCCATGGTCACACGCCTGACCACACGTCTGTCCAACCGTGGCTTCCAGGTTGTGGCGCTCTCAGGTGAGCTGTCACAGCAAGAACGCAGCCACGCGCTGCAAGCGATGCGCGACGGGCGTGCGCGGGTATGTGTGGCCACAGACGTCGCGGCGCGCGGCATCGACTTGCCAAATCTCGAGCTTGTCATCCACGCCGAACTGCCGACCAATGCCGAAACATTGCTGCACCGCTCTGGCCGCACAGGCCGCGCGGGTCGCAAAGGCGTCTCCGCGCTGATCGTGCCCGCAAAGATGAAGCGTCGCGGCCAGAACCTGCTGACATGGGGCAAGCTTGAGGCCACCTGGGCCACGCCACCTTCGGCTGAAGACGTGATCGAAAAAGACCGCGAGCGCCTGTTGGAAGACCCAATCTGGACGGAAACATTCACCGAGGAAGAAACCGCATTCGCAGGCAAGCTTCTGGAGCTTCACGCCCCTGAGGTGATTGCCGCCGCCTACCTGCGCCTGTTTGCAGGCAAGCAATCGGCACCCGAAGATCTGTCTGAATACAAAGAAGGCCCACAAAGCGCGGCACGCCCCGACCGTCCCGACCGCTCGCCCAAAGAGCGCAAGGAATTCGGCCCGTCCAAGTGGTTCTCTGTTGATGTGGGCCGCGAAGGCAAGGCAGAGGCCCGTTGGCTCTTGCCGATGATCTGCACCGCGGGCGGCATCACCAAATCCGAGATCGGTGCGATCCGTATTCAGCCCAACGAAACTTTCGTGGAAATCTCCGAGCCAGCGGTTGCGGGCTTTCTGAAATCCGTCGGCAAAGACATGTCCTTGGAAAACCAAGCGAAGCTGACCGCCCTCGACGGCCCGCCGCAATTGGGCGAGCGCGGACCACGCGTGACAAAGCGTGACTACGACGACAAGCCACGCGCACCGCGCGAGGACCGTCCACGCAAGCCACGTGACACCTCAACGCCGCCACCATCGGCACAAGAGAACGTGGCCGCGATCCAGCCCACTGGCGACGAGCCACGCGCCAAGCCGCGCCACAAAAAGTCGAACTTCGCCAAGCCTGAGCGCCGCGATCACGGCGATGCGGTTGTTGCAATCAAGAAACCTTATAAGGCCCGCGACGACGAAAGCCGTCCGGCTTACAAAGGAAAATCTGAGGGCTACAAAGGCAAAGCTGACGGCGCGAAGCCTGCCTATAAAGGCAAATCCGAAGGCTACAAAGGCAAATCCGAAGGCTACAAAGGCAAATCAGATGGCGGCAAGCCTGCCTACAAAGGCAAATCTGACGGTCCAATGGGCGGCAAGCCCAAGCCAAAGGCCTCTGATACCTCCAAGCGCTTCGTCCCGCCAGGTGGCAAGCCTGCGGGCCGTGCTGCGCCAAAACGCAGCGCGCCAAAGCGCTAATACGCTGCCACATTTCTGACACAGTCTCGCCACTTGGTCGGCATAATGATCTGCAAAGGTTCATTATCGCCCGATCAAGAGGCGCGCGGAAACCCCGCAAAACGAGGCAGTCAGAAGGATGAGAGCAATGGCACAAGCCAAGCCCATCGGTAAAAAACCAGCACCGCAACCGGCGCCAAAGCCCGTTGCAGCAAAGGGCACTACTCCCAAGCCCGCACCGGTTTTCACCGATTACGCGAGCATCAGACAATCATGACCACGGCCAGAGGGTCGCTTGCTTTCAGGGTCCTCCCCTTTGATCCCAAGCACCCGCTGGCCCTTTTTATGCAAGCGGTCTAGATTGTCGCCATGGCAGCTTTGACAACTATCCGAAACATTGGCCCTGCGCAGGAAAAAGCGCTCAAAACTGCGGGGATCACCACAGCAGAGCAACTGCTCACTATGGGCGCCGACGCGGCCTATATCAAGCTGCTTCAATCCGGCACCCGCCCCCATTTCATCATGTATTACGTGCTGCATATGGCGCTGCAAGGCCGCCCGTGGAACGATTGCAAAGGCGACGAGAAAGCCGCCCTGCGCAAACAATTCGACGCGCTCAAAGCAGGATCGTTCAACGCGGAACGGTCGGAACTGGAAGATTTCCTCAATAAGATCGGCGTGATCGACATCAAGCAGCGCTAGCGCATCGTCACAAGGGCGCGCGCCGCGACGACCTCGGCTGATCCCCGCGATCGGAGATATTTTCGACAGGCCCTGCAGCGCCAACATTCGAAACATGGCGGCACTGAGGGTTATCTCATGATCATCAATGTCCGCTTCGGGGCCAATCGGTCAATCGCTGCAACATGGCCAATGAGACAGCCACCCCCTCTTGATCCAAGTCAAAGGCATAGAACCTGCGACAAAGTACAGTCCGCTGGTGAAGTGGCGTTAGGGAATGCGCCGTAATTTGAAGGAGGGCTCACCGTGTTGACGATTATGAAATACCGAATTTCGGGGGCTGCCGCTGCGGTCGCTCTTGCCGCTATAGCCACATCAGGCCTTGCTGAAATAAAGGTCGGGACCACTGTAGAGAGTCGCGTGTTGCTGGGCTTCAAGGTCAATGATGGGGCAGTCGGTGCGATGCTACCGGAAGGGTGGGTAGCTGTGACGTTGCCGCAAGGGCCAGTTAGTGGATCGAACCTGATCCTCGCACTTATTGACCGGCATGTGATTTTGGATGCCGAAGGGGATGTGAAAAACCCGTCCTCAGGGCCAACTGTTGCGTTCTTAGTCTATGGACGCAAAGACGGTGTGGACGGCGTGCGAGGTTTTGTGACGCGGGTCTATGAAGAACCTCCTCTCCTCGATTCCTACGGGAATTCGGTCGCCGCTGATATTGATCGGGTTGCGGGCTTGCGTTATGCTGGCAATGGTGATCGGACCCAGACCGAAGCTTGGACGATCCGGCCTGAAGGCGGTGGTGAGTTGCGGCTCGACCTCGACTACAAAGTGGGCGGGTTGGCGTGGTCAACCGGCAATGAAGCCAGACCCTTCTCTTCGGTAAATCCGGACTTCTTTCGCATTTATCGGTACGATCAATTGGCAGGTCTGGCGATGAACTCTGCAATGGGACGCGCGTTGGATGGGACAGTGTCATTTAGCGCGTCAGATTCCGATTTGGGCGCGCTGTTCGACGGGAGCGAGGCATTGGTATCGATCGTCACCATCCCGACCTATATTCGCGAGATTTCGCTTCCCTAGATTTTCTCGCAATCGGATAACGCCGATGACGGGTTTGGGAAGGGATGCGTGTCTCTCCACGTTCTGGAGTAAATTTTGATCGGCAGCTTCGTCCGTCATGCTGACGCTCTCCGATTCCAAATAAAAAGCCGCCACGCATCCTCTGCGCGGCGGCTTTTCAAATTTTAGCGGGGCAGTTTAGCCAACCAGTTCAAGACCGGAGAAGAAGAATGCGATTTCTTCGGCGGCTGTTTCTGGCGCGTCGGAGCCGTGCACAGAGTTCTCACCGATGGAGAGTGCGAATTCCTTGCGGATTGTGCCTTCGGCGGCGTCTGCCGGGTTTGTTGCGCCCATAACTTCGCGGTTTTTCGAGATCGCGTTTTCGCCTTCAAGAACCTGAACAACGATTGGCTCGGAGATCATGAATTCGCAAAGCTCGCCAAAGAAAGGACGCGCAGCGTGCACGCCGTAAAACTGCTGTGCCTGTGCCAAAGTCAACTGAATACGCTTGGACGCGACGATACGCAGGCCAGCGGCCTCGAATTTCGCAGCGATTGCGCCTGTGAGGTTACGCTTTGTTGCGTCTGGCTTGATGATGGAAAATGTGCGTTGAATAGCCATGATATAAGGCCCTTTTTTGCGAGAGGTTATCGTTGGCGGTGCTCTAGCATGTACATCTTGACTTGGAAAGACCTGCAATTTGTAATGGTCTCGCCCCAATAGCACGAGGACGCGCAGCCATGATCACCCAGATCGACGACTACTTCGACAAAGGCTGCGACCGCTGCGCAAAATTCGCGACACCTGCTTGCGCAACACAGATTTGGGCCGGAGGTTTGGCAAAATTGCGCACCATCTGTCTGGACCTTGGACTGACCGAAACTGTGAAATGGGGGCACCCCTGCTACATGCACGGTGACCGCAATATCGCAATTTTCGGCGCGTTTCGCGACAGTTTCCGCCTCTCTTTCATGAATGGTGCGCTGTTGAAAGACGCCGAGGGTGCCTTGGAAAGCAATGGTCCAAACACGCGAAACGCGACTGTGTTGAAATTTCGCAGCGCGCAGGATGTAGCCGATCGGGAAGCCATCATCCGCGGCTATCTGACCGAATTGATGGGCTATGCCGACGCGGGAATCAAACCCGCCCCTGCAACTCACGATGATCTGATCCTGCCCGACGAGTTGCTTGCCGCGTTTGACAGCGATCCCGATCTTGCCGCTGGATTTGACGCGCTCACTCCGGGACGGCAGCGGGGCTGGACCCTGCATTTCACCAGCGCCAAACAGACGGCCACGCGTGACAACCGCATCGCAAAAGCCCGTGATAGGATCATAGCGGGCAAGGGTTGGAACGAACGCTGATTGACGTCCGTCAATTCATCAGGCAAAGCCACCCCATGCTTAAAATATCTGACATCACATATTCCGTCGCTGGCCGCACCTTGGTCGAGCATGCTTCCGTCACCATCCCGACTGGCCATAAGGTCGGCCTTGTGGGGCGCAACGGCTCTGGCAAGACGACGCTGTTCAAAATCATCCGTGGCGAAATGGTGCTCGACACAGGCGTCGTCAACATGCCGCAGGGTTGGAAAATCGGTGGCGTGTCCCAAGAGGTGCCCGGCAACGAGGTATCCCTGATCAACACCGTGCTGCGTGCCGACGTCGAGCGCGAGGCGCTTTTGGCAGAGGCCGAAACCGCAACCGACCCGAACCGCATCGCCGAGGTGCAAACGCGCCTGTCGGACATCGACGCATGGTCCGCAGAGGCGCGAGCCGCCTCCATCCTCAAGGGCCTTGGCTTTACCCACGAAGAGCAATTACAGCCCTGCTCCGCCTTCTCGGGCGGCTGGCGGATGCGCGTGGCCTTGGCCGCCGTTCTGTTCTCCGAGCCTGACCTGCTTCTGCTCGACGAGCCGACCAACTATCTCGACCTTGAAGGCGCGCTTTGGCTTGAGGCCTACCTCGTCAAATACCCGCACACGGTCCTGATCGTCAGCCACGACCGCGAACTCTTGAACCGCTCCGTCGGCGGCATCCTGCACTTAGAGGACAAGGGCCTGATCTACTACACAGGCACCTACGACATGTTCGCCAAGCAGCGGGCGCAAAAGCGGGCGCTGCTGGCCTCTGCCGCGAAAAAGCAGGACGCCAAGCGTGAACACCTGCAAGCCTTCGTGGACCGCTTCAAGGCAAAGGCCTCGAAAGCGAAACAAGCCCAGTCCCGCGTGAAGGCACTGGAAAAGATGGAAACAATTCGTGCGCCCGAAGATGTGGCGCGGACCGTTTTCACCTTCCCCAAGCCCGAGGAACTCAGCCCGCCGATTATCGCGACCGAAGGTGCTGCCGTCGGTTACGGCGACACGATCATCCTGCGCGACCTCAATCTGCGCATCGACCAAGACGACCGCATCGCTCTTTTGGGCCGCAACGGCGAAGGCAAATCGACACTGTCGAAAATGCTCTCGGACCGTCTGCAAATCGCGCATGGCAAGATGGTCACATCCAATAAGCTGCGCATCGGTTTCTTTGCCCAACACCAAGTGGATGAGCTGTTTATCGACGAAACGCCGTTGCAACACCTGATGCGCGAACGCGCCTCCGAGGGGCAAGCGCGTCTGCGCGCCCGTCTCGCAGGGTTCGGCCTTGGCGCCGATCAAGCCGACACCGAAGTGGGCCGCCTCTCTGGTGGACAAAAGGCGCGTCTGTCGCTGTTGCTGGCCACCCTGCCCGCGCCGCACCTGTTAATCCTCGACGAACCGACCAACCACCTCGATATCGAGAGCCGCGAGGCGCTTGTTGACGCGCTCACCGCCTATACCGGCGCCGTGATCCTTGTGAGCCACGACATGCACTTGCTGTCGATGGTTGCTGATCGTCTCTGGCTCGTCAAAGACGGCCATGTCACACCTTATGAGGACGATCTGGAGGCTTACCGCAAAATGCTCCTGACGCCCGACAAGCCGATGGGCAAGGACAAAGCCAAGGCCAAAGAGGCCGCGCCAAAAGCGGAAACCTTTACGCGCGAGCAGATCCAGGCTCTGCGTACCGAGGCCAAAAAATCCGAAGAGCGTGTTAGCAAAATCAATGACATGCGCGATAAACTTGCAAAGAAGCTCGCCGACCCCGCGCTTTATGAGGACGGCAAAGCAGGCGAGCTTGCGACATGGAACAAGAAATACGCCGAAGTTATGAACGGCCTGGAGCGGGCCGAGGCCATATGGATGCAGGCCCTCGAAAAGCTTGAAAAGGCGCAGAAAGCATGACCGAACTCCCCGCCCTGATCGCAGCGTTTACGACGCTGTTCATCATCATCGACCCACCAGGTTTAGCGCCGCTTTTCGTGGCGCTGACCCAAGGGATGACGCCCGCAAACCGCCGCGCCATCGCGCTGCGGGCGTGCGTGATCGCGGGTGCCTTGATGCTCGCGTTCCTGTTTATCGGCGAGGCGCTTTTGGGCTTTGTCGGCATCTCCATGCCAGCTTTCCGCATCGCGGGCGGCATTCTGTTATTCCTCACGGCGCTTGAAATGCTATTCCAAAAACGCCAAGCCCGCCGTCAGGAAAACGCTGATGAAGGCGCGGCCGAACACCACGACGACCCTTCCGTGTTCCCGCTCGCCCTGCCGCTTATTGTTGGACCTGGCGCGATCACAACGATCATCCTGTTCGCGGGCCAAGCACAATCCGCCATCGACTTTGCCGCGATCGCAGGCGTCATGCTGGCGGTACTTGTCTGTGTTTTGATCTCATTCCTGATCGCCACCCCTTTGGACCGCATCCTTGGCAAGACAGGCATCAACATCCTGACCCGCCTCTTGGGGATGCTGTTGGCTGCACTCGCGATTCAATTTATCCTCGATGGTGTTGCGCAGTCTTTTGGTATCGGTGTTTAACCCCTATATCCAACCCATGAATGCAGATGATACAGCCAACCTGATCTACCTCGGCCTCTTGGGCGGCGCACTTTCACTGTCTTATATTGTCGCAAGCCGGACAAATCTGGGCAAAACCCTGCAACACGCAGGCATTTGGATTCTGATCTTTATGGGGGCCATCGCGGTCATCGGGATCTGGCCCGAGATCAAGAACACCCTCACACCGCAGCAAAGTTATGTGAATGACACGACCATCGTGCTGCCCAAACGCGGTGATGGTCACTATTACATCACACTGCAAGTCAATGATAAACCTATAGAATTTGTGATCGACACAGGTGCCAGCCAAGTCGTGCTGAGCCGTAAAGATGCGATCACTGCGGGTCTGGATCCAAGCAAGCTTGCATACCTCGGCACCGCCAACACCGCCAACGGCACCGTGCGCACCGCCGCAGTGAAGCTCGACACTGTGACCTTGGGCGCAATCACCGACCAGGATGTGCGCGCCGTGGTCAATGACGGTGAAATGGACGGCTCGCTTTTGGGCATGACCTATTTGGGCAGGTTCAACAGCATCACAATCAAAGACAACGAATTGATCCTTACCCGCTAGGAGGCACGATGAAATCCTTGATTATTCTCAGCCTGTTAGCGCTTTGCGCCTGTGTACCAGCGCCCGCAGAACTGCCCGAAGACTTTAACGCAGACTTCGCCTTTTAAGACGCACCGCTTTCGGCCTTTTTGACCCAAGACCCGTCTACTTGCGCCCAATATTGCGCCTGACAGCCCGCGTCTGACAGCATTTTCCACTGTCCGCGCGCATGGTTCAGCGCCGCGTCGTCATAGCCGTCAAACAAGATGCAACTCCGCTGCGACAGCCCCACCTCGGCAGGCGTAATCGCGGCGCCGTCGATGCTCATCAGGCAGTCAAATCCGTCCGCTGGCGTATCAATGCCCAACAGAACCGGCTGGGCGGCATCATGGGGCCCACCGGCCATGCCATGTGGCAAAAACGAAGTGGGATGGCCTGCCCAAAGCGTCTCGTCCAGCCGCTTGAGCAAAGCCTCGCCACGCCCGCGCACCAACACGCGCCAGCCTGCGCCCCGCGCCTTGCCCACCAACATGGGCAAGGTTTGATCCAGCGGCGTCTCTGTCAAATGGTAGAAATATACAGCGCCCACTTAGGCCTCGTAATTATCTGAAATAAAACGGTTAAGGGTCATAACGCCCCAGCCGGTCGCACCTGCAGGCGCAAACTTTGTGCCACCCTTGATCGAGGCCACGCCCGCGATATCCAAATGCGCCCAAGGGGTCTCGGACTTCACGAAACGCGCCAAAAACTGCGCTGCCGTGATCGCGCCCGCATCGCGGGTTCCGCCTGTATTGCGCATATCGGCAATCCGGCAGTCGATCATTTTGTCATAAGCCGCAGAGAGCGGCATCCGCCACGCGCCTTCCCCTTCGGCCCCTGCGGCCTTTAAGAAAGTGGCGCTCAGGTCATCAGAATTCGAAAAGACACCCGCGTTTTCATGGCCGAGGGCCACGATAATTGCCCCTGTCAAGGTCGCGAGGTTGATCATGCCCACCGGCTTGAACCGCTCTTGCGTGTACCACAGCACGTCAGCCAGCACCAAACGCCCCTCGGCGTCCGTGTTCACCACCTCGATCTTGTCGCCCTTCATGGAGGTCACAACATCACCGGGGCGGACCGCATTGCCCGAGGGCATATTCTCGACAAGTCCCAGGACGCCCACGACATTGGCCTTGGCCTTACGCAGCGCCAGCGTGCGCATGACGCCCGAGACAACACCCGCGCCGCCCATATCCATGGTCATCTCTTCCATGCCGAGAGCCGGTTTGATGCTGATCCCGCCCGTGTCAAAGACCACGCCTTTGCCAACAAGCGCAAATGGTGCCTCATCGCCGCCACCGTGCCATTGCATGACAACGACCTTGGACGGGCTGTCGGAGCCTTGACCGACGCAAAGCAGAGCACCCATGCCCAGCTTTTCCAACGCGGCCTCTTCCAGGACCTCGACCTTCAGCCCCAGTGCCTGCATCTCGGCCAAACGGTCGGCAAAATTGGTTGTGGTCAGGATATTCGCTGGCTCATTGGTCAGGTCGCGGGTGAAAAACACGCCCTCGGCAATCGCGGAAATCGATTTGGGGTCAAACCCTTCCAGCTTGGAACTCATAAATTTGACGGCGCCACGCGGTTTTGGATCAGCGGTCTTGTGGGCGTTGAAATCATAGTCGCGCAACGCCAGCCCGAGCGCCACATCCGGCAGCTTTCCAAGGTTGCCTGCCAAAACCGTCAGAAGCAGTGGGCCTTTCTCTTGGGCCAAAGCAGCACCTGCGAGACGCGCGGCCTCTTGGGTCGCTCGGCGCGACAGCTTGACCACGAGGATACCAGCCGCAGCCAGTCCCGCAGGAAACGCAAGACGCAGCGCCCCGCCCTCTGTCAAGCCCGCGAAGGCATCGGATGTGACCAGACGCTCCACGGCCTTGCGGCTGAGCGTATTTACCTTGCGCGCGCAGATATCCAGCTTGCCATCCGCGCCGACAAAGACCGCGACCAACCCGTCCAGCGTGGCAATCGCCTCCAAATCAACCTCGGAGTAAGTCATTTTAACAAGCGCGGTCATGTTGGGGGCATCCTTGTGAAGTGTGTTTCAGCAATACCTAGCTTGAGCGGGCAAAAATGACCAGATAGCGGTTTTGTCCGTCACATCTTTCGGCTAGTTTAACCACAATATTTCGGGCTTTCATCTGGGGGATGCGCCATTGGCACGGTTCGACCGTTACATGCTGTCACAGTTGATGGTCCTGTTCGGGTTTTTCAGCCTCGTGCTGGTCATGGTCTATTGGATCAACCGCGCCGTCGTGCTGTTTGACCAGCTGATCGCAAACGGGCAATCGGCCGTCGTCTTTCTTGAGTTCACCGCCCTGTCGCTGCCGTCTGTGGTCAAACTGGCGCTGCCGCTTGCGGCCTTTGCCTCTGCGATCTATGTGACCAACCGCATGAGCTCTGAATCCGAGATGATCGCGGTGCAAGCCACGGGTTATTCATCGTTTCGGCTGGCACGGCCGGTGCTTTATTTCGGGCTGATCGTGATGCTCTTGATATCGGCACTCACGCATTTTCTGATGCCGCTGTCCACCGCGCGGCTTGATGTCCGCCGGATCGAGATCTCGCAAAATATGACCGCGCGGCTTTTGACCGAAGGGCAGTTCATCGAGCCGACCGAAGGCGTGACATTTTACATCCGTGAAATCACACCCGCTGGCGAGTTGCTTGATATTTTTCTGTCGGACCTGCGCAATCCCGACAGCCAAGTGACCTACACCGCCGCCCAAGCCTATCTGGTCAAGACCGAAAACGACGCACAGCTGGTGATGATCAACGGGCTTGCCCAAACGTTGCGCCCCCAAGAAAACAAGCTGTATACCACGACTTTCGATGATTTTGCCTATAATATCGGGGGGTTCTTGCAGGTTGCCCCGCGCACGGGCCGCAGGGCCTATGAGCTGAGCACGCCCGAGCTATTGGCCGCCACGCCGCAGGTGCAGGCCGAGACAGGCGAGACGGCTGGACGGCTGGTCGCACTGGCACACGACCGGTTTGCCCAGTCGTTTCTGGCAGTTGTTGCGGCACTCATCGGCTTTTCCACCCTGATGCTCGGCGGATTTAGCCGTTTCGGGGTCTGGCGGCAGATCGTGGGCGCGATTGCGTTGATCATTCTCGTGAAGTTCATCGAAACGGTCGGATTGAACATTGCACGCGGGAACCCTGCCTTCTGGTTCGCCGTATATTTGCCCACGATCATCGGCCTTGTTGTGGCGTGGACTTTGCTTTTCGTCTCGACGCGGCCCTATTTGTTCAAGCGCAAACCTCGCAGCGAGGCTGCCGCATGATCTTGCACCGCTACTTCGCCTATCGCTTTGCCAAGACCCTGTTGGGCGTCTTTTTCATATTCTTTGTGATCTTGTCGTTCATCGAGGTCGTAGAGCAATTGCGCAGGCTGGGCAGCGTTGACGCCTCTTTCCAAGACGTGCTGACGCTGACCCTGCTGAAGGTGCCGACGGGGATGTATGATATCCTGCCCCTGATCATGATCTTGGCCACCATCGCGCTCTTTTTGGGTTTGGCCCGCTCATCAGAGCTTGTGGTCACGCGGGCCGCAGGGCGATCCGCGCTTTTGAGTTTGGTCGCTCCCTTGCTTGTGGCGTTCAGCTTCGGGATTCTGGCCGTCGGCGTGATGAACCCGATTGTCGCGGCAACCTCCAAGCAATACGAGGCCCGCAGCGACGCGCTATTGGGCAAGAGTTCGGTGTTATCGCTGGGGTCTTCGGGGCTTTGGCTGCGGCAGGGCAACCCCGAGCGGCAGACGGTCATCCGTGCGGCCAGCGCCAACCTTGACGGCACAGCCCTCGCGCAAGTGACGTTTCTGACGTTTTCCACCGAAAGCGGTCCCGTGCGGCGGATCGAGGCAGAGCGCGCGGTGCTCAGCGACGGAGAATGGCGCGCCTATAACGTCAAAAGCTGGCCGCTGAGCAATGTCATCAATGCAGAGGCCAGCGCGGAAACCTTCGAGACGCTGCCTATTCCATCGACCCTGACCGCCGATGAAATCCGCGACAGCTTTGGCACCCCTTCGTCGATCCCGATCTGGGATTTGCCTGCCTTTATCCAAAAGCTCAAGACCGCCGGATTCTCGGCACAGCGCCATGAGGTCTGGATGCAAATGGAGCTGGCTTTGCCGGTGTTTCTGGTGGCAATGGTGTTGATCGGCGCGAGTTTTACCCTGCGTCACCAGCGCGGAGGGCGGACCGGCCTGATGGTGCTCTATGCAATCTTGTTGTCCTTCGCGATCTACTTTTTGCGAAATTTCGCGCAAGTTTTGGGCGAAAACGGGCAGTTGCCTGCCATCCTCGCCGCTTGGGCACCGCCGCTTGCGGCCATCGGCCTGTCGCTTGGTATTTTGCTTCACAACGAGGACGGCTGATGCGCTTCCTGTTTGCTTTCCTGCTGCTCTTGCCCGCGACACTTTCTGCCCAAAGTGCTGCGACCCTTGTGGCGGATGATGTTGCGATCCTTGGTAGCAACCAATTGGTGGCGACGGGCAATATCGAGGTGTTTTACGACGGAACGCGGCTGTCGGCTGCGCAAATCGTGTTTGACCAGTCGACGGATCAACTCATTATCACAGGTCCGATCTTGCTTCAGGCCAGCGACGGTACGATCTTGAGCGCCGATCAGGCATCCCTTGATCCCAAGCTGGAAAGCGGCATCCTGCGCGGGGCGCGTTTGGTTCTCGACCAGCAACTGCAATTGGCCGCCACGCAAATTGACCGCGCAGAGGGGCGTTATTCCCAGCTTTACAAAGTCGCCGTCACCTCATGCCAGGTCTGTGGCACCCGCGCGCCGCTGTGGCAAATCAGGGCAGAAACCGTTGTGCACGATCAAGAGGCGCAACAGCTCTACTTCACCAATACGCAGCTTCTGATCCGCGGCGTGCCGGTGTTCTGGCTGCCTAAAATGCGCCTGCCCGACCCGACCAAAGACCGCGCGACAGGGCTGTTGATCCCCCGCCTGCGCACAACCGACCAATTGGGTACCGGGATCAAGATCCCCTATTTCATCACCTTGGGCGATAGCCGCGATGTGACGCTCACGCCCTATTTGGCCGCAAAGACCAGCACGCTTGAGGCGCGCTACCGCCAAGCCTTCCTGGCGGGGGACATCACCATCGATGCGGCCATCAGTGACGACGTGCTCAACGAAAACATCCGCTCCTACGTCTTTGCCGCAGGTGAATTCAAACTCGGCGGGAACTATACGCTCAACTTCAACGCCGAAGCGGTCAGCGACAGTGCCTATCTGCTCGACTACGGCTACTCCGAGAAAGACCGCCTTGAGAGCGGTGCCAGCCTCGTGCGCGTGCGCAACTTTGATCTGACGCGGTCAGATATCACCTATTACCAAACCCTGCGCGACGATGAAGCTAATGCCTCTTTGCCGCCGATTGTGGGCAATATCAGCTATGAGCGCAGGTTGCCGCAGGTTGCTGGTGGCGCGCTGACACTCGAAGCCTCCGCCGATACCGCCTACCGCTATAGCTCCGCCGACGGGATTGCAGGGCCCGATGTGACGCGGTTCGGTCTGCAAGGGCACTGGCAGCGTGACTGGATCAGCACAAGCGGGATCGTGACGCAGGCCGAGGCCGGATTGCGGTCCGACCTTTACAGCATTCTGGACGACAGCAACACTGCGTCAAACGGGGTCCGCAACCTGCCGCATCTGGGGCTGACACTGCGCTATCCGCTTGCGGTCACGACCTCGTCCGGCACACAGCATTTGATTGAACCCGTTGTGGCGCTGGCATGGTCTGACAGCTTTGGCGCCGATGCGCCCAACGAGGACAGCACCCGCACGGAACTGGACCAGGCCAACCTTCTGGCGGTCTCGCGCTTTGCAGGCGACGATGCGATCGAAACCGGCGCACGCATGGCATTGGGGGTCCGCTGGACGCGGCTCGGTGCGGGGGGCAGCAACGCGACGCTGACCTTTGGACGGGTTTACCGCGACACCGCCAACAGCGCCTTTAATGCCTCTTCGGGGCTGGACGGGACGCGCTCTGATTGGCTTTTGGCGGGGCAATATGCGACCGCAAGCGGCTTTCGCTTTGACGGGCGCACCTTGTTTGACGACAACGCAGAACTGACCCGCGCCGCCTCGCGCTTTGCATGGGGCAACGCTTGGGTCGGGCTGGACGCGGCCTATATCTGGCAGGCCGCAGACGAGACCGAAAGCCGGCGCGACGAAGTGTCCGAATTTACGATTGATACCTCGCTGGCCCTGACCCCGAACTGGACCGTCAACTTTGGCACCCGCTACGATCTGGCAAGCGGCGAGCCCGCCCGCGCCGAGGCTGGCGCCCAGTACCGCAATGAATGCGTGACCGTGGCGCTATCGGCTGCGCGACGCTACACTTCATCAACGACGGTTGATCCATCGACCAGCTATGGGGTATCGGTATCTCTGAACGGATTTTCGACTGGGCGCAGTGGCGCCGCACCAAAGGCGGCTTGCTCGCAATGACCCTGATGACACTAAGAAAGAGACTGCATATGCGCGTATTTCCTCTGATCGGCGCCATTCTGGCACTCGGTGCAACGCTTGGCAGCCCTGCACTGGCGCAAAACGCATTTCAACCCGTGATCACTGTCAACGACAGCACGATCACAGCCTTTGAACTGGACCAGCGCCGGAAGCTTCTGGAAGTCTTCCGCACACCGGGTGACCTCGACAAAGCGGCCCGTGAAGGTCTGATTGACGACCGCCTGAAACAGGCAGAAATGTCGCGCGCCGGTCTGGTCTTGTCCGAGGAAAGCCTGCAATCGGCGATGGACGATTTTGCAATTCGGGCCAATCTGACGCTGGAACAATTCACCCAAGTGCTTGGGGCCAATGGCATCGCACCCGAAACCCTGAGGGATTTTGTGAAGGTCGGCGTGAGCTGGCGCGACTTTATCCGTGGCCGGTTCAATAGAAACGTCGTTGTCACCGACACAGATGTGGCCCAGGCGCTCGCGCAAGCAGGTGCTGGCGGCAGCCAGATCGAAGTGCTTCTGTCGGAAATCATTATTCCCGCACCTCCCCCAAAAGCCGCAGCCGCCATGGCCACCGCCCAGCGGATCAGCCAGCTGACCTCCACTGCGGCCTTTGAAGCGCAAGCGCGTCAGGTCTCTGCATTGCCCAGCCGGACCAATGGCGGCAGGCTTGGTTGGCTGCCCCTTTCCAACTATCCGCCACAGTTGCATAGCTTGATCCTGAGCCTCTCGCCGGGTCAGGTGACGGCACCCCTGCCCATCCCCAATGGCGTTGCTTTGTTCCAATTGCGGGCCGTGCGCGAAGTGCCGAGCGCGAAAATCACGCCAACATCAATAGATTATGCAACGTTCTATCTTGCGGGCGGGCGCTCTGAGACCGGAATGCGTGCGGCGCAGACTTTGGCTGACAGCGTTGACACTTGCGACGATCTCTACGGCGAAGCGCGCGGCTTGCCCGCGACCGTGCTGGACCGCAAAAGCGTTGCACCTGCGGAAATTCCGCAAGATGTGGCCCTGGAACTGGCGCGCCTCGATGCGGGTGAAGTCTCTTATAATCTGACCACCTCTGACGGCCAAACACTCATGTTCCTGATGCTCTGCGGGCGTGAAAACCAGGCTGCCGAAGGCGCCGATCCAGAGGCCGTGCGCCTCCAGTTGCGCAGCCAGCGCCTTGCAGGTTTCGCCGATGCCCTCTTGGAAGACCTGCGCGCTGCGGCCACGATTAGCAGCCGATGAGCGCGGTAAAACCAATCGTGATCTCCTGCGGAGAGCCCGCAGGGGTCGGCCCCGAGATCGCCTATAAGGCGTGGGAGGCCCTTGGGCGCGATATCCCTTTGTTGTGGATCGGTGACCCGCGGCATCTGCCAAGAGGGGCAGACTATCAGGTTGTGACAGATCCCAGCGAGACCGCAGACGCCACTGCGATGCCCGTTCTTGCCCATGATTTCGGCAGTGAAAACCGTGCGGGCAAACCCGATCCCGCCCATGCAAAAGGCGTGATCGCCTCTATCGCCGAAGGCGTCAAATACGTGCAAAGCGGCGCGGCCCGCGCGATCTGCACAGCCCCCATTCACAAAGCCGCACTGATTGACGGCGCGGATTTCGCCTATCCCGGGCATACCGAATATCTCGCCGCTTTGGCGGAGGTGAACCGCGTCGTGATGATGCTCGCTTGCGATGTGCTGCGCGTCGTGCCGGTGACGATCCATACAGCGCTGGCCAATGTACCAAGCACGCTCACCGCCAGCCTGCTGACAGACACGCTCCTGATTACTCATGCCGCCATGCGCCGCGATTTCGGGATCAAAGCCCCGCGCATCGCCGTGGCAGGCCTTAATCCGCACGCAGGCGAAAACGGTAAAATGGGTATGGAAGAGATCGAGATGATTACTCCGGTCCTTGATGCCCTGCGCGCCCATGGCATGGATATCGCAGGCCCGCTTTCTGCTGATACGATGTTCCACCCCGCCGCACGCGCGCGCTATGACGTCGCCGTCTGCATGTATCACGATCAGGCCCTGATCCCGATCAAGACCCTTGATTTCTCGGGCGGGGTCAACGTCACCCTTGGCCTGCCTTTTGTGCGCACCTCGCCCGACCATGGCACCGCATTTGATATCGCAGGGCAAGGCATCGCCGACGCCACCTCGATGATCGCGGCCATTCGGATGGCCGACACAATGGCAAAGGCGCGGGCATGAGTATCGACAGCCTGCCCCCCCTGCGGGATGTGATCGCAACCCACGAGCTTGCGGCCAAGAAATCGCTTGGGCAGAACTTCCTGCTCGACCTGAACCTGACCGCCAAAATTGCGCGGCTGGCGGGGGATCTGAAAAACTGCGATGTGCTCGAGATCGGCCCCGGTCCGGGCGGCCTCACGCGCGGGCTTTTGGCCGAAGGGGCACGCCGCGTGCTCGCCATCGAAAAGGACCCGCGCTGCATGCCAGTCATGGCCGAAATTGCCGCCGCCTATCCGGGGCGTTTGCAGGCGATTAACGGCGACGCTTTGGACGTGAACCCGCTAGAGCACCTCACGCCGCCGATCAAAATCGCAGCCAACCTGCCCTATAACGTCGGCACCGAACTGCTGGTGCGCTGGCTGACGCCGCCCGAATGGCCGCCCTTTTGGGTCAGCCTCACTCTGATGTTCCAGCGCGAAGTCGCCCAACGGATCGTCGCCACACCGGGCAGCAAGGCCTACGGGCGCTTGGCCCTGCTCGCGCAATGGCGCTCTGATCCGAAAATTGTGATGGACCTGCCGCCAGAGGCGTTTTCACCGCCGCCCAAGGTCAACTCGGCCGTTGTGCACCTCACGGCCCTGCCCGCGCCACGCTTCGAGGCTGATGCCGCGACACTCAACCGTGTCGTTGCTGCAGCCTTCAACCAGCGGCGCAAGATGCTGCGCTCGGCGCTCAAGTCGCTTGACCCCGCAATCGAGGACCACCTCAACGCGGTCGGCATCAAACCGACCGAGCGGGCCGAACAGGTGGGCTTGGAAGAGTTCTGCGCGCTGGCGCGATCGCTGAAGGGCTAGCGCCTACAGGCACCAAACAGACCGCTGTCATCGCCATGACTTTGTTGATCGTTCATAAAAAAAAGCCCCCCGATTTCGCGGAGGGCTTCACATTATTCTGCAGCTTCTGGCGTGTCAGGGGTACCCTCGGATGCCTCCACAGGCGGGCGCGGTTTGCGCTGGCGTGGTTTGCGCGGCGGCTTGGGGGCTGCTTCCTGTTTGGCGGCCTCGGGGGTCTCAACCAAGGTTGATCCCTCGTCATCCAAACGCGGCTGGTCCATGTTCGCAGGATCGTTCGCAGCCGCCTCTTGCGCGGCCAGACGGTCCTGACGCTCGCGGTCACGCTCGGCCTGACGCTGGCGGTTCTGCTCTTCGAGCTCCTCGCGCTTGGCCTCAACCTCGCGGTTCGCCTCGGCCAACATGCGGGTATAGTGCTCTGCGTGCTGGGCAAAGTTTTCTGCATCCACGCGGTCGCCAGACAAGACGGCGTCGCGGTGCAATTGGTTGTATTTCTCGATGATCTGCTGAGGGGTGCCGCGCACCTTGCCATCAGGACCAGAACTATCAAACACGCGGTTGATAATATTGCCGCCCGACGGACGTGTATTGCGGTTCTTATTGCCCCGCGACCGTGACTTTGAAGATCTCATGAATGTGCTTTCGTCAAGCCTTTGGCTCTTGCGTTGCGCGAGGACCGCGACACGCTGTTTCAAGCGTTCAAAGCGGCCTTGCGATGTTTTGGCGACTATCGGGGGAACACATAATAGAAGCATTTCACCCGTCCGATGAACCTTGAATACCAATTTGGAAGGCGACAGGGCAAGCCCTAACTGCGTTATACGGGCGATTTCCCGCTTTATGCCCGTCTTTGTGCATCAAAACCAACCATTTGCGCGCTGACGACGCGATCACGCCCATCCAGATCAGGAATCACTGTGACGTGGCGCAGACCTGCCGCGCGCATCAATTCCGCAACGGCATCGCCCTGAGTCGGTCCGATCTCGAAGATCAAACGGCCATCGGGCATCAAATGGTCAACCGCCTGCGCTACAATCTTGCGATAATGGGTTAACCCGTCCGCCCCGTCCGTGAGCGCCATATGCGGTTCCCAATTGGCAACTTCCGGCGACAGACCGGCCATCTCGTCTGCCGCGATGTAGGGCGGGTTCGAGACGATCAAATCAAAGGAGCCCTTCGCACTTTCGAGCCAATCGGCGTAGACGAACGTGGCGCGCCCCAAAACGCCGTGTGTTGCGGCATTGTCGCGCGCCACCTCAAGGGCCGCTCCGCTCAAATCTGTGCCGAATCCGATACTTTGCGGGACTTCGGCCAAGAGCGTGACAAGAATACAGCCCGAGCCGGTGCCCAAATCGACCATCCGTGTGAAATTGGATCGCAAGGCCACTTCGACGAGCGTTTCAGTCTCGGGGCGCGGGTCCAACACAAAGGGCGTCACCTTGAAATCGCGCCCGTAAAATGCGCGGGTGCCCGTCAAATGCGAGATCGGCTCGCGAGCCAAGCGCCGCACCACCAAGTCTTCAAAGGCCTTTGCAACGTCGCCGCAAACGGGTTCTGGCAGGGTGAGCACCAAACGGCTCGCATCCGTGCCTGTTGCGAATGAAAACAGACGGCGGGCATCGCGCGCGGCGTCAGGTACCCCCGCCTGCGTCAGGCGCAATGTGGCTTGCCGCACCAATTCCGATCCGGTCGCACCTGTTGTCATGCACCCATCTCTGCCAAAAGTGTGGCTTGCGCATCTTCCTGCAAGGCAGAAATGATCTCGTCCAAATCGCCCCCCATCACTTGCGCCAAGGAATAAAGCGTCAAGTTAATACGGTGATCGGTCATCCGTCCTTGCGGGAAGTTATAGGTGCGGATCCGCTCCGAGCGGTCGCCAGAGCCCACTTGCGCCTTACGGTCCGCAGAGCGCTCGCCATCGACACGCTGCCGTTCCAGATCAAACAGGCGGGTTTTCAAAACCTGCATAGCGATTTCGCGGTTACGGTGCTGTGATTTCTCGGCGCTGACCACGATAATCCCCGTAGGCAGGTGGGTAATCCGAACAGCCGAATCGGTCGTGTTCACGTGCTGGCCCCCTGCACCCGAGGCACGCATCGTATCGATGCGAATGTCATTTGGCGAAATCTGCACATCGACGTCTTCGGCCTCAGGCAGCACAGCCACTGTCGCCGCCGACGTATGAATGCGCCCGCCGCTTTCGGTTTCTGGCACGCGCTGCACGCGGTGCACGCCGCTCTCGTATTTCATCTTGGCAAAAACGCCCTCGCCTGCGATGCGTGCGACGACCTCTTTGATGCCGCCAAGCTCCGACAGGCTTTGCTCCAAAATCTCGAAGGACCAGCCTTGGTTTTCGGCATAGCGCTGGTACATCCGCAGCAAGTCGGCCGCAAAAAGCCCGGCTTCGTCGCCCCCTGTGCCGGGGCGGATTTCCAAGAGCGCCGGACGGCCATCCGCGCTATCCTTTGGCAAAAGCGCAAGCTGGACGTCATGCTCGGAGGCCTCAAGCGCAGCCTTCAATGCGGGGATCTCGGCCTCGGCCAATTCGCGCATCTCGGGGTCACGCAGCATCTCTTTGGCTTGGGCATATTGGTCGGCAAGATCGCGGTAGGCTGTCACGGTTTCAACCACAGGTCGCAGTTCGGCGTATTCGCGCCCCAAGGTCGCGATTTCGGCCCCCATGTCGCCCGTCGCCATCTTCGCCTCCAGATACTGGAAACGGTCGATAATCTGGGCGATTTTATCCGGTGCGATCATAGTAAACCTCTGCGTCAAAGTTGCCGTAACGTCAAGCCATCAAAGTGCTGACAGCAGCGCGAGGATCCGCGCGCGATTCACGCCCAGATCACCCCGTCCATAGACCAAGTTACCTGATACGACCAGATGACCCGCCACCTCGGCAACGACCGTCACATCAGGAAACCCGAAGACGCGGCTGCGTGTGATAAAAGTGGGCGGCGCATCCGCGACCTTGACGGTGCGCGGCAATGCCAGCATCGCCGCCTCAACTGTCGCTGCGTTCACCGATCCGGATATCTCCCGCACCGCCGTGAAGCCGCCCGCGACGGCATAATCACCCACGGCGCTCGGGAATTTGGTCAGGTTGACTTTCACAGGGGCCAGACGGATATACGCCAAGCCCGCCACTAATATCAGCACAAAAAAGCCAAGTATGCGCATATCTATGTCTCCCAAGCTGGTTGCGTGCGGTCTACGCGCACGGCGCCGCTTGTACTAGACTAACGGTACGGCACGTTCGGCAAAATCGACAGCATCTCAAACATCAAGTTCGCGCCCGTCAGGGCCGTGTTTCCGCTTGGGTCATAGGGCGGAGACACTTCCACAAGGTCGCAGCCCACGATAGCTAGTCCGCGCAAGCCGCGGATCAACTCCATCGCTTGCATTGTCGTCAGTCCGCCAATCTCCGGCGTGCCTGTTCCGGGCGCGAAACTCGGATCAAGACTATCGATATCATAAGAGATATATGTCTTGTAATTACCAATTTTTTCTTTTATTTCAGCGGCTAACGGCGCGAGGCTCTTGTGCCAGAGCTGCGGGGCCAGATACTGGTTGAACCCCCAACCAGCCGCTTCGGTAAAGTCATCCGCCGTATAGCCCGTGCCGCGCAAACCGATCTGAAACACCTTATCGGCCACGATCAGCCCTTCCTCATAGGCGCGGCGGAACACCGTGCCATGGGTCTCGCGCTCGCCGAACATCTCGTCGTTTACATCCGCATGGGCATCTACATGCACGAGCGCCACAGGACCGTGTTTTTTGGCAATCGATCGCAAAATCGGCAGGGTCATTGTGTGATCGCCACCAAGACCCATCGGGATAAAGTCATGCGTGAGGTGCGCATCATAAGCCTCTGTAATCAAACGAATTGTATCGCTAAGACTAAAGGTATTGATCGGCACATCGCCAAGGTCGGCACAGTCCAAAGCATCAAAAGGGGCTGCCCCTGTTTGAATATTATAGGGCCGGATCATCGCCGATTGCTCGCGCAACTGCTTTGGTCCCATGCGCGTCCCCGACCGCCAGCTTGTGCCAATATCCATCGGCACGCCAATGAAACCGACGTCCAGCCCCTTTGCGCTCTCGACTTGGGGGAGCCGCATGAATGTTTGCGGCCCAGAGAAGCGCGCAAGGTCGTTGCCGCTGATTGGCATGGCTGGCATGGGTTATTTCCTTTTATTCCAAAGCGCGAGACAGCAAAGTTCCATCGCGACATGTGCCCCTGCCACGGCCGTCACATGGCCCGCGTCATAGGGCGGCGAGACCTCGACGACATCACCGCCGACACAGTTGATCCCCGCCAGATCACGCAGGATCGCCGCAGTCTGCCAAGACGCCAAACCGCCCCAGACAGGCGTGCCGGTGCCCGGTGCAAAAGCCGGATCAAGCGCATCAATGTCAAAGGTCACATAAGTCGGACTATCGCCCACAATTTTCTTCACCTTATCAACGACATGCGCCGCACCCTTCTCATGAACCTCACGCGCATCAATATAGGGCATCCCGAGGTAATCATCGCATTCGGTTCTAATGCCGATCTGCACAGAGCGTGTTACATCGACCAGCCCCAGCTTGACGGCCTTATACATAAACGTGCCGTGGTCGATGCGGCTCATGTCATCGTCGGCCCAAAGATCGGAATGGGCGTCAAACTGGATCACGGACATCGGCCCGTATTTGGCGGCATAGGCGCGTAAAATTGGTAGTGTGATAAAGTGGTCACCACCTAAAGTAACCGTCGCAGGTCCTTGATTAATAATAGTTTTTATATGCGCCTCGATGAGCGCCGGCACGCCCGCGACATTGGCATAATCAAATGGCATGTCGCCGTAATCCACGATCTCGCATTCGCTCAGCGGATCAAATCCGCCCCAGCCGTAAGGCGGATCATAGGGCTGCAAGGTCGACGCCTCGCGGATCGCACGCGGGCCAAACCGCGTGCCGGGCCGATGGGTGACGGCCTGATCAAATGGCACGCCCGTGACGACCAGATCGGCGCTTGCGATGTCTTTGGAATAGGTCCGCCGCAGGAAAGAGGTCGCGCCACCAAAGGCGTTTTCATAGGCGAGCCCACGGCGGTCCTTGCGGGTAAAGGCGAGGTCTACTTGTGACTTTGCGTCTTCTAAGCTCATGTAATTTTTCCTTAAACTGGCAAAGCGCGTTCGATCAAACGCGCAAAGAACGATGCGCCAGCGGCGGCCGTTTCATCGTCAAAATCATACTCCGGGTGATGCAGTCCAGCGGTATCGCCATTGCCAACAAACAAATAGGCACCGGGGCGTTTCTCTAAGAGATAGGCGAAATCCTCCGCCCCCATTTCCGGCCCGCTGTCATCAATCACGCCAGCATCGCCCGCCACTTCGCGCGCCACGTCAGCGGCAAAAACCGTGCGCTCGGGATCATTGATCGTCGCAGGGTAGCCGACCTGATAGTCGACATGCGCCTCAACCCCGTAAGAGATCGCAGCCCCCGCCACGATCGCATCAAGCCGCGCCATCACCATCCCTTGAACTGCACGATCAAAGGTCCGTACTGTACCGTTAATAAACGCTTTTTCGGGAACAATATTATCTGCAGAGCCAGTATGGATCTGCGTCACCGAGACCACCAGATTGTCGAGGGAATAGTTGTTGCGGCTCACAATGGTCTGGATCGACTGGGCGATGCTGACAGCCGCCACGACGGGATCAACCGTTTCGTGCGGCATGGCCCCGTGCCCACCCTTGCCCGTGATATGAATGTCAAAACTATCCGCTGCCGCCATGATCGGACCCGGCGTCGTGTAAAACTGCCCGACTGGTGTGCCGGGCGCATTGTGCAGCGCGTAAACTTCCTTGATGTCAAAGCGATCTAGGATGCCTTCTTGCACCATGACCTCGCCACCGCCGCCGTGCTCCTCGGCGGGTTGGAAGATCAGCGCAACACGGCCCTTGAAATTGCGCGTTTCTGCCAGATAGCGGGCTGCACCCAAGAGCATCGTTGTATGCCCGTCATGCCCGCAGGCGTGCATTTTTCCGGCATATTTGGACGCGTATTCGAGCCCCGTTTCCTCTTGCATCGGCAGCGCATCCATATCGGCGCGCAGGCCAATCGTCGGGCCGTCACCCTGCCCCTCGATGATTGCCACAATCCCTGTGGTTGCAATGCCTTGGTGGATGTCCGTGATCCCGAATTCGCGCAAACGGTCGACGACAAAAGCCGCTGTCTCGTGGCAGTCAAACGCCAGTTCGGGGATCGTATGTAGATGCCTGCGCCACGCGGTCATGTCGGTGGTGTAATCTGCGATACGGTTGATAACGGGCATGCTGGCACTCCGGCGTTTAGAACAATAGGGTTACTTGATAACAAGATGGGAGGCCGCGCAATGGCAGATACGCTGATAAATGACCCAAACGGTGGGATGCCACGGTTGCTCGCGATCATGCGGCGGCTGCGCGACCCTGATACGGGTTGCCCGTGGGACGTCGAACAAGACTTCGACAGCATCGCCCCCTACACCATTGAAGAGGCTTACGAGGTCGCCGACGCGATCGCCCGCAAGGACTGGAGCGACCTGGAAGGCGAGTTGGGGGATTTGTTGCTACAAACCGTCTATCACACGGCCATGGGCGAGGAAGCGGGGCTATTTTCCTTTGAAAGCGTCGTGAGGGGGATTTCAGACAAAATGGTTTCGCGCCATCCGCATGTTTTTGGCGACGAATCGCGCGACAAATCAGCCGAGCAGCAGACCAAAGACTGGGAAGCGATTAAAGCCAAGGAACGCGGCAAACAGGCCCGCACCCTGGACGGCGTCGCGGCCGGATTGCCCGCGCTCACCCGCGCCGTCAAATTGCAAAAACGCGCCGCACGCGTTGGCTTTGACTGGCCCGATACCTCGCATGTGCTTGATAAGATCATCGAAGAAGCGGGCGAATTAATCGAGGCCCGCGACACCTTGACCCAAGATCAAGTGACCGAGGAATTTGGCGATCTGATGTTTGTGATGGCCAATCTTGCGCGGCATTTAAACGTTGACCCCGAGGCGGCAGTGCGCGGCACCAATGCCAAATTCATACGCCGTTTCAATGCGGTAGAGGACGCACTTGCACGCGCAGGAAAGACCCCGGCGCAGAGCGATCTTGCGGAAATGGATGCGCTTTGGGATGAGATCAAAGCCGCAGAAAAGATGCAAAAATAACCCTGACTAAATAAATCAGGTATTGACCAGACTAAAAGAGTCGGGTTTATGAAAGGCAATATCCCAACCTCAGGAAATGACGCTATGTCCCTTCGCTCTTTCATGCTTTCCACCGTTTGCGCGGCTCTTGCCGGCCCTGTGCTGGCAGACGTGAACATCTATTCCACCCGCCAACCCGAGCTGATCCAGCCGATCATGGACGCCTTTACCGCCCAGTCGGGTATCGCCGTGAACCTTGCGCTTGTTTCCGAAGGTCTGGTCGAGCGGCTGAAGGCCGAGGGGGCACGGTCCCCCGCCGATCTGGTGATGACGGTCGACATCGCGAACCTGCAGCAAATTGTCGACGCAGGCGTGATCCAACCTGTCGAGAGCGACGTCCTGACGGCCGCGATCCCTGAAAGCCTGCGCAGCGCTGACAACCTGTGGTTTGGCCTGACCACCCGCGCCCGCGTGGTTTACGCCAGCAAAGACCGTGTCGCTGACGGCGAAGTCACCACCTATGAGGACCTCGCGTCGGATAAATGGAAGGGCCGCATTTGCACCCGTTCGGGCCTTCACGACTATAACCTCGCGTTGATGTCCGCCGTCATTGCCCATGACGGCGAAGACGGGGCAAAGGCTTGGGCCGAGGGCGTGCACGCCAACCTTGCGCGCAAGCCCGAAGGCAACGACCGCGCGCAGGTCAAAGCGATCTGGGCAGGCGAATGCGATATCTCGCTTGGTAACACCTATTACATGGGCGAAATGCTGGCCGATCCCGAGCAGACGCCTTGGGCCGACTCCGTGCGGATCGTTTTCCCGACGTTTGAAAACGGTGGCACCCATGTGAACGTCTCGGGTGTCGCCATGACCCAATCAGCGCCCAACAAGGCCGAGGCCCTGCAACTGATGGAATTCCTCGTCTCGCCAGAGGCGCAAAGCCTCTATGCCGACCTCAACAACGAATACCCCGTGCTTGAGGGTGCGGCCTTGTCACCCCTGGTTGAAAGCTGGGGCACATTTACTGCGGACGACATGGATCTGGGCACTTTGGCGGCGAACCGTCCAACGGCCTTGCGCATCATGGAAGAGGTGAACTTCGACGGCTAAGGGATGGGGGCTTGCCCCATACCCCCTAGGTATTTTTGGCCAAAAGAAGGGGCCGGTTCTTTTAGGAGCCGGCCTTTTCTGCGAGTGCGAGCCATTCTTCTTCGGCGTCTGACAGCTTGATCTGCCGGTCGACCAGAGCATCCGTCGCTTTTTGGAACTTGGCCGGTTGCTTGGTGAAAAGCTCGGGGTCGGAAAGCAATTCTTCGAGTTTCCCGATCTCTGCCTGCAGCTTTTCCATCACCGATGGCAGCTCGTCCAAGCGATGCTTTTCCGTGAAGGACAGTGCGGTTTTGCGCGCCACCTGCGCCGACTGCTTGCCACCCTTTGAAAGCTGCTTACCCACTGATTTTTCAGGCACAGGCAAGCTATCCGAGCGCTGTTCTTGGTAATCGGTCCAACCGCCCGCATAAACGACCGCCTGCCCGTTCCCTTCCATCGCGATGGTGGTGGTGGCGACGCGGTCGAGGAAGTCGCGGTCGTGGCTGACTAGCAGCACAGTGCCGTCATATTCGCCCAAAATGTCCTGCAACAGGTCCAGCGTTTCGATGTCCAGATCGTTTGTCGGCTCGTCAAGCACCAGCACGTTGCTTTCGCGCGCCATCAGACGGGCCAAGAGCAAACGCGCCTTTTCACCCCCAGAGAGCGAGCGAACGGGCGCGCGGGCTTGGGCCTCGTCAAAAAGGAACTCTTTGAGATAGCCGACAACGTGTTTTGGCGTGCCGCGCACCATGACCTGATCGGATTTGCCAGAGGCACCAAGGACAGGATCAGAGGCGAGGTTTTCCCAAAGCGTCATGTTCGGATCAAGTTGCGCACGCGCCTGATCAAAGACCGCGATATCAAGGTTTGTGCCGAGCTTGACTGTGCCCTCATCAGGTGCCTCTTGGCCAAGCAACATCTTGAGAACAGTGGTTTTGCCAACGCCGTTGGGGCCAACAAAGGCCACGCGGTCGCCGCGCTGAATGGTGAGGTCAAAGTTCTTGACGATCTGCTTGCCGTCATAGGCCTTAAACAGTCCCGTCGCTTCCACGACCTTTTTGCCAGAGGTCGAGCCGCCATCAAAGGCCATGGCTGCGGTGCCTTGCCGTTTGATCTGGCCCGCCTTCTCGGCCCGCAAATCGGCCAAGGCCCGCACGCGCCCTTGGTTGCGTTTGCGGCGCGCAGAGATGCCTTCAACAGCCCAACGGGCCTCGGCCTTGATTTTGCGGTTGAGCTTGTGGCGTTGCTGGTCTTCTTCTTCCCAGAGCTTGTCGCGCCATTCCTCGAACCCGTCAAAGCCCTCTTCGGCGCGGCGCACTTGACCGCGGTCGATCCAGAGTGTCGCACGGGTCAGGTTGCGCAGGAATGCACGGTCGTGCGAAATCAGCACAAAGGCGGCGCGCGTTGATTTCAACTCGGCCTCAAGCCATGCAATCGCTTCGATATCCAAATGGTTCGTCGGCTCGTCGAGCAGCATTAATTCGGGCGCTTCGGCCATCAACTTGGCCAAGGCGGCGCGACGGCGTTCCCCACCGGATGCAGTTTTCGGATCGCCCATCGGGTCGAACTTCAGCCCCTCTGCCACCATATCGACGCGGTAGGCCTCATCCTCAGGCAGACCACTGGCGGCATATTCGCCCAAGGTCGCAAAGCCCTCCATGGTGGGGTCTTGCTCCATATAACCGACGCTGACACCTGGTGCGGCGGTGCGCGCGCCCTTGTCGGCCTCGATCAGGCCAGCCATGACCTTCATCAGTGTGGATTTGCCTGACCCGTTGCGCCCAACCAACGCCACGCGGTCGCCGGGCTGAACCACAAGCGACAGGTCTTCAAATACGGGATCACCCCCAAAGGAGAGGGAGATTTCGGACAGTTGGAGTAAGGGTGCACGTGCCATGAAAAGTCCGCTAGTGCACCGCGCGCGGAACGTCAATCTGTCTCGGCCCGCACGGAGAAGCCAAATGCAAAAATTACGCCTGTTGCCCTGCAATCAGGCTGTTGCGCAGGGCCATCGCGCGGGCTTCTGGCACGGCACCGACGTCAAGGCGGGTAAAGACATGCATGGTTTGCAGCCGCGCGTCGATCACGACCGCATCCCCGACCCAGCCGTGCATACCCAGATAACTGCGCAGGAGTTTCGGCATCTGGCGCAAGGCGACAAGCAGATCAAACGGCGCATGCGGCAGCGCAATGGCAGCATCACGCGCCACCGGAATGCGGTCGGCGGGGCCTTGATAATGGGCGGCAAGGCAAGCGAATGCCTCTGAATAGAGCGCCGGATCATTGCCCGAAAAGCTCGTGCAACCGAACAAAAAGTCGGCCTTGGTCTCATCCACCAACCGCGTGATCTCCGACAGAGCCAGACGCATCACATCCGCCTGCCCGCCCCGATCCCGCAGGCAAAAGCGACCCAGTTCAATGGCCGGACCCTGCATATGGCTCAGATCGTAGAAACTGCCGGTGTAGGTCTCGGTCAGCGCTTCGCCCGCTCCAAAGATGCGCAAACGCAGGGTGCAGACAACTGCGCCGTCACGCTCGATCATCAGATGTTTGCACAGCGGATCAAACCGGTCGGCGTCGCATCCGTCTGCCCCGAAAAAGGCCTGATGCCGCAGCGCTTGGCAGGCCAGCAGATCGGCTTTGCTGGTTGCAAAGCGGCACAGCAGCGCGCCAATGGGCCGTTTGGTTGTCATGGCACCTCTTGCAGGCTACACGCTGGTGTGCAGTCTGCCGTGATGGCAAACAACGCACATTGCAGATCAGCGGCGGGGATTAGTTTTCGCCCAAGAAATCACCCGCATTCACACGGCCAAAGCTGCTCATCAGCTGGCGGATGAATGTCGAGTCGCGGGCTTGATCGTCCGTAACACGGCGCGACAGGACGACAACATTGCCATCATGCAAACCGAACCGTTCGATATTGCTTACAACGCCATTGGCGTCAAAGCTGATCGCCAAGACCTCGCGCGTGATCTCTTCTGGCGCATAGGCGCCGTAATGACGGAATGTGCTGGCGACATAGTAAAAGCCGCTCTCCATGAGCATGCCGCCCGCTGTCGGCGGGCCGATCGTTGTCGTGACCGTCTCGCGCGTATCAACCCCCACGGCAATCAAGGCGAGGTCTTCTTCGGGGGGCATGTAACCGTGGTTACGCATAACCGGTGTGCAAGCGACCACGACCAGCAACGCAAGGACTGCGACAGATCGCTGAATGATGGATTTCCCGAAGATCACCGAAGATGCCATTTGTCTGCCCCCTTGCGCATAACGCTTATGCCTTTTATCCCCAGTACATCATGCGGCCCACTATGTTCAAGAATGGAAGCACACTTGGCTGATTTGCCCACATCCCCGCTCCACCTCAAAGATCTTGCCGCACGGCGCGCGACACCTTTCTCTTTGCAGCCTTCCGCGCCCGAACGCAGTGCAATCGCCGATGCGCTCGGCATCCTTGGGATCAAGAAACTGTTATTCACGGGCGAGCTGATCCCTGTCGGGCCAACCGATTGGGAGCTGCGCGCCAAGCTGGGCGCAACAGTCGTGCAGGCCTGCGTTGTCACGCTCGACCCTGTCACCACCCGCATCGACGAGCCCGTGAGCCGCGTTTATACCGCCCACTTCGAAGAACCCGACGAGAATGATGTCGAGATGACGGTTGATGAAAACACCGAACCCTTGCCCGCCACGGTCGATGTCGCGGCGGTGATGATCGAAGCGCTTTCACTGGCTTTGCCAACCTATCCGCGCGTCGCGGGCGCAGAGCTTGGGGCGATTGCTGTCACCGAGCGGGGAATCGCGCCGATGAGCGAAGATGAGGCAAAACCCTTCGCAGGATTGGCGGATTTGCGGAAATCCTTGGAAAATAAGGGCGAATAAAACCCATAGAACGTTGAGAAATTGGGGTTGCACCGCAAAAGAATCGCAGTATGTTCGCGGCCTCTTTTACATTAGTCTCGACAGGGCGGCGACAATCGCGTAGGACGCCCCGAAGACTGACACATCCGGGCCGATAGCGCCCAATAATCATAGGGTTGAGACATGGCCGTCCAGCAGAATAAAGTATCCAAATCCCGTCGTAACAACCGCCGTTCGCACGACTCGCTTGTTGCAGCAAATCCAAACGAGTGTGACAACTGTGGCGAGCTGAAGCGTCCGCACCACGTTTGCCCATCTTGCGGCCACTACGCGACACGCGAAGTGATTGCATCCACAACAGACGTCGATCTGGACGAAGACGCAGCGTAAGCTGGCGTCATTTCACATGACCTCAAAACTGTCGGATCAAGCGGCGAAAACCACGGATGTCATTTCCGTTGATGCGATGGGTGGCGATAAAGGGCCTGCAACTGTTGTTGCGGGCCTTATCATGTTTCTAAAAGCGAATCCTGCTGCAAAAGCGATTCTGCATGGTCCGACAGCAGAGCTCGAACCGATGATTGCGCATTCGGGTTTTGCGGGGCGGATCACGATCAAGCACGCACCTGACGTCGTCAAAATGACCGACAAGCCAAGCCACGTGCTGCGCAATGGCAAGGACACCTCCATGTGGTCCGCCATT
>CBFHTU010000026.1:0-42719 GCA_965658825.1 Yoonia sp.
ATACATTGGCAGCATATAGCGTGTGTCTTTCGTTAAGTGCGCGGGGGACGTGGCATGCACATCCCCCGCAATGGTGAGAGCTTAGTTCGCGGACATCAAGGTTGCATTTGCAACCGTCTCTTGAACGTCAGCCAGTTCTGGATCAGACACAAGACCATATTCGGCCAATGGCCCGTCTGGACCCGCAATATCGTCGGAAACGAAGAAATCAGCGAAATCCTGCAAGCCAGGGATCAGGTCGAGGTGTGCCGCTTTGATGTAGAAGTAGAGTGGACGGGACACAGGATAATCACCCGCAGCAATGCTTTCGACTGTTGGAACGACGCCCGACATTGTCGCAACTTGCAGCTTGTCTGTGTTGTTCTCGTAGAATGCGAGACCAAACACACCGATGCCGTTTGCATCTGCTTCGATACGGGCCAGCGTTTCTGTATAATCGCCGTCCACGTCGACCGAGCGACCATCTGTGCGGATCGCCATACATGTGCCTTCAGCAGCCTTTTCGTCGCCGCCGTTCAGACCGGCAATGGCTTCCAATGCGCCGACTTCTTCACAGCCTGCGAGGATTACTTTTTCCTCAAACACTTCACGCGTGCCGTGCTTTGTGCCGGGAATAAACGCTTGGATCGGCTGGTTTGGAAACGCGGGGTTCACTTGATCCCAGGTCGTATTCGGGTTCGCGATCAAGGCGCCATCGACGACGACTTCGGCTGCCAGAGCCGTGTACCAATCTGCAGGTGTGAATTCAAAATGGTTGCCGTCGATGCCGGATGCGAAAACGATCCCGTCATAGCCGATGCGCACTTCGATAATGTCGGTTACGCCAGCGTCGGCACATGCTGCCAATTCGCTGTCTTTGATCCGGCGCGATGCATTTGCAATGTCGATTGTGTTGTCGCCAAGGCCTTCACAAAACCGCTTGAGGCCAGCAGAAGAGCCACCCGATTCGACAACAGGTGTCGGGAAATCAAAGTTCTCGCCGAAAAGTTCGGCCACGATCGACGCATAAGGCAGAACTGTGGACGAGCCCGCAACCTGCACGTTGTCGCGCGCCATGGCAGATGTTGTTGTAATTGCAGCAATCGCGAATGTGGACGCGGTCAGTTTCAAGATCGACATTGGATATCCCCCAAAATTGTCAGTCAGCCGAAGATCACCTTATGTGCGCTCCGTTGCCCCCGTTCTATGTAACACTTCCAAAGCTTTTGTGACGTTTATGTAAAAGTTTTATGACAGCGCGGCTATTGGGGCAATATCACAGAGACGGTTGTGCCCTGCCCCAAGGCGCTCTCGATCTTGAGCCTGCCGCGGTGCCGGTTGATGATATGTTTCACAATCGCCAGCCCAAGCCCCGTGCCCCCAAGTGCGCGCGATCGGTGGCTGTCAACGCGGTAGAACCGTTCGGTCAAACGGGGGATGTGATGGGCTGCAATCCCGTCACCATAATCGCGCACTTGTACGACAACGGTGTCAGCGGGCGTTTGATCGTGCGCAAAGCCGCCCGAAAGGCTGATTTCCACGCGCCCGCCCTTGTCGCCATACTTAAGCGCGTTTTCGATCAGGTTGGTGAAGACCTGCTGGAGTTGGGCCGCGTCGCCCACAACCATAACAGGCTCTGTTGGCCAGACTAAATGCAGCGAGACCTGCGCTTTCTGCGCGATGGGGGTCAATGCATCGGTTGCACTGCGCAAAACAGAGGTCAGGGAAATTTTCTCCGTTGGCCTGCGCAGCGCGACACCCTCCAGACGGCTCAGGGTCAAAAGCTCGTCGACCAGACGGGTCATTCTGCCCGCCTCTTGCTCCATGATCCCCAGAAACCGGTCGCGCGCCTTGGCGTCATTGCGCGCAGCCCCGCCCAGCGTCTCGATAAACCCCATCAGCGCGGTCAGGGGCGTGCGCAATTCGTGGCTCACATTCGCGATAAAGTCGCTGCGCATCCGCCCGACTGCCTCGGCCTCGCTGCGGTCAATCAATGTGACCAGCACGTCCGCCTCCATGGGCCTAACACAGACCTCATAGACCGTATCGCGAGGCCCCTCGCGCATCGCATAAGTCACCGTCGCCGCCGCCTGCCCCGCCAAGACCTGCTCGACCGCCTCGATCACTGCGGGTTGCCTGATGGCACTGACAAAATGCCGCCCGATAATATTGGCGGCAAAAATCGTGGAAAACGCCTTGTTTGCTTGGATGATTCTCTGATCAAATCCAATCAACACGGCGGGCAGAGGGATTGCCTCCAGAAACGCTTTTTGCTTTGTCATTGTTAAATAAGACAATTCAGACGTTCCACTCCTGCGGGTAAAGACATCATGAAATTCGCTTCTCCTGACATATCATTTCGCCTATCAATGACGCACTATTTCTCTGATTAATTATTTCACGCAGTTTAAAATTGCATTTTTTTTGAGTTTACGCGAGAGCATAACCCAGATGTCCAAGCACCATCCGCCTTCAGGGTGCAGTCCAAACCAGAGCGCCATCGAGGTTGCTCATCAGAATGTATTGGTCGTCGCGGATCTGATCCGGTGGCAGGATCAAGGGCGGACCTTGCCTGTGAGTCAGAACCTGCGATTCATTGATTTTGCCGAATTGACAGCCGAGTTGGTCGCGCAATTCTCGCCCGACATCATCTTGTCACCCTTGGTTGAGACCACTTTTGATGTGGTCGATGTCGCCTGTTTGCTCGCACAAATGGGCTATGAGGGCCCTTACCGCGCGGTCTCGGACGCCCTGCCAAATGCGCGGGCCGTTTCACTGGAAATCCGCACTAGCGCCCCAAGCGTGGACTTCGACATTGTCGACTGGGCGCAGGTTAGAGGCTTGGATCGATCGGTCTAAGATCACGGCGGAACCGTGCCGCATTTTCGCTATAGTGCACCGCCGAAGCCGTCAGCCGCGAAATCGCCGTCTCGTCAAGCGCGCGCACAACTTTGCCCGGAGCGCCCATCACAAGCGACCCGTCGGGGATCACCTTGCCTTCGGTAATCAGCGCGCCTGCCCCGATGAGGCAATTGGCGCCAATCACCGCGCCATTGAGGACCGTCGCACCCATGCCGATCAGGCTGTTGTCGCCGATTGTGCAGCCGTGCAGCATCGCCTTATGGCCAATCGTGCAGTTGGTCCCGATCGTCAGCGGAAAGCCCATATCGGTATGGAGCACGCAGCTTTCCTGAATATTGCTGCCTGTGCCAACGGTAATATATTCGTTATCCCCCCGCAGCGTCGCGCCGAACCAGATCGAGGCACCGGCCTGCACGACAACCTTGCCAATCACATGTGTACCCGGCGCAATCCATGCCTGATCATCAACCTGTGGTGAAACATCTGCGAGCGTGTAAAGCATTATCTGTCCTCGAATTGCGCTTGAAGGTTACGGACATGGGTCATCAAATCAGGCTGCTGGCTTGCGCGCAACCGCTCCGCGCTGATGATGGTTTTAAGCCGCTCTTCGGTGACGTCCAGATCGTCGTTCACCATCACATAGTCGTAGCCGTCCCAATGGCTGATCTCGTCCCAGCTTTTCTGCATACGCCGCTCGATCGTCTCGGCATCGTCCTGCCCGCGCGAGATCAAGCGGCGGTGCAACTCGGGGATGGAGGGCGGCAGGATAAAGATCGAGAGCACATGTTCGCTCAAGGCGGATTTGCTGATCTGCTGGGCGCCTTGCCAGTCGATATCGAACAAAACATCGCGCCCCTCATTGATCGCCGCTTGCACGGGGCCTTTCGGTGAGCCGTAGTAGTTATCGAAAACCCGCGCGTGTTCGAGCATTTCGCCGGCGGCCACTTGGGCCTGAAATGCGGCCGGCGTTACGAAAAAGTAATCCTTCCCGTCAACCTCGCCCGCGCGCGGTGCGCGTGTCGTGGCCGAGACCGAAAACCGCAGGCTTTCGTCCCATTTGCGCAACCGCCCCGCGAGGGTCGATTTGCCAGCCCCGGAGGGAGAGGACAGAATTATCAAAAGGCCGCGTCGTTGCATGGGATCACTCTACGTTTTGAATTTGTTCGCGCATTTGGTCAATGACCGCTTTGAGGTCAAGACCAACGGCTGTCAATGCTGCTGCCCCCGCCTTTGAACACAAAGTGTTTGCTTCGCGGTTAAATTCTTGCGCCAAAAAGTCGAGTTTTCGCCCTGCCGGCTTGGGATCATCCAAGAGCGCGCGCGCGGCTGCAATATGGGACTTCAAGCGGTCGATTTCCTCGGTGACGTCGGCCTTGACCGCCAAGAGCGCCAATTCCTGCGCGATGCGGCTTTCGTCGACTTCCGAGACGCCCTGCAAAACCCTGCGCAAGGCCGTCGTCAGATTGACTTGCACATCCGCCCGCCGCGCAAGTGCTGCCGCCTCGGCCCGCTCCACCAAAATGGCAATCTGGGCCAGTTGATCTGTGATCACCCCGCGCAAGGCCGCGCCCTCTGTGCGGCGCATCGCCACGAAGGCCGCAATCAAGGGCGCAAGGTCGCGTTGCAGCGCATGCACAAGCGCCGTGTCGTCGCTGGCCGCCTGCCCGTGCACCATCACACCGCGCTGGGCCAGAACATCAGCCGCATTCGGTTGCGCCAATGTCACGCCCATCGCAAAGGCGCGCTCTTGCACTGTGTCCAAAGCGGCAAGTACGGCATCAAGTTGCGCCATATCCAGCCCCATGGGGATACTGCCTTCGGCGCGCGTCAGCCGCAGCGTCAGGGTCACATTGCCACGGCTCAAGGCCGCAGACAGGGCCGCGCGCGTCGCAACTTCGAGCCCCTCAAGCCCGTCTGGCAATCGCAGCCTCAGATCAAGCCCGCGCGCATTGACCCCGCGCATTTCCCACCCCCAACTGGCCGCCCCCGAGCTGCCTGTCAGAGTGGCGAATGCTGTCATGGATTGGATCATGCGGTGTCTCCTCCTTGGCGCTTGTCAAAGGACACCTAGGACATCTAGCCTAGGCGGGGCAAGTGGCCGTGCTTTCTGTGCGATTAACCTATTAACGATTTGTTAAGTGAATATTGTCTTAAATAATTGTTAATTGAAGGTGTAACCCAGACGCAGCTGTAACCGCGTCGCCTGCAGATGGATGTGCCAAATGACCGATACGCTCGCCTTCCCGATAATCTCACGCCGCGACAGCGACGAACTGCACCCTGCGTTGAACGTAATCGAGCGTCACTGGCAAAACCTGCGGCGCGGCGGTGTGCTTCCGTCGCGTGCCGATATTGACCCCAATGCGATTGACTCCGCATTGCCTTGGGCCTTCGTCCTGCACCGTGTCGCCCCGGGTGTTGCGCGGGTGCGGGTTGCGGGCCAAGAGCTCAACGACCTTTTGAAGATGGACCCGCGCGGCATGCCGCTGAGTGCGTTCTTCGAGGCCGATGACCGCAGCACGATGTCTGTGCATCTTGAAGCGGTCTTCTCGGAGCCTGCGTTAATCCAGATCCCGCTGCACCGTCCGGCGTCACTGTTGCGCCCAGCCGTCAAAGGCACACTCCTTTTGATGCCCCTGACCGACTACAGTGGTGAAGCCACACGCGCGATGGGGGCACTGGTCACCGACCGTCCGATCGGCACACGCCGTCGCATTCAAATTGATCACAGCCAACCAATCCGCCACGAGCCCGTCACCGTCTATAGCGCCCCACCTGCGACAGAAACACAAAGGCCGAACGCGGTACGTCCGGCCTTGCGTTTGGTTGTCAATAACCGTTGATTAGCCAGCGATAGCTGCATCCATTTTGGTGCGGCGCTGGGACAGCTCCTCGGACACGAGGAACGCAAGTTCCAGCGACTGCGACGCATTCAAGCGCGGATCGCAGGCCGTGTGATACCGGTCCGACAGATCCTCGTCAGTCACCGCGCGCACGCCGCCTGTGCACTCGGTGACGTCTTTGCCCGTCATCTCGAAGTGGACACCGCCGGGCACTGTGCCTTCGGCGTTATGCACAGCAAAGAACTCGCGGACTTCGCGCAGCACGCTCTCGAACGGACGGGTCTTGTAGCCCGTTGTCGATTTGATCGTGTTGCCGTGCATCGCGTCACAGGTCCAAACGACCTTGGCACCCTCTTCTTCCACGGCCTTGATCAAGCGTGGCAGATGCTCGCCCACAGAGCCCGCGCCAAAGCGGCAGATCAGCGTGAGACGCCCCGCCTCATTGTCTGGGTTCAGCGAATTCATCAAGGATTTCAGGTGACCCGTCGTCATCGACGGGCCGCATTTCAGACCAATCGGGTTTTGCACGCCCTTGCAGAATTCGACATGCGCGCCGTCAGGCTGGCGTGTACGGTCACCGATCCAGATCATGTGACCAGAGCCAGCAAGCCACTTGCCAGAAGTGGAATCAACGCGTGTCAGCGCCTCTTCATATTCCAGAAGCAAAGCCTCGTGAGATGTATAGAAATCAACGGTCTGCATTGTGTGGGATGCCTCGTCACGGATGCCTGCTGCCTCCATGAAATCAAGCGTATCGCCAATGCGTTCTGCCATTTCGCGGTATTTCTCGGCCTCTGGACCAGAGGTAAAGCCAAGCGTCCAGGCGTGGACCTTGCGGACATCCGCGTAACCACCAGTTGAGAACGCACGCAGCAGGTTCAGCGTTGCAGCTGCCTGAAGGTAGGCTTGCTCCATACGGGTTGGATCGGGAATGCGGGCTTCCGGCGTGAAGTCGAACCCGTTGATGATGTCACCGCGGTAGCTTGGCAACTCAACACCGTTGATTGTTTCGGTCGGCGCAGAGCGCGGCTTGGCCATCTGGCCCGCCATACGGCCCACTTTGACCACAGGCACTTTCGCACCGTAAGTCAGGACCATTGCCATCTGCAACATTACCTTGAACGTGTCGCGGATGCTATCGGCACCAAATTCGGCAAAGCTCTCGGCGCAATCGCCGCCCTGCAACAAGAAGGCCTCACCACGGCTCACTGCGCCCAATTGCGCCTTAAGCTTGCGAGCCTCACCAGCGAAAACAAGCGGCGGATAAGACGCAAGACGAGCCTCAACGGCCTTCAAGGCTTCGGCGTCGAGATAATCAGGCATCTGAACACGAGGCTTCTTGCGCCAGTCAGATTTTTGCCAATCAGTCATTGTCTTGCTCCATTTGTCAGTAATGCTTGTGCCGTTAGCGATAGCACAAGCCGTTATAGCCCCCATATGGGTGCTCGCAATGGAAAAGGCACTCAAAAATAGCGAAATGCAACCATTGTCGCGGCAAAAATTAAGTGTATTGGGCTTGTTGTTGCAGCCCAAAGCTGGTGTTGTGATAGGAATTAACAAAGTAGGTCGCCTAAATGAGCATTGAGCCGCAAACAGTAGACATCGAATTTAAGGGCAAGCCCCGACGGTTTGTCTTTGTTTTAATGGATCAATTTACGATGCTGTGCTTCGCGTCCGCGATTGAAAGCCTGCGGATCGCGAACCGCACGGCGGGGAAAAAGCTCTATGCATGGACGATCATCGGTGAAGGCGGCGAGAGTGCGACCTGTTCAAACGGCTGCACATTCCATCTGGATTCCGACCTGATCGAACTGGAACGTGACGACACGGTGATGCTTTGCGGCGGGATCGATGTTCAAAAAGCGACGACCAAGCGTGTTCTGAACTGGATCCGTCGCGAGGCGCGCCGCGGCGTGACCATTGGCGGGCTCTGCACGGCTGGCTATACGATGGCGAAAGCGGGCCTTCTGGACGGGCGCAAGGCCACGATCCACTGGGAAAACCAAGACAGCTTTATCGAAGAATTTGAAGATGTGACGCTGACCAAGTCGGTGTTTGTGATTGACGGCAACCGGATCACGACGGCTGGCGGCACCGCCTCCATCGACCTGATGCTTAAGATTGTTGCCGATGATCACGGCGAAGAGCTGGCCAGTGCGGTTGCCGACATCCTGATCTATTCGTCGATCCGCACCGACCAAGACACACAGCGCCTGTCGATCCCGACCCGCATCGGTGTGCGGCACCCGAAGTTGAGCCGCGTGATCCAGATCATGGAAACCAATATCGAAGAACCGATCAGCCCCGCGACCCTGGCCAAAGATGTTGGCATGTCGACGCGCCAGCTTGAACGGCTGTTCCGCCGCTATCTGTCCCGCAGTCCCAAGCGGTACTACATGGAGTTGCGCCTGCAAAAGGCCCGCAACCTATTGATGCAAACAGATATGACGGTGATCAACGTGGCCTTGGCCTGTGGATTCGCCTCTCCGTCGCATTTCTCGAAATGCTATCGGTCGCATTACGACACGACCCCCTACCGCGAGCGCGGGACCCATGCGACGCGGCTTTCTGTCTAGGGCCTCTTAAATAAGCCAATTTTCCCGCGAAACGGCCATTCTTCGCGCTAATTGCCCAAGGGTTCACACTTCACATTCTCAAAATGGCTGCTAATCTGCCCGTCAGGATAAAGATATCCACCTAGGGAGACTACATATGAAAAAACTACTAATGGCGACATCCGCAGTTGCGATGATGTCCACTGCCGCTTTTGCAGAAGACGTAAAAATCGGCGTGATCTTGGGCTTCACTGGCCCGCTTGAATCGATCACCCCTGCAATGGGCGCAGGCGCAGAGCTTGCGATGAAAGAAGTGTCCGAGTCCGGCATGCTTCTCGGCGGCTCCACAGTCACATCCGTCCGTGCTGACAGCACATGTATCGATGCGGGTGCGGCAACAACGGCAGCCGAGCGTCTTGTGACGGCTGACAAAGTGAACGCCATCATGGGCGCTGACTGTTCCGGTGTTACCGGCGCGATCCTTGCGAACGTTGCTGTGCCTAACGGCGTCGTGATGATCTCCCCATCCGCTACATCTCCGGGTCTGTCGACTGCTGAAGACAACGGCCTGTTCTTCCGCACAGCACCATCTGACGCGCGTCAGGGTGTGATCATGACAGAAATTCTGCATGACAAGGGCGTGAAGTCCGTTGCTTTGACATATACAAACAACGACTACGGCAAGGGTTTGGCGGATGCGTTCCAAGCTGCTTTTGAGGCAGATGGCGGCACGGTCACAATCTCCGCAGCACATGAAGACGGCAAGGCCGACTACTCCGCAGAAGTGGGTGCATTGGCATCCGCAGGCGGCGAAGTTCTGGTTGTTGCAGGCTACGTTGACCAAGGTGGTTCGGGCATCGTGCGCTCCGCACTCGACACAGGCGCGTTTGAGACATTCTACTTTCCAGACGGCATGGTCGGTGAAAAGTTGAACGAAAACTTCGGCGGCGAGATCAACGGCTCTTACGGCGCGTACCCAGGCACAGACAACGCAGGCTCCGGCATGTTTGTTGAGCTTGCAACGGCTGCTGGCTTTGACGGCACAGGCGCATTTGCTCCAGAAAGCTACGACGCTGCTGCATTGATTATGTTGGCGATGGAAGCTGCAAAGTCTTCGAACTCCGCTGATTTCATGGGCAAAGTCATGGACGTGGCAAACGCACCAGGCGAGCAAATCTTCCCGGGTGAATTGGCAAAAGGTCTTGAGATCCTGGCTGCTGGCGGCGACATCGACTATGTTGGCGCATCCGCGGTTGAGCTGATCGGACCAGGTGAATCTGCTGGTAACTACCAGGAAATTCTCTTTGCTGATGACGTTTACTCGACAATTGGCTACCGTTAAGCTTTAGACCAATTGAAGTGGCGCGGGGGATTTCCCGCGCCATTTCATTAAGAAACGACACGTCCAACACGTGCGGGGGATACTACATGATCGTCGTTGAGAACTTAGTGAAAACCTTTGGTGGTTTTCGCGCTGTAGATGGCGCATCCTTGCGCATCGAAGAAGGCTCCATCACAGGGTTGATTGGCCCAAATGGCGCTGGAAAAACTACTCTTTTCAACGTGATCGCGGGTGTTCTTCAACCCACCTCGGGTCGCGTGACCATGATGGGCGAGGACATTACCGGTCTGCCGCCCCACGAATTGTTCCACAAAGGGTTGCTGCGCACATTCCAGATTGCGCATGAATTCTCAACCATGACAGTCCGCGAAAACCTGATGATGGTGCCCGGTGGGCAATCGGGCGAGACGCTTTGGAACGCATGGTTTGGCCGCAAGCGGATCGCCAACGAAGAACGCGCCCTGCGGGCGAAGGCCGACGAGGTGATCGAGTTCCTGACGATTGAACATCTCAAGGATGAAAAAGCGGGCAACCTCTCGGGTGGCCAGAAAAAGCTGCTGGAGCTGGGGCGCACGATGATGGTTGACGCCAAAATCGTCTTTCTCGACGAGGTCGGCGCAGGCGTGAACCGCACGCTTCTGAACACCATCGGGGACGCGATTATCCGCTTGAACCAAGAGCGCGGCTATACCTTCGTGGTCATCGAGCACGACATGGATTTCATCGGCCGCCTTTGCGATCCGGTCATCTGTATGGCCGAGGGCAAGGTTCTGGCGCAAGGAACCCTCGCCGAGATCAAGGCGAACGAACAAGTGATTGAGGCCTATCTTGGCACAGGCTTGAAAAATAAGGACCAAGTGGGCGCATGAGTGAACCATTTCTGATCGGCGACAAGATGACGGGCGGCTACGGCAAGGGCCCTGACATCCTGCATGAATGCACAATTTCCGTCGATCCGGGCGAGATCGCCGTGATTGTCGGGCCCAACGGGGCAGGCAAATCTACCGCGATGAAGGCCCTTTTCGGGATGCTGAACGTCAACAAAGGCGCTGTGCGTCTGGACGGCGAGGACATTACCAGCCTGACCCCGCAACAGCGCGTGGTAAAAGGCATGGGTTTTGTGCCGCAGACCCACAACATTTTCACCTCGATGACGGTGGAAGAGAACCTTGAGATGGGGGCCTTTATCCGCACCGATGATTTCCGCGATACGATGGCGCAAATCTATGATCTCTTCCCGATCCTCAAGGACAAACGCTACCAATCCGCAGGCGAGCTTTCAGGTGGCCAGCGTCAACAGGTGGCCGTAGGCCGTGCGTTGATGACCAAGCCGAAGGTTCTGATGCTCGACGAGCCAACCGCAGGCGTATCACCCATCGTGATGGACGAGTTGTTTGACCGTATTATCGAGGTTGCCCGCACAGGCATTCCGATCCTTATGGTGGAACAGAACGCCCGCCAAGCTCTTGAAATCGCAGATAAAGCTTATGTTCTTGTGCAAGGCCGCAATGCCCACACCGGCACGGGTAAAGAGCTTCTGGCCGACGAAGAAGTCCGCCGTAGCTTCTTGGGTGGATGATGTGATGAAACGCATTATTCTGGCGTTCTTGTCCGTCGCACCACAGATTGCATCGGCCAATCCGGTGACGGTGAGCTGTAGCTTTCACACCGAATGCTTTGACACGGAGGCCTGCCGCGACTCCAGCTACGATATGTCCTTCACCCGCGAGACGGACCCGAAAGCAGACCAATTTATGACCGATGTCAGCGACGATATGTCCGAGACCTTTCAGGCGGTCGCATTTGGCACGGTCACGCATTACGGCTTCACGACATTTGGGGCAGACGCGACGCAGATGCTCTTGAGCGTGAAAGACGGTGTCGGGCGCTATTCAATCCACATGCTAGAGGAAGGCATCGCGCTCTTCTATCTGGGAACCTGCAAAGAGGCGGTTAACTAATGGACATTCTCAACGCCCTTGTGGCGCTTGCAAACTACGTCATCGTACCGGGCCTTGCTTATGGCGCGCAGCTTGCTCTTGGGGCGCTGGGTGTCACGCTGATCTACGGGATCTTGCGGTTCTCGAACTTCGCGCATGGGGATACCATGGCCTTTGGCACCGCGATGACGATTATCCTGACAAACGGCCTTTTGGCGCTCGGGATCACCTTTGGTCCGCTGCCAACCGCCCTGCTCGCCCTGCCTGTTGCGATCATGTTGACCTGCGTGCTGGTACTTGTCACCGACCGCGTGGTTTACCGTTTTTACCGTGAGCAAAAGGCGGCCCCTGTGATCCTCGTGATCGTGTCGATGGGTGTGATGTTCATCATGAACGGGATCGTGCGCTTTGTCATTGGTGTGCGCGACATCAATTTTGCGGATGGTGAGCGTTTCATTATCTCCGTGCCGACGTTCAAGAAGCTGACGGGGCTGCAAGAAGGCCTCGCGATCAAAACAACGCAAGGCATCACCGTTATTGTCGCGATGATTGCCGTGGCGTTGTTGTTCTGGTTTCTCAACAAGACACGCACGGGCAAATCCATGCGCGCCTTCTCGGATAACGAAGATCTGGCCCTGCTCTCTGGCATCAACCCTGAAAAGGTCGTCATGGTCACTTGGATGATCGTAGCCGCCTTGGCCACAACAGCGGGCGTGCTTTACGGGCTTGATAAGTCGTTCAAAGCTTTCACCTATTTCCAGTTGCTCCTGCCAATCTTTGCCAGCGCCGTCGTGGGCGGTCTGGGCAACCCCTTGGGCGCGATCGGCGGCGGTTTTGTGATTGCTTTCTCTGAAGTCACGATCACCTACGCCTTCAAAAAAGTGATTAGCTATTTGGCACCGACCGGCTGGGAGCCCGAGGGCCTCGTGCAATTACTCTCCACCGATTATAAATTCGCGGTGAGCTTTGCGATCCTCATTATCGTCCTGCTGTTTAAGCCAACGGGCCTGTTTAAAGGACAATCCGTATGACCCTGACTATGCGTAACACTCTTCTCGTTGTCGCGGTTGCGGCGCTATATATCCTTGAAGGTTCCACGACGTTCTGGATTTTCTCCGGCTCTTGGGATTCCGCGCTCAAAATGGTCAGTTTCGCGCTGATCGGGTCGATCATGGCGCTGGGCGTGAACCTGCAATGGGGCTTTGCGGGCCTGTTTAACATCGGGATCATGGGCTTTGTCGCCTTGGGCGGCTTGGCGACGGTGCTGATTTCGATGCCCCCCACGCCGGGTGCTTGGTCGGCTGGCGGTTGGCAGATCCTCTTGGGGCTGGCACTTGGCGCAGCGACGGTCATGGGCACGGTTTTCATGTTTCACCGGTTGCCAAAAGGGCGCAAGCGGTCTGCATTAATCGTTGCGATACTTGTCCTTGGCTTCTTTGCGTTCCGCGCGGTCTTTGACAGCGGCGTGGCGGCGGTTGAGGCGATCAATCCGGCGGCGACCGGATATCTCGGCGGGTTGAACTGGGGCGGCGAGAACTACAAAGACTATGGCTGGCTCACCATTGTGGCTTGGCCCGTGGGTGGCCTACTGGCCGCAGGGGCCGCTTGGATCATCGGCAAAACCGCTCTTGGCCTGCGCTCTGACTACCTCGCGATTGCAACGCTTGGCATTGCCGAGATCATCATTGCGGTCATGAAGAACGAAGACTGGCTCGGCCGAGGCGTCAAAAACGTTGTCGGTCTGCCGCGCCCCGTGCCCTATGAGGCCGATTTGCAGGCCGATCCTTCCTTTATCGAGCGCGCTGCTTCCTTAGGGCTTGATCCGGTGACAGCCTCCACGCTTTACACCAAAATCGGCTATGTTGTGCTGTTTACGATCGTTCTGATCATCCTGCTCTGGCTCGCGCAACGCGCACTCCAAAGCCCGTGGGGCCGTATGATGCGCGCCATTCGCGACAATGAGGTCGCGGCAGAAGCGATGGGCAAGAACGTAACAGCGCGTCATTTGCAAATCTTTATCCTCGGGTCTGCAATTTGCGGCATTGCGGGTGCGATGATGACAACGCTGGACGGCCAATTGACACCAGGCACCTACCAGCCGCTGCGCTTTACCTTCCTGATCTGGGTCATGGTGATCGTGGGCGGATCTGGCAATAATTTTGGCTCCATTTTGGGCGGGTTCCTGATCTGGTGGCTTTGGGTCATGGTCGAACCCCTCGGCCAATGGATCGCGCAAATCACAACCGCCGGTTTCGATCCCGACCATTGGTTCCGCATCCGCATGGAAGACGCAGCCGCGCACTTCCGCCTGTTCACAATGGGGCTCGTGCTCTTGTTGGTCCTCAGGTTTAGTCCCAAAGGGCTGATGCCAGAACGGTGAAGATCGCCTTTCTTCATACCGCGCAGGTCCATGTCGCAACCTTTGACGCGCTTCTGGAAGGAAGTGGCGCAGAGGTTGCTCACCACGTTGCGGCCAATCTGCTGGCAAGCGCCCAAACCCATGGGGCACAGGCCGTGCGCGCGCAAACCATGGCGCTTCTGCAAGAGATGGCGACATCTGACGCGGTGGTTTGCACCTGTTCCACATTGGGGGCTTTCGCAGACGCGCTGAACCTGCCGCATGTCTTTCGGATTGACCGCCCCGCCTTTGAAGCGGCGGTTGCCTGCGGCCCGCGCGTGCTCTTGGTGATCTGCCTTGACAGCACGCGGGAGCCGTCCGAGGCTTTGCTCGCGGATTGCGCGGGCGATGGCGAATTGGCGGCAGAGACGCTGATGTGCGATCAACTCTGGCCGCTTTTCGAAGCGGGCGACATCCCCGCATTCTCACAAGGAATCGCAACCGAGGTGTGGCGGCGCATCCGTAAAGACGCCTTCGATTCCGTCATTCTCGCCCAAGCCTCGATGAAGGATGCGGCCCCCCTGTTGGCAGATATCGCAATTCCCGTCTTTACAACGCCGCAGATGGCCGTGCGCGCCGCCTTGGCGCTGGCAGAACCAGACGCAAGCCTGTAAACAGCACTGACGAGAGTAACTTTTATCGCGAGGGAACGCTCCCAATGGCGCTGATTTTCCGCTGGCTCCTACGGCTTGCTTCATTCCTGATTGTGGCTCTCGTGGCAGTTATTGGCGTGTCTTACTATTTCGCCATACGATCCTTGCCCGAATATGATGCGCAAGCTGCGGCACTTGGCCTGAAGGCCCCCGTCGAGATCGTGCGCGATAATGCCAATGTGCCCCATATTTTTGGCGAGAACGACGAAGATGTGTATTTCGCGCTCGGCTATGCCCATGCCCAAGACCGGCTTTGGCAGATGACCATGCTGCGGCGCACGGCGCAGGGGCGGCTCTCCGAGCTTTTCGGAGAGCGGACCTTGGGGATCGACAAGGTGCTACGCCGTTTTGACCTTTATACGCTGGCCGTAAACTCGGCAGAGGTCCAAACCGACGACACCAAGGCCGCGCTGACCGCCTATTCAGCGGGCGTCAACGCGTGGCTGGCCGAGATCAACGCAGGCTCGCGGGGCCGCGGCACACCTGAAATGTGGCTCTTTAATCAGGCGATTGCCCCATGGCAGCCGGCCGATAGCATCGCCATTCTCAAGTTGATGGCGCTACAACTATCGTCGCACCTTGAGCTGGAGGTCCTGCGCGCGCGGACCTCTTTGATGCTCGCCCCAGAGCGTCTTGCCGACATCATGCCAGACGACCCGAGCACAGGGATCGCGGCCCTGCCCGACTATGCCGCCCTTGTGCCAAACTTGCAGCGCTACACGCCAAATATGCGGCTGGCTTACGGGCCTTTGAACCCGTCCCAGCCGCCAGATCTCGCTGGCGCCTCCAACGCTTGGGCGGCGAGCGCCGAACGGTCTGCCACGGGGGCGACCTTGCTGGCCAACGATCCCCACCTTGGGCTAAGCGCGCCAACCGTCTGGTATCTGGCGCGGCTCGAGTTGCAATCAGGTGGCGTGATCGGTGGCACTATTCCGGGTATACCTGCGGTGATGACGGGCCGTAGTGCCGATCTGGGCTGGGGGCTGACAAGCAGCTATCTGGATGATCAGGACGTCTACCTCGAAGAGTTGAATCCCGAAAACGCCAATGAATACCGCACCGCGAAGGGTTGGGCCAAGTTCCGCACCCGCGAGAGTATCATCAACATCAAAGACGCGCCCGCCGTGACGCTCAAGCTTTTGTGGAGCCAGAACGGCCCGATCATGCCAGCGACGCAGTACGATCTGGGCACAATCACGCCAACAGGTCATGTCGCCGCTATCAGTTGGACAGCCTTGTCCGACAAGGATACCTCGATGTCCGCGGCGCTCGCCCTGACCAAGGCACAAACCGTACAAGAGGCCATCGCCGCCGCCGAAGCCTATATCGCGCCAAGCCAGAACCTGACCTTGGCCGACCGCAACCAGATTGCGATGAAAACCATCGGTGCCATGCCCGCGCGCAATCTGCAAAGCCAGAGCAAAGGCCGGCTGCCGTCATATGGATATATCGAAGAGAACCGCTGGCAGGGCCGCCTGCCCTATGCGTCAAATCCCGAATTTGTGAACCCGAAGAGCGGCATTTTGGGCAATACCAACAATAAGACCGTCGACCGCCCCTTCCCGAACCATGTCTCCTATGAATGGGGCGATACCCAACGGATAAACCGCTGGAAGCACCTGATGGAATCCCGCGCGGTGCATACGCGTGAAAGCTTTATCGAGGCGCAACTGGATACGGTCAGCTATACTGCGCGCTCACTTTTGCCCTTGATCGGGGCGGATCTGTGGTTCACGGGCGAGGCCGCTCCTGCGGGCACGCAAGAGCGTACGCGTCAACAAGCGCTGACGCTTTTGGCCGCGTGGAACGGCGAGATGAACGAACATCTGCCCGAACCATTGCTTTACGCCGCGTGGCTGCGCCATTTGCAGGACCGCTTGATCCAGGACGAGCTTGGCCCTTTGAGCAGCGAATTCCCCCATGTGAACCCTGTCTTTGTCGAGCGGGTGTTCCGCAATGTGAACGGTGCCGCGATCTGGTGTGACGTGCTGCAATCGGCCCCCGTCGAGACCTGCACCGATATCGCAAGGCTGGCCCTCGATGACGCGCTGATCTGGATTGCGGAAAACGTCGGCACTGATATTGCGGCCCTGCGCTGGGGCGACCAACACCAAGCAATCCAAGACCACCCCGTGCTGGGCGAGGTCCCTGTGCTCAATTGGTTCGTCAATATTCGGCAATCCACCAGCGGCGGCGACAATACACTCCAGCGCGGGCGCACCTCTGGCGTTGATCCTGACCCGTTCCAGAACGTCCATGCTGCAGGCTATCGTGGTGTGTATGATTTCGCCGATCCCGATAGCTCTGTTTTCGTCACAGCGACGGGCCAGTCCGGTCACCCGCTGTCGCGCTACTACGACAATATGGGCGAGCTGTGGCGGCGCGGTGAATATATCCCGATGTCGCTTGATCCGAACCTCGCACGGGCTGCGGCGGTCGGGATCACGGAACTGGTGCCAGCCGCCAATTAAAGGCGGCTGAACCGTTCTTTTTGCAGAAGCGTCCAAAAGACGCTGATCTCATAACCGGTCTCAAGCTGCTTTTCGTCGGTGACGATGCCCTGATCAAAGAGCCACGCGCGTTTGCGCCCTTCGGCAAAGGTCAGCGTAAAGGTCTCGGCCCTGCGCGGGTCCTTGAGGTGCTCGGCCAATGACGCCAATAAATCGTCAAGCCCGTCACCCGTGACCGCCGAAATCGCAAAGAGATCATCGGTGCGCGCACATTGGGTCTCGACCGCAGCCCGCTCGTCATCAGGCATCTTGTCGATCTTGTTCCAGACTTCGATCATCGGGGCCGTTTCCGACACCCCCAAGGACGCAAGGATGGTTTTGACGTTTTTGGCCTGCTCTTCGGTCTGCTCGTGGCTGATGTCGCGGACATGCACGATCAGATCGGCATCAAGGACTTCTTCCAAGGTAGCACGGAACGCGGCCACCAACTCGGTCGGCAGATCGGAAATAAAGCCAACCGTATCCGACATGATGATCTCGTCGCCCGACGGCAGTTCGATCTTGCGCATGGTCGGGTCAAGGGTCGCGAACAGCATGTCTTTGACGAAAACTTCAGCCCCCGTCAGCCGGTTAAACAGCGTCGACTTGCCAGCGTTGGTATAGCCCACAAGCGCCACGATCGGATAAGGCACCTTCGCACGCGATGCACGGTGCAACGCGCGGGTCTTGACCACCTTCTCCAGTTTGGCGCGCAGGCGCACGAGCTGGTCGTCAATCGCGCGACGGTCTGCCTCGATCTGGGTTTCACCCGGACCGCCCACAAAGCCCAAACCGCCACGCTGGCGCTCAAGGTGGGTCCATGCGCGCACAAGACGGGTGCGTTGATAGGACAAAGCGGCCATCTCGACCTGTAGCACACCTTCAGATGTGCGCGCGCGGTCGGAGAAAATTTCAAGGATCAGGCCAGTACGGTCAAGAATTTTGACATTCCATACCTTTTCCAAGTTACGCTGCTGTACGGGGCTGACAGGGCCATCGATCAAGACAAGCTCGACCTCGGCCTCTTTAAAGATCACGCGCAGCTCTTCGATCTTGCCCTTCCCGAACAGCATCCCCGCATGCATTTTGGGCAAGCGCACGGATGTGCTGCCGACGACCTCGAGGTCCGGCAATGCAGCGGCGAGGGCCACGGCCTCTTCAAGCGCAGGAATCGCTTCTCTGCGGAAATAATCGGACTTGAGGTCTGGGTGCAGGACCCAAGCACGCGTGGCGCGCTTATCGTGTTCTAGCAAAGTTATTCTTCGCCTTCATACAGGCTGATCGGTTGCGCAGGCATAATCGTGGAAATCGCGCTCTTATAGACCAGCTGGGATTGTCCATCACGCCGTAACAGAACGCAGAAACTGTCAAACCAGGTGATGACGCCCTGAAGCTTTACACCGTTCACCAAAAATATGGTGACAGGGACTTTTGCCTTACGGACATGATTAAGGAATGCATCTTGAAGATTTGCTTTATCGGCCGCCATTGCGGGACCCCTTTTTATTCTTGCGGTCGCGAACCGACCTTCCTCGTTTATCCGGGCAGTATGTAACGCAAAAACACGAGTTTCCACCCCAAAAATTAACCCTCAGTTTCGCCAGATTTCGGGGTTGAACAAGGCTACGATTGCCAGTGTCTCAAGCCGCCCCAACACCATCGCAGCCGCGAGGATAATTTTCGCTCCGTCAGGTATGCCCGAAAAGGCGATCGGGCTTTCGGCGGCGACCTCGGCCAATGGCCCAGTAGTCGAGAGCGCCGAAATCGCCAAAATCAACGTGGTCTCGAACTGCACGCCAGTCAGCGACAGCGCGAGCATCACCAAGGCAACCGACATGGCAAAGAGCATGAAGAATATCCAGCTGATATAGGCCCCTTGCTTGCGAATGCGCCGCGCCTCGCGCCCGCCGCCAGCGATCGAAGAGGGGTGAACGAGCCGCTCCAGCTCCCGCTCGGAGTGCCGGTAGAGCGCATAAATCCGCAAGAGCTTGACCCCGCCTGCCGTGGTCGCAACGCCCCCGCCGATCAAGGCCAGTCCGACCAGAAACAAGCCGGGCGTGTGGATACCCGACCAATCGCCAGCGCTCATCCAATATTGCGATTCGAACCCCGTCGTCGTCAAAAAAGAGGTCACCGTAAACAGGCTCCCCCAAATCGCGCGGGCCATCAGCGTCAGGTTGGTTGGCACTTGTCCGTCAAGCGCGCTGGCGAAATGCCGCAAAAACAAAAGCCCCGTCACCGACAAGATCAGGATCACGCCCATGCGGAACTCGGGGTCCGACAACAGGCCTTTGTCCTTTTCACCCAAGAGGCCTTGGCTAAAGCTCAGCCGCGAGATGGCCAGAATGAAAAACGCAAAGATTATCAACTCGCCCCAGAACCCGGAGGCGGCATAGTAAAGCCCGCCAATCGGCGTGATCCCCGAGGTCGACAGCACCGACATTGCATGGATCAACGCCACATAGGGTTGCTCGCCGGCAATCACCAATCCGATCCAGAGCAAAAAGGTAAAGCCCGCATAAAGCGGCGTCAGCCGGATGGCATAGCGCAAGAGCCGCTCTGACGGGTCCACAACCTGTGCGTTCTGGGCAAAATCTGATGTAATTGCCCCCTTGCCCGCCGATCCCGCGGAGCGCACCTCAAAGCCGCCCAAGTTCATCGGCGCAAAGATCGACACGGCGGTAATCCAGACAAGCAATCCGCCCAGCCACCCCACAGTGCCGCGCCACAAATGCAGCGAGGGTGTTAACCGCCCCGCGTTGTCATAGACCGTCGCCCCCGTCGTCGTCAGGCAAGACACCATCTCGAACCATGCATTGAGGAAACTGCTGTTGCCCACAGCCTCATAGAATGGCACCGCAAACATCAAGGGCAGACAGGTAAAGGCGGCCAGAAGCGCCACCAGCTGGCTGCGCGCCACACTCGCGGGCTGATAGCCTGCCGTTGCCAAGCCAATAACGAGCGTCAGGGCCGAAAACAGAATGAACCCGTAAAAGAAGATACGACTGTCGGTGTGATCCCCAAGCGCAAGCGCATGGGCCGCGGGCAAAAGCATCGCAAACGACCCGATTCCCATCAGGATCACAAACAAAGGTAGCTTTTTGACCCAGTCCATCATCAGAAGAAGTCGATCGAAACCTGCAAGAGCCGCTCGATTTCCGGGACATCAGCCGCCATCGCGAAAATGGCGATCACATCCCCCTCGTCGATCCGCAACTCACCCGTCGGCTTGAGTACGACACCGTTTTTCAGGACAGAGGCGACCAATGTGCCTTCGGGGAAGCTGATATCTTTCACCCGCTGCCCCGAAATCGGCGAGGTTCCAAGGACCTGCGCCTCAATCACTTCGGCCTCTGCGTCACCGATTGAATAGACGCCGCGCACCCGCCCGTGGCGAATATGGCGCAAGATCGAACTTACGGTGGTCGCGCGCGGGTTGATATAGGCGTCAATGCTCAACGGCCCCATCAACGGCACCAGCGTCGGATCGTTGACCAAGGCAATTGCCATTTTGCAGCCCATCTCTTTGGCGCGCACAGAGGCCAAGAGGTTGGTCTTGTCATCGTCCGTGACCACCAAGACCGCATCCGCCGCGCCGATACTGGCTTCTTCCAGCAAAGCGCTGCTCAAACCGTCGCCGTGCAAAACGATCGTGCGGTCCAGACCGTCTGCGGCCGCTTCCGCGGTTGCCCGATCCTTTTCGATCACTTTCACGCGCACACGGTCCATCCGCGCCTCAAGCGCCGCCGCCACCGCCAGACCGACGTTGCCACCGCCGATAATGACGATGCGCTCTTGCTTGGCTTGGGTCTTGCCGAAAATCTCCAAGGCGCGACTGACGTCTTTGGTCTCCGCAAAAAGATAACATTCATCGCCGGGAAAGAGCTGATCACCAGCCGAGGGCACGAAAAGCATCCCCTCACGCCGAATGCCGACCACCAAAGCGTTGAGCGTCGAGAACAGATCCGTCAACTGGCGCAGTGGCGTATTGATGACCGGACATTCCGGCGCGATTGTAATGCCCAAAAGCTGCGCTTTGCCCTCGAAAAAGCTCTCTGTGTCAAAGGCCGCAGGGGCCGACAAGCGCCGCAAAGCAGCCTCCGCCACTTCTTTCTCGGGAGAAATCACCACGTCGATCGGCAGGTGATCGCGCCGATACAGATCGGAGTAAATCGCGGTCAGATAGCTTTGCGCCCGCAAGCGCGCAATCTTGCGCTGGATCCGAAAGACCGAGTGCGCCACCTGACAGGTGACCATATTAACCTCGTCCGAATAGGTCGCAGCGATAATCATATCCGCGTCGCGCGCGCCCGCCCGGTCAAGCACATCGGGATAGCTTGCAAAGCCGCAAATCCCTTGCACATCAAGCGTATCCGTGGCGCGGCGCACCAGTTCAGGGTTGTTATCGACAACCGTGACATCATTGTTTTCGCCAGACAGGTGCCGCGCAATTTGCCAGCCGACTTGTCCCGCACCACAAATAATGACTTTCATAGAGTCTCTCCTCGGATCGGCTCACTGGTGACAGAGCCGCGCAGTGGCGTCAATTCAGCTTTCGCTTTCGAGATAGGCCACACGGCCACCCGCCTTATTGGTGGTGGCCACGCCAAGCGATTTGAGTTTGCGGTGCAACGCAGAACGCTCCATGCCCACAAAAGAAGCGGTGCGGCTGATATTGCCACCAAAGCGGTTGATTTGCGTGAGCAGATATTCCCGCTCGAAAAGCTCGCGCGCCTCGCGCAGCGGCAATGTCGCCAACCCGCCAGAGAGCACAATGCGCCCCTCTTCCATCGCAGAGCCTTCGTCGGACGCCGGCAATTCTTTGGCCGAAATCTCGTCTGACGTTTCCCCGAGGATCAAGACACGCTCGACCACATTCTTCAACTGCCGCACGTTTCCTGGCCAAAGCATCGTTTGCAGCAAGGCGCGGGCATCCTCCGCAAGCTTGCGCAGCGGCAGGCCCTGCACCTTGTTGAACATCGCAATGAAATGCTCGGCCAGCAGCGGGATATCCTCGCGCCTTTCCTCAAGGCTTGGCACCGCAATCGGCACCACATTCAGGCGGTGATAGAGCTCCTCGCGGAAGGTGCCAGCCTCGATGGCGGCGACCAGATCGCGGTTTGTCGAGGAGATCACCCGCAGATCGACCTGCACTTTATCATTCCCACCGACCCGCTGGAACCGCTGGTCAACAAGGACGCGCAATATCTTTGACTGGGTGCCAAGCGGCATATCGGCAATCTCTTCAAAATAGATCACCCCGCCGTTGGCTTCCTCAAGCAGGCCCTTTTCAACACCTTTGGGCCCGCCTTCACGGCCAAAAAGCACTTCTTCCATCCGGTCAGGTTCGATCGACGCAGAGCTGACGGTCACGAACGGCGCCGCCGCGCGGTTCGAATTGGCATGGACATAGCGGGCCGCAATTTCCTTACCCGCACCCGCAGGTCCCGTCAGCATGACGCGGCCATTCGACTTTGTGACCTTATCAAGCTGGGTCTTCAGCATCCGGAATGCCGCACTGTCGCCCAGCATATCGGCGCTGGCCACTTCACCGCGCTTGAGTTCGATATTCTCGCGGCGCAGTTTCGAGGTTTCCATCGCACGCCGGATCACGACCAGAAGCTGATCAATATTGAACGGCTTTTCGATGAAATCATAGGCCCCTTGCTTGATCGCTGCGACCGCGATTTCGATATTGCCGTGACCGGAAATGATCACAATCGGAATGTCGGGATGATCACGCTTGACGGTCTTGAGGATATCAATCCCGTCCATGTTGCTATCTTTGAGCCAGATATCGAGGATCATCAGGGCTGGAGGACTGGCCGCAATTTCGGCCATACATTCATCGGAAGTTCCTGCAAGACGGGTCGTAAACCCTTCATCTTGCAAGATATCTGAGATCAATTCCCGAATGTCGCGTTCATCATCAGTGATTAGAATATCGCTCATTTTGCCCTCTTAAGGTTAATTTTTGCCGCTTGCATCACGGGGCGCAAGCGGAAGGTTGATCACGGCCATCGCGCCAAAATGGTCGCAGCCGTCAAATTTTTCAGCATCCATCAAAGCCAGCGTGCCGCCGTGTTCTTCGATGATTTTCTTAACAATCGGCAGGCCAAGACCGGTTCCGCTGTCGCGTGTCGTGACATAGGGCTCGAACAGACGCGCGCGGTCTTGCGGCAGGCCGATCCCATTGTCGCTAATCCTGATTTCTGCCTGCGTCTCCGAATAGATCATCTCGACACGCACCTCGGGCACATAGCCGTCAGCGCCATACTTTTCTATATAAGTTTCAGTAGCTTCGCCCGCGTTCTTAATCAAATTCGTGAGCGCTTGCGAGATCATCGTCTCGTCCAGATCAACCCTTTGCTGCACCTCAGGCAACGTGGCGGTGATCTTAACTGCGGGCTGGCCTGCATCTTGCAACGTCACCGCGTCGCGCACAAGCACGGTAAGGTCAATCGCTGCCAGCTCCGGTTCCGGCATCCGCGCAAATTTCGAAAACTCGTCAACAATGCGCCGTAACCCGTTGGTTTGGCGCACAATCACGTCCGTCATTTGCTCAAGCGAGGCCACGTCATCCACCTCTTTCGAGAATTTCCGCTTGATACGTTCGGCGGAAAGCTGGATCGGCGTGAGCGGGTTTTTGATCTCATGGGCGATGCGGCGGGCAACATCGCCCCAAGCTGCCATCCGCTGCGCACTGACCAGATCAGTCACGTCGTCAAAAGCCACAACATAGCCTTCCAGCGCGCCATCAGCATTGCGCCGCGGCGACATGCGCACAAGAAGGCTTTCTTGTTTGCCATCGCGCACAAGGCTGACCTGATCTTGCACAACGGCCCGCTCTTCGGCGCGCATCAGATCGAACAAGGGGGCGAACTCAGGCACCGCCACTGAAAGCGCGTCAGTTTCCTGCGCCTCCGAGACAGACAGCAACCGCTCCGCCGAGCGGTTCACAAAGGCCACCTGCCCTTTGGGATCAAGCCCGACCACGCCGGATGTAACCGATCCAAGCACGCTGTCAAACAAACGGCGGCGGCGCTCCGAGGTGCGGTTGGTTTCCAAAAGCTCGTCACGCTGCCGCTTCAACTGGGTCGTCATCTGGTTAAAATACATGCCCAATTGCGATATCTCGTCATCGCCGTCGTCCTCGATCACTTGCACGTCCAGATCACCCGCGCCGACCCGTTGCGAGGCCGTGACCAGCCGCCCGACGGGACGTGAAAGCCGCTCGGCAAACCAAAGCCCCAGCCAGATGGCCGCAAGGATCAAGATGACTGCAAACCCCAGATAAATCAGGCCAAAGTTGAACAAAAGCCGCCCGCGATCATTCTCTAATTGCTCGTAAAGCGCGACCGTTTCCGTCGTCTGATCAAGCAAGGCCAGAATGCCGCCATCGACCTGACGGGTGACATAGATATAGCGATCCTGAAAATTGGGCATTGAAATCAAGGCCCGATATTCGTCGTTAAGCGCGTCCTCGATGATATGGATACCTTCGTCGTCCGCGCTGGCAAATTGCTCGGGCGCAGGCCGCTCGTAGTCAAAGTCATAAGACCCTGCCCCGCGGGTTTTGATATCTCCGGCGCCATCGAGAAAATAGACTTCGGACAAGCCGCGATCGATCTGGTTCTGCACCTGCGAAATCGCCAGCCTGACGTCCCCGTCATCCATAAAGAAATTGCGCAGCCGTTCGGTGTTCAGATAGGCCGCCAGCGCCTGACCGTCGCGGGTCAATTCCTGCCGCTCTTCGCGCTCATAGGCCTGTGCGGTGGTCAAAGAGGTGCTCAAAACCGAGCGCACCCGCTCCGAGAACCAGCCCTCAAGCCCGACATTGAGCGATAACATCGCAAAGATCGCCACCAGTACCGTGGGGATCAGCGCCAAAAGCGCAAAGGTGCCCGTCAGGCGCATATGCAGCCGTGATCCCGCCGATTGCGCCCGCCGCGCCGCGATCATTCGGGCCACGCGCTGCATCACCAGACTGGCCACGACCAGCACATAGATCAGGTCGGCCAGCAGCACCAAACGCAACCAAGGAGAGGTTGAGGGCTGCACCAAAGGCCCAAGCACGACGTAGGTCATGACCGCCAAAACCGGCCCTAAAAAGACCAGCCCGAGCACCATCGCATTTTGCACAGCACGCAACCGCCGCCAGCGGCTAAAGCGCGCGAAATTCAAACCTGTGAGGCTACGCTGCACGCGCATCCGCCCTTTATAAAGGTGAGGTTGCCCCCACGAACCACCAACTGACGTGACTTGCCCCAGATATAGCTGCGTCTAAGCTGCCACGCTTCTGTTGCGGTTTTACATCAATTTGCGGCGCCGTGTCACGCGGATATCGAGCTCTGTGATCTTCTTTCGCAAGGTATTGCGGTTTATCCCAAGCAAATCGGCGCATTTCGCCTGATTGCCTGCGGTCGCATCCAAGGCAATCTCCAAGAGTGGTCCTTCCACTTCGCGCAGGATTCGATTGTAAAGCCCGGGCGGTGGCAATTCTCCGCCGTGCAGATCAAAATACCGTCGCAAGTGCTTGGCCACGGACCCCGATAATTTGTCGCCCTGTGTGCCGCTGCGCAGGGGTTCCATCGCGGGCTGATTGCCCAGCACTGCCTCAACTTCGCTGCGGGTGATTTCTTCTTCGGCAGCGGTGAACACCAAACGGCGGACCGCATTGTCAAGTTGGCGGACGTTGCCCGGCCAGCTATAGGCGCGCACCAGATCCATCGCGCCATTGCCCAACCTGCGCACAGGTGCACCCTCACGTTCAAGTCGCGCCAGAAAATGTTCGGCCAAAAGCGGGATGTCGTCCACCCGTTCGCGCAGGGATGGCACGTCGATTGTCACACCGCCGAGGCGGTAGAACAGATCATCGCGAAAAGATCCCTCCTCAAGGCGCGCCATCAAATTGGATTGCGAGGTCGACATAATGCGCGGCGCGCCGTCGCCCAATGTATCGAGCATCCGCACAATGCGCCCTTGGGCGCTATCCGAGAGGTCACTGACCTCATCGAACACAAGCGATCCGCCCTTTGCACGTGACAGCGCCGTTTGCGGCCCCTCCATGCCCTCAAGGTCGACGCCCGACACTACGACAAACGGCAGATTCCGCCGATCAGAAAAGTCGTGGATCGCGCGCGCAATCAGGGATTTGCCCGTGCCGCTTTCTCCGGTGATCAACACAGGCATTGTCGTATTCATAACCCGCGCGACGATCCGGTAGAGACCCTGCATCGCCGCCGTACGGCCGACCAAAGGCAAATCACTCGGCGGGGCTTCTCCTGTGGCGCCCCGCGCTGACGGGGCACGGCGCTTGATCTCCAATGCGCGCGCCGCCCGCTTCATCAGATCAGGCAGGTCAAACGGCTTTGGCAAATAGTCATAAGCGTCGGCTTCTGCCGCCTGAATGGCGGTCATGATCGTGTTTTGCGCCGAAATGACGATCACGGGCAAACCGGGACGCGCGGCACTGATCTTGGGCAATTGCTCTAGGCCGTTGCCATCGGGCATGACCACGTCAGAGATCACCAGATCGCCTTTGCCCTCTTCCACCCAGCGCATCAATGTGACCAAGGACGAGGTCGCATGGACCTTGCACCCTGCCCGGGTCAGCGCTTGTGTCAACACAGTGCGGATCGTGCGGTCGTCGTCGGCAATCAATACGGTGCCATCCATTTAGGTCTCTCCTGCAATTTGTGGGGCGAGCGGCAATGACACCCGAAACACCGTGCGCCCGGGCACGCTCTCGACGGAAATCCATCCGCCAGCATCGCCGATCAGTTTCGAGACAAGCGCCAAGCCCAGACCCGTCCCGTTCTCGCGGCCTGAAATAAAGGGCTCGAACACATCGCTCGCGATTTCGGGCGGCAAGCCCGGGCCGTCATCAATGATCTCGACCTGCAAGGGCAGCCGCGCCTGACTGCCGTCAGATTTCCGGATCCTGAGCGACGCATCATAGAAGGTACGCAGCCGCACCGTGCCCGCAAGCGGATTGGCCTCTGCGGCGTTTTTCAAAAGGTTCAGGAACACCTGCAAAAGCTGATCGGCATCGGCCAGCACATGCGGCAACGACGGATCATAATCCTCGATAAACAGCATATGCGCACCAAAACCGACGGCGGCGGATTTCTTGGCGCGATCAAGCACGTCGTGGATGTTAATCGACTTTAGCTGTGGCGGGCGCAGGTTCCCGAATTGCTCCACCTGCTCCAGCAATTTGACGATGCGGCGACTTTCCTCGACGATCAGATCGGTCAGCTCCTGATCCTCTTGGCGCAGGCCCATGGCAAGCAATTGCGCCGCGCCCGTGATCCCCGCAAGCGGGTTCTTGATCTCGTGGGCCAGCATTTCGGCCATGCCGATGGCGGATTTCGCGGCTTTGCCAGTGTTATGGCTTTTGGTCATCCGGGTTGCGATTTCACGCGGGCTGATCATCATGATCATCAGGTCGTCCTGGCCCTGATGGGGCGCAATCTGGATGTTGCACTGCATGGGAGGGCGCTCGCCACTTCCGACATCGACATCGTTGACAAACAACGGGGTCCGCCCGTCGCGCGCGCGCGCGAAAGCCGCCTCGAGCGGCGCATCAATCAGCACCTTTTCCCAGAGCGACTTGCCGCGCAGCACTTTGGCCGACAGGTTCAGAAAACTTTCGGCGGCGGGATTGCTTTCGACAATATGATAGGCCCGGTCTAGCAGAAGTGCGGGCACAGGCAACGAGGCCCAAAGTGCGCTATCCTCAATCATGCGGCAACCTTTCCGGCGAGTGCCTCGGCCATCAAACGGATGACAGCCTGCGGGTCGGTCTCGGTCAAAACCGCGCGGCGCATGGAAGGCGCAGTTAGCGCATCGTCCATATACCAGCCCAAATGTTTGCGCGCCATTTTGCGCCCCAATTCCGTGCCGTAAAACGACAGCATCGCTTCGTAATGCCCGCAAACCATCTGCTCGAGGTCAAAGCCCTGCGGGACCGTCGGTGCCTGCGTTCCATGTAGCTCCGACGCGACCTGCGCCAAGAGCCATGGCCGCCCCTGTGCGCCACGCCCGATCATCACCCCGTCACAGCGCGACAGCCGCAGCGCCTCTTTTGCAGTCGCCACATCCACGATGTCGCCGTTGGCAATCACAGGGATCGACACCGCATCCTTGATCTCGGCAATCGCCGCCCAATTGGCAGCCCCCTTATAAAACTGGCACCGCGTGCGTCCGTGGATCGTGACCAATTGCACGCCAGCGGCCTGAGCACGCGCCGCGACCGAGGCGGCGTTCAGACAGGCATCGTCCCACCCAAGGCGGGTCTTGAGCGTGACAGGCACATCAACCGCGTTCACCACAGCCTCGATCAGGCTCAGGGCATGATCGGGATCGCGCAGCAAGGCCGACCCCGAATAGCCATTCGTGACCTTCTTGGCAGGGCATCCCATGTTGATGTCGATGATCGCCGCGCCATTGTCTGCGACCATCTTGGCCGCCTCGGCCATCCAATAAGCGTCGCGCCCTGCGATCTGGACCGCCGTTCCGGCTTGATCAAAGCCCAATTCGGCGCGTTCGCGCACGCCCGGCTTGGCTTGGACCATTTCTTGACTTGCCACCATCTCGCTCACGACCCAGCCCGCGCCAAATGACGCGACCAGCTGGCGAAACGGCAGGTCTGTGATCCCCGCCAAAGGGGCCAGCGCGACAGGCGGGCTCAGCGATACCGCTGATAATGCTAAAGACGAAACATGAGGCACGAGGGCAATCACCGAAAATTGGGACGTTTCAGGATGAATACGCAGGATCAGGCCTTAGCACAACGCGCAAGCGCGCAAAAAACGTGCAAAAAACTCCGATTGCGTAAAGTTTAAGCACATCTTCTGGAATTGCACGCAGGCATGACTCCGATTAAACAAAAAGTCAGGAAAAAGGACGCACCATGAAAACCGCCGCCATTATCGTCGCAGCAGGTCGCGGCACCCGCGCGGGCGGGGCCTTGCCCAAGCAATGGCAACCGCTCCGTAGTCAGAGCGTAATATCGCATACTTTCAATGCATTACGGCCCTATGTTGATGAAATCTGCGTGGTGCTGCACCCCGACGATCAAGACCTGTGGAAGGCGACTGGCCTTGTTGCCGACCATGTGACACTTGGCGGGGCGACGCGGGACGCCTCCGTGCGTGCGGGCCTTGACGCCCTGGCAGCGCAGGCACCCGACCGCGTCCTGATCCACGATGCGGCGCGGCCACTCGTGTCTGGCACAATCATTCAAGCGGTGATCTCCGCGCTCGATACTTACCGCGCCGCAGCCCCTGCCTTGGCGGTGACGGACGCGCTTTGGACTGGTGAAAACGGGCTTGTGAACGGCACGCAGAACCGCGACGGGCTATTTCGGGCACAAACCCCGCAGGGTTTTCATTTTCATGATATTTATCAAGCTCATAAAGACCTTACCTCACTCGCCGCAGACGACGTCGCCGTGGCACGCGCTGCAGGGCTTGATGTCGCGATCATCAAGGGTGAGGAACGCAACCTCAAGATCACAACGACTGATGATTTTGAGCGCGCAAACAATATGTTAGGATGCGACATGGATGTAAGATGCGGCAACGGCTACGACGTGCACCGCTTTGGTGAGGGCGATCATGTCTGGCTCTGCGGGATCAAAGTCCCCCACGGGCGTAGCCTGCAAGGCCATTCCGATGCAGACGTCGGAATGCACGCCATCACTGACGCGATTTACGGCGCGCTCGGGATGGGTGACATCGGTCAGCATTTCCCGCCCTCGGACCCGCAATGGAAAGGCGCGCAAAGCCATATCTTTTTGCGCCATGCAGTGGCGTTGGCTGCTGAAAACGGCCATAAAATCAGCAATGTAGATTGCACTCTGGTGTGCGAATACCCGAAAGTCGGGCCACATCAGCGCGCCATGAAGGATACGCTCGCCGCGATCATGGGCATTGGTGCGGACAGGATCAGCGTAAAGGCGACGACATCAGAGCGCCTCGGCTTCACAGGGCGCGAGGAAGGCATCGCTGCCATCGCGACCGCAACATTGGTAAAAACATGAGCAAGATTATCGCGACCTTCTTTTACGCAGGTCATATGCGCCCTGCGCCGGGCACGTGGGGATCGCTCGCAGCCCTGCCCTTTGCTTGGGTTATCATAACCTATTCAGGGCTTTACGGACTGATCTTCGCGTCGATCATTGCCTATGCGCTGGGCCTTTGGGCAACCAAGGTAGAGACGGCAGGCCAAGACAACCACGACCCGTCCGAGATCGTTATCGATGAGGTGGTCGGCCAGTGGATAGCCCTTCTTCCCATAGCTGGCATCGTGACATCGCGGGGTCTTGATGCGCTCGCGCTCTGGCCCGGATGGATCGCAGCCTTTGCGTTATTCCGACTCTTCGACATCACCAAACCATGGCTCGTTGGCTTGGCAGACAAGCGCGATGACGCAACAGGTGTCATGCTCGACGATGTCATTGCGGGCACCTTTGCTGCGGTATGTGTCGTGGTCCTTGGCGGCGCTTACCATGCGTTTTTCTGATGAAAACCGCTGAAGCCCTCCTGAGTGCGGCCCGCGACGCAGGTGTGATGATCGCCACCGCCGAAAGCTGCACAGGCGGCATGGTGAGTGCGGCCATTACCGACATTGCAGGTAGTTCCACGATTTTCGACCGTGGTTTCGTCACCTATACCAATGCCGCAAAGCGCGACCTCTTGGGCGTCTTGCCGGAAACGCTTACTCAATACGGGGCGGTGTCTGAACAGGTCGCCCGCGAGATGGTACTGGGTGCCCTTACCGGTTCGGGGGCGCAGATCGCCGTCGCCATCACAGGGATCGCAGGTCCTGGCGGGTCAGAGCATAAACCCGAAGGGCTGGTGTGCTTCGGGATATCCGGCCCCAAAGGAACCGCCACCGAAACGATCGCCTTTGGCGCACTTGGCCGCGCGCAGGTTCGCAAAGCGGCGACAAACCACGCACTTAACTTGTTGCTTGCGGCCATCCCCGCAGTTTCGCACCCAACTTAGGCAATAAGACAGAAAACCGCACAATTATTATGCAAGCCGCAAACCGCCCCGATTTTGGGCGGTAGTTTGCGAAAACTGCCTTTTCCGCACGCAGAAAATCCGCCCTAACAACGCGAAGATTTTCAAGAATGAGGGGAATTCTACAATGAACGGTGCAGATACCGCTTGGATCATGGTCGCGACAGCGTTGGTCCTGTTTATGACACTCCCGGGCCTCGCGCTTTTCTACGGCGGGCTTGTGCGCGCGCGTAACGTGCTCAGCGTTTTTATGCATTGTTATGCCATAGCCTGCCTCATGAGCGTGCTCTGGTTTGCTTTTGGCTATTCCATCGCCTTTGGCGGCTCCGGCAACGGCTATTGGGGCGGTCTGGACAAGATGTTCCTGAATGGCATCGACGCCGACACATTGTCAGGCACCCTGCCCGAGATACTGTTCTTCGCCTTCCAAATGACCTTTGCGATCATTACGCCCGCGTTGATCGTCGGGGCCTATGTCGAGCGGATCGGCTTTGGCTTTGTGCTCTTGTTCTCCGGTCTCTGGATGCTGCTCTGCTACGCGCCTGTGGTGCATTGGGTCTGGGGTGGCGGGTTCCTCGCGGACGGCGGCATCTTTGGCGAGACCGGTGTGCGTGATTTCGCGGGCGGTATCGTGGTGCATGAAACCGCAGGTCTGGCAGCTTTGATTCTTGCCGTCTTTTTGGGCGCACGTCGCGACCCGTCCAAGCCCCCGCACAACCCCGGAATGGTCATGATCGGGGCTGCGATGCTCTGGGTTGGCTGGTTCGGCTTTAACGGCGGCTCGCAACTGGCCGCTGACGGTGGTGCCGCAATGGCGATCACGGTCACGCATCTCTCTGCCGCCGCAGCTTCGCTGACTTGGGCACTGTGGGAGCGGATCAAATTCGGGCGCGCTTCGCTTGTGGGCCTTGTCACCGGCACGATTGCGGGTCTCGCGTCGATCACCCCCGCCTCCGGATTTGTCGGCCCGGTTGAGGCCCTCGCAATCGGTGCCATAGCAGGGATATTGTGTCAGGAAGCGGTCACGCTGATCCGCAACAAGATCAAGATCGACGACACGCTTGACGTCTTTGCTGTGCACGGCGTTGGCGGCATCTTTGGGACGATCATGATTGCCGTCTTCGGCGCGGGCACTTGGGCGGCCCAGCTTGGCTCTCTTGCGATCGTGGGCGTGTTCACCACTGTCGTGACTGTGGCATTGATCTACATCTGCAAGGCGATCACGCCGCTGCGGGTCGATCATGAAACGGAGGTCAACGGCCTTGACCTCGCCGTACACGGCGAGCGGGCTTACGAGTTCAACTCCTAAGATTTCAAAGCGAAACAACGAAATCGGGGGCCACTGGCCCCCTTTTTCATGCCCGCAAAATCGCGGTCAATGCACCCAAATCCGTCACAGACCACAGCGCATCTGCGGCATCAGGCCCCAAAAGCCCGACGGCTTTGCGCCGCAGTTTTTCGGCCCGCGCGGCCATGGGCAAGGGAGCTGCCAGATCATGGGTAGCGTCAACACAGGTGCCATCGCGCAAGACGATCCGCACCACGGCCTGCATTTCAGTCAGGTCTGCATCCGCCTGCACAGCGATACGCGCGCGCAAGGCCACCACATCGGGGGCGTTAGCGATCTCGTCGGTAAAAGACGCAATCGCTGACGTATCGATCCCCAAAAGCGCCATTGCCGCCGTCTGGGCATAGCTGAACTTTGCGGCCAAACCGGTCGTCGGCGCGGGCTGGTTACACACGGTCATCCAGCGCGAATGTGTCGTGATCTGCACGGCCGCGACATCGGCCGCTGCGACATCCAATTGCCCCATCGCCTCAAGCATCGCATGCAAGCCATGACAGCAGGCATGAAATTTATGGCTAATCGCTTCCATCCGCCAGACGTCCCCAAGCCCGTCAAATGCGGTCGTATCGGCCATCCCGTGATGGGTCGCCCCAAAGGCTCGCAAGCCTGTATCCGTCGACGTCAGCCCCGCCATTGCCCATGTCGCGGCCTCAACGCCTGCCTCGGCTGCAAGTCCGGCGTTCAACGGTTTGCCCATTGTGCCAAATTGCGCCTTGAGGCCAGCAGCCTTCGTGCTCGCCAATCCAAGCGCAGACACCACCTGCGCGGGATCAGCCCCCATCAGGCGCAAGGCAGCAATGGTCGCGCCAAAGGCACCCGCCGTGGCGGTTTGATGATAGCCAACCTGATAATGGTCCCGTCCCAGCCAGACACCGACGCGCACGGCGGCTTCCGATCCGGTCAAACAGGCGTCCAGAAAGACCTCCAGACTGGCGCCTTCGCGCTCGGCGACCGCCAGCGCCGCAGGGATCACGCCGACACTTGTATGCCCGATATGGGCAAAATGGGTGTCGTCATAATCCAGAGCATGGCTCACGGCGCCATTGATCAGCGCAGCACGCGGCGCGGGCAAAGTGCCGCCGCCTATCACCGAAGCCTGTGGCGCTCCGCCCTCGCCCAAGCCCTTGTCGCGCAAGATTTTCGCCAAGGGCTCTGACACCCCCGCCAGCCCGCAAGCGGCCCAATCCATCAACGACAAACGCATCATGTCCAGCGCTGTTTGCGAGGGCTGCGCCGTTGTGGCAAAGGCGGCAAGGCTCAGTTCAGGCTGCATCATAAAGCTCCTGTGCGCGGGCTTCGAATGCGCTTACAATCCGGTGCATGGCCTCATTGAAGAACATCCCGGCAGCGCCCTGTAAAATCCTGTTTTTAAACTCGAAATCCACGCGAAAAAACACATTACACCCGCCATCGGCCTCTTCAAATGTCCAGCGGCTGTCGAGGTATTTAAACGGGCCATCCAAATAGGTCGTATCGATCTGGCGCAGCTCGGGCCACAGCAATACACGGCTGCCGAATGTTTCCCGGAATACCTTGAACGAGACCACGAGATCGGCGAGCATTTCGGTATACTCCCCCTTATCCGTCAGGCTGCGCACCCGCGCCGCTGCCGTCCACGGCAAAAACTTCGGATAATTAGCGACATCTGCAACAAGCCTATACATCTGGTCAGCGGTATAGGGCAGGAACTTGGTCTCAGAATGAACGGTCATTTTTGTCTTTCGCGGGTGACTTCACCCACCGATGTCGTAGAATGGGCACGATAAATCAACCCTTTGCCGTAGATTTGGGGGCCGCATGACGCACCGACCTTATGTGATTGACACGATGATCAGCGCGAAATCCATTGCCGCGCGGATCGAAGAGCTCAGCCGCGAAATCCAGACCACGTTCCAAGACACAGACAAGCTCGTCGTCGTAGGGCTGCTGCGGGGGTCGTTCGTGTTTATCGCCGATCTGGTGCGCGAATTGGACCTGCCAGTCGAGGTCGATTTCCTCGAAGCCTCCTCCTATGGCGACGGCATGGAAAGCAGTCGGGAAGTCCGTATTTTCAAAGACTTGCGCGGTGCAATTGAGGGGCGCGATGTGCTCGTCGTCGAAGATATCATCGACACAGGCCACACGCTTTCGCATGTACATGACTATCTTATGACCAAGAAACCCGCGCGGATGCGCACTATCGCGCTCTTGGACAAGCCCGCGCGTCGTGAAGTGGATTTCAAACCCGATTGGGTCGGTTTCGAAATACCTGACGAATTTGTCGTGGGCTACGGGATCGACTTTGCGCAGCGCAACCGGAATTTGCCCTTTGTCGGCAAAGTCAGATTCACGCAATGAATTTGCGCTGGCTCTTGACGGCAAAGCGCTGGGCACAAAACCCGCCAAGCATGGGCCGCGTAAAGCTCGTTGCTGCCATCATTGCAATTTGCGTGCTGGTCGTTGTGGCCGAAAAACTCGGTCTTACCCCCGACTGGATGGCCGCTGATCGGGTCCGCCGCATCTATTAACGATATGCACACAAAGTCATTCGTAAAATTTGATCCTTAACGTTTCAATCAGACTTTCACGATTATCTGAGATAACAGTGAAAAAGGATCACCCATGACAACCACTTCCGCTCTTTTTGAAAGTCACGCCGATAGCGATCCGGATGTCGTCATGTGTGAAGCGCTGGAAACGGTCCGCGAACACCTGAGCATGGACATCTCCTATATGGCGGAGTTGATCGACAACACCGTGCACTACCGGCGCGTGTCTGACCCAATGGGGCTCGGTCTCATAAACGTGACAGGAAGCCGGCCGATTTCCGAATTATACTGTGGCTATATGCTTGAAGGAAAACTGCCGCGCATGATGCCTCATGTGTCGAAAATTCCACTCGCGCGCGATTTGCCGATCACCAAAGAAATGGGTGTCGAATCGCACGTCAGCGTTCCCCTTTTCCGCAACAACGGCGATTTTTACGGGACGTTTTGCTGCTTCTCGCAAAGCCCAAAACCCTCCTTGAACGAGCGCGACTACAATATCGCCACGATGTTCGCGAACTTCGCGGGAAAAACGCTTAACAAGAGCTTGGAGACAGCAAACGACCTGCAAAGGACGGCTGACCGCATTACGCAGACAATCGCGACCCAAAGTTTTGCAGTCTATTGGCAACCGATTGTTGATCTGCAAACGAATCAAATAGTGGGAGTGGAGGCTCTCAGCCGGTTCGAATCTGAAATCTATCAGAGCCCTGATATCTGGTTTGCGGAAGCTAAAAAGGTTGGCATGCAATGCGACCTCGAAATCGCAACCATCCGTACAGCGCTGGCCGAAATGCCCCTTTTGCCCGAAAATATCTATATTTCGCTCAATGCCTCGCCTGACACTATCACTTCGGGGCAGCTTTCCGAGGTCCTCAAGGCGGGCCCGACCCATCGAATCATCATCGAGATTACGGAACACGAGGAGATCGAAGACCATGTGAAGCTGCTCAAGACGATGGCCGAACTGCGCCTGAAAGGTGTGCGTTTCGCCGTCGATGATCTTGGGGCGGGCTATTCAGGGCTCAGCACTGTGTTACGACTGCGTCCGGATATTATGAAACTTGATCGTGCGTTGGTTGCAGGTATTCATGTGGACCCCGCCCGCCAATCTCTCGCCACAGCGATGATCCACTTTGCTACAGAAATCGGCGCCAGCTTAATCGCAGAAGGTGTCGAACACCCCGAAGAGCGCGATGTACTGCGCAAAATCGGGGTGCGGCTCGTGCAAGGGTTCTTGTTTGCGCGCCCCGCGCCTTTGGGGCTAATCTGGCGTCCCGACTGTCTTCAAGCGGTCGGCTGACCCAGCTTTTTCAGCCGCGCCGCCCGCAAGCGCGCAAAATCATCCCCTGCGTGATAGCTTGATCGCGTGAGCGGCGAGGCCGACACCATCAGGAACCCCTTGTTATAGGCGGTCTTTTCATAGATCGCGAATTCCTCGGGTGTCACAAAGCGGTCAACGGCGTGGTGCTTTGGCGTCGGCTGCAAATACTGGCCGATTGTCAGGAAATCGATGTCGGCGGCACGCATATCTTCCATAACTTGCGTCACGGCCTGCTTGTCCTCACCCAAACCAACCATAATCCCCGATTTGGTAAACATCGTCGGATCAAGTTCTTTCACCCGCTGCAACAAACGCAATGAATGGAAATAGCGCGCACCGGGACGGACCTCGGGGTATAAGCCCGGCACTGTTTCAAGGTTGTGGTTAAACACATCCGGCTTTGCCTCAACAACAATCCGCAACACATCGGGATCGCAACGGATAAAGTCAGGCGTCAGAATTTCGATCGTCGTATCAGGGGATTGTTTGCGCACGGCACGAATCGTTTGGGCGAAATGCGCGGCGCCGCCGTCTTCCACGTCGTCGCGATCCACCGACGTAATCACGACATGCTTGAGGCCGAGTTTCTTGACCGCATCCGCCACGCGCCCCGGCTCGAAAACGTCCAGAGCCTCGTGCGGCTTGCCAGTCGCAATATTGCAGAACGTGCAGGCGCGCGTACAAACTTCGCCCATAATCATCATAGTGGCATGGCCCTGCGACCAGCATTCGCCCACATTGGGACAGCCCGCCTCTTCGCAAACCGTCACCAGTTTATGCTCACGCATGATGTCGCGCGTGATCTTGTAGCCCTCCGATGTCGGGGCCTTGACCCTGATCCAGTCCGGCTTTTTCGGCTGCACCGTATCAGGGCGCTTTGCTTTCTCGGGGTGACGTTGGGCGGGGATTTTGAGGTCGCGCACGGTAATTTCCCATTTCTGAAGTTACCTGCAACTTAGTGTTATTCTCTCGCGACAACAACCGCACAGGCGGCAAAGCTGTTATGCAAATCGATTGGGAGAGCGGGACATCAGAAATGGGCGTTCCGCCCCGCGCGCGCCCTACCCGATCAACGGCGCATATTTTCCCTGGTCGGCATAGTGCCGCTTGAGACGCTGCAACGCGATGCGCAAAACGATCTTGCCAGAGCGCGCCGACCAGCCCATCGCCTTTTCGGTCAGTTCAAGCCCTTCGAGCAAGCAGCAGCAATGAAAAGCCACATCCGAGAGCCCCGCGCCGACCTCAGTCATGGCTGCCTGAACACGCAAATGTCCTGCTGCGGCCCCGGGGGGGCCGTCTTTCAGGGGTGTTGTCGTCATAAATCCGGCGAGGTCGCGCGGGATCGCACGCCCCATTTTCGCCAGTTCAAAGTCCTCGCGCAACCTCTCGCCAACGGCCAGCAAGTCACGGGAAAGAAAAGGTTTTCCGTCCTTGTCGCGACGGCGGGACAATCCGACCAAGGGGCTTTCAATCGTGGCGCGGAGTGCAGATCGGTCCCGGTCATCGCCTTCAACGGCGGCGATATCCCACGCGCCGTCTTTCATCATTTTGGCATGGGCGTCGCCAAATCCAAGCGCCGCATTCTCGCCTTGCGCGGCAAGCCTGCGCAAGGCCGTGCGCCCTGAATTTGTGATGAAATAGCGGGCAACACGGCCCGAGGCGTCTGGGCAGGAGATCCACTCTTTCAATGCCATCGCCTGCGCAATTTCGCGCTCTACGACGGCCGTGCGCAATTGCTCCCCGTCGGGTGCATCGCGCACAACCACGGCGGTTTCCATCTCGCGCGCGACCGCAAGAACGGCACCAGGTTCGCTCAAGCGCAATAAAATCCGCTTCGCCTCCTGATCGATACGCTCTTTTGATAGGCCTTCGGAAGGAGTCCCCCCCTTTCGGTGTACAAACGTCATGTCGTTGGTTTCCTTCGTTCGTGCTTTTTGATGTCCGTGAGCCGCCAATGACAGGGCCGTGAGCGCCGCGTCGATCAAGGGATCATCGCGGCGGGCCTCATAGCGGCGCACTTGGCGGAGTATTGTCGAGGGATGGCACGCGTGTTTGCGTGCCAGTTCCCGAATTGAGCACCCACGTTCTGTGTGGGCAAGATAATGGGCCACAGCCTCAGGAACCCAAGCAGGCAGTGGGTTCGATCTTGCTGAAGGTAATGTGTCCTGCATGTCCTAAACCTCGTGGCACTCATCTCTCAAAAGCCAAAAACCGTTAACAACGAAACCAAATGTCACTTTTACAACCTAAACGTGTTTTGGTTACTCAAAAGTTAATTGTTTCCAACTCCATTCACTATTGTTTCCAAAAGCTAAATAATTCCATGGCCACCGAACGGTCAAAGGCGGGTTTAAGCAACACGGCTGCGGGGCGTGTAGGTTTCTGGGCATGACTGCTCGCAAAAGGACCACAACATGCTCGATATTCAAACTCGTATTGCCAAGCTTCGCCGCCCTGAACTGCTGATCAAGGCGGCCCGCTTTGGACTGGACGACTATGTGCGCAACACCCATCTCAAGCGGATCCTGAAAACCGAGATGATTCCGCGCCCTGCCCCTGCCCTCATGGCGCTGCTCGACATCGAATCGATGTTGAACGACGCGCGCAAAGAAAAGCAGGCCACTTATTCAGTGGCCCGCCATGTCGATGTTATCATTGCAATTATGGCCGAAGCGCAGAACTTTGCGGCCAGCTCACGTCCTACATGAAGGCGTCAGGCATGCTCGCTTTCTTTTCGGCCACATAGGCCCGCAAACGCGCCTCGATCTCTGGGTCGAGGTGCGGCTGCTGATAGGTGTCGATCATCTTTTTGACGCGGATCGACGCAAGCGCTTGCGTATCGCGCGCGCCTTCTTCGTCCCATGTCTCGAATGGCTTGTAGTCGAACAGGTCAGACCGCCAGAATGCCGTCTTGAAGTTGGCCTGCGTATGCTCGCACCCGAGGTAGTGGCCGCTTGGGCCTACTTCCGCGATTGCGCCCATCGCCTGACCGTTCTCGGACATGTCCACACCGCGTGCAAAGTGGTGCAACGTGCCCAATTGATCCGCGTCCATTACGAACTTTTCGAACGAAGCGACCAGACCGCCTTCCAGCCAGCCACAGGCGTGCAACATAAAGTTGACGCCAGAAAGCAAGCCCATTTGCAGGCTGTTCGACGTCTCGTAAGCGGCCTGCGCGTCTGGCAGTTTTGAACCACAGAACGAACCGGCCGAGCGGTAAGGCACGCCCAAGCGGCGGGCCAGCTGGCCCACGCCGTAGGTGATATGCGCAGCCTCAGGTGTGCCGAATGTCGGCGCGCCAGAGTTCATGTCGATCGAGGTCACAAATGCCCCCATGATCACAGGCGCACCCGGACGGATGATCTGGCTGTAAGCGATCCCTGCCAGGCATTCAGCCATAACTTGCGTCAATGTGCCCGCAACGGACACCGGCGCCATCGCACCGCCCACGATAAACGGAGAAATGATCGAGGCTTGGTTGTTCTTTGCGAAGACTTCAAGCGCTCCCATCATGATGCTGTCAAAGGTCATCGGGCTGTTGATGTTGATCAGCGACGTCATCACGGTGTTGTTCTGCACAAACTCCTCACCAAAGAGGATATTGCACATATCAACACTGTCCTGCGCACGGCTGGGCTCTGTGACCGAGCCCATGAACGGCTTGTCGGACAAGGTCATGTGGGCCAAAAGCATGTCAAGGTGACGGTTGTTCACAGGCACATCTGTCGGCTCGCAAACAGTGCCGCCCGACTGGTGCAGCCACTTGGACATATAGCCCAGCTTCACGAATTTCTCGAAATCCGCCATTGTCGCATAGCGGCGGCCACCTTCGGCATCGCGTACGAAGGGCGGGCCGTAAACAGGGGCCAGAACAAGGTTTTTGCCGCCGATCACAACATTCCGTTCGGGGTTACGGGCGTGTTGTGTAAAGGTCGCAGGTGCTGTTGCGCACAATTTACGCGCCAAACCACGCGGGATTCGCACGCGCTCGCCGTCGATCTCGGCACCAACAGAGCGCCAGCGCTCCAGCGCCTCGGGACTGTCGACAAAGTTCACACCGATCTCTGCCAGAACGGTCTCTGCGTTGCGTTCAATAATGTCCAGCGCTGCCTCGTCCAGCACTTCGTAGTTCGGAATGTTCCGCTCAATGTATTTCGCAGTCTCGACGCTGACGGCTGTGCGTTCTGCACGCCGTGCCGCACCACCGCCACCGCGCGCGCGACGACCTGTATTTTCTTGTGCCTCAGACATACGCTTTCTCCCAAATTCAATTGCTTGCAGCTTATCTACGACGAGACCGCGCCACGCCTTGCGAAATTAACGCCACTTGGGGCGCAAAAGCGACATTGCACGCTCTTGCACACCTGCCCCGTCCCCGTCTAAAACGCCTCATGGATATACAATCGCACGAACGCCTTCTTATCATCGACTACGGCAGCCAGGTCACGCAGCTTATTGCGCGCAGGCTTCGCGAGCTGAACGTCTATTGTGAAATTCACCCCTATCAGAGCGTGACCGACGCCTTTCTGGCCGATTTCGCGCCAAAGGCCGTGATCCTCTCGGGCGGTCCCGATAGCGTGACGCGCGAAGGCAGCCCGCGCGCTGCACCTGCGGTTTTCACCATGGGCGTGCCTGTTTTGGGCATCTGCTATGGTCAGCAAACCATGATGCAGCAGCTCGGCGGACAGGTTGACCGCGGTCATGGCACCGCTGAATTTGGTCGTGCCTTCGTGACGCCTGTGAATGAGCTTTCCCTTCTAAAGGGTTGGTTTAACGAAGGAAAAGAACAAGTCTGGATGAGCCACGGCGACCATGTCTCCGAGATTGCTCCCGGCTTTGAGGTCTATGGCACCTCGCCAAATGCGCCGTTTGCGATCACTGCTGATGTGTCGCGCCATTTCTACGCCGTGCAGTTTCACCCTGAGGTGCACCACACGCCAAATGGCGCAAAACTCTACGAGAACTTCATCAAGATTGCCGGCTTCTCGGGTGACTGGACGATGGGCGCCTACCGCGAGCAAGCTATCGCCGCGATTCGTGATCAGGTTGGCGACAAGCAGGTGATCTGCGGTCTGTCCGGCGGCGTCGATTCGTCCGTGGCGGCTGTGTTGATTCACGAGGCGATCGGCGATCAGTTGACCTGCGTTTTCGTCAACAACGGCCTTTTGCGCCAAGGCGAGGCCGAAGAAGTCCTAAAGATGTTCCGCGAGAATTACAATATTCCGCTGATTTATGCAGATGAGCGCGACCTTTTCATGGGCGAGCTTGAGGGCCAGTCGGACCCCGAAACCAAGCGCAAGATCATTGGTCGCTTGTTCATCGACGTGTTCCAGAAGCACGCCAACACCATTGAGGGCGCAGAGTTCCTCGCGCAAGGCACGCTTTACCCCGACGTGATCGAATCTGTGTCCTTCTCAGGCGGCCCTTCCGTGACCATCAAGAGCCACCACAACGTGGGCGGTCTGCCTGAGAAGATGGGTCTCAAACTCGTAGAGCCTTTGCGCGAACTCTTCAAAGACGAGGTCCGCGCGCTGGGCGTCGAGCTTGGCCTGCCGAAATCCTTTATCGGGCGTCACCCTTTCCCCGGTCCGGGTCTTGCGATCCGCTGCCCGGGTGAGATTACGTCCGAAAAGCTGGAAATCCTGCGCAAGGCTGATGCGGTCTATATCGACCAAATCCGCAAGCATGGTCTCTATGATGAAATCTGGCAGGCCTTTGTGGCGATTTTGCCCGTGCGCACGGTTGGCGTCATGGGGGACGGGCGCACTTACGACTTCGCCTGTGCCTTGCGCGCGGTCACGTCCGTGGACGGGATGACAGCCGATTATTACCCTTTCACCCATGAATTCTTGGGTGAAACCGCCACGAGGATCATCAACGAGGTGCAGGGGATCAATCGCGTGACCTACGACATCACATCGAAGCCTCCGGGGACAATTGAGTGGGAATAAGACCGCGGTTTCCGCGCGGTAAGATATCCTGATGACACATACTTTGCGAGCGGCCCTCTGGATGATCGGCGCGATTACGGCCTTCACCTCGATGGCCGTGGCAGGGCGCGCTGCCGCCAGCAATCTCGATACATTCGAAATCATGCTTTACCGCTCCTTGGTCGGCATTGTGATCGTCCTTGTCGCGGGGGCATTGGCGGGCACATTGGGCCAAATCCGCCCTGACAAGCTCCGCTTGCACCTGATGCGCAACGCCGCCCACTTTACGGGCCAAAACCTTTGGTTTTATGCCATCACGGTCATCCCTTTGGCGCAGGTGTTCGCTCTGGAGTTTACGACACCGATTTGGGTCATCATCCTGTCGCCTCTCCTTTTGGGGGAACGGATCACCAAGATCGGGGGGATTGCCGCCCTGATGGGATTTGTCGGGATCCTGATCGTGGCGCGACCAGATCCGCAAGCGCTGAGCGCGGGCAT
>CBFHTU010000027.1:0-41206 GCA_965658825.1 Yoonia sp.
ATTTGGCCAAGCAACATCTGCGGGTGAAGCCCAGCGAAAGGCGGGGCGCTGATGGAAGACTGCATCCAGACAATCATTGATTACGGCCTGCGGTCCCAAGGGATCGGCGAGCGCCTTTTGCCGCGGTCTGATTTTACGCTGTGTCAGCAGTTTACGCTGATTGGCTCTGGCATGATCTGGAACATCTATTTCGGGTTTTTCGCTCTGGTTGCCGGATTCTTCTTTGCCACCACACTTGCGATTGGAAAGGCGGCGCGGTCCGCTTGGCTGCGCAAACCTGCGGAGTGGTTCATTTTTATCTTCCGCGGCTCGCCTCTGTTTATCCAGTTCTTCTTTGCCTACTTCCTGTTCTTGTCACTCAAGTCGGTGCACCCGATTTTTTCCGCCTTCACCTCGGCGTGGCTTGGTGCCTTGGTCGTTTTGTTCCTGAACACTGCCGCCTATTCGGCCGAGATTTTCTATGGCGCACTGCAGTCGATCCCGAAGGGCGACACCGAAGCAGCCGATGCTTACGGCTTGCAGGGCTGGTCCCGCTTTCGCCGCGTGATCTGGCCCACGATGCTGCGGCTGGCATGGCCCGCCTATACCAACGAGGCAATCTTTCTGTTTCACGCGACGACCTTGGTCTTCTTTAGCGGGTTCCCTGCCACACAGCAGCGCGGCGATGCCTTATATTATGCGAATTATTTTGCAGACAAGACGTTTAACCCCTTTGTGCCTTATCCGATCCTCGCTATGTATTTCATTATTCTGACGCTGATCGTCATCACGATATTCGGCCTCATAAACCGGTACTTGAACCGCCATCTGCCGCAAGACAGACGTGCGAAGATCAAATACCGCCCACAGGTGATAAGATAAAATGAACTGGCTTGAAGACAATCCCGAAGTGCGCAACGTCCGTTGCGGCGCGGCCGATCTAAATGGACAAGCACGCGGAAAACGCGTTCCGCGCAAATTCGCGGCCAAGCTGGAAAAGGAAGGCACACGCTTTCCTTTGTCCGTGCTGAACCTTGATATCTGGGGCGAAGACATCGACGACAGCCCGCTGGTGTTCGAAACTGGCGATGCGGATGGTGTGTTGCTGCCGACCGAGCGTGGCTATGTGCCGATGCCGTGGCTCTCGACGCCTTCGGCGATCCTGCCGCTTTGGTCTTTCCACGAAGATGGCACGCCCTTTGAAGGCGATCCGCGTCATGCGCTGGCCGCTGTTGTGGCACGTTATAAGGCACTTGGGCTGACCCCTGTTGCGGCCACGGAGATGGAGTTTTACCTCATCGACGACAGCGGCAAAGAAATCCGCCAGCCGAAATCGCCACGCACTGGCAAGCGCCGTGCGGGTGCCGAAATTTTAAGCTTGCGCGCGCTGGACGCATTCGACCGCTTCTTTAACGACCTTTATGACGCCTGCGACGAGATGGGTATTCCCGCCGAGGCGGCCATTTCCGAGGGTGGTTTGGGCCAGTTTGAGGTCAACCTTGAACATGTGCCGGATGCGCTCAAGGCCGCCGATGATGCATGGCTGTTCAAAATGCTGGTGCGCGGCATTGCCCGCAACCATGGTATGGCCGCCTCTTTCATGGCCAAACCCTACGAAGATTACGCAGGCAACGGTCTACACACCCACTTCTCGGTCATCGACAAGGACGGTAATAACGTGTTTGCCAATGATACCTATGAGGGCACAGAGCTTTTGGCCAATGGTATCGCGGGCTGTCTCGCGGGGATGAAGGATCTTGCGTTGATTTTCGCGCCCCACGGCAATAGCTACGACCGTCTGGTGCCCGGTTCCCATGCGCCAACCTCGATCTGCTGGGCCTATGACAACCGCACGGCCTCCGTGCGAGTGCCCGGCGGCAGCTTTAAGGCCCGCCGTATCGAGCACCGCGTCGCTGGCGGCGATGTGAACCCCTATTTGTTCCTTGCGGCCGTGCTTGGCTCTGCCCTTGTGGGTATTGAAGACAAAATGGTGCCGCCGCCGCCCATCGAAGGCTCCGCTTATACCCAAGCGCTCCCGCAATTGCCGACCACATGGTCGGACGCCATTGATGCCTTTGAAAAAAGTACGCTGGCGCGCCGCATCTTTAACCCGCAACTGGTTGAAAACTTCTTGCGGACCAAGCGGCAGGAAATGAGATACTTCATGGAACTGAGCCCGGAAGAGCAACTCGATCTCTATCTCGACACTGTCTGAGGGTCGCGCTAGGCTGGGGTCATCCTAACGACGGTGACTTATGAAAATCGGTATTCTGCAGACTGGCCACGCGCCAGATGAAATCCAAGCGACCCTTGGTGACTATGACGCTATGTTCGGTCGGCTTTTGGCAGACAGCAGTCTGACCTTCGAGACCTATAACGTGGTCGATATGGCGTTCCCGCAGAGCGTGACAGACTGCGACGGCTGGCTCCTGACCGGATCTAAGCATGGTGCTTATGAGGACCACGCGTTTATCCCGCCGCTTGAGGACTTTATCCGCGCCGCTTTTGCGGCGGACGTGCCCATGGTCGGGATTTGCTTTGGGCACCAGATTATCGCGCAGGCCCTTGGCGGCAAGGTCGAGAAGTACAAGGACGGCTGGGCCGTCGGGCGTCAGACCTATGATTGGCAAGGCGAGGACGTCACGCTGAATGCGTGGCATCAGGATCAGGTTGTGACCCGCCCGGCCACTGCCGAGACCGTGGCTTGCAACGATTTTTGCGAGAACGCGGCTCTGATTTACGGCCGCAACGCCTTTACCGTGCAAGCGCATCCAGAGTTTGGCGATCAGATGATCGACGGGCTGGCGACATTGCGCGGACCGGGTGTTGTGCCTGATCCGTTGCTGGAGGCCGCTCATGCGAATTTAGGCAAAACCAATGCCAATCAAAAGCTGGCGCTCCAGATTGCGCGGTTCTTTAAAGAAAGACGCATCTCATGACTTGGATGGATAAAATCCCGCAAGCCGCTCGGACTTACCTCGAAAACAACCGTTTGGACGAGGTTGAGTGTATGATCCCCGATTTGCCCGGGATCGCGCGTGGCAAGGCGGTGCCTGCGACGAAGTGGGACAAGCAGGCCGAGAGCCATTTCCACTTGCCCAACTCCATCTTTTTCCAAACGATCACAGGCGATTGGGGTGAGGCCGCTGGGCCTGAAGGCTTCCTTGAGCCGGACATGATCCTCAAACCTGACCTGTCAACGGCAACTGCCGCCCCTTGGGCCGCCGATGGCACATTGCAGGTGATCCACGATGCCTTTGACCAAAAGGGCCGCCCCGTCGGGGCCAGCCCGCGCAACGTCTTGAAACGGGTCTGCGATCTATACGCCAAAGAAGGCTGGAAGCCCGTCGTGGCCCCCGAAATGGAATTCTACCTTGTGGCCCGCAACATCGACCCCGCCAAACCGATCGAGCCGATGGTCGGCCGCACGGGGCGTTTGTCGGCGGGGCGTCAGGCCTATTCGCTATCTGCCATTGACGACTATGGCCCCGTGATCGACGACATTTATGAGTATGCCGAAATCCAAGGGTTCGAGATCGACGGGATCACCCAAGAGGGCGGCGCGGGCCAGCTCGAGATCAACTTGCGGCATGGCAATCCTGTGAAACTGGCCGATGAAGTGTTCTTCTTCAAACGCCTGATCCGCGAAGCGGCCCTCAAACACGATTGCTTTGCCACCTTTATGGCCAAGCCGATTGAGGGCGAGCCCGGATCGGCAATGCATGTGCACCATTCGGTGATTGATGATCAGGGCCGCAACCTGTTCACAGGCAAAGGCGGCGGCGAGACAGATGCTTTCTTCCATTTTATCGGGGGATTACAAGAGTATATGCCCAGCGCGATTGCCGTCATCGCGCCCTATGTGAATTCTTACCGTCGCTATGTGCCTGATAGTGCGGCCCCCGTGAACCTTGAGTGGGGCCGCGACAATCGCACGACAGGTATCCGTATTCCAATCAGCGAGCCCGCGGCCCGCCGCATTGAAAACCGACTGCCAGGCATGGATTGTAACCCCTATCTTTGCATCGCCGCCTCACTGGCTTGCGGCTATCTGGGCATGAAGAACGAAATCCGTCCCGACAAACGCTGGCAAGGTGAGGCCTATAATTCGGAGGCCGAGATTGCGGGATCGCTCTGGGATGCGCTTGATCTGTTCGATGAGGCAAAAGAGCTGCACGACGTCCTTGGCCCCGATTTCGCGCGCGTCTATTCGATCGTCAAACGCACCGAATACACCGAGTTCTTACAGGTCATCAGCCCGTGGGAGCGCGAACATCTTTTGTTAAACGTATGAACCCGCTGTATCGCAATGACCGCGCGGGGCAGTTTCCCAAAAGCTGGTACGCAGCAACCGCTGAAATACCGCCCGAGCGTTTGCCGCTTTTCGGGCAAATCGAGGCCGATGTTTGCGTCATAGGTGCAGGCTTTACGGGGCTTTCCGCAGCGCTCCATCTTGCGCAAAAGGGGTTTCGTGTTGTTGTGCTTGAGGCGCATCGCGCGGGCTTTGGTGCCTCTGGCCGGAACGGTGGTCAAGTTGGCTCGGGATATAACAAAGGGCAGGCGTGGCTCGCGAAATCCTTGGGCGACGGCCCTGCCCGCGCGCTTTGGGAGATGGCCGAAGAAGCCAAGTCTGATCTGCGAACGCAGGTTGCAGCCTACGCACCCGATGCCCGCTACCGCGCAGGCGTGGCCCATGGCTGTTATAGCGCAAGCGAGACCGCCCAAGAGCACCGCGATGCGGAGTATCTTGCCCGTAAATATGGCTACGACCAGATCACGCCGCTGGACGCGCAGGCCTTGGCAGACATCGTCAAAAGCCCCGCTTATCAAGGTGGTACGCTGGACATGGGGGCCGGGCATATTCACCCGCTGCGTTACGTCTTGGGCATGGCACGCGCCGCCGAGGCTGCGGGCGTCAAGATTTTTGAACGCTCCGAGGTGCATCACATCGCCAAAGGCGACACCGCTGCGGTGCGCACGGACAAGGGCTGTGTCAAAGCCCAATTTGTGGTGGTCGCAGGAAACGGATATTTGCCGGGGATCGAGCGGAAGATTGCGGCCAAGGTGATGCCGATCAACAGCTTTATCGGGGCGACTGCGCCGCTCACGGAGGCCCAAGCGGTTCTGGCCCGCGACATCGCCGTGGCCGATAGCAAGTTTGTGGTGAACTATTTCCGCATGTCAGAGGACAACCGCCTGCTTTTCGGCGGGCGCGAAAGCTATACCATCGGCTATCCCAAGGATATCGAGACGGCGCTACAACAGCGGATGGTCAACCTGTTTCCGCAACTCACGGGCGTCGGCTTTGATTATGTCTGGGGGGGCACGCTGGGGATCACGGTGTCCCGCCTGCCCGCCATGCAGAGGCTCGCGGCCAATATCATGTCCGCCGCAGGGTTTTCGGGACACGGCGTCGCGCTTTCGGGTTTTGCGGGCAAGGTCATGGCCGAGGCGATTGCGGGACAGGCGGAGCGATTTGATCTACTCTCAAGCTTGCCCACCCCCAGTTTTCCGGGCGGAGGGGCGGCCCGCGCCCCCCTGCTTGCTCTTGCCATGACGTGGTTCGCAATGCGGGACAGATTGGGAATCTGACCCGCAGCACGGTCTTATGGTTCAGAGGCCGGTTTTGTCGCGCAACGCATACCACCAAGACCCGATAACCGAGTACGGCACGCGGAACATCCGGCCGCCTGGGAACGGATACCAAGGGACATTCTCGAAGACGTCGAAGCGGGTCAAATCGCCGTCGATCGCCTCGGACAGGATACGCCCGAAGGTGTGAGATCCTGTGACCCCATGGCCGGAGTAGCCATGTGCGAAGTAGGTGTTGCCGCCGATCCGGCCCATTTGCGGTACGCGGCTGAATGACAATGCAAAGTTGCCGCTCCACGCAAAGTCGATCTTCTTACCTTTGAGTTGCGGAAAAACCTTGTCCATATTGCCGCGCAGCTTGGCCTCGATGTCTTTCGGGTCGGCCCCGCCGTAGACGGTGCCGCCACCAAACAGCATCCGCTTGTCGGCAGAAAGTCGATAGTAATCAAGGATATAGCGGATATCCTCGACGCAGACGTCTGTCGGAATAAGGGAATGGGCGAGCTCTTCGCCCAGGGGCTCTGTTGCCATGACTTGGGTCGAGACAGGCATCACGCGGGATGTCAGGGTCGGCACGACATGCCCCAAATAGGCATTGCCACACAGCACCAGCGTTTTACAGGTCAGCGTGCCATGGGCTGTGGTGACAACCGGCTTGGGGCTATTGGTATCCACGTCGGTCACAGGGGACATCTCGTATATGACGCCGCCCAGCTTTTCAAAGGCGGCCGCCTCGCCAAGTGCGAGATTGAGCGGATGCATATGCCCGCCGCTATGGTCGATCAACCCGCCTTCATAGAGGTCGGAATTGACATGCGCGCGGAGCTGGTTTTTGTCGAGCATCTCTTGGTTTTTGATGCCGTAGCTGGCCCAGAGGTTCATGCGCTCTTCAAGCTCGTTCATGTGCGCCTTGGTCAGGCCGGTAAAGACGTTCTTGTCTTTCAGGTCACATTTGATGTCATAGGTCTTGACCCGCTCGCGGATGATCTCGCCACCCTCTTGCACGAGGCCTGCCACAAAAGAGGCGGTATCCTGGCCATACCGCTTTTTGATGGTCTGCAAGCTGGCGTTTAACCCGTTCACGATCTGGCCGCCATTGCGCCCCGAGGCACCCCAGCCGACGCGTGCGCCTTCGATGATCACGACCTTATAGCCCTTTTCAACGAGGTGAAGACCCGTTGACAGCCCGCTATAACCAGCGCCAACAATGCAGATATCTATCTCGACATGGCCTTCAAGCTTGGGCCGGACCGGCGAGGGATTTGCCGAGGCGGCATAATAGCTCGTGGTGTGATCGCCGTTGCCTGCGTAGGATTGAAAGGTTTTCGTCATGACACAACTTCCAAATGAGCGTGATATTAGGGATCAGAAAGACGGTGCGACTCTTGTCGCAATTCCTGTCTGTGTCATGGAACTATCATCTGTCTGAGCCGAATTGAAGAGACGCTTTGCACGAACATGCGCGCATGCGGCGGGGACGATTTGCCCCCTACCGCCTATTTGCCCATGCGGGAAAGCTTCTCCTGCATGGCTGCAAGCTGCTCTTTGATCGTATCAAGATCGTCCGCGTCTGCTTTCGCCTCTTTGGCAGGGGCGGTTGTGCCCGCGCCCATCAAGCCGCCCGACATGGCCTTGAAGAAGGCCTGCTGCTGGGCACGCATCGCCTCAAATCCGGGCATCCCACCAAGCGGGCTTGCCTTGGTCATATTCTCCATAGCCTTGGATTGACCATCGCGCAGCATCTCGAAACTCGCGGTCAGAAATTGCGGTACCACGGATGTCGCCTGCGTCGTATAGCTGCGCACGAGGTCGGTCAGAATATCGACGCCAAGCACGCTTTCACCGCGGCTTTCGTGTTCTGCGATGATCTGCAGCAAATACTGGCGGGTTAAATCATCACCCGATTTCAGATCAACGATCTGCACTTCGCGCCCGTCGCGGATAAACGAAGCGATATCTTCCAATGTCACATAGTCGCTTGTCTCTGTATTGTAGAGCCTGCGGCTTGCGTAGCGCTTGATCAGCAGTGGTTTAGAGGTATCAGCCACGCGAAGTCCCTCCCAAGACATGTTGCAATGCAGAAAGTCTATGCTGCGATAGCGCAAAAGGGAAGGAAAATGCGCGTCTGCGTAGGATGGGTTTTAACCCATCACCCCCCAAAACGGAAAACGGCCTGCGATTAACGCAGACCGTTCAGGAGGTCCTGACCCTCAGGGAGGAAAGGGCAAGGGTATCCGTCAGTCGCTTACTTTGCAGCAGCGGCTTTCTTAACAGCAGCAGTTGCTTCTGTTGTTACTTTTTTCGCAGCAGCAGTCATGTCCTCGGACATGTCTTTGCCAGCAGCCAAGACGAGTTCCATTGTCTGTGTCTGCACTTTTTTCGCGATTTCAGCGAAAGCAGCCATGTGCTCTGCAGCAGCTTCAGCAGTTGCAGTTGCGAAATCGGAAGCGGACTTTGCATAGTCAGCTGGCTCGGCTTTTGCAGTTGCAACAGTTGCGAACTTTGCAAGTGTGTCCTGTGTCCACTTTGCGGAGATCTCGGACGACTTGTTTGCTGCTTCCAAAGCAACCTTGGACATTTTTTCAGCCAAAGTTGTCTGGGACTTGAACGCTTCTTCCATCGCTTTTGTGTCGACTGGGAATGCGCCCATCATGTCTTTGAAAACTGCTGTGAAATCTTGTGTGTTAGCCATGATCATATTCCTAATATTGAGAGCGGCAGGGAGGCACCGCGATATTTGTTCATCTTGAGAAATTTATACATGCTGCAACGCAGTATTTCAAGCTTTTTCTGCAGTGCAGCATAAAAAATGCTGCAACTGCATATTTTCAAATATTTACCATAGCTTAGCTGACAACATAGGTTCCGGGTGCAGCACAAAGTGCGGGATGCTTCTTATCACCTGGCGATCTTGGTGCCACCTTTTCACCCGATTTCGCACTCAGCCACTGATTCCACCGTGGCCACCACGACCCCTCGTTTTTATCAGCCTCCGCCAGCCAGTCTTCGGGTGTCAGCCCCAGATCGGGGTTGGTATAATGGCCGTATTTGTTTTTCGACGGCGGGTTCACGATCCCTGCGATATGGCCTGATTCAGACAGGATAAAGGTCTTATCCTTGGACCCCATTTTCTGAACACCCCGATAGCTGCTCTTCCACGCCGCGATGTGATCGGTCTCGCAAGCAATCGCACAGACCGGCACTTGCACGTCGTTGAGCGTGACCGTTGTGCTTGCCACGGGGAAACCGTTCGTCGCCAAAGCGTCGCCTTGGCAAAGCCCGCGCAGATATTCGACGGCCATCTTTGCAGGCAGGTTCGTGCCGTCTCCGTTCCAATAGAGCAAATCAAACGCGGGCGGGGCCTTGCCCATCATATAGCTCTTGATCGCGGGGCCGTAGATCAGATCGTTGGACCGCAAATAGCTAAAGGTGCGTGACATATAGAATGACGACAAAATACCGCTCTCGTCCACTTCGGCCTCGATCCCGTCAACAAAGTCATCGTCAAGGAACACACCCACCTCGCCCCGATCCGAGAAATCGGTGAGCGTGGTAAAGAAGGTCGCGGACTTGACCGAACTATCGCCGCGCTGCTTCATCACCCCAAGTGCAAGCGACAGCGTGGTCCCCGCGATGCAATAGCCCACTGCGTTGACCTGCGGCACGTTACAGATCTCTTTAACCTGCGCGATAGCGGTCAAATAGCCATCCTCGACGTAATCGGTCATCGACACATCACGGTAAGTCTCGTCGGGGTTCACCCAAGACACGATGAACACCGTATAGCCTTGATCGACGGCCCATTTGATCATGCTGTTTTGCGGCTTGAGGTCGAGAATATAGAATTTATTGATCCACGGCGGGAAAATCACCAGCGGGACCTCGTGCACTTGATCGGTCGTCGGCGTATATTGGATCAGTTCGAACATACGGTTGCGAAACACCACCTGCCCGTCGGTGGTGCCAAGGTTCTCCCCGACCTTGAACGCATTCTTATCGGCCAATGTCACGACCAGATCGCCGTTATTGGCCTCAAGATCCGCGACCAGATTTTCCAACCCCGCCACAAGGCTTTCGCCATCGGTTTCTGCGGCAAGGGCCAAGGCCTCGGGGTTTGTGGCCAGAAAATTGGTCGGCGACATCATGTCAATGATCTGCTGGCTGAAGAATTCGAGCCGCTTTTTCTCGGAGGGATCAAGCGTATCGAGGTCGGCAACCGCTTGCTGCACTGCAGCAGCATTCATCAGGTACTGTTGTTTAATGAAATTGAAATAGGGGTTTGTATCCCACATTTCATTTGCAAAACGACGGTCACGGGGCGTGTCATCAGATGGCACAGCAAGCTTACCTTGCGTCAACAAGTGCTGCGCTTCAACGTAATGCTTCACCGAGTTGCCCCAAAACTTTACCTGATGTTCAATCAACTTTGCAGGATTGTTCATCATTTCCGTGACATAGGCTCCTGCTGCCTTGACGTAAAGGTCTTGGCTTGGCCCTTGAAGGGCTGGCGGAACCTTACGCCCCTTGCCCATTGCCGCAAGCATGCGCTGGGTTAATTCCTCGACTCGCTTCAGATTCGCCTCCAATTTTGTCAAGTTTTTTGCAGATGTTACGTCATCGGATGAATCATGAGTTGTCATATTAACCTCTTAGGCTTACCGTGCAGTTGCAGCATTGTGATTTCACACTGCGCTAACACGTCCTGAACGGAGATGTTCTGAATGAAGTATATGATGACCTACGACCTGATGGAAAGCGTAAGGAACACAAATCAATGGCTTGGGGCCTCTGCGCGTGCGATTGCCAGCTACCCGATAATGTCACTGGGCGCGAATCCTGCCATGGATTGGCTGAATGCTTGGGGCGAAGTCACAGAACGCACCTTTAGCCGCATGGTTGTAAAACCTGATTGGAACATCCCGCCCGTCACTGGCCAAAGTGGCAAAGATTTTACTGTTGTCGTTGAAAAGATTGTTGAGCGCCCTTTTGGCGATCTGATCCGTTTCCGCATGAAAGGCCGTGACGAGCGCAAGCGTCGTGTTTTGCTCGTCGCTCCGATGTCAGGCCACTACGCGACATTGCTACGCAAGACCGTGATCAGCCTTTTGCCGGACTGCGAAGTCTATATCACCGATTGGCACAATGCCCGCGACATTCCTGTCAGCGCAGGCAAGTTTGATGTTGAAGACTACACCCGTTACCTCGTTGATTTTATGAAGAAACTGGGGAGCGATCTGCATGTGATTGCTGTGTGCCAGCCTGTGCCGTTGACACTTGCGGCGACAGCCTACCTCGCGGAAGAAGATCCCAGCGCGCAGCCCAAATCGCTAACCTTGATCGGCGGGCCAGTTGACCCGGAAGCGAACCACACCGAAGTCACCGACTTTGGCCGCTCTGTAACGATGGGCCAGCTTGAGCATACGATGATCCAGCGCGTCGGCTTTAAACACGCGGGCGTTGGCCGCAAGGTTTACCCGGGTCTTTTGCAGCTGTCGTCTTTCATATCGATGAACGGCGAAATGCACGCGAATGCATTCCGCGACCAGATCATGCGGGTTGCCAAGGGCGAAGCCTCCGAGCACGACAAACACAATGCGTTTTATGACGAATATCTCGCCGTGATGGATATGACCGCCGAGTTTTACCTGTCCACCGTCGAGCGCATTTTCAAAGGCCGCGATATTGCGCGCAACGAGTTTGTTGTTGCAGGCCGTAAGGTCGATATCGGCAAGATCACTACCGTTGCGGTCAAGATTGTCGAAGGTGAGAACGACGATATTTCTGCGCCGGGCCAATGCCTTGCAGCCCTTGATTTGCTGACGGGCCTACCAGACAGCAAGAAGGCGTCTCACCTTGAGCCAGGTGCAGGTCACTTTGGGATTTTTGCTGGCGGCAGCTGGCGCAAGAACATCCGTCCTTTGGTGCTCAACTTCATTGATGCCAACAACGGCGATGTGACTGCGCAAAAGCCACTGACGGTGGTGGCTGCGTCCTAATCTTTTTCGGGCGGCGACGAGCGTCATCGCTTTTGCCGCCCGACACTTGGGTTCCGGTCTGTCGGGATCAAGCCCTTATGCCCGGCCCAATAGGGCAATCATTCATCTCCCTGAACAGATTGCGCGCTTCTGGCGCCTAGCGCAGAACCAGCGGCTGCCTGAGCCAGTCTTTAAGCGCGCGGGTGACGGCCTCTGCGTTTTCCAACGTCGGCAGATGCCCCGCATTATCAATCACTTCCAGTCGCGCGTAGGGGATCAACTCCGCCAAAAACTCGTGCCGACGCAGGGTATTGAGCCCGTCGTGCTCGCCGCACATGACCAAGGCGGGCTGCTTGATCTTCCGCATTGTAGCCTGTTGATCCTTGCGTCGCTGCATCGCGCGCGATTGCCTGACATAGACGTCAGGCCCAAGCGCATGCGCCATATCCGTCACCAGCGACAACACGTCGTTCCGGTAAGGACCGGGTGCCAGCCAGGACGGCTTGAGCTCGGCGCGGATTGCATCATCAAACCGCCCCGTTTTGGCGGCGATAATGAGCGGTTCGCGCTGCGCCGATATTTCGGGCGTATCGGTTTGCGCATTGGTCGAAATGAACGCAACCCGCGTGACGCGCTCTGGTGCACGCCGCAAAAGTTCCATCGCGACCATGCCACCTAACCCCATGCCCACGAGCGCAAACTTGTTGGGCAACCATGACAGGATCGTCGAGGCCATCTCTTCGATCCGGTCTCCGTTGGTGATGGGCATACAACTGATCGGCATCGCCCCCGAGAGGGTCGCCAATTGCGCATAAAAAACCCGCGCGTCACATAGCATTGGCGGGATCAGAACCAGCGGTTCGATCATACGCTCTGCCCTGTCAAATACATCATAAGTGCCCCTGCATCATTGTGCCGACTTTGGCCAAAGCAGCCCTCCGCCGCAAGGGCTTAGGGCTGCTGGTGCGCGGGAAACCACCTTAAAATTGCAGCCGCGAGTGGTTTGCTCTGGGATGGGCTGAAAACATCCCCCGCCATAACATGTCCCATGGCGTCGCAGCTGGCGCTTCGGTGCAATTGATGCACATGCACCTTGCCGCCCCATTCGCGTATGACGCGCTCTGTGCGTGCGGCGCTCACGACCTGATCGGCGCGGTTATAGCCAAAGAAGGCCGGTGTTTTGATGCCCGAAAAGTTGCCCGAAGTCATCACGGCCCGCACCGCATCCGCCATCGGGTAGACCGATTTTGTCGGGTAGTGTGTCGTCCAATAGGCCGCATGTGCGGCACTGATCGGCTTAAACGACCGGGATTTGCCCGCGATCACATGCCCCCAGTGCCGCGCATATGGCAGATCCAGCATGAATTGCGCGCCCCGATGCGCCAGTCCGAAATTGGGTGAGATATGCACGATCCCCGCAGCCTGCGCCCCGCGCAAGAGCGCATCTGTCGCCAAGGTACACCCCGTCGAGCAGCCGATCAGCAAGACCTGCTCGCCAATCGCCTGCCCAATCGCAATGGCCTCTGACACATCGGCCCGCCATGCGGTCAGGCTGCTCCGTCCCATGGCCGCACTGTCCTGCCCGTGCCCCGTGAGCCGCGCGAAATGCAGGTTTGCGCCAAGCCCGTTGGCCACAAGATCGGGTAGCGGGCGCAGCTCATGTTTCGTCGCTGAAAACCCGTGCACATAGACGACCGCGACCTTGCTACGCTGTCCTGCAGCCTCGGCCCAGTCGATGGATTTGGCGCAATCGGCGCGCAGGTTCGGCACCTTTGCCTCTGCCGTGGCGAGCCAGTTGTCCAGCTGACTAAGGTCAGGCAGCTGCATGTTTCACCATTGGCTGATAGATCATCACCAAGCCCGCAACCGCCACCAATAATATCCCCGCAGGGATCAGCGTGATTGCGATTTGCAGCGTTGAGAGGGCAGCGGCGCTTTGCGGCACGGCCTCGCCCTGCGCTTCCTGCCAGCCCGCCCCCGCCAGAATGAACCCGAGAATGGCGGGAGCAAGCGCATTGGCCAGCTTTTGCCCAAAGAGCCAAACCGCCGAAAAAGCGCCCTCGATTGCGGCCCCGCTGCGCGCACGGGTTACATCCATCAAGTCGGGGTAAATCGCCCAGGGGATTTGCTGATAGGCCCCGTTGGTAAAGCCAGCCAGCACGAACATCCCCGCAATCGCCGTCACATTCACCGAGGGCAAGCTTGCATAAAGCCCAAAGAGCAGCACCGCATAGAGGCAAAGCCCTGCGATCAGGGCGTTCACCTTTCCGATGCGCCCCGAGGCCACGACCCAAACGGCTTGGCTGATGATGGAGCCGATGACAAAGGCGGCAAACATCAGCGACAGCGTCGACAAGGCCGCCGCCGCCCCGGACAGTGCGCTCTGACCGCTGTCGACAATGAGATAAAGCGCCGCAAACGGCAGCCCCGCCGTGATCAAGGCAATCGCAAGGGTCATGACGCCATAAAGTGCAGTCAGCGTCATGAAGGGCTTGTTACCAACCACCAACCCGGCCATGCCGCGCAAGTCGACCGTTGCCGCTTGGGCAATACGCGGCGCGCGGCGTGTGGCCAAAAGCGAGAGCCAGATCGCGCCAATGATCAAAGGCGTGACAGCAAGGGCGGCTTTGGCGTAGCCCATCGCGCTGGCAAGGCCCGGAATAAGGGCGCCGCCGATCAGAATACCGATACTTGCAAAGCCCATCCGCCATCCGGTCATGGCCGAGCGCTCTTGCGGGTCGGTTGTGATTTCACCCGCCTGCGCGCCATAGGGAATAGCGACCATCGTGAAACCGATCGTGGCCAGTCCGAAAAAGCCCGTCACCCACGTCAGGTTGCCACGTAGACCAAAGCCAGCAGGCACCGCGAAAATGCCCACCATGCCCGCTGCCATGACCACGGCCCCGGCCGCCATCCAAGGGGCGCGTCTGCCAAAACGGCTTTGTGTTCGGTCAGAGAGATATCCCACGAGCGGGTCGGTGATCATATCGAATACCAAGACGCCCGTTGTGACCAACCCCGCGAGACCTACCGGCACCCCGAGGACGGTGGTCAGGAATGTCAGGATCAGCAATTGCTTGACCACAACAAAGACGACCACGCCCATATCAGCCAAACCCCAGCCCGCCTTTTGCCCGAGCGATAGCGCCATCATGTCCCCTCCAAAAGCTTCACATCAGGCTATGCGACAGTTATGCATTGTCATAATCAGACGTTGCGTAAGATGCGTTTAAACGCATCCTACGGTGATCACGTCCCCCACAGTGGTTGTGATCAGATCAAGGCAGGCCTGATCCGAAAACCGGTGATCGGCCCCCGCCACCAGTGTCAGCCGCATATCCGGCCCTGTTGCGTGATCCAGCAACCGCAGCGCTACATCCCGTGACACATCCGCATCCGCCGTCCCTTGCAAAAACCGCACCGGAAACGGCAAATTGAGCGGAGCGTGCAACACGAGACGGGTTCGCCCCTCTTCGATCAGCCGCTTGGTGATGATGTAGGGTTCGCCATACTCCGAGGGCAAGGCCACCTGCCCCGCCGCCAGTTCCGCCTTTTGCCCCTCTGAAAAGCCCGCCCACATGCTATCTTCGGTAAAGTCGGGGGCGGCCGCGATAGTGACCAGCCCTGCAATCCGCTCCGGCATGGTGCGTGCCACAAGCAAGGAAATCCAGCCGCCCATGGACGAGCCAACCAGCACAAGTTTACCCGCAACCAAGCCCAGCGCGGCAACGGCATCCTCGAACCAATCGCCGATCGCGCCGTCCGTGAAGGCCTCCGAGCTCTCGCCATGCCCCGAATAGTCGAACCGCAAGAACACGCGGCCTTGTGCCTTGGCCCATGCCTCCAGATGCACTGCCTTTGTGCCGCCCATGTCGGATTTGAAGCCGCCCAAGAACACAACTGCCGGCCCCTCCCCGTCCGTCAGATGATAGGCGATGCGGCGGCCTTGTGGGGTTACGAATGTTTGCGTCATGTCTCGATCTCCGTGCGATTTCTCTATGTGTAGCGCCCCGCGCTTGACAGTGCAGCCCCCCCTTGCCATTTAGACGCAACATAACCCGCAACCGAGCGCGCAAGTTGGCGCTAAACAGACGAGGATGCCCTTGATGGCCCAAATCTCCCTGACATTCCCCGATGGTAACGCACGCCAATATGAAGCGGGCATCACTGCCGCTGACGTGGCTGCCGATATCTCCACGTCTTTGGCCAAAAAGGCGATCTCGGCCACTGTCAACGGCGCCCATTGGGATCTCCAGTGGCCGATCGCTGCTGATGCACAAATCGCAATCAACACCTTGAAAGACGAAGAACCCGCGCTTGAACTGGTCCGCCACGACCTTGCGCATATCATGGCGCGGGCCGTGCAAGAGATCTGGCCCGATGTGCAGGTCACCATCGGCCCTGTGATCAAGGACGGCTGGTACTACGACTTTGACCGACATGAGCCGTTTACTCCCGAAGACCTCGCGGTCATCGAAAAGAAGATGAAAGAGATCATCAACAAGCGCGAGCCTGTCCGCACCGAAATCTGGGAGCGGTCCAAGGCGATTGCCCATTACGAGGCCAAAGGCGAGCCCTATAAGGTCGAGTTGATCGAAAGCATTCCGGGCGACGAGCCGCTGCGCATGTATTGGCACGGCGACTGGCAAGACCTGTGCCGTGGTCCACACCTGCAAAACACAGGCCAAGTGCCTGCGGACGGCTTTAAGCTGATGAACATCGCAGGCGCCTATTGGCGCGGCGATAGCAACCGTCCGATGTTGCAGCGTATCTATGGCGCGGCCTTCACCAACAAAGAAGGGCTGAAAGACCACCTGCACCGTCTGGAGCAAGCCGCCCTGCGCGATCACCGCAAGCTGGGCCGCGAAATGGACCTGTTCCACATGCAAGAAGAGGCTCCCGGTCAGGTATTCTGGCACCCGAACGGCTGGACGGTTTATGTCGAGTTGCAAGACTACATGCGCCGCCGCCAGCGCGCGGGCGGCTATGTCGAGGTGAACACCCCGCAGGTCGTGGACCGCAAATTGTGGGAGGCCTCCGGCCACTGGGAAAAGTATCAAGAGAACATGTTTATCGTCGAAGTGGACGAGGAACATGCCCGCGAAAAAGCCGTGAACGCGCTTAAGCCGATGAACTGCCCTTGCCACGTACAAATCTTTAACCAAGGCTTGAAGTCCTACCGCGAACTGCCCTTGCGCATGGCCGAATTCGGCTCTTGCAACCGCTATGAGCCCTCGGGTGCCTTGCACGGTATCATGCGCGTGCGCGGCTTTACCCAAGACGACGGGCACATTTTCTGCCGCGAGGACCAGATCGAATCCGAGACTGCCGAATTCATCAACTTCCTCAGCCAGACCTATAAAGACCTCGGGTTCGAGAACTTTTCGGTGAAATTCTCGGATCGCCCTGACACGCGCGCAGGCTCGGACGAGGTCTGGGACAAAGCGGAAGCAGCGCTTCTGTCGGCCACACGGGCCGCAGGGATCGAGCCGATCCTGAACCCGGGCGAAGGCGCGTTTTACGGGCCAAAGCTGGAATTCGTCCTCACTGACGCCATTGGCCGCGATTGGCAATGTGGCACGCACCAAGTGGACTTTGTGCTGCCAGAGCGGCTTGACGCCAACTACATCGGCCAAGACGGCAACAAGCACCGCCCTGTCATGCTACACCGCGCGACCTTGGGCTCTTTCGAGCGGTTCATCGGCATTCTGATCGAGGAACACGCTGGTAAACTGCCGTTCTGGCTCGCCCCGCGCCAAGTGGTAGTGGCCACGATTGTGTCGGACGCGGACGACTATGCCCATGAGGTTGTCGCCGCATTGAAGGCGGCAGGCGTGCGCGCCGAGGCCGACACCCGCAACGAGAAGATCAACTATAAGGTCCGCGAGCATTCGCTGGGCAAAGTGCCTGTGATCCTCGCCATCGGGACGCGTGAGGTCGAGGAAAAGACCGTCAGCGTGCGACGCTTGGGTGAGAACAAAACATCTGTAACATCGACCGATGAAATTGTTGCAGAACTCAAAATCGCGGCCACTGCACCCGACTTGCTGTAACATTCCCGCACCGGAACCTGTAACAAACCCGCTGATTTTGCGATCGGCGGGTTTTATTATGTGGCGGCTAGAGCGATTTGCGCATGAATCAATCACAAACCGCTCACGGAATCGCGATGCACGGGGCTGTGAGTGGATTTGTCATGCCGCCCACGCCTAATCTGTTCTCAACGCCACAACGCGTTTACGAGTTAACACACTGACACATAAGGAAAATCAAAATGTCCAAAATTTCTAAAACCCTGATCGTAGCTTCCGCCGTGGCCACAGCGCTAACCGGCCTCGCAAACTCCGCTGCTGCTGCTGGCGACGAAAAATGCTTTGGTATTGCACTCGCAGGCGAGAACGATTGCGCCGCAGGCCCAGGCACAACCTGTGCAGGCACATCCACCGTTGACTACCAAGGCAACGCGTGGTCGCTGGTTCCAGAAGGCACATGCGAGACCACGATGATCGAAGCCATGGGGGACAGCCCAGAGCGCAAAGGCTCGCTCGTTGCTCTTGAGCGCGACATCCCTGCATAAATTTCGACACAGGCGGGGGGCCTCAAACCCCCTGCCCCATCCCAGATTTTTCGGTGATTTCCATGTTAGATGCCACACACGACAACCGCCTCCCCCCCCGCGCTGGCGTGGGCTATAAGCCACAGCATTACATGGATATCCTCCAAGGGTCTGGCCCGCTTGGCTGGTTAGAGGTCCACGCCGAGAACTACATGGGCAATGGCGGGCGCCCGATTGCGCAGCTGAGCCGGCTTTCTGAAACGTTCCCGATGTCGGTGCATGGGGTCGGCCTGTCAATCGGGGCCGAAGGTGATCTCGACCGCGACCACCTCGCGCGCTTGAAACACCTATGCGACTGGCTCAACCCTGCCAGCTTCTCCGAACATTTGGCGTGGTCGACCCACGACAGCCACTTCCTCAACGACCTTCTGCCCCTGCCCTATACCGCGCAAACCCTGACGCGCGTGGCAGATCACATTGATCAGGTGCAAGAGGTCTTGGGCCGCCAAATGCTGCTTGAAAACCCGTCCAGCTATCTGGCCTTTGAAGAGAGCGACATGGACGAGACAGCCTTTCTCACCGAGATCGTCAAGCGCACAGGCTGTGGTCTGCTGCTTGATGTGAACAACGTCTTTGTCTCCGCGACCAACCTCAAAACCTCGCCGCAGGCCTATATCGACGCCTTCCCACTGCATGCGGTGGGCGAGATCCACTTGGGTGGCCATGACGAGGATCAGGACGAGACAGGCGCGCCGCTGCTCATCGATAGCCACGGCAAGGCAGTCGTCGATCCGGTTTGGGCGTTGCTCGACTATTCGCTTGCCAAATCAGGGCCGAAGCCGCTGTTGATCGAGTGGGACAACGACGTGCCGGATTGGCCCGTTTTGGCTGCCGAAATTGCCCGAGCGGACAGCGCTTTGGTGCGCGCATGAAGGTCACGCAAGCCCAGTTCCGCGCAGGTCTGCTCGACCCGTCCTTGCCCGCACCCAAAGGCCTCGCGAACCCGGACGGTGCGCCAGTGAGCAAACGGTTCGACGTTTACCGCAACAATGTGGCCGTCAGCCTGACCGAGGCGCTTATTGCGGCATTCCCCGTGATTTACAAACTCGTGGGCGACAGGTTTTTCCGTGCCATGGCAGGGGTTTACCTGCGCAAACATCCACCATCATCGCCACTGATGATGTATTACGGCGATAAGATGCCTCAGTTTTTGCGCCGCTTCGAGCCTGCAAAATCCCTGCCCTATCTCTCTGATATGGCCCGCGTGGAACTGGCCATGCGCCACAGCTATCACGCCGCCGATGCGACCCCGATTGACGGGAAGGCCTTGGCCGCACTCACGCCAGAAAAACTGATGGGCACGAAATTCGGCGTCGCCCCTGCGACTTATGTTTTACCCTCTGATTACCCGACCTACAGCATCTACCGCGCAAACACAGTAGACGGCGCGCCCAAGGCCGTGATGCGCCCAGAGGCTCTGTTAATCACCCGTCCGCAGTTCGACCCCAAACAGACGCTCATTTCAGCCGCATCGGCCGCCTGTATCGCATCCCTCATGACGGGCAATGCACTCGGCGTCGCGATGGCCGCTGCGGGCGACGACCTTGATCTTGGCGCAACGCTTGGTCTGTTGTTGGGCCAAAATTGTATCACCGCACTCAACTGAAAGGCCAACCCATGCTTGCATTCTATAACCGCCTCATTCCGCGGCTAAATGACCACGGCGATAGTGTTCTTCCGACCCTGTCACGGTTGGTGTTTGCGGGGGTCTTATTGGCCTATTTCTGGAAGTCGGGACTAACCAAATTGGGTGACGGGTTCTTCGGGTTTTTGATGCCAAGTTCAGGCGCCTACGCACAAATTTTTCCCAAGGTGTTCGAGGCCACGGGCTATGACACCTCGCAATTGGGGGTGTTTCACTGGGCCGTGGTGACGGGTGGCACGATCGCGGAATTCGTCCTGCCGGCGCTGATCGTTTTGGGGCTTTTGACTCGGCTTTCCGCGCTCGGGATGATCGGGTTTATCGCTGTGCAATCGCTCACCGATATTTACGGACACGGCGCAGAACTGGGCGGCTGGTTCGAGCGGATGTCGGGCGATTTGATTGCCGACCAGCGGGCATTCTGGATCTTGGGCCTGCTGATCTTGGTCTTCAAAGGCGCAGGCCCATTATCACTGGATCGCCTTTTCAGAAATGCGCTTTAGGCTCGTCAGGCTTGCCCGCCGCAATCGCCAGAATACCGCCGAGCGCGGCAAAGCCGATGGGGAACATTGTGCCGACATTAAACCCGAAAGCTGCGTAAAACAGCGCGGATGACATCAACAAAAGCCCGCCACCCCAAAGTGCGCGGGCTTTGGCCATCGCGCCGCCAGCAATCGCCAGCAGCGGGGCCATAAAGCTGGCAAAGCGGATCAGTCCAGGATTATCGAGTGAAAACAGGTCGTTGACTTCCGGACGGGCATCCGAAAGCTCGGCATAGCCATAGCCGAAAAGGCCCACGACGATGCCCATAAGGCCTGCGATAATCCCGAGCATAAGGGCTGCATTGCGCATGATTGATCTCCTTTGCTCTGACTTAGGACGTCAGAACACGTTCTGCAATGTCTGGCTTCCAGCCTATTGACCAGACGCCATTTTTCTCGATTACGGGGCGCTTCATCAGGGTCGGGTGCGCGGCCAGAAGGACCGCTGGATCGCTGGCCTTTTCTGCCTCGGTAAGGCCGCGCCATGTGGTCGAGGCGCGGTTGATCGCGGCTTCTCCGAACTCTGCGATGATGGTCGCGATGTCGTCGGGCGACAGGCCGTCCGCACGCACATCGACCACGTCAAAGCTCTGACCCGTGGCCAGAATTGCCTTTTGCGCCTTCCGGCAGGTATCGCAGGATTTGAGACCATAAAACTTCATTATATCAGCACCTTAAATGTATCTTTAGGCCCAAGAGGCCGCGATATCCGCGTCCCAGCCAAGGGTGTAGCGGACGCCGTCGGTGATCACTGGGCGGGCCATGAGGGCGGGCGTGTCGGCCAGCTGCGCATCCGCCTCGCTCTCGCGCATCCACGCGTTGAGGTTGCGGTAGGCTTGGGATTTCTTATCGACGAGCGTGTCGCCGAATTCCGCAAGCAGCACGGCCCACTCGGCCTCCGACATCGGCTCTGCGCGCACATCGCGGAAGGTGACTTTATGCCCCGCCGCGTCAAGCGCCTTGCGGGCTTTGTTGCAGTCAGAACAGGTGGGCAGGCCGTAGAGGATCATGGAAGGAGGCTTTCGGTTGTTTTGGGGAGTGAAACTAGAATAATTGCTGCACATGCTAACATACACGGCATTGCTAGATTCCATACGTAAATGTTAAACCAAGCCCAACTTGCAACTCAATCAAAGCGAAGCTCTAATTCGCCTAGAAGTAATTCGAGAGAACCAAGTCGTTTATCAGATTCTTTGAGCGCAACTTTGATTTGCCCCATTCCTTGGGCTAGGCTCGCTTCGACACTTAGTATGACTAGGGTCCAACGTGTTAAGATTGCACCCTAATTCCCGCAACCAACGCCTAACACTTTCTAACGGAGATTCAGAAGCGTCGATTGAGGTGTCGCTTAGCCTTGCCCCCAATGATACCCGACTTGTTTTAAACCAATTCATGTAAGTCGCGTGGTCGGCGAACCAGTTCACAAGCAGCTATATCAGTAAAAATCCCATCACCGAAATTACTACAATTTGATACTGTTCTGGTTTCAATTTTTCCTCAATTAGAGGCAGTTTTACCTCGTTGAGACCAAACCAATCAACAAAAATGACAGCGGCGGCCAATGCAGTAACTGACCGCGCCGAAGTATGAGTTTGCTTAGAGATCTATTCTGCCGAATTAATCTTCACTCCACAGCCTCCATAAACTCACGCCACTCGCCCTTGCTCATGCCCGACGTCTCTTGCGTGACTTCCTCACCCTTGAGCATCTTGCGCACGCACTCCAAAGCTTTGCCAGAGAGGTTGGCGCCGCCCATGCGGTAGTCCTCGAATGCGCCGTAGGCGGCCGGGACCCAGTCGGCGACGACTTTGCAGATCGCGTCCGCGTAGACCCGAATTTCGTATTGCGCGTGGCTGTCGGCGCGCAGGCGCAGGAAGTGGAACAGGTTGTGCAGGTCCACTTTCCAATACCACTGCGTGTAGATGTTTGCGGGCAGGTTCATGCGGGCGAGTTCGCGGGCGAGGCCTTGTTTGCCCTCATCCGAGATCATTTCGGCGTAGTGGTCATAAGTCCGTGCCGCATCCCCTTTGAGGATTTCGAGAACGCGTGCGGCTTCATCGCCTGTTAAGGCTTCGCCCCTACCTTGGTTATTGATCACAGATTGTGCGGCCAATTGGGAGGGTTCAGGGATGTAGAATTCACGGTCGAGAATGGAGTAGCGCGCGGAGTATTCGTTGACGTTAGCCGTCCGGTGGCGGATCCACTGGCGGGCCACGAAGACGGGCAGTTTGACGTGCAGCTTGATTTCGCACATCTCGAAAGGGGTCGAGTGCCAGTGACGCATGAGGTAGCGGATCAGCCCCTCGTCGTTTTGCACGGATTTGGTGCCCTTGCCGTAGGAGACACGGGCCGCTTGGCAGATCGCCGCATCGTCGCCCATATAGTCGATGACGCGGATAAAGCCGTGGTCAAGCACCTCGTGCGCCTTGTAAAGATGCGTCTCCATGCCAGGAGCGACAGCGCGCAAGGTCGGTTGCGGATTGGCGCGCAATGCGTCGATTTCGGCCAGTTGGTCTGGGGTCAGCGGCATGGTGCGCTCCTTTGTGGTTATGAGTCGTCCGCTACTATATCTTGTGGGGCGGGCGGGGCTACACCTACATGACGAGATGTGTGAGAAACTCGCTATGATTGAGAAAGAAAGCTTCAAATAACGGGGTTGGTCATTGACACAACTGCCCCCGCCCCAGATGATTGTCAAAGATTCCGTAAACCGACAGGCCCATTGATATGTTTCGCATAATTTCCACCGTCTCCGCGCTCGCCCTACTCACGGCCTGTGGCACAGGCGAGCAACCGTTGAGTATGATACAAAAGACACAACAACGGACGCGGACACGCTGCCCGATGAGACAACAGGCACAACGACTGACGAAGCGAACCAGAACACCAATAAACTGGATGCGGGCGTCGAACTTCCTCCGGGGACAGACGAGCCAAATTCGGGTGGCGACATTTTGCGATTTGAGGCCCGTGATGGGTCTGGTGCTGGTTTGGTTACGTCCGTAGCTTACAATGCGGCCAACGATACCTTCACTGTTGATAACATTGGTTTTGATGGTGCCAACGTGTATACGCGCGACAATCAGGTCGGGTCACTGCGCAACTACTCTCTTTATGAAGGGGCCGCGACAAGCACCGACAGTCTGACCGGCCAACCTATCAATCAGCTCACACCCTATCGGGCCTTGCTCGGTATCAGTAACAACACAGTCGATGGGGAACGTCGCTCGAGTTTTGCGATTGTGCGCACTGGGGCCTATTCGGACTATGGCTTCGGCGGTTTCATTTACTCTCGGAAGGGCAGCGTGACGCTCCCGACGACAGGTCAAGCGAGCTTCACCGGTGGCTATGCGGGGATGCGCATCTTCTCTCCCATCGGCGGGATGGAATTGACCCGCGGCGACATGACAGTCGATTTCGATTTCCGCGACTTTAATGCCAACGACGCCGTCAAAGGCCGCATTTCGAACCGTGAAGCGTTCCAATTGGATGGCACCGCGATCTCCCTTTCAGGGACAGGGACCGGCGACCTTCAATTGCCGAACCTCAACTTCATCATTCAAGAAGGCGCGCCTAGCTTGACGGCAAACGGCGAAATTAGCGGTGAATTGAACAATTACATCTACGACTCCGATTCTGGTAAATATGTCGAATACGAAACAGGTACTTACTACGGCATCATCGCAGGTGACATGACCGACGGGACTGATCGTGGCGAATTGGTCGGCGTGTTTGTCGTTGAATCAGACGATCCGCGCTATGAAGGGGTCACAGTCCAGGAAACCGGCGGCTTCATCCTGTATCGTTAGAACATGAGGAAACTTCCCACCTCTGCTTTACTGTGCTTGCTCCTTGCGCAACCTGTGGCGGCGCAGCAGCACGGTGACGCTTTGAGCCGCGCGACCTTTTTCGATCTGGGCGTCACATTGTTGCGAGACAATCGTGTCCAAGATGCTGCGAATGTCGCCGATACGCTTATTGCCACCCGCCCGAATGATGCGTCAGCGCTTGTCTTGCGGGCGGAAGCCGCGATCACTTTGGGTGATTTTGCTGGTGCAACCCGTTATGCCAAGCGCGCCTATCGTCATGCCACGAGCAGACCGCAGGCGTTTGGGGCGGCTCGTCTGGTGGCCCTCGCCTATGCGCAATTGAAGCAAGACACCCGCGCGCAGCTTTGGTTGCGCCGTGCGAGACAGTATGCACCAGATCAACAAACTGCCAATGGGATCGCACGAGACTATCAGTTCTTACGCGGGCGCAACCCTTGGACAACCAACCTGCGGTTCGGCATCGCTCCGTCGAGTAACATTAACAACGGGAGTGCGAGGCTGACCTCGCAATTTCTCGGACTGCCCATCGAGTTCAACCTCGATGGTGAGGCGCGCGCACTTTCCGGATGGCAGATTTCAGGTGGATTTGACGTCGAATATCGCATCGACGCCACCCGCACATCCGCCAGTTTCGCAACGTTTTCAGCCGACTACAGCACATATGCCCTTAGCAAATCTGCGCAAGAACAGGCGCCAGACGCCGTAGGTAGCGATTTCGCTGACGGTGGTTTGAGTTTCGGAATCACACATAAGCATATACTGTCCGAAGGTGGTCGGCCGACAGACTTCAGCGTGAAGGTGGGTCAGATTTGGTACGGCGGCGATCCGTATAGTCGTTACATCGAAGCACGGATCGGACATACTTGGACGCTTGGCGATAAAGATAACCTGAGCCTCTCTGTATCACGCCAAGCTCGGCTAACGTCGCTCGATAACGATCCGGTGTTGAGTAAAATTGACGGCCTGTCCATCCGGTGGTTTCATAGACTGTCCAACCGCGATCGGTTTAGTCTTGGCGCGAGCCTGAACAACAGCTCGTCAGATGACACCGATTCAACTTATGAATCAATCGCGTATTCAGCCACCTACGATCCGTTTGCGCCTGTGTTCGGAATGAATCTGGGCTTCGGCATTGACGCCGAAACGCGCAATTTTGCATCGTTCCGCCTTGCTGGCGGCGCCCCGCGCGAAGATATCTCCATCGGACTGAATATGTCGGTGAATTTCGCTGATGTGGAATATTACGGCTTTCAACCTGTGATCAATTTCAGCGCGCGACGCAATCAGAGCACCTTAGATTTGTTCGACCGTGAATATACCAGCATCGGGTTTGATTTACGCTCGTCGTTCTAACGTACGTTGCCGCTCTCTTTGAATGTGCTAGGTTTTGCCAAAACCAAAGGAGTACCGCATGTCACTGACCTATTTGCACACAATGGTGCGCGTCAAAGATATTGACGCCTCGATTGCGTTTTATACATTGCTTGGCCTCGAAGAAACGCGGCGCTATGAAAACGAGGCGGGTCGTTTTACGCTCGTTTTCATGGCCCCTCCCGGGCAGCCCGGTTGCCCAGTCGAGCTGACATATAATTGGGATGGCGACGATGGCTTGCCCTCTGACAGCAGACACTTCGGGCATCTGGCCTATGGCACGTCCGACATTTACGCCCTGTGTCAAAAGCTGATGGACAATGGCGTCACGATCAACCGACCGCCGCGCGACGGGCATATGGCCTTTGTGCGCTCGCCCGACAATATCTCGATCGAGCTGTTGCAAGAAGGCGCCGATCTGCCAAAAACAGAGCCTTGGGCCAGCATGCCGAACACGGGCAGTTGGTAAACAGGGCGACACTGACGGCCGCGGCCTTTGCGATTCTCGCTTGGACCGCACCGGCATATGCCTGCCGCTTGGCCCTTGTTCTGGCGGTTGATGTGTCGTCTTCAGTTGATGCACGTGAAGATCAATTGCAGCGCGCGGGACTGGCCTCCGCTTTGCTTGATCCCGATGTTCAGGCCGCGTTTTTCATCAGCCCCTCGCCAGTTGCGCTGCATGTTTTTGAGTGGTCGGGGCGCTATAAGCAAGAGACGCTTGTCGATTGGACCCCAATACGCAGCCCCGAAGATTTATTGACTGTCGCCACAGCAGTCGCGCGCAGCTTGCGGTCGCAAACCGAGTTCCCCACCGCGATGGGATCCGCCCTTGGCCATGCCGCGATCCAGCTTTTGGCGGCACCCCGCTGTGCGGCGCAAACGATTGATATCGCAGGCGACGGGCTGAACAACGAAGGATTCGGCCCGCGCGAGGCTTATGCGGCCTTCCCGTTCTCGGGCGTTGTCGTGAACGGCTTAGTTGTCAGCTCTCCCAGCGTGGCCGAACCTCTTGAAGTTATTGAATTTTACCAGAGTGAAGTGATCCACGGGCCGAACGCCTTTGTCGAAATCGCCCAAGGATTCGAGGATTACGCCGCTGCGATGCGTCGCAAATTGATCCGCGAGCTGTCGCACCAGATGATCGGGGTAGGTATCTTGCAAAGGGATGCTGCGGGATGATCTGGCTGGCTTGCATCTTGTGCCTTGCCGCAGGAACTTTGCAGGCCGCTTGCGGTCAAGCTTTGGCATTGGGGTTGGATGTATCGGGGTCAGTTGACCCCGTCGAATACCGGATGCAACGCGACGGGCTTGCGGCAGCTTTGACATCCAAGACTGTCCAGCAGATCTTACTGGCGCAAGAGCGTGCGCCGACCGATATTGCAGTGTTTGAATGGAGCGGCCCGACCCATCAGGTTCTCGTGCAACCATGGGTCACGGTGGCAGATGCGCAAACCTTATCTGCGCTTGCCTCAAACTTACGGACGGCGCCGCGTGTGAAGGGGAGCCTGACGACGGCAATCGGGTCCGCAATGTTATTTGGCGTGGCCCTACTCAATCAGCGGTCCGATTGCTGGAAGCGCACCCTCGACATCTCGGGAGACGGCCCCGCAAACACCGGACCACGCCCGCAAGATGTCAACACAGACGCGATACCGCCCGACGTCATCATCAATGCACTGGTGATCGGCGATGCCGATTTTTTCGGGCGCGACGAGCGGGCGGTTGATATCAAAGAGCTATCCGCCTACTTTAGCGCTTATGTGATCCGCGGGCCAAATGCCTTTGTTGAAACCGCATTGGGGTTCGAGGACTATGCCGCTGCGATGGAACGTAAACTCTTGCGCGAATTGCAGTCATTAGCCCTCAGTGGCACTGTGGAAAGCCTGCCCGTCACGGGCGTCTTGCAAGAGGTACATTTGCGGCGGACACGGCCCCTTTGGATCACGCAGCCCTAGTAAATATAGCGGATCTGCTCCGTCCAATAGCGTTCAACGCGCCGCAAAGACATGGTGATGTCGTCGATCCCTTTATGATCGAGCACACCTTTGCCCATCAGACCCGCCGCATGGGTTGCAAAAAGCGTACCTACTATCTTGCGCACGTCGCGCCCCTTCTGGGTCAAGCTGACCCGTACAGACCGTCGGTCGATTTCGGACCGTTGATGGTGCATAAAGCCCATATCAACAAGTTTTTTGAGGTTATAACTAACATTGGACCCTTGGTAATAGCCGCGCGTTTTCAACTCGCCCGCCGTCACCTCGTTTTCGCCCACGTTGAAAAGCAATAACGCTTGCACGGGGTTAATTTCCAGAATGCCTACGCGCTCGAATTCGTCTTTGATCACGTCCAGCAACAGCCGGTGAAGGCGCTCTACAAGTGTCAAGGAATCAAGATAACTATGCATGAAGGCGGCCGCATGTGCGGTACCGATCGTGTCCTCCGATGGTTGGACGTCTGAATGGATGCTCATTGGTGTCTCCGACTAAACCTAATTGGGACAGTTTTGATCTAAAACAACGAACATTCGGTTAAACGCTAAAATGCGATCTATTGCTGCGGCGCGACAATGCCTTTTGCCCCGACCGCGATCTGGGTCACGAGCGTCAGATAGTGCGCGGGCGTCGGAAACTGCCCCGCAACCCAGCCATAGATGTCGTGATCGTTTTCTTCCAAAAGCGCATCGTAAAGTGCCAGCCCCGCGTCGGTCATGTCCGCAAGGTGACGCTCAGCGAAATCAGAGAGAATCAAGTCCATCTCCTTGATCCCCCGCCGCATTGACCGCATCCGCAGCCGTTTGATCATCACATCACGTGTCTCGGTCATAATTACCCTTTCATCGCAGCGCGCAGCTGCTTTTCGAGTTGCCCAAGTTTATTGGCGGATTGCAGAATTTCGACCTGCAATTTGCGTATTTCGATCAGGAGCAAATCTGCCGTATTCGGAACCATGTCAACGGGTCCATCAGGTCCGTCTCCGGCCCCGGTCAAAAGCCAGCCCAGCGAGACGTTGAGCATCCCGGCCAGCATTTGCAGACGGTTCGCGCGCGGCTCTTTCACGTCGTTTTCCCAAGCTTCCAATGTGCTCAATTTAACGCCGATTTGCCCTGCAAGGGCGCCTTGGCTCAATCCCGCCGCTTCACGCGCGCCTGCCAAACGATCCCCAAAAGTGGTTGCATCGGCGCTAAACCAATTGTTTTCGCTATCCGTGCTCATAATATTATCCTTCATGCTTGCGTCAGTTACACACCCCACCCTATGACATAACCATTGGAAATTAGCCACCGGATGCCTGCCATGACCTTTCTTTCTGCGACACTCGACCGCGTTAAACCTTCACCGACGATCGCTGTGACCACCAAAGCGCAGGAGCTTAAGGCCGCGGGCCGCGACGTCATTGGCCTTGGTGCGGGCGAGCCGGATTTTGACACGCCACAAAATATCAAAGATGCGGCCATTGCTGCGATCAATGCGGGCAAGACGAAATACACAGCCGTTGACGGCATTCCCGAGTTAAAACAAGCGATTTGCGCGAAGATGAAGCGCGATAACGGCCTTGATTATGTGCCCAACCAAGTGACGGTCGGCACGGGCGGCAAGCAGGTGCTTTACAACGCCTTTATTGCCACGCTGAATGCCGGTGACGAGGTGATTATCCCTGCTCCGTATTGGGTATCTTACCCTGATATGGTCCTGCTCGGCGGCGGCACCCCTGTCACAATCGAGGCGCAGCTTGAGGCGAATTTCAAGATCACCGCAGCACAGCTGGAGGCCGCAATTACGCCCAAGACCAAGTGGTTCTTGTTCAACTCCCCATCAAATCCGACTGGGGCTGGCTATGCGTGGGACGAGCTGAAGGCGCTCACCGATGTCCTGCTCCGCCACCCGCATGTTTGGGTGATGACAGATGATATGTACGAACATCTTGCCTATGATGATTTCAAGTTCTGCACCCCTGCTCAAGTTGAGCCAAAGCTCTACGACCGCACGTTGACCGTCAACGGTGTGTCCAAGGCCTATGCGATGACGGGCTGGCGGATTGGTTATGCGGCAGGGCCAAAGGTGTTGATTGATGCGATCCGCAAGGTGCAGTCGCAATCCACGTCGAACCCTTGCACCGTCAGCCAATGGGCGGCGGTTGAGGCCTTGAACGGGACGCAGGATTTTCTCGCGCCGAACAATGCGCTGTTTGAGGGGCGTCGCGATTTGGTTGTGGGTCTGCTCAATCGAGCCCGCGGCATCGTCTGCCCAAAGCCCGAAGGCGCGTTTTACGTCTATCCTTCGATTGCGGGCTGCATCGGCAAGACCTCGGCTGGCGGCGTTTTGATCGACAATGACGAGGCCTTTGCGACCGCTCTGCTGGAAGAAACCGGAGTTGCCGTGGTCTTTGGGGCCGCCTTCGGGCTTTCGCCAAACTTCCGCGTCAGCTACGCTACCTCAAACGCAGCGCTGGAAGAGGCCTGCAACCGCATTATCGCGTTTTGCGAGGGATTGAAGTAACGGGTTATGGCAGGCGATCTACCAGACTATTATTTCCGCATTCGCGAGAATGGTGCGGCGGTGTTTCGGGTTGATACCGAGAACCGTCAGCGCCGCATCGAGCTGGATCAGATCGCTTTCGTCAACGTCAACAAGGGCGAGGTAAAGCCGCATGGCGAAGCCGAGCTGACGGACGCAGATATCGCCGCCATTCAAACGTGGCTCGACAAACGCGTGATGCTACTGGCCCAGCGCGATATCGACGACATTCACCGTGCTGTGGACTATATGAACATCACGACCCAATGGGTGCAGTCCAAGGCATCTGATGCGCAATTGGATGATGTGACCGATGCGCTTTTGCTCGCGATGCACGATTTGCGCTCTGTTCTGGTCCGCAAAAAGGCGGAGCGCATGATCAAGGCACAGGCAGAAAAAGCAGCGAATGAAGGTTAGGTAAGGCATATTGACCTAACATCAGATCCATGTGTAAATCGCCCCAACTTTGGGAGATGGCACAATGGATTGGACCACAATTTTCGCTGACCGGATGGGCCGGATGAAGGCCTCTGAAATCCGCGAATTGCTCAAGCTGTTAGACCAGCCCGATATCATCTCTTTTGCCGGCGGCATTCCCGATCCTGCCCTGTTTCCGACGGCTGCTTTTCAGGCGGCCTTTGCCGATGCGTTGAGCGCGGGCAAACAGGAACAGGCGCTGCAATACTCAGTCTCCGAGGGTTATGCGCCCTTGCGTGCATGGATTGCAGGCCAGATGGCCAAGATCGGCGTGCCTTGTGACATCGACAATATCCTGATTACCTCGGGCTCACAGCAAGCGCTTGATTACCTTGGCAAACTGATGCTGTCCAAGAACGACACGGCGCTCGTGGGCTGGCCTACATATCTGGGCGCTTTGGGGGCGTTCAACGCCTATGAGCCGCAATATGACAAGCTGGTCGCCCATGGTAACCGCTCTGCTGCGGATTATGCAGAAGCGGCTGAGGCCAAGGGCGGGCGGGTGAAATTCGCCTATGCCTCGGTGGATTTTGCGAACCCGACAGGCGAGACTTTGGGCCTTGCCGCGCGCGAGAATATCCTTGCGATGGCCGACGAGCTGGATTGCGCCGTGATCGAGGATGCCGCCTATCAATCGCTCCGCTTTGACGGCGAGGCGATCCCGCCGATGCTGGCGCTCGAAATTGCGCGCAAGGGCTGCATTGAGGACTGCCGCACGATCTATTGCGGCAGTTTTTCCAAGACGCTGTCCCCTGGCCTGCGCGTGGGCTGGATTTGCGCGTCAAAGGATGTGATCGGGCGTCTTGTGTTGATGAAACAGGCCGCCGACCTGCACTCTTCGACGATCAACCAAATGGCGATCTGCCATGTGGCCGAGGGTATGTTTGACGCCCATGTTGCCACGATCCGCGAGGTCTACCGCGCCCGCAGGGATGCAATGCTCGACGCGCTGGCGGCGCATATGCCAAAAGGTGTGCAGTGGACCAGACCCGAGGGCGGGATGTTTGTCTGGGTAACGCTGCCTATGAGCCTGAATGGCGCCGATCTACTGGCGCAAAGCTTGAAGTCCGAGCGCGTGGCCTTTGTGCCCGGTTCTGCGTTCTACGCGGATGGATCAGGGACCAACACGCTGCGCCTGAGCTTTAGCCGTGCGGACGGGCCGACAATTGCCGAGGGGATCAAGCGGCTTGGCACGTTGATTGCGGCGGCTTAATTCGCACTGATCGGGCCCAGAACCGCCACATCATAAAGACAGCGGCAAAGCTCAGGCCAACCACCAGCCCAAGCCAGAGCCCCACAGGCCCGATCCCAAGCGTGAAGGCCAAGAGGTAGGACGTCGGCATCCCGATCACCCAATAGCTGATCGTTGCGATGACCATCGGGACGGTGGTATCTTGCACGCCGCGCAGCAAGCCCAGTGCCATGACTTGCATGGCATCAACCACCTGAAACAGTGCCGCCATAGCAAGCAGCGCGACCCCCACGGTCAAAAGCATCTCCTTTTCCGGCTCGCCGGGGTCGATAAAGGCCGCAATCAGGGTCTCGGGGATGGCCAGAAACAAGGCGACCGTGACAAAGGCCACAACCGCCGACAAGCCAATCGCCATGATCGCCCCGCGCCGCAAGTTTGGCTCGTCATGCCGCCCCAGTGCACGCCCTGCCCGCACCGTCGCCGCTTGGCTGAATCCGATGTGGATCATGAAGGTCAGGCTCGCCAGCTGGATCGCAATACCGTGGGCGGCCAGTTCGATCGCGCCGATCCAGCCCATCATCACCGCAGATGCCGTAAACAGCCCGCCTTCTGCCAGTGATGTCAGTCCGATCGGCCAGCCCAAGCGGAACACGCGCCAGAAAATTTCCCAATCACTTTTCCAGACGTTCTGCATGAGCTTATATTGGGGCAGCTTGGACAGCCCGTACCAGACCAGTACAATCACATTGCCGAGCATCACAAGCAGCGAGGCAATCGCCGCGCCCTGGATACCCAATTCAGGTGCGCCCCAATTGCCAAAAATCAGCGCGTAGTTGACCAGGGCATTCATGATAGCCGTGCCAATCGTGGCCCACAGGATCACGACCGTATGCTCAAGTGCTGCAAGATAGGATTTGAGCGTCATGACCAAAAGCGCGGGGATCATCTGCCAAGCAATGATGGTCAGATAGTCTTGGGCGGAAGCCGCAACCACCGGGTCCTGTCCTATCGCGATCAGGATCGGCTCGGCCCATAAAAACGGCAGGGTAAAGATGAACCCGTAGATGACCGAGAGCCACAGCCCCATACGGGTGACACGGCGCACCTGAACCTCGTCGCCCGCCTCGGCTGCGGCCGCAACAATCGGGGTGACGGCAAAGGCAAACCCTGCGCCCACGATGAAGGTCACAAAGAACAACGAACTGGCCAGCGTTACGGCCGCCAGCGCGGTAACGTCATACCAGCCCAGCATGATCGTATCGGTCATATGGATCGCAAACTGCGCCATGTTAGAGGCGATGAGCGGAAAGCCAAGCTTGAGAATAGCGCTTCGATGCGCCGCATATGTTTGCAATTCAATGTTCATACTGACAGGCTTAAGCCTGTTATTTGCCCCCGTCCAGCCTCAGGAAGCCCCGCCCATGATCGCCACCGCCCAAACGTTTTATAAAGCCCTAGCCGCCAATAATACGCGCGACTGGTGGGAAGCCCATCGGGGGACCTATGATAAGGCGCTGAAACCTGCCGCTCTGGCGCTGCTGGCAGAGATGACGGCCCCGCTGTCTGAAATCGCAGGCGAGCCAGTGAAGGGGAAACTCTTTCGCCCGCACCGCGATGTGCGCTTCTCGAAGGATAAGACGCCCTATAGCACGCATCTTCATATGATGTGGACGATGCAGGTCGAGGTCGCGGATGCGCCTGTGTTTTTCTTCGGGATCAATCTGGACAGTGTGACCGTCGGCGCGGGCCGCTGGGCGTTTGAAAAGCCGGTGCTTGAGACGTGGCGCAAGTTTGTCGATCTCGACACCAAACGGGTGATTGGAATCATTGAGGGGGTGCAGGCCCACGGGTATGGCTTGCGCGAGCCTGCCCTGAAACGCGTCCCCTCAGGCTTCGCCCCCGACCATCCGGCGGCGGATTTGTTGCGCATGAAGGGTTGTGTCGCAACCAAGGACATTGGCACGCCGCAAGATATTGGTGCCGCGTTGCAGGTGGCGTTCAAACAAGTTGCCCCCTTGAACGCACTCTTGCTGCAAATTGCCGAAGCCTAAGGGGATCGCCGCGCAAAAACGTTCAACAACACTATGAATTTTGAACGGGGGTTTTGGGGCCGCGGAAATCGGGTTGGATTGAACTTGTGCCCCAAAAGAGCGTTAGTTGATGGATAGCTACAGCAACATATGAGTATTGTTCTTCCGTAGCCACAGCCATCATATCAAACCTGATACAGCCGGAAGAGTAGCAAAAACCGGAACGATCATTGCCACCACAAAAGCTACTCCACCAACGAAAACACCACTGACAATTAAACCGGCAACAAGTGTGAGAATGGCATTGAAAGTAAATAAATGGTGAGCCAATGCCACCAAATAAGGCAAAGACGCGGATCTATTTGACCTGGGGAACAGCAAAAATGATCAATAAAACCGCTAGAAGTAGTCCAACAATCGCCACCCCGCCAGAGATTGTTTTTTGGAAAACTCCAGAAACGAAAGCAATGCAATATTTGCTTCCAAAATCAGCACAGGTAGCCCACCCATTCTTACGGCGGCCCTTGCTGTATTTTCATCATAGACGGGCAAATAAAACCCTAACATGCTGGAATTCTTCCCATTCATGGTAATTGTCTATCCGGTTTCAGCGATTGATGAAATGTATCTGTAAAGTCAAGTGATTCAGCAGAGGGGCTCGGTGGTTTGGCCTGCAAAATATGACCGTTTCTAGGAGGCTCATTTCGCCACTCGCAACATCATTTCAAATCGCCACCCTATGCCGCCCCCCACAACGCCGTAGGATGGGTTTTGACCCATCCCGTTAGAACGTGCCGCGCCAGCCGTGTTTGGGCTTAAACCCGACCATCTTCTTGGCTTTGCTGATGTCGTAAAACGTCTCGAACTCTCCCATCTGGCGGGTCTGGTGCACGCCTTGGTAAAACTCTGCCATGACCTCGGCACTGGTCGCACCAACCGAGGTGTCTTCATTCGCCACGTTGAAAATCTGATAGCCAAGCCCGTCAGTTTTCAGGCAGCAATCGACCATATGCCCCAAATCCCGCGCGTCGATATAGGCGAAGATGTTGCGACGTCGCAGAGCGGCGTTGGTCTCAAAGGCCGGAAAATTCTGCGCGTATTCATGGGGTTCGATCACGTTGTTGATCCGCAACCCGTAGATGTCGATGCCGGTGCGCGCCTGAAATGATTTGGCTGTCATTTCGTTGCAGACCTTTGACATCGCGTAGCTGTCATGCGGCACGGTAGGATGTTCTTCGTCGATGGGCACATAGGCGGGTTTGATCTCGCCATCCGCAAAACAGACCGCATAAGTCGTCTCCGAGGAGGCAAAAATCACCTTGGGAATGCCCAGCTTTACCGCAGCCTCGATCACGTTATAGGTGGTCTGGGTGTTGGCCTTAAAGCATTCACCATCAGTGCCGATCATCACGCGCGGCACAGCGGCGAAATGCACGACCGCGTCGTATTTCGGAACGCCCGTGCCTTTGTCCAATTCGTCAAAATCCACGAATTGCGACATGGCCCCGATCACCTGACCAAAGTCCATCAGATCGACGAGCAACTCGTTGGTGCCATCCCCCGACAGGGTCTGGTCGGCGTTGATGACGTGATGCCCCTGCGCCCGCAGATAGGCGATTGCATGTTTGCCAGCCTTGCCGCTGCCGCCTGTGAAAAATACGCGCATGAGTGTCTCCTATGCCAGAACGTTGATGGGATTGCCTGCGGTCCAAGCCGCGATGGCAGCCACGGTTTCGCGGTAAAAGACCGTGAATGTCGCCTCGGTCGTATATCCAAGGTGCGGGGTGAGTAGGAGGTTCCCCGCGTCAATCAGATCCATAGCCCGCAGGGGATCTTCTCGTGGCAAAGGTTCAATGCCAAACACATCAAGCCCCGCCATCGCAGGCTTGCCTGCCCGCAGTCCCGCCAAAAGCGCGGTCGTATCCACGATCGGCCCGCGTGAGGTATTCACGAACACCTGCCCCGCTTTCGCGGCGGCAAAGGCTTTTGCATCCAGCAATCCGGTGCTGCGCGCGGAGAGGACCAGATGGACCGTGGCCACATCAGCGGCGGCCATCAGATCGGCAAGGCAGTCCATGCGGGTCACGCCCACCTCATCGGCCCGCTCTTGGGTCAGGTTCTGCGACCATGCGCAGACCGACATGCCAAAGGCACGGCCCAAAACTGCCATTTGCGCGCCGATATTGCCCAAGCCAATCACGCCCAAAGTCAACCCCGCAAGGTCGCGCCCCAGCCCCGTCTGCCAGCCTGCCGCGCCATGCAGGCTCGCGACCTCTGGCATCAGGCGGCGGTTAAGCGCCAACATCATCAGGGTTGCCAGTTCGGAGGTTGTCGTCTTGCGGCTGGCCGTGCCGCTGACGGTAATGCCAGCAGCCCTTGCCGCCTCAAGATCGATCGCCGCGTTCTTTGGCCCTGATGTGACCAAAAGCTTGAGGTTGGGTAAAGCCCGGATCAATGCGGCTGGCATCGGCGTGCGCTCGCGCATCAGGCAGATGACCTCAAAGGGTTTCAGCCGGTCAACCAAGGCCGCTTGATCGGTGATCGTATCGGCGAAAACCGTCACATCCTCACAGGCCGACCAATCGGCCAGACGCAAAGCGGCACCGGCGTAATCATCAAGAATTGCAATTTTCATGACCATCTCCCTTTGCCTTTAGAAACCCTGAACAAGCCCGAAACGCAACCGCTTCTGCGCGCCCTGCATGCAATTGCGGACGTGCCCCCTTTTACTAGCCCGTTCGCCCTGCCATAGTATGGGAAATATCAAGAAATGAGCAGCACCATATGACAAACGATCTTTTGTCCACCAAAAGCGCCGATGACTATAACGCCGCCTCGATTGAGGTGTTGGAGGATATGGAGCACGTCCGCCTGCGGCCCGGGATGTATATCGGGGGCAAGGATGAACGGGCGCTGCACCATATGGTGGCCGAGATCATCGACAACTCGATGGACGAGGCAGTGGCAGGGCACGCCACATGGATTGAGGTCGAATTGCACGCAAACGGCCATGTCACGGTGCGCGACAACGGGCGGGGCATCCCGACAGGGCCGCACCCGAAGCAGCCGACCAAATCGGCGCTTGAGATCGTCTTTTGCACGCTCAACGCGGGCGGCAAGTTTTCGGGCGACAGCTATCAGACATCGGGCGGCTTGCACGGGGTCGGCTCTTCGGTTGTGAACGCGCTCTCGGATTACCTGCGGGTCGAGGTCGCGCAGAATAAAGAACTCTTCATGATGGAATTCTCCAAGGGCGTGCCGCAGGCCCCCTTGGCCAAGATCGGGGCGGCCCCCAATCGGCGCGGCACCTCCGTGAGCTTCCACCCCGACCCTGAGATTTTCGGCAAGCTGACGCTAAAGCCCGCGACCTTGTTCCGCATGGCGCGGTCAAAGGCCTATTTGTTCTCGGGCGTCGAAATACGCTGGAAAACCGAGATCAACGACGAAACGACACCGCTTGCGGCCACCTTCAAATTCCCCGGCGGCCTGTCGGATTATCTGGGCGAGCGGTTGGGCAAATCGACGGTCTATGCGGACAAGCCCTTTGCGGGCACTGTGTCGTTCCAAGATAAATTTCAGGTGCCGGGCAAGGTCGAATGGGCGATCAACTGGACCCCTGCGCGCGACGGCTTCATGCAATCCTATTGTAACACGGTGCCCACTCCCGAGGGCGGGACGCATGAGGCGGGGTTCTGGTCCGCGATCCTCAAGGGGATCAAGGCCTACGGCGAGCGGGTGAACAACAAGAAAGCCGCGCAAATCACCCGCGAGGATCTGACGACGGGCGGCTGCGCGCTGGTCTCCTGCTTTATCCGCGAACCCGAATTCGTTGGCCAGACCAAAGACCGTTTGGCCACAACAGACGCCCAGCGCATGGTTGAACTCGCGGTGCGCGACCACTTTGACAACTGGCTGGCGGCGGACACAAAAGCCGCAGGCGCGATCCTTGATTTTCTGGTGCTGCGCGCCGAGGAACGGATGCGCCGCAAGCAAGAAAAAGAGACCGCCCGCAAAACGGCGACAAAGAAACTGCGCTTGCCCGGCAAACTGACCGACTGCTCCTCCAAAGACCGCGCAGGGACCGAACTGTTCATCGTCGAGGGCGACAGCGCTGGCGGCTCTGGCAAGGGCGCGCGCAACCGCGTGAACCAAGCGCTCTTGCCGCTCAAGGGCAAGATTTTGAACGTGCTGGGCGCGGCCTCTAACAAGATCAGCACCAATGCCGAGATCAATGACCTGTGCGAGGCCTTGGGTGTCGGGATGGGGACGAAATTTAACGTCGACGACCTGCGCTACGAGAAGATCATCATCATGACCGACGCGGATGTGGACGGGGCGCATATCGCGTCGCTGCTCATGACGTTCTTTTTCACCCAGATGCGCCCGCTGATTGACAACGGGCACCTCTATCTGGCCTGCCCGCCGCTCTACCGGCTGACCCAAGGGGCGCACAGGCTCTATGTGACCGATGATGCGGCCAAAGACGCAGCGATGGAAAAGGGCCTTGGCGGTAAGGGTAAGATCGACGTGCAGCGGTTTAAGGGCTTGGGCGAGATGGACGCCAAAGACCTCAAAGAAACGACAATGGACCCGACAACCCGCAAACTGATCCGCGTGACAATCTCCGACGAGGAACCCGGGGATACAGCCGATCTGGTGGAGCGCCTGATGGGGAAGAAGCCTGAGTTGCGCTATCAGTATATTCAGGAGAACGCGCAGTTCGTTGAGGAGTTGGATGTTTGAGGCTTTAAGGAAAGGTAAAAGGCAATCTGCTGGTTTTCGCAGCGTCATCCACTCAACCATTTCCTCTAACCTCTTCTGTCAATCGCAGAGTAAAAAGGGACCAAGTCGCGGCGTAAAAAGGGGCCACTTTGGTTGAGGTGTTTTTGCGCATTGGCGCGAGTGCTTGTCATCTAGCTAACGCGTGCCAATGCGCATGTTGGCCAGTTGGCCAACATTGTTCTGATCTGATTTCTTTGGATTATTGTCGTGCGTTGCGGCTGTGTTTGAGCCGATAGCTCTCGCCGTTCATCTCAAGAATGTGGACGTGATGGGTTAGTCGGTCCAGCAACGCGCCGGTAAGCCTTTCCGACCCAAAGACTTCGGTCCATTCATCGAAGGGCAGATTTGATGTGATGATAATGGATCCGCGCTCATAGCATTGAGATATGACCTCGAAGAGTAACTCCGCGCCTGACTTGCTGAGGGGCACGAAGCCCAACTCGTCGATAATCAACAGGTTCTGGCTGGTCAGTTGCTTTTGCATGCGCTGCAGCCTTCGCTCGTCTTGCGCCTCAATCAGGTCATGCACCAATGCGGCAGCCGTGGTGAAGCGCACCTTCAGCCCTCGTTGGCACGCAGCCAGCCCAAGCCCCAAGGCGATGTGTGTCTTGCCCGTGCCCGACGGTCCCAAAGCGATGATGTTCTGGTGGCGATCCACGTAATCACAACGCGCCAACTCCATGGTCAGTGGCTTGTTCAGGCTGGGCATGATCTTGAAGTCGAAGCTGTCCAGACTTTTGGTGCTGGGGAACTTCGCCGCCTTGATGCGTCGCTCAATCATACGCCGTTCACGTTCAATCAGCTCCATCTCACATAAGCGCGCGAGGTATTGCACATGATCTTTGTTCTCGGCTGCGCTGAGCTGCGCCTGCTTGGCGTATTCTCCTTGGAACGTCGGTAAACGCAACTTTTTGAGATGGTGTTGTAGAAGGATTTGAGGAGCGTCGGTCATGCCGCAGTCTCTCCCATCAGGCTCATGTAACTGGCCGGATCCGTCATGCCGACATTGGCCCTTGGCAGGTAGGGATAGAAGTCCAAATCCAGTCGCGGTGGTCGTTGCTCTACCCTGCACAGCACAAGGTGTTTTACGGCGTCATAACCAATTGCCCCCATATCAATTGCTTGGCTGATTGCGCCCTGCAAAATATCCATTTCAAAGGTCTCCAAAAGGCGCAGAACCTGCACATATTCCCGCTTGCCAGGCTTACCCATGCGCGCTTCGAGCAATCGGTGCAGGGTGGCGAAGACATCAGGTAAATCCCAACCCTGCAAAGGTGCTGCCTGATCCAAAGCCCCCACCTTTTGCTCAATCAAAGGCAAGAAGTGGATCGGATCATAGATCAAATCCGCCGATAGGTAGGATCGTTTGTGGCGCGCAATCACCTCATTGCCACAACCGATGATAACCTCATGCACAAAGCCGCGCACATGAACATCGTGGTGGGCATAGGCCACTGGCACTGAGTAATCATTGCTGCGATACCGCACCATTGAGATCGACGTGGCCCGCGTGCTGACATGGTCACAGGCTTCATATTCCGCGACCGTTGCCCGGCAGGCGATTGCAAAGCAATCTGCCGAGAGGGGGGCAACCCCATCAGCGCATCTAAGTCGGACATCAAACGCTGACCGATAGTCATGTCGTGACCGCGCAACGTATCGCTTTGGCGCTCCAAACACTTCTGCTCCAGGTGGACATTCAAATCATCAAAGCTGTCATAACGCGGTGCAGGCACCATGAAGTTGCGGCGTGTGTAGCCAACCATCCCTTCAACGTTGCCTTTGTCATTCCCGCGTGCAGGCCTGCCAAACCTGTCATCAAACAAGTAATGCGATTGCAATTCCGTAAACCGACGGGTCCGGACGCGCGTCTTATCCCCGAGTATCCGAGCCACGGCGATCTTGGTATTGTCGTAAAGAATGGATTGGGGAATGCCGCAAAAGAAGGCAAAGGCAGATACATGGCCATCACAAAACGCCTCGGTCGTCTCAGCGGGATACCCCTTCACAAATACAGCATCAGAATGCGGTAGGCTCATCACAAAGAAATGGATTTTACATTCCACGCCACCGATCACACCAAGGGTCTCTCCAAAGTCGACCTGCGCATGGCCTGGACGGTGCGACAACGGCACGAACACTTCTTTGGTGCGTCGCTTTTGCTCACGCACGTAATACGTCACCGTCGTGAGGCTGCCCGCATAGTCATGTTCGTCGCGCAGCCGTTCAAAGATGCGCTTCGCTGTGTGACGTTGCTTTTTGATCAGGGCTTTGTCTGTGCACAGTATCTCGTCAATGAGACCAACATAACCGTCAAGCGTTGGACGGTGTGGTGCTTGTGAACGCCGGTAACCTGGTGGCAGTTCATGACGCAACATCTTCGCTATCGTCTTGCGGTCCTTGTTGAAATACCGCGCGGCTTCGCGCGACGACATCCCATCCTTCAAACACGCGCGGCGCACGCGATTATAAATATCCACAGAATACATCTCCCGCCCTCCGAATAAACGAAGGACACAAACTGGCGGAATTTTACTCCGCTACAACCGCCCTATGCAGCCGCTTCTGTGGCCCATTATTGCTCCGCGTTTTACAAACGCGCTGTCAAATTGTTTATCAACCCACAGGCGCGCTGACCCTCGCCGACAATTGCACCCATGCAGC
>CBFHTU010000028.1:0-38926 GCA_965658825.1 Yoonia sp.
CGGCCTATCCTTGCCCGGGATGGTCTGACCTGCCCAGCGTTTGCAGCGCCTGATCCATCAATTTGCCTTGTCCCACCTTGCAACTTGATGACCTGCCTGTCCCATTCCGAAGCGGGGGTTTTGCCTCTCCCCTTGGAAAATCCGGATCAGGTGCTGCTTTCGCGCCCCTTACCCGCCGCCATCCTCTCACGGATGCGCGGCGGTTTTTTTATGTGGCCGCGGCCAATGCGTCAAGCGTGGCGTCAAAGGCCAACATGATCGAGGCGTGACGGTTTTTGTAATCCTTCGCAGGTGTCAGAACCTCCATCCCGTCAAAAGGTGCGTCTGGCACGGGGCCGTTTTGCTGCAACATCGCCAGCATTTGTGCACGACCAAGCGCCACTTGCGCAGGCGTCAGCCCGACAATCGCACTGCCCACAACAGAAGCCGCCGCTTGCCCCAAGGCGCAGGCTTTCACATCTTGCCCGTAATCCATGATCACGCCGCCTTGCAACACGAGATCAACCGTGACCGTCGATCCGCACAGCGGCGCGCGTCGGTTTGCCGTCGCCGTTGGTTCCGCCAAACGCTCTGTGCGCGGCATTTCGGCGGCAAGAGCCAGAATGCGGGCCGAGTAAAGCTTCATCATGTCGAGTTCTGCGGTCACAGCGTTTGCCCTTTCATAGTCAAAGCCTTAGATAGTGCGCAACGCGGCAGTTGCAAAGGCTTTCCCCATGACGTTTGATCCCTCAACCCTAAAATTCAATGAGGCAGGCCTGATCCCTGCAATTGCGCAGGATGCGACATCGGGCGAAGTTCTCATGATGGCGTGGATGAATGCCGAGAGCGTCGCGCGGACACTTGCGTCTGGTGAGGTGACCTATTGGTCGCGCTCCCGTCAGGCGTTTTGGGTCAAAGGGGCGACAAGTGGCCATACCCAACAGCTCGTCGATTTCAGCATCGACTGTGACCGCGACTGTCTGCTGGTCAAGGTGAACCAGACGGGGGCTGCCTGTCACACGGGGCGCCGTACGTGTTTCTATACCTCTGTGCACAACGGCCAAGAGGTCGAAACCATGCAGCCTATGCCGCAGGAAGGCCAACTAAGCACCTGATATCATTGGGTGTTGCGCCCTCGGCGCGGTATTTTGACAAAGCGCGCGCATCGTCACGTTTTGCCAGCCGCTTACCGTGTTCGTCGCGGATCAGGCGGTGGTGATGATAGACCGGCGTGGGTAGCCGGAACAGTCGCTGCAAGATCACATGGATCTTCGTTGCCTCGAATAGATCTGCGCCGCGCACGACATGGGTTATGCCCTGCGCGGCATCGTCGAGAACCACGGAGAGGTGATAGGACGTCCCCATATCGCGTCGCGCCAGCACCACGTCACCGATGGTCGCGATCACCTCTTCGGCGGTGAATTCAATCAATCCCGTCTCGCCGTTTGGGCCAAGCCCCGTTTCGGTAAAAGAGATCACCTTACCGTTCTCGTGGATTTCACCCGCCATCGTGGCCGCGCGTTCCATCCAGAGCCGCAACGCCGCATCTGTCGGGAGCGTGGGTCCAATCGCAAACGAGCGGTTCTCGCGGCAGGTGCCCGGATAGATAATGCCGTCTGGGCCGATAAGGGGGGCTCCGCCTTCTTGCGGGGCGCTCGCGGCCTCTTGGACGTCGCGGCGGCTACAAGTGCAGCGGAACAGATACTGGCGTTTCCAAAGGTTTTGCAGGCGCTCATGGTAGGCGTCGAGGCGCTCTGACTGGCGCATCACGGGTTTCGGCCACCACAGGCCAAGCCATTCTAAATCCTCGTAGATGCGCGCTTCCCATTCGGCGCGCGCGCGCGTCCGGTCGATGTCCTCAATACGCAAAAGAAAGTCGCCGCCCTCCGCCATTGCCATGTCATGGGCCAGCATCGCCGAATAGGCGTGGCCCAAGTGCAGCGGGCCTGTAGGCGATGGGGCGAAGCGGGTGATCATGCCAGTTGGTCAAGCCACGCCTGCCAGTCGATTTTCGCGCGGTCGGTATACCCTTTGTACCGGTCTTTGCGTCCGCGGCGGCCCGCTTTCATCCCTTCCAGCGGCGGGAACAGACCGAAATTGACGTTCATCGGCTGGAATGTCTTGGCGTCCGCACCCCCCGTGATATGGGACACCAGCGCGCCCTTGGCCGTGGTATCGGGCACCTCCGGCACGGTTTTACCGGTCATTTCCGCAACGGCCATACGGCCAGCCAGCAAGCCCATAGCGGCACTTTCGACATAACCTTCAACGCCGGTAATCTGCCCTGCAAAGCGGATATGCGGCTGCGATTTCAGCCGCATTTGATTGTCCAGCAGTGTCGGTGAGTTGATAAAGCTGTTGCGATGGATCCCGCCGAGACGGGCAAACTCTGCATTCTCAAGAGCAGGAATTGTATGGAAAACAGCCCTTTGCGCGCCATACTTCATCTTGGTCTGGAACCCGACGATGTTGTAAAGCGTGCCAAGTGCATTGTCGCGGCGCAGCTGCACGACGGCGTAGGGCTTGTTTTCAGGATCGTTTGCATTGGTGAGGCCAACAGGTTTCATCGGGCCAAAGCGCAGGGTCTCGCGGCCGCGTTCTGCCATGACTTCGATTGGCAGGCAACCGTCGAAATAGCCCGCGGTTTCGCCCTCTTTGAATTCGGTCTTTTCAGCAGCCAAAAGCGCGTCGATAAAGCCTTCATATTGCTCTTTACTCATCGGGCAATTGAGATAGGCGGTTTGCTCTTCCAGCGTCTCGCCTTTGTCATAGCGCGACTGCATCCATGCGATATCCATGTTGATGCTATCGTGGTAAACGATGGGAGCAATCGCGTCGAAAAAGGCCAGTGCCTCGGCACCCGTTTCGGCAGCAATCGCCTCGGCCAAGGCACCAGAAGTCAGCGGGCCCGTGGCGATTATCCAGTTTCCGTCGGTGGGCAACGAAGTGATTTCTTCGTATGAAACCGATATGTTAGGATGCGACGTTAATGCAGAGGTGACGCTCTCGGCAAAGGGATCGCGATCCACGGCCAAGGCACCGCCTGCGGGCAAACGGTGCTTATGGGCCGTCGCCATTATCAACCCGTCTGCTGCGCGCATTTCCCAGTGCAGCAGCCCGACCGCGTTTTGTTCGTCGTCATCCGAGCGGAAGGAATTGGAGCACACCATTTCCCCCAAAAGCCCGGTGCGATGGGCGAAGGTTTCAACCTTGGGGCGCATCTCGTGGATTACCACTTTCACGCCCGCATTTGCGGCCTGCCACGCAGCCTCGGAGCCGGCCATGCCGCCACCAATAATGTTCAAAACTTCGGTCATTTTCTCGTTCCAAATGGGAAAGGCGGGGCCGTTATAGCCCCGCCGGATTTGTTGTCATACCCGCTGCGGCGAAAAATCACGCCTCTGGCACAATCTCCGCATCCTCGACGCCGTCTTCTTCGCCCTGATCTGCAATCCAAGCGACAGAGACGACGACCTCTTTCTTGGCGGTGTCAAAGACCTTCACGCCGCCAGCACTGCGCGAGCGGAACGAAATCCCCTCCACCGGCACACGGATCGACTGGCCTGTGGAGGTCACGAGCATGATCTGGTCGGACATTTCGACAGGGAAGGAGGTGACCAATTGGCCGCCGCGCATCGCCTTGTCCATGGCGCTCACACCCATGCCGCCACGACCACGCACAGGGTAATCATGCGAGGAGGACAGCTTGCCAGAGCCCTTTTCCGTGATCGTCAGGATCAGGTTTTCGGCAGCCGACATTTCGGCGTAACGCTCCGGTCTGATTTCGCCGGCAACAGTGTCGTCGTCTTCGTTCTCGGCCTCATCAGTCAGGCCCGCCATCGCGCGACGCATTTTGAGATAGGCTTGGCGCTCGGAGGACTCCGCGTCAAAGTGGCGGATGATCGACATGGACACGACCTTATCGTCGCCCTGCAGTCTGATCCCGCGCACACCAACAGAGTTGCGGCTATTGAAAATCCGCACGTCAGTCGCAGGGAAGCGGATCGCACGGCCGGAGTTCGTCACCAGCATCACATCGTCGTCGTTCGATGCGATGCGGGCGTTGATCAGCGTGTAATCGGCAGTTTCGCCTTCAAACTTCATCGCGATTTTACCATTACGCATCACATTGGTGAAATCGGATAGTTTGTTGCGGCGCACGGTGCCTGCTGAGGTCGCAAAGACAACTTGCAGGTCGTCCCATTCTTTCTCGTCACGGTCCACTGGCATGATGGCGGCGATGGAAACACCCGTCGGGATCGGCAGGATGTTGACGATTGCCTTGCCCTTTGCAGTGCGCGAACCAAGCGGCAGGCGCCAGGTTTTCAGCTTGTAGACCATGCCGTCCGTTGTGAAGAACAACAGTTGCGTGTGGGTGTTGGCCACGAAGAGCGTTGTAACGACGTCCTCTTCTTTGGTGGCCATGGACGACAGGCCTTTGCCGCCGCGGCGTTGCGCGCGGAAGTCGGCGAGTGCGGTGCGTTTGATATAACCGCCAGAGGTGACGGTCACGACCATTTCCTCTTTCTCGATCAGGTCTTCGTCGTCCATATCGCCCGACCAATCGACGATCTGGGTGCGACGCGGCACGGCAAATTGTTCGCGCACGAGGTGCAGCTCGTCGCGAATGATTTGCATGATCCGTTCGCGAGAGCCCAAGATCTCCAGATATTCGCGGATTTTGCCAGCAAGTTCTTGCAGCTCGCCAGTTACTTCTTTGACGCCGATCTGTGTCAGGCGCTGAAGGCGGAGCTCTAGGATCGCACGGGCCTGTGTTTCGGACAGGTTATAAGTGCCGTCGTCGTTGGCCGTATGGGTCGGATCATCGATAAGCGCGATATATTCAAGGATATCACGGGCAGGCCATTTACGGGTCATCAATTGATGGCGCGCTTCGGCGGCATCGGCAGAAGACCGGATAGTGGCCACGATTTCGTCGATGTTGGTGACCGCAACGGCCAGACCGCACAGGATATGTGAGCGTTCCCGCGCCTTGCGGAGTTCAAACGCGGTGCGGCGCGCCACGACCTCTTCACGGAAGTTGACGAAATAATGCAGGAAATCGCGCAGCGTCAGTTGCTCGGGCCGGCCACCGTTCAGCGCCAGCATGTTGCAACCGAAATAGGTCTGCATCGAGGTGAAGCGGAACAGTTGGTTCAGCACAACCTCGGCTGTGGCATCACGCTTGAGCTCGATGACAACCCGCACGCCGTTACGGTCGGATTCGTCTTGCACGTGGGCGATACCCTCGATCTTTTTGTCGCGGGCAGCCTCGGCGATTTTGTCGATCATGACCGATTTATTCACCTGATAGGGAATTTCGTCGATGATAATGGCCCAACGGTCCTTGCGAATTTCCTCGATGCGGGTTTTAGCCCGGACAATGACGGAACCGCGCCCTTCAAGATAGGCTTTGCGCGCACCAGAGCGGCCAAGGATGATGCCGCCCGTCGGAAAATCGGGAGCCGGAATAAATTCAATCAGCTCCTCTGACGTCATGTCAGGGCTGTCGATCAGGGCAAGCGTGGCGTCGATAACCTCGCCAAGGTTATGAGGCGGGATATTGGTCGCCATGCCGACGGCAATGCCGCCCGCGCCGTTGACCAGCATGTTGGGGTAGCGGGCGGGCAGAACGGTGGGTTCACGCTCTTTGCCGTCATAGTTGTCTTGGAAGTCGACAGTGTCTTTCAGGAGGTCTTCGGTCAAAGCGCCCGCCGATTTCGCAAGCCGCGATTCCGTGTAGCGCATCGCCGCCGCACCGTCGCCGTCCATCGAGCCAAAGTTCCCCTGACCGTCGATCAAAGGCAGCGACATCGAGAAACCCTGCGCCATGCGCACAAGTGCCTCGTAGATCGCGCTGTCGCCGTGCGGGTGGTAGGAGCCCATCACATCGCCCACGGATTTCGCGGACTTGCGGTAGGACTTGTCGGCGGTGATCCCTTTCTCGTACATCGAATAAATAATCCGACGGTGAACCGGTTTCAGACCGTCGCGCAGGTCAGGAATCGCGCGTGAAACGATCACAGACATCGCGTAATCAAGATAGCTGGTTTTCAGCTCATGCTCGATTGTGACCGATGGCCCCGTATATGGTGATACATATTTGGGATTTTCATCAGTATTTTCAGGTGTTTCCGGTGTGTCGCTCACGCTGTTTTCCGCCCTACGTCATTGCCCATATTTCGTAGGGTCGAACCTAGCAGACACAAGGGGTGGCTTCAACGCCAAAGGACCACTTTAGTCCTTTGCGCGCTGCAACATGCCAAACAGATCTCGGGGATCATCGGGGTCCGCGACGAAATCAAGGTCCTCATAAAAGGCCGTACCTTTGATCCTATTCAAGACATAGCGTAGCGCCGAGAAATCTTCGATGGCGAAGCCAACACCGTCAAACAGGGTGATTTCCGCATCAGACGTACGGCCATTTGCGGCACCTGTCATGACCTCCCATAGTTCGACCACCGGATGATCGGGGTCCATCTGCTGGATCTCGCCCTCGATACGGGTTTGTGGCGGGTATTCTACAAAAACGGTCGAACGGGAGACGATATCGCGGTGGAGTTCCGTTTTTCCGGGGCAGTCGCCGCCGATGGCGTTGATGTGCACGCCAGCACCGACCATATTGTCGGTCAGAATGGTTTGCATGTCTTTGTCGGCGGTTGCAGTCGTGATGACCTGTGCACCTTCAATGGCTTCCTCAGGGGTTTTGCACTTCACAACATTCAGGCCCAAACCCGCGAGGTTTTTCGCGCATTTTTCGGTCGCTGCCATGTCGATGTCGTAGAGCCGGATGTTGGTGATCCCGTTCACGGCCTTTTGCGCCAGACACTGGAATTCGGACTGTGCGCCGTTCCCGATCATCGCCATTGTGTCGCTGCCTCTCGCAGCCAGATGTTTTGTCGCGACGGCGGACATGGCGGCAGTGCGCAGGGCCGTGAGCACGGTCATTTCGGACAAAAGGACAGGATAGCCAGAGTAGACGTCAGCCAAAAGACCGAAGGCCGTGACGGTTTGCAGACCTTCCTTCATGTTCTTGGGGTGACCGTTCACGTATTTAAAGCCGTAAAGCTCACCGTCTGAAGTTGGCATCAGTTCGATCACACCGACCGCCGAATGCGACCCGATACGCGGGGTCTTGTCGAAAAGCTCCCAGCGCTTGAAATCGGCCTCGATCTCATCAGCCAGATCACGCAAAAACTTTTCAATTCCAATGTGATGCACGAGCTTCATCATGTTCTCGACAGAGACAAATGGCACCATAGCCAGTTTGGATGGGGTGAGTATCATGCGTGGCTCCGTGTGGGGCGGTCAAAGACGCGGCGACCAAGAAGAGAGGCCGTGAGATCAACCATAAGCGAGGCGGTTTTGCCCCGATCATCGAGGAAAGGGTTCAGTTCGACGAGGTCGAGCGAGCAGACAACGCCACTGTCGGAAAGCATCTCCATGACCAGATGGGCCTCGCGCTCTGTTGTGCCACCAGGCACGGTTGTGCCGACGGCAGGGGCAATTGAGGGGTCGAGGAAATCCACGTCAAGTGACACGTGCAAGATACCGTTTGCGGCCTCGACACGGTCAAGAAACGCCTGCAAGGGCGCGCGGATGCCGTTTTCGTCGATATGGCGCATGTCGGCCAGTTGCACATTCATCTCCTGGAGCGTCGCAAGTTCGGCACGGTCAACGGACCGCAGGCCAATCATGGCGATATTCTCCGAGTCCACGACGGCTTCGAGGGCTGGAAATTGCTCAAACCCCTTGCGTCCGGTGATGTAACCCACAGGCGTGCCATGGAGGTTACCGCTGTCGGTGGTGTCGGGCGTGTGAATGTCGCTATGGGCGTCGAGCCAGAGCACAAAGAACGGCTTCCCGATGGATTGCGCATAAGCAGCCATGCCAGAGACCGTGCCAAGGGCCAGCGCATGATCGCCGCCAAGGAAGATCGGCATGCCGTCAGGCGCATGGGTTTTGGCCGCTGCACAAAGCGTTTTGGTCCAGCCGATATTCTGTTCAAGCTGATGCACGACAGGATTTTTCGGCGTGGTGGGCGCAACATGTTCGGGGGCAAGGTTGCCCATATCAGCCACGGTATGCCCAAGGGCGGTGATGGCTTCGGCAATACCGGCTACGCGGTAGGCGTCTGGCCCCATGAGGCAGCCTGCTCTGCGTTTACCGCAGTCAACAGGGGCCCCAATCAAGATGCAATGAGTTTGTGTCATAAGGCATCATTGCGCAGAATGGTGATGGATGCATCAGACATTTTGTGCAATATGATATGTATTTAGTCATTATGGGCGAATGATATGATCAATTTGGACAGTCAACTGATCGCACTGTTGCGCCGTGACGGACGCGCCTCATTGTCCGAGCTTGCTGCGGATCTGAAGGTGACGCGCGCCACGGTGCGCGCCCATATGGACCGCCTGCAGCAAACCGGTGAAATCGCAGGATTTACGGTGCTCACCCGTGCCGATGTCGCGCCTCATCCTGTGCGCGGTTTGATGATGCTGGAGATCGCGGGCAGCGGCACGGCGCGGATCGTCAAGCGCTTGCAAGCGATGCAGGCGGTGACGGCTGTGCACACGACCAACGGGACATGGGATTTGATCGTGGAAATTGGCACTGCGGATCTAGAGGCCTTCGACGCAGCCCTGACCGCGATCCGCACTTTCGAGGGTGTGACGCGGTCGGAGACGAGCTTACTTCTGACGAGCCGCCGCTAGCCAGATCAGGACAAGACCCGCAGAGAAGAGTGCGTTCCAAGACGCCATTGACAGCGTGAACAGCTCCCAAGACACCTGATCACACATGATCAGACGATCCCCCGATGTCGACAGCAGATCACCCGTCAGGTCCAGCCCGCCACCAGTGCAGCTCGTCGGTCCTTCCCACCAGTCGCGCTCGACCCCTGTGTGATAGACGCCAATGCCCGACGTCGTCGCAGCCGCCAGCGCGCCGAGGTAGGGCCAGACGCGGGCCGGGATCAGAGTGGCGAGGACGCCGACGCCGACCGCCGCGAAATGTGGCCAGCGCTGCCAATAGCACATCTGGCAGGGCGGATAGCCTAAGGCTTGGAACATATAGGCCCCTGCAAGCAAAGCAAAAGAGCCGAAGGCCGCGAGACGGATCAGATTTTCACGTGTCATAAGGCACCTATCACCATAAAGCCGCCAATAAGCAGCACACAAAAGACAATGAACACCAATCCAAGGCGACGTTCGATAAAATCACGTATCGGTTCACCGAATTTCCACAACAGGCCCGCCACAAGGAAGAACCTCAGCGCGCGCGCGACGACTGATGCGAAAAAGAAGACAGGTAGAGACAGGCCCGTTGCACCTGACGCGATCGTGATGACTTTGAACGGGAAGGGCGTGACCCCCGCAATCAAAACCGCCCACGCGCCATATGCGTTATATTTCGCGGCGAACTCTGCAAAATACTGCTCTTTACCATAAAAATCAAGGATCGGCTGGGCGACGCTATCGAACAAAACCGCGCCGATATAATAGCCAAACAAACCACCTGCCACAGAGGCCACCGTTGCCACGCCCGCAATCAGGAAAGCGCGACGGGGTGCGGCGATAATCATCGGGATCATGAGCACGTCGGGCGGGATCGGAAAGAACGAGGATTCGATGAAGGCCACAGCGGCCAGCGCCCAAAGCGCATAAGGCGAACTTGCCAGTGACATCGTCCAATTATAGAGGCCGCGCAGCATGATTTTTCCCCGTCTCACCGACATTGGATTGCCTTAGGCCATGACGCGGCCTCGGCGTCAAGCTTGCGCCTTTGGCGACAGATCATAGTATAGCTGGAAATGCGAAAGGACATGAGATGAAGTGGCAAGGCAGGCGCGGCAGCCGCAATATAGAAGACCGGCGCAAAAGCGGGGGCACAGGACGCGCAGGTGGCGTGAGTGGGCTGGGTGCCATCGTGCTGCTCTTGGCGGGCTGGTATTTCGGGGTCGATGTCAGCGGTTTTATCGGGGATGGCCGCGGCGGTTTTTCCGCAACACAATCGCCGGAAATGACCCCTCAGGATGTGCAGTCGGGCGAATTCGTCTCTGTAACACTGGCCGATACCGAAGAGGTCTGGACCGATATTTTCCGCAGCCAGATCGGCAAGGCCTATGCGCCGCCGACCTTGGTATTGTTCAAAGGCAGCACGCAATCCGCCTGTGGCGGGGCCTCCGCGGCAACGGGTCCGTTTTACTGTCCGCCTGAGAAAAAGGCGTTTCTGGATACGGACTTCTTTACCACATTGGAGCGGCGGATGGGGGCTGGCGGCGACTTTGCGGCAGCCTATGTCGTGGCGCATGAGATCGCGCATCATGTGCAAAACGAGCTAGGGATTTTGGGGCAGGCCAACCGCATCCGCAGTCAGGTCGACCAGACCCAATCGAACGCGATTTCCGTGCGGATCGAACTGCAAGCTGATTGTTTTTCAGGGATATGGGCGAAATCGGTGCAATCGAAATTTGGCAGCCTTGAGCGCGGCGACATTGCCGAGGCGATGAATGCCGCCAAGCAAATCGGCGATGATACGTTACAGCGCAATGCGGGCCAAAGGGTGCAGCCCCACACCTTTACCCATGGTACGTCCGAGCAACGGCAACGCTGGTTTGAACGCGGCTACACAAGCGGAGATTTATCGCGCTGTGATACCTTCTCTGCGTCACAGCTTTAAGGGCGTTGCGACACGAAAAAGGCGACCCGCCGTCCGGCTGGGTCGCCTTTTTTGTTGGTAGCCGCGGCCGGACTTGAACCGGCACGCCGTGAGGCAACGGATTTTGAATCCGTCGTGTCTACCATTCCACCACGCGGCCAACGGGTGCTCAATAACTTTGGCCGCGAAAATGCACAAGAGACAAAATCGCTGAAATCGCGCTGTTTTCGATCGGGGGCGATGGGGTCCGCATGCCCGCCTGATTTGTAGCAAAATTGTGACAAGGAGAGGTGGACTGAGTCGGTTTCAGCGAGATGAGTCGGTTTGTTTACGGGGCGTTAACGGCCAGAAGTGATGTAATCCTCTGATTTTTCCCCGCTTGTTTCCGGTTCGGAAACCAAACATGGCAAAAATAAAGCACGGTTGCGCATTTAATTTACGCGAGGTTAATTCTCGCGGCGCGTCTGATTTCAAGTCGCCCATTTGTGCACGTTTTTTCAACATAACGCCCGGATGGAGAGAAAAACCGCCCCCAACCTAGCCTTTTGTACAGGTGGTTTTGGCTGCGTGTATCCAAATTGGAAACAATCACCGCGACGACTGTTTTTTCAAATACTGTCAATGCGCTGCGCAGAAGCGGCTCGTTCCACGCCCGTCGCTTTCATTTTCAATTTTTCTCTTTTTTTGCGGAGCGAGATTTCGGTATCTAGAAAGAGCCCAACTGGGGGGCACACCGGTCGACTGGGGAGACTGGGCTTGGATTATGCATCCGAGCGAATAGTGAGGTCTGCGGAAATGGGTTAAACCACGACGTAAGATTTGTTTTTAATGCTGGTCCATGTGGGCTGGCTGTCGTTGACGCACGCCCGGTGCATTAAGTGGTGCTGCGTTCGCGACGGATCTATGGATGACAGGTGTCGTCTGCGATCGGGTCAACGGAGTGGTACTTAGGCCTGAAACGTGATCGTTTTGGCGATTTCCGCCTCGCGGCTTACTGGCGCGCGCGCCATGCCGCCCAGTCTTCTGGTGTGTCCAAATCAAGTCGCGCCCGATCATCGTTGAAGACCTTTAGATAGGTCTCTGATTTCAAATTTTTTACCAGACGCTCTCCGCCCGCGTCGCCCTGAAGCGTTGGTAATTCCCCGCGCAAACTCTCTGCGAAAACGATCGGATGCCCCGCCTTGCCACCCACGGTTGCGCCACGCCAAATCTTGTGATTGGGATGTTCATGCATTGCATTAAGAACCGCCTGCAAATCATTGGTATCAATGTCTATAAGATCCGCGAGTGTCATCATGAACGGGCCAGCAGGGAGATGCGGCACGGCGCCGCGTAGCGTGCCGCCCATGCCTTCGGCACTTTCTGGAACAAAAAGGGGGATCGCGGGCGTCCCGATCAGGGCCGTTTGCCGTTGTTGGTCATGCGGTGGCAAGGCAACATACACTGGGCCCAAGGGTGTTGCACGTCCAACTTGCCTCCTTAGAAGTGGTTGCCCATCAACGACTTGCATCAGTTTGTCAGTCCCGCCCATACGACGGGACTGACCTGCAGCAAGGATCAGGATCGGGATCATCCGCGCATGGCGCTCCCGTCCGGATCGAACAGGTGCTCTGTGATCAGCGTCGCCGAGCGGCGTTGACCCATAATTTCGATTTCGACCTTCTTGCCTTCTGTTGCGTGTTCGCGCGGAATCAGGGCCATCGCAATGGATTTGCCCGCATGGTGCGAATAGCCACCGGATGTGCAGAAACCCTGCACAGAATCGTCAATAAAAACAGGCTCGTAGGCGACGACATCGGCATCCGCTGCATCCACCTCAAACGTCGCGAGAATGCGCGCGGGTGGCGTGTCGCGCTCAGCTTCGGCGGCCCTGCGTCCGATGAAGTCCGCGTCTTTCTTGAAGCTGATGAAGCGGTCCATGCCGGTTTCGGCGGCGGTATAGTCTGGCGAAAACTCTGATAGCCAAGACCCGAAGTGGCGATCAAGTCGCAGCGACATCATCGCGCGCATCCCGAAGGGCGTAACTCCAAGGGGTTGGCCTGCGGTCCAAAGCGTTTGCCAAAGTTGGCGTTGGTCCATCGGGTCGCAGTAAATTTCAAAGCCCAGATCACCTGTGTAGCTGACGCGCTGCACGGTGCAATCGACCTGACCGACCGTCATCCGGACGACATCGAGGAACTTCACGGCGCTCACGTCATAGCGGGTGCAAAGCGCCAAAAGCTCTCGGGATTTCGGCCCTGAGATCTGGAAGCCCGTGCGGCGGTCGGACACGTTTCGAACACGAACATCGCCAGATAAGTGCTTCATAAACCAGCGATAATGAATTTCTTGCGCGCCGTAAGAGGCCGTCAGTTGGAAGTTGTTTTCGTCCAGACAGGAAACGGTAAAATCCCCCATCAGCCGCCCCTTTGGCGACAGCATCGGCGTCAAGGACATACGCCCCTTGGTCGGAATACGGCCCGCCATGATCACATTGAGCCACTTGCGCGCGTCTTTACCAGTGACGGAAAACTTGCCGAAGTTCTGAACCTCGTTGATCCCGACGGCTGTCCGCACCGCTTGCACTTCGCGGGCCGTCGCATCAAAGGCGTTGGAACGGCGGAAGGTCGGTTGCTCGAAGGTCGGCTCGTCGCCTTGCGCGTAGTAGTTGACGACCTCAAGCCCGAATTGCTGGCCCCAGACGGCGCCCATCTCGGTAAAGATGTCATACATCGGCGTCGTGCGGTGCGGCCGTGCGGCGGGCAGTTCTTCGTTCGGGTAAGAGACCGAGAAACGGCGCTGATAGTTTTCAATGACCTTGGGACGGGTGTAGCCGGGGGTGATCCATGTGCCAAAGCGGGCCACATCAAGCGCGGTCACATCGCGCTCGCATTCCCCCTCGATCATCCATTGCGCGAGCATGAGGCCCACGCCGCCGCCTTGGCTAAAGCCCGCCATGACACCGCATGCGGACCAGTAGTTGGACAAACCGGGGACGGGGCCGACGAGCGGGTTACCGTCGGGGGCAAAGGTGAAGGGGCCGTGAATGACGGATTTGATGCCCGCTTTTTCAAGCACAGGGAACCGCTTGAAGGCGAATTCGATCGAGGCTTCAACCTTGTCGAGGTTGTCGGGCAGCAATTCGTGGCCGAAGTCCCAAGGTGTGCCGTCAACCGCCCAAGGTTTGCAAGGCTGCTCGTAGAAACCGATGCAAAGCCCGCGCCCCTCTTGGCGCAGATAGCTTTCGCCTGCGGGGTCCATGACGTGGGGATGCTCGGTGTCGCGCTCGTAGATTTCGGGGGTTTCTTCGGTGACCAGATATTGGTGTTCCATCGGGTGCAGCGGCAGATAGACGCCCGCCATGGCCCCAACCTCGCGCGCCCAAAGGCCGCCTGCGTTCACGACGTGTTCGGCATGGATCGTACCTTTGTTGGTCACCACATCCCATGTGCCATCGGGGCGCTGGTTCGTCTCTCGCACCATGCAATGTGTTTCAATCACTGCGCCGCCCATACGCGCCGCCTTTGCGTAGGCGTGGGTGGTGCCGGACGGGTCAAGGTGCCCGTCGAGAGGGTCGTATAGCGCGCCGACGATGCCGTCGAGGTTCGTGATGGGCGCGATTTTCGCGATTTCCTCGGGGCCGACGATCTCGGTCTCAAGGCCCATGTAGCGGTGCTTGGCCCGCTCGGCCACCAGCATGTCAAAGCGGTCCTGGTTATCGGCCAAGGTGATCCCGCCAACATGGTGCAACCCGCAAGACATGCCCGTGATCGCCTCAAGCTCCTTGTAAAGCTTGATGGTGTAGCCTTGCAGCGCCGCCATATTGGTATCGCCGTTGAGCGTGTGAAACCCGCCCGCCGCGTGCCATGTGGAGCCAGAGGTGAGCTCGGAGCGCTCAAGCAGCATCACATCGGACCAGCCGAGTTTGGTCAGGTGATAAAGAACGGATGCGCCGACGACGCCTCCGCCGATGACGGCTACGCGGGTGGTGGTTTTCATGACGAGTGCCCTTTGGGAATTAACTATGGCAAGTTGACCGAAATACGCGTGTATTAGATTGCTTACGACCGACAAATGATGTCGTTATTCTGGCATGGCAATTTGCTTTGGTCAAAGACCTTGAAGGAACACAAGATGAACCCGCTTTTGAACCTGCCGATGCATTTGGTCCATGCCGCCTTGCAGCAAAGCCGCAAGCTTTGGGTGCGGGTCATCATTATCGGATCGCTGGCTTTGATCGGGCTGGGGCTTACGGGTATCGGGGCAACATTCTTGCCCGCAAATCTGACCGGATCGATTGATATCTCCTCTGTTGACCGCTTGTTCCAGATCATCTCGAATTCGATGCTGGCTGTCACCACGTTTTCGCTCTCGGTCATGGTCAGCGTGTACCGCGCCACATCAACCCAATGGACGCCCCGCATCCACCGTCTGATGTTGGAGGACCCCACGACGCAGAACACGCTTGCCACATTCATCGGGGCTTACGTTTACGCAACCGTCGGCATTGTCTTGCGCGAGACAGGTGTTTTGACTGACGATCACGCGTTTTTGATCTTTTATCTTACCGTAGCCATGATGACGATTATTGTTGTCTATATTATCCGCTGGACGTTGCACCTGCAGACCTTCGGAAGTCTGATTGAGACCGCGCGCGAAATAGAGAACATATCGGCGGAGCGCTTGAAAGAGCGGCTGGAGATGCCCTGCCTTGGCGGGCGCCCTTTGGTCGAAGTGCCAAACGATGCCAGTGAGGTACGGGCGCAGGTGTCTGGCTATATCCAGTTTATCTATGCGGCCCAATTGCAAAAAGCGGCAGAAGCGGCGGACGTGCAGGTTTATGTCAACGTCAGCGTGGGTAGCTTTGTTGTGGCAGGTGATGTGGTGGCCCATGTGAGCGGCCCCGTCGAAAAAGCCAATGTATTTTCAGACGCGATTGTCTTGGGGGATTTGCGCACCTTCGAGCAGGATCCAAGGTTCGGCCTGATTGTGTTGGGGGAAATGGCCAGCAAGGCTTTGTCGCCCGGAATAAATGATACCGGCACGGCGATTGATGTGATCACCCGTCTGACAAGGGTATTGCTGGCCTATGAGGACGAGCCCGATTGCGGCGCAGAGGCGCAATTCAATCGCGTCTATATCCGCCAGATCCGTGCGCCCGAGCTGATCCAATCGGGGTTCTCGGCCTTGGCGCGCGACGGTGCGCAGATTGTTGAAGTGCAAATCAGGCTGCAAAAAGCGATGCAAAGCCTGCGCGACCACGCCAAAGCAGGCATGCGCGACGCCGCGTTTGACTTTGCGCAATCCGAATTGCGCCGTGCGCGCGAGGCCATCCCGTTTGACGGCGACCGTGCGCTGCTTATGGCAGCGGTTGCACCAGACATTTATCAAAGCTGACACGAAAATGTCGCTGTGAGGCAAACTTTCGCAAGGGCCTTCCGCCAAATTCATCAAAACGACCCGCATCCAAAAGGATTTCCCTATGCGCACCCATGCCCAAGCTGTTGTCATCGGAGGCGGCGTTATCGGCTGCTCGATCTTGTACCATCTCGCGAAATTGGGCTGGACGGACAGTATTTTGCTGGAGCGCGACGAGCTCACGTCGGGGTCGACGTGGCATGCGGCGGCCAATATTCACGGGCTGCATGACAGCACCAATATCAGCCGCATTCAGCACTATACGATGAACCTTTATAACCAGTTGGAGGCCGAAACAGGCCAGTCTTGCGGCGTATTCCAACCAGGAAGCCTCTATCTGGCGCAGACCGAAGCCCGCGAACACCAATTGCGGCTGCAAGCGGCCAAGGCCAAGTTCTATAAGATGAATTTCCACGAGGTCAGCCGTGATGAGGCAGAGCGGTTACATCCGCTGGTCAACTTCGACGGCATCCGCTGCATCATGTATGAACCCGACGGCGGCAATGTGGACCCGTCAGGCGTCACCAATGCCTATGCCACGGGTGCGCGGCAGATGGGTGCCGAGATTGAACGGTTCTGCCCTGTCACCGCGACCGAACAGCAGCCTGATGGCACATGGATCGTGCGCACGCCCAAAGGCGACATTCATGCGCAATGGGTTGTGAACGCGGCGGGGCTTTGGGGCAGGGAGGTGGCCGCCCTTGCTGGCATCAAGCTGCCGCTTATCCCGACAGAGCACCAGTATTTTGTCACAGAGACAATTCCAGAGATTGCCGCGATGGACCGCCGCTTGCCATCTGTCGCGGACCGTGATGGCGAATATTACCTGCGCCAAGAGGGCAAGGGGTTGCTCGTCGGGGCCTATGAAAAGAACATGAAGTTCTGGGCCGAGGATGGCACGCCACAGGGCTTTGGCCACGAGTTGTTCGCCGACGATCTTGAGCGGATCGAGGATAACATGATGCGCGCGATCGACCGCGTGCCTGTTGTCGGGACCGCAGGGATCAAGCGGGTGATCAACGGACCAATGATCTGGTCGCCGGATAGTAACGTGCTTTATGGTCCACACCCTGATTTGCGCAACTATTTCTGCTGTAACGGCATCATTCCGGGCTTTAGCCAGTCGGGTGGTATGGGCCTGATGGCGGCGCAATGGATCATCGAGGGCGAGAGCCAATATGATATGTTTGCGTGGGATGTAGCACGCTTTGGCAAATGGGCCGACAAGGCTTTTACCAAGGCGCGCGTCGGTGACCAATACGCCAACCGTTTCAAAATCCACTTCCCCAATGAAGAGCGCGATGCGGGCCGTCCCGTGCGCGTGCGGCCTGCCTACGAGCGACAGAAATCCATGGGGGCCGTCATGGGCCTCAACTACGGCTGGGAACATCCGCTTTGGTTCGCGGAGGCCGTCGGCGTCAAAGATACCAACGGCTTCACCCGCCAGAACTGGTTCGAGCCTGTTGGGGCCGAGGCGCGGATGCTACGCGAGACGGCGGGCATTATCGATATCTCGAACTTTGCCAAGTACTTTGTGAAAGGTGCGGGGGCCGCTAATTGGCTCAATGCGGTCTTTGCCAATAACATGCCGACGGTCGTGGGACGGTCTTGTTTGACGCCATTGATCGGTGTACGCGGCGGGATTGCGGGCGATTTCACGGTTACGAAACTCGCCGAAGACGAGTTCATGTTCATCGGCGGCGGGATGTCCGAACGCTACCACAGCCGGTTCTGGAAGATGGTGCCACTGCCTGAAGGGACAACATTCGAGAGCCGGACAGATGCGATGTGCGGTTTCAACGTGGCGGGACCCAAGTCGCGCGACCTGTTGGCGCGCCTGACAAATGCGGACCTATCGACGTCTGCGTTTCCTTTTATGCGCTCGCAACGGATCGAGATTGCGGGTGTGCCAGTTGTGGCGCTGCGCGTGTCGTTCACGGGTGATTTGGGCTGGGAACTGCACTGTGAGGAGGCGGACCAACTTAAGCTTTATGAGGCGCTTCTGGAGGCCGGCAAGGCCGTTGGCGCAGGCCCCGTGGGCAGCCGCGCACTGATGTCCTTGCGCGTTGAAAAGGGCTATGGATCGTGGTCGCGCGAGTATTCGCCCGAATATTGGCCGCAAGAGGTGGCACTGGATCGCCTGATCAAGCTCGATAAGGATTTCCTGAACAAAGACGCATACTTGAACGTAAAAGATAATGCACCACGTGAAGTTCTTTCTTTGGTGCATGTGACCGAGGTCGGCGACGCGGATGCAACCGGCGGTGAGCCGATTTTCCTGACCGATGGCACGCCTGTCGGCCGTGTCACGTCGGGCACTTACGGCTATTCGGTCGGGATGTCGCTGGCTTTGGGCTACCTCAAAGGGGTGACGGCGGGCACCGAAGTTGATGTGATGATATTGGGCAAGCCGCATCGTGGCATTGTCTTGGCAGAGCCGCCGTTCGATCCGAAAGGCGAAAAGCTGCGGGCGTAAAACCCGCAGCATTTCATAGGCTTATGGAATGATCCGTGTGTATTTGGTGCCCTCTAATGTGGCACCAATGCGCAGGCCTGCTTGCGCGAAAACGACAGCAATGACAGGCGCCAAAGAGGTGGTTGTTTCCGCCCGCAAGGTCTCGGCCTGATCGCTGATCGCATATTCGAGGTCGGCACCCGCCGCCCAGCCCTGAGACTGACGGAAGTCGATCAACGCGTTTTGCGTCATGAAAAACAAGACGTGGCTGAATTGCTGTGCGCCGATTTGCAGGCCCGCAGAGCCAGAGGTAGCGGAGTAATAGTCGACGGTGGAGCCGCCCACTTGCAGCGCACCGCGCCCGAAAGAGCCGCCAAGCCCGAGGCCGACTTCGGTCACAAGCGGCATCACCAACATGCCTGCGGACTTTTGCGACAGATCGCGCGTGCCTGGGTAACGGTCATACATGTAGCTGAGTGTGCTACTCACGCGGGCGTCGATTGTCGATGCCCCGTTGCTGCCGATCCCATTGCCGCATGCGGCCAATGTTGTGCCCGCCACAGCGCCAAGTGCGAATGTCCGTCGAGTTAAATGGGTCATAATACTGCCTCTATACTTTGTTTTGCAGAGGCTGTTTCCGCCCCTTTCACAAATGTCATAAGCAATTTGCGCGAATCTGTCACGCATTAGATGATGCATTGGCGAGATATGACCAACGGAGGTAACTTATGGCACAAGCATCGTGCAATTGTGGGGCGGTAACTGTCGATGTGGACGCGGATCTTGTCGCGCCAAACGCCTGTCATTGCTCAAGATGTCGCAAACAATCCGGCCATTTCTGGGCCTCTGCCGAAGTGCCGAAAGCGGCAGTCACCGTGACGGGGGCCGAGAATGTCACATGGTATCAGGCATCTCCGAAAGTGCGCCGTGGTTTCTGCAAAACCTGCGGCTGCTTTATGTTTTTTGAGCCGTTATTCCAAGACTGGACAGCCATCGCGATGGGGGCGTTTGACGGGCCAACCCACGCGCAGCTGGCCTTGCACATCTTTACCGATGACAAGGGTGACTATTACGAAATCGCGGACGGCTTGCCCCAAAACGGCCAGTGATTAGCCGTTCAGGATCTTTGCCGCAGCAGGTGCGAAATAGGTCAGCACGCCATCGCATCCCGCGCGCTTAAAGCACATCAGGCTTTCCATCATGACCGCGTCGCCATTGAGCCAACCGTTTTGCGCCGCCGCCTGTAGCATCGCATATTCGCCCGAGACCTGATACGCGAATGTCGGCACGCCAAAGGTGTCTTTCACGCGGCGGCAAATATCGAGATAGGGCATGCCCGGTTTGACCATGACCATATCCGCGCCCTCAAGGAGATCACGCGCGACCAATCGCAGGGCTTCGTCACTATTGGCGGGGTCCATCTGATAGGTTTTCTTGTCGCCCGTGAGCGCCGCAGAGGCCCCGACCGCATCGCGGAACGGCCCGTAAAAGCTACTGGCGTACTTCGCGGTATAGGACAGGATCGTCACGTTTTGGTGGCGGGCGGATTCGAGCGCCGTGCGGATCGCTGCGATCCGTCCGTCCATCATATCAGAAGGGCCAAGGATATCGGCACCCGCTTCGGCCTGTGCGATGGCCATTTTCACCAGCGCCTCGACAGTGCGGTCATTGACGATCTCGCCATTCTCGACAAAGCCGTCGTGGCCGTTGATGTTATAGGGATCCAGCGCGATATCGGTCATGATCGCGATATCTGGCACAGCGTCTTTGATGGCGCGAATGGCTTGGTTCGAGATGTTCTCGGGCGACCATGCGAGCGCGCAATCTTCGGTCCGTGCCTCCATTCCCGTATAGGGAAAGATGCAAATGGCCGGAATCCCGAGGTCATGCGCCTCTTTCGCAGCAGTGACGGCGCGATCAACGGTTTTGCGCGTCACACCGGGCATCGAGGTGATCGGCGTTTCCGCATCCGTCCCCTCCATCACAAAGATCGGCCAGATCAGGTCACTGGGCGACAGGCTGTTCTGGCTCACAAGAGAGCGCAAGGCAGGGCTTTGGCGCAGGCGGCGCAAGCGTGTGGCGGGGAAGGGAGGAACGGTCGGTTTCATGATGCGGGCCTTTCTGGTCACACCCTTTTGGTCGCATGGATTTTGTGGGCCTGCAAGTCTGGGCAACGCGGAGCTGTGCCGCTAATACTACCTCAATTGAAAAGAGACAAAGTCAGGCTGCCGCATTGGACTGGAGTAGAGCAATCTTGCATGTGATCGACCTCGGGTCGTTCTCAAGCCTTTGGTACTGGATCAGCGTGGCCGTTGTCTGGTCAACGGTCAGCCATTGGGTGCTGGGTATTCCTTATGATCTGATCCAGCGGGCAAAGCGTCACGGGGGCCAGGCCGAAGCGGACCTGAACGATCTGGTGCGGATCAATGTGAACCGCCAGTTGAACGTCGCCGCCGTCGCGGGGATCTGGCTGATCGGCATATTGTTCTTCATGCTCTCCATGTTGGGCGCGCTGGGGTTTATCTACCGCATTGAGGTCGCGCAGGCGATTTTCCTGATCGTCTTTCCGATGTCATTTGTCGGCGCGCTGAGTGTTTCGACCAGCCGCCTGATTGCCGCGACCCACCCCGAAGGCGAGGCGCTTTTTGTCGTGCTGCACCGACACCGGCTTTGGACCCAGATTATCGGCATGGTCGCGATCTTTATCACAGGGCTTTACGGCATGTTTCACAACTTGGCCGTCGTGCGCGTGCTCTAAGCAGTTGACACAGCCTTCCCGCACGATAGGTCCGTTTGCATGACCAGCAATTCCAAACATATTATCGTCAGCGGCGCGCCCGAAGGATTTGACGCAAAGCTGATTTTGGACGAGGTCGCCAAAGGTGGCCCCGTCGCCCATATCGCGCGCGATGATAAACGATTGGCTGCGATGCAAGCCTCGCTTGCGTTCTTCGCGCCTGACATGCCGGTGTTTGTATTCCCGAGTTGGGATTGCCTGCCCTACGACCGCGTTTCACCCAATGCCGATATTTCTGCCGCGCGAATGGCGGTCCTGGCGGGGTTGGTCCACGGGATGCCCGAGCGCTTTGTCCTGCTGACCACGATGTCGGCGGCCACGCAGCGGGTGCCTGCGCGTGCATTGTTGCGCGATGCCGCGTTTAAGGCCCGTGTTGGTGACCGGATCGACGAGAACGCGTTACGCCAGTTCCTTGTGCGCATGGGGTTCACCCAAAGCCCGACTGTGATCGAAGCGGGTAACTACGCGGTGCGCGGTGGCATTATCGATATCTACCCGCCCGGGCAAACGGGGCCAATCCGCCTTGATCTGTTTGGCGATGTTCTGGACGGCGCACGGCGCTTTGATCCCGATACCCAGCGCACGACCGAGACCCTCAAAGAGATTGAACTGGCACCAGTGTCCGAGGTCATCTTGGATGATCTCGCGATCACGCGGTTCCGGCAGAACTACCGGATCGCATTCGGGGCGGCGGGCACAGATGATCCGCTCTATGAGGCCGTCAGCGCGGGCCGTAAACATGCGGGCATCGAGCATTGGTTGGGCTTCTTTCAGGACGATCTCGAGACCCTGTTTGACTACCTGCCACGGGTCACGATCAGTCTTGATGACCAGATCAATCCGCAGCGTCTGGCGCGCTGGGAAAGTATCGTCGATCAATACGGCACGCGGATGCATGCGCTGACCCAAAAAGGGCGGATGGACAGTGTTTATAAACCTGCCAAACCCGCGCTTTTGTATCTGGATGATGCGGCTTGGGACAGCGCGCTGGCCGACAAGCGTGTGCTGCAATTCTCCCCCAACAAGCAGGCGACCGGTATCGGTGTGATAGACGCAGGCGCGCGCGAGGGGCGGAATTTCGCACCTGAACGGCAGCAGGAATCCATCAGCCTTTTCGGTGGCTTAGCAGGTCATATTAAAGCGAAACTCGACCTTGGTCCTGTTGTGGTCGCGTCCTACTCTGAAGGTGCGCGGGAACGCCTGATGGGCTTGATCGAGGACGAAGGGATTACCGAAACGATTCCCGTGTCCGATTTCAAACGTGTCGGCAAACACGGTGTGCATTTGGCGGTTTGGACGCTGGATGCGGGATTTGAGGCGCCCGGGTTGACGGTGATCTCCGAGCAGGACGTGCTGGGCGACCGCCTGATCCGCACCAGCAAACGCAAACGGCGCGCCGATAACTTCCTGACCGAAGCCAATAGCCTCACCGCCGAGGATCTCGTGGTTCACGTTGACCACGGTGTCGGGCGGTTCATGGGGCTTGAAGTTGTGACGGCTCTGGGGGCCGCTCACGAATGCCTTCTCATCGAATATGCCGAAAATTCAAAGCTTTACCTGCCCGTTGAGAATATCGAACTGCTGTCCAAATACGGCCATGAAACGGGGCTTTTGGACAAGCTCGGCGGTGGGGCTTGGCAGGCCAAGAAGGCCAAGTTAAAGGAACGTATCCGCCAGATTGCAGAGCGTCTGATCCGCGTGGCCGCAGAGCGCGCCTTGCGCACAGCGCCCGTTTTGGACCGGCCTGACGGGCTTTGGGATCAGTTTCTGGCGCGTTTTCCTTATGTGGAAACCGACGACCAGTTAGGCGCAATTGATGACGTCTTGGCGGATTTGGCTTCAGGGCAGCCCATGGACCGCCTGATCTGCGGTGATGTCGGCTTTGGCAAAACCGAAGTTGCGATCCGTGCCGCCTTTGTGGCGGCCATGTCGGGCGTGCAGGTCGCCATTATCGCGCCAACGACATTATTGGCGCGCCAGCACTACCAGAGTTTCGCAGAGCGTTTCCGTGGATTTCCGATTAATGTCAGACCGTTATCACGCTTTGTGAGTGCGCGGGATGCGTCGTTGACCCGCGAGGGGATCACCTCTGGCTCTGCAGATATTATCATCGGCACCCATGCCCTTTTGGCAAAAGGTGTGCGGTTTAAGAATCTCGGGTTGCTTATCATTGATGAAGAACAGAAATTTGGGGTCCAGCATAAAGAACGCCTGAAGCAGCTGCGCACGGATGTGCATGTACTGACATTAACTGCGACGCCTATCCCACGGACATTGCAGCTTTCTTTGTCGGGCGTGCGCGACCTGTCGATCATCGGCACACCGCCCATCGACCGCCTTGCGATCCGCACCTATGTGTCCGAATTCGACACCATCACGGTCCGCGAAGCACTGTTGCGCGAACATTATCGTGGCGGGCAGTCGTTTATCGTAGTTCCGCGCATTTCGGATATGCCCGAGATGGAAGAATTCCTCAAAAACGAAGTCCCCGAGGTCAGCTATATTTCGGCGACAGGACAGATGGCCGCAGGCGAGCTTGATGACCGGATGAACGCGTTTTACGACGGCAAATATGATGTGCTTCTGGCGACCACCATCGTTGAATCGGGCCTCGATATTCCTACAGCGAACACCATGATCGTGTGGCGGGCAGATATGTTCGGCCTGAGCCAGCTTTACCAGATCAGAGGGCGCGTGGGGCGCTCGAAAACCCGCGCTTATGCCTATTTGACCACCAAACCGCGTCAGAAACTGACTGACACCGCGCAAAAGCGTCTGCGCGTGCTGGGCAGCCTCGACAGCCTTGGGGCAGGGTTCACGCTGGCCTCGCAGGATTTGGATATTCGCGGCGCGGGGAACCTGCTGGGCGAGGAACAATCGGGCCAGATGCGCGAAGTGGGCTACGAGCTCTACCAGCAGATGCTGGAGGATCAGATCAACGCGATCCGCTCTGGTCATGCCGAAGGTATTATCGACGACGGTCATTGGGCGCCGCAGATCAACTTGGGCGTGCCTGTGTTGATTCCGGAGGACTATGTGCCCGATCTGGATGTCCGTCTGGGCCTCTACCGCCGCTTGTCGGAACTGACGACCAAGGTCGAACTCGAAGGCTTTGCCGCTGAACTTATCGACCGCTTTGGCAAATTGCCGCGTGAGGTGAATACGCTCATGCTCGTCGTGCGCATCAAGGCGATGTGTAAGAAGGCAGGGATTGCCAAGCTGGACGCAGGGCCAAAGGGTGCGACGATCATGTTCCACAACGATAAATTCGCGTCGCCTGCGGGTTTGGTGGATTTTATCCACGACCAGCGCGGTCAAGCCAAGGTCAAGGACAACAAAATCGTCATCATGCGCGATTGGGACAAGGAGCGCGACAAGATCCAAGGCGCGTTCAATATTGCCCGTGATCTTGCCGCGAAACTTGCCGAGGCGAAAAAGGCTTAAGACGCGTCAGTTTCGCGTCTTGGCCCCAGCATCCGCATCAGAATGAGGCCCGAGAGGGCGCAGGCTGCAACGCCTGCCGACATCACCAACGGTGTGCCGTCGAAGGCCACGGTGATCCCCATGGCGATGACGGCTGACAGGATCGTGGCGATGCCTCCCGAAATGGATGCGGCCATGCCTGCGATCTTACCCATCGGCTCCATAGCCAGTGCGTTCAGGTTGCCCAAAGTGAAGCCGACCATGAACATCACGGAAAGTGCCCAGAGGAAAAACAGCCAGAAAGGAAGGGCGCCTGTTACTGCAAAGAACACGGTCACAAAGCCCGCAAAGGCAACCTGGCCGGACAAGGCGGTCTGGATGATCTTGCGCATGCCAAAGCGCACGACGATCTTGGCGTTGATGACACTTGCAGACATCGTGATGATCGCGATCAGACCGAACCATTTGGGAAAGTTCTCGGCCCGATCATAATATTGCTCGAACACCGGTTGGATCAGCGAAATCTGGCAGAACAGTGCAGCGAAAAGAACCGTCTGAACCGCCACCGCATAGCGGAACACGCGGTTATTAAAGGCAATTTTTGTGGCCTCAAAGAGCGTGGCGAGCTTCATCGGGCGGCGCGCCTCTACGGAGTGCGTTTCCGGCTGCCTTAGGCCAAGCCAGAGGCTCGCAATCATCCCGAAGATCGCCATGGAGACAAAGATGCCATGCCAGTCAAACGACCGCATGATCGCCTGTCCAAGCAGCGGCGCAAGGGCTGGCACAAGGCCAAAGACAATCATGGCCATCGACATGATCGCGGCCATTTTTGGCCCTGAATAGATGTCTCGCACCATCGCCATGGCGGCAATGCGGGGGCCCGCAACGGCAAGGCCCTGTATGAAACGTCCCAAAAGCAGGATTTCAAGTGTCGGAGCAAAGGCCGCGATCAGCGCGCCAGCGATGAAACCCAAAAAGGGAATAAGAATGAGCGGCTTGCGCCCATAGGCGTCCGACAGCGGGCCGGCGAAGAAAGTGCCGATCCCCATGCCAAGTACAAACGCCCCGACAACGAGTGCTGCGCGCGACGGATCACTTGGAGAAAGCTCTGCCCCGATGGTTGAAAGTGCGGGCAACATCGCATCAATCGAAAACGCCACAGAGGCAAAGAGCATCGCCACGAGGGCGACGAATTCGCGCTCGTTTAGTTTCTTGGTTGGAGCCTGCATGGCTGTCTCTTTTTTGGTTTAGGCCTCGGAGGCGGCAAGTTGGGACTGGATATCGGTGATGATCTGGACCCAAGTTTCGGTTGGTTGTGCGCCCGGCACAGCGTGCTGGTTGGCCACGATGAAGGTCGGCACGGAATTCACGCCCATCTTGCGGCTATGCGCATCGCGGTCACGCAGCATTCGGGTGTCTTCGTCGGTGGCAAGCAGACGCGTGACCATGGCCGCATCCATCTCGGCAGTGTCGGCAATATCAGCGAGCACTTCATGGCTGCCGATGTCGCGGCCCTCCACAAAATAGGCTTTGAACAGCAGATCGACGACAAGCGATTGCCGCTGCTCGATCCCTGCCCAGTGGATCAGCCGGTGCGCGTCGATCGTATTTGGCGTGACCTTCATGGCGTCGAAATTGATCAACGCGCCGACCTTTTCGGCGTGTGCAACTACGGGCGCGTAGGCTTTGACAGCGCCTTCTTTGCCGCCGAATTTCGTCTCGAGGTATTCACGCCGGTCCATACCGCCTGCGGGCATATCGGGGTTCAATTGAAACGGGTGCCATTCGATCGCAAACGGGTGATCGGGGAACTGCAAGAGCGCCTTGTCAAGGTTGGTTTTGCCGATATAGCACCACGGGCAAATCGGATCGGAGATGATATCAAGCTTGACCATTTGCGGTCTCCCAGTCTTGGCGCAGTACGCGCCGTAGCAGTTTGTTGTTGGCGCCGCGCGGTAGAGCTTCAACGCGGATAAAGAGGCGGGGGCGTTTGTATCCCGCAAGGTTTTCGGCGCAAAAAGCGGCGAGTTCGCTGTCGTCTATCACATCTGCACTGGTGTAAAAGGCCGCAATCACGCACACGTCCTGTTTGATTTTGACAGCCGCCGCTGCCGCTTCGTGGATCAAGGGGTGCGCTGAGAGCGCGTCTTCGACCTCGATCGGGCTCACGCGGTAGCCGCCCGCGTTCATCATATCGTCGGAGCGGCCCGCGTAGGTAACAGCGCCGCCCGCATCCATCTGGCCCATGTCGCCGGTCAAAAACCAGTCCCCGTCGTATTTGGCGGCGGTCTCTTCCGGGGCATTGAGATACCCCAGCATCAGCCCAAGGTCCGCGCGGTGAATGGCAATGGTCCCGATCTGACCTGCCGGCACAGGCGCGCCGTTCTGGATCAGCGCAACGCGCCGCCCGTCTTGAGGATACCCCAAGGCCCCCGTTGGTGCGGGGCGCGTCGGGCTGCCTGAGATGAAGGTCGAACATTCCGACATCCCGAAGGCCTCGTGGATATCCGTGCCGGTCGATTTGCGCCAAAGGATGGCCGTGTCTTCTGGCAGCTTTTCGCCAGCCGAAAGCCCGTGGCGCAGCTGTGGCAAGGCTGGCATATCGGCGCGCAGAACACGGCGGTAAACGCCGGGGGCCGCGGCAAAGATCGTCGCCCCATACTGCGCAAGAAGCGTGGGCAGGGTGCCCGCATCGGTGCCGTCGGCAGGGATTAGGGCCGTCGCCCCGATCCCCCAAGGATCCATCAACCCAGTGCCCAGCGTATATGTCCAGTTGAACGCACCCGCGTGCAGCAGGCGGTCGCTTTGCTGCAAGCCGTACCATCCGTCCCACATCATTTGGCGCGCCCAGACCGCACGGTGTGCATGGATCACGCCGCGTGCCTGGCCCGAGGTGCCAGAGGTATGGATAATATAGGCAGGGCGGTTGGGATCACCCATCGCATAGGCAGCGGGAGGGTTGTTATAGAGCGATTGCAGCGCGTTGGCATTGAACACCGCACCAGAAGCGACAGGTGCCGCGTCCGACTGGATCGTGAGCGCGGGCTGGATATTGGCGCTGATCTTGGCGACTTCTGGTGCGGTGAGTTGCGCAGACAGCGGCACAGGGATCAGGTCCACGGCGATGCAGGCCAGATAGGTGATCGGGAAGTCGGCGCTATTGCCAAGACGCAAGATCACGCGGTCACCTGATTTCAAGCCAAGGCCCAGCAGACCCGTGGCACAGCCGCGCACGGCGGCTTCGATTTGCGCATAGGTCCAATCTTGCGACCCGTCGGGGGCAACAATGGACAGCGCCGGTTTGTCGGCCAGATCGGAGGCATGGCTCAGCACATGCGCCGCCATATTAAAGGGCGAAGGAACGGAAGGATATGTCATGCCATATCGCTACGCCTGACCGGCAAAGGTTGCAAGGGTCGGGCCTGCAAAGTATGTATCATCCTATGTCTGATATTGATCCCAAAAACCTGATCCGCATCGCCCATGAAGACGGCTCGCACGGCAAGGCCCAACCCTTGGACCTTGGCGCACGGGTCCGCGAATTGCGCAAATCGCGGGACTGGACATTGGAACGGGCCGCCCAACAGGCAGGGCTGGCACGCTCGACCCTGTCCAAAATCGAAAACGGGCAAATGTCACCGACCTATGACGCGCTCAAGAAGCTGGCAATCGGGCTGGAGATTTCAGTGCCGCAGCTTTTCACAGCGCCCTCGCGTGAGCAGGTCAATGGCCGCATGGCCGTGACCAAGGCGGGTGAAGGCACCCATCAGATCACCACGACCTATGAGCATAACATTCTGGCCGAGAGCCTCTCGGTCAAAAAGATGCTGCCCTACCGCGCCCGTATTCGTGCCCGCGCCATGGAAGACTTTGACGGGTGGGTCCGCCACGATGGCGAGGAATTTCTCTATGTGCTGACCGGAACAGTGACGCTGTTCACGGAATTCTACGAGCCGTTGCCCCTCAAGCGGGGCGACAGCGCCTATTACGACGCCTCTATGGGGCACAATGTGATTTCGACCAGTGCCGATGATGCGACCCTTTTATGGGTCACGTCGCTGGTCTGAAAAAAGCCGACGCCGCCGATCTGTAAAATGCCGGCTCCAAACGCCCCTGTCACGAGCATTCTAGGGGGTGAGTGTGCCAATGCGGGTCAATTCCCTTGTGAGTGTCTCGCGGTCCATGTCCTCGAAGGGCAGCGCAAAGAGCGCTTTGGCGCGGGCCAGCAGTGTGTCGTAAGCGGTTTGAAAGGCAGCCTCCCAATCGGCCTCGGCTGCGGCGGCGGGATCATCAACGCCCCAGTGCACGCGGATCGGCGCACCGGCCCAGTAGGGGCTGGTTTCGCCGGCCGCCGAGCCGCAAACGGTGATCACTGCATCCATGACGGGGGCCGCATCGCCCCCAAACTCGTCCCAGCTTTTGGAGCGCAGGCCATCGGTCGGGAAATGCAGATCTCTGAGCAGTTGACGCGATTGCGGGTGCACTTTGCCTGCAGGTTTAGACCCCGCGGAAAAGCCGTTGATCCGCCCGTCAGACAGATGGGTGAGGATCGTTTCCAGAAGGATCGAGCGGGCAGAGTTGCCTGTGCACAGGACGAGAATATTCATGGCGGCTTTCATGTCGTTTTGGGCAAGATGCCTGAGTTTTGTAACAGCTATATTACAAGACGACGTCGGCGGCCCCCAGAACAACTTGGCCCGTGCCAACAGCGACGCTACCCGCCGTTTTTACAACGGTGCAAGCAGAGAGCGTCGTGAAGAGTGCAGCGAATGCAATAAGTTTGATTGTCATACCAATGTCCTGAACGAGTGGGCCAGCATCGCTGCTGGCCCGTTACCTTCACTCTTCATACCACCAGACGTCGGGTTGCCAACCCGGCCAATCCCCGAAAATCGGCAAATTTTCGGGGTAATGCAGGTTTTTAGAATGGGCGATCCGGCTGATGTTCCACTGATAGATCGGGATGACATAGCGCCCTGCGGTCAGCACGCGGTCGAGGGCATGCACGGCGGCGATAAAATCGTCTTGGCTCTCGGATGTAAGAAGCTTGCCTATCATCGCGTCGGCGGCTGCCGATTTGATGCCCATCAGGTTACGGCCGCCAACCTCATCTGCCCGCGCGGACCCGTAATAGGCGTATTGCTCATTGCCAGGCGAAAGCGAAACACCGCGACGGTAATAGGTCATATCAAAGTCAAAGGCATCGGTGCGCTCTTTATATTGCGCCCCATCGACAGAGGACACGGTCGGTGTGATCCCGATACGGCCAAGCGACTGGGTGTACATGTCGATGATGGCCGCATTCTCCGAGCTACCTGTTTCAAGCAATATCTCGAAGGTAAACTGCGTGCCTGCGGCGTTTTTCAATATGCCATCTTGCACGGTCCAGCCTGCGGCCTCAAGCTGCGCCAAAGCCTCGCCGATGCCCGCGCGATTGCGCTCGGAGCCGTCGGAAACGGGCAGGGCATAGCCTTCGAGCGTGCCGGGGATCAGCTCTGCGGCGAAAGGTTCAAGGAATTCCTTCACCTTGCCCGTCGCAGGCCCGTTATCCATGCCCAGCGGCGAGTTTGACCAATAAGAGGTAATGCGCGGCTGCTGCGAGCCCGTCATCGCCTCATTGATGAACTCGAAGTTGAAAGCCTGCATCATCGCATCGCGGACCCGCCAATCGGCAAACTGGTCACGGCGCGCATTCATCACGAACCCTGTCATACCAGAGGGGCGCTTGTGGGGCAGGATCGATTTGACGACATCGCCGCTATTTGAAAGCGGGAAATCAAACTGGCTATCCCATTTGGCCACGTTGAATTCGCGGTGGGTGTTGACCTCGCCGACCTTGAACGCTTCGAAGGCTGCGGTTTCATCGCCAAAGAACTCAAGCCGGATTTCGTCCAGATTGCCAAGGCCCCGCATGAAGGGGATGTCTTTGCCCCAATAATTCGGGTCGCGCTGGAAGGAGATAAACCGACCTGCCTCAAAATCTGCGATCATATATTCGCCAGAGACGATCGGCACGACATCCAAGCCGCTTTCGCCGAATTCGAGCCCCTCCCACTGCGCCTTTTTCAAGATCGGACGCAGACCTGCCAGAAGGGCCAGCTCGCGGTCAGCCTCGTTAAAGGTGAATTTGACAGAGCGGGGGCCGGTTTGCTCCATTGAGGCGACTTTCGCCCAGAAACCACGGTAGCGGCCATGGCCTTGCGTGCCTAATGTCTCGTAAGACCACATCACATCTTCAACCGTAATTGGCGAGCCATCCGTGAAGGCCGCGTTTTCACGCAGCGTGAATTCGACCCACTCGCGATTCGGACCCGTTTCAATCGTCTCGGCAATCACCCCGTATAGCGAAAACGGCTCATCAAGCGAACGGCCCATCAAACTGTCGCCTGTGAGGTACTGCAATTGCCAATGCACGTTGCCCTTCAGGATATAGGGATTGAGGCTGTCAAAGGTGCCAACATTGGCTGTGACGATCTTGCCGCCCAAGGGCGCATCGGGATTCGCATAAGGGAGCGACACGAAATCTGGTGGCAGCGCGGGGTCACCATACATAGCTATGCCATGCTTTGGCTCGGCCATGGCCGCTGATGCGCTCGCAATCAGAGCGGCAGAGGCCCCGATGCGGCGAAGTGTCGTGAAAAACTCTGGTTTCATTTTGGCAACAATTCCTTTGATCCCTGTATCTATTGACGATCAGCCTAGAGAGGGTTCCGAGACATTTCAAACTTTTAGCTTGGATTTGCGCGCGCAATTGCCTATAAAGACCTTACTGCTCGATAGGTTTCTTGCCTGTATGAAACCTGCCTCAATAACTTTACGCCCGCCTTGTGCGGGCGTTTTTTTTCGTGGTTTTGTTGGGATTTTGCGCAGCTTCACAGTGTTAAAAACTGCGCAGGGAATCGGTCCGGGATTTGGCCTACATTCTGTGGTGGTCATTGCAGGTTCAGCATCTATATTTGCGATCAATTGCCATATTGGATTGGAGAGTCGCAGATGTCACTGAATGGAAAAACCGCCGTCATCACGGGATCAAACTCTGGGATCGGGCTTGGAATTGCACGGGAATTGGCCCGCGCGGGCGCAAATGTGGTTCTCAACTCTTTCACGAATCGTGACGAAGATCACGCGCTGGCGGCTGAAATCGCGGCCGAATTCGGGGTTGAGGCCCGCTATGTCGCCGCCGATATGTCAAAAGGCGCTGATTGCCGCCGCCTGATTGCCGAGGCCGATTGCGATATTTTGGTCAATAACGCGGGTATCCAGTTTGTTGCCCCGATTGACACGTTTCCGACCGACAAGTGGGATGCGATCATTGCCATCAACCTCAGTTCCGCGTTTCACACGACAGCTGCCGCATTGCCCGCAATGCGCGAAAAGGGCTGGGGCCGCGTGGTCAACATCGCCTCTGCCCATGGCTTGACCGCGTCGCCGTTCAAATCCGCCTATGTCGCGGCGAAACACGGGATCGTCGGCTTCACCAAGGTGACAGCACTTGAGATGGCAGGGCAAGGCGTGACCTGTAACGCGGTGTGTCCAGGCTATGTGCTGACACCCTTGGTCGAGGCACAGATCCCCGATACGATGAAAGAATACGGGATGGACCGCGAGACCGTGATCCGCGAGGTTATGTTGGCCCGTCAACCCTCCAAAGAGTTCGCGACGGTCGAGCAGCTTGGTGGCACGGTGAATTTCTTGTGCTCTGATGCAGCCGCCCAGATCACCGGCACAACGATCAGTGTCGATGGCGGCTGGACAGCACTCTAAAGCAAAAGCATCACGGCCAGCACCCACATCACCACGCCGATGAGCACGTCCAAAACTTGCCAAGCCCGCGCTGATTGCATGATCGGCGCGAGCAGGCGGGCGCCGTAGCCGAGACCAAAGAAGAAGACGAAAGACGACAAAACAGCTCCAAGACCAAAGGCATAGCGCTCGACGTTCATGTGATACTGCGTCGAGATCGCACCGATCAGGCCGAGCGTGTCAAGATAGACATGCGGGTTCAGCCACGTGAAAGCGGCGGCAGTGGCCAGCGTCGCCCAAAGCCCCGCGGACTGTCCTGCGAGGTGCAAATGGTAGTGCCCCTGATAGGCCGCCCGCATGCGCTGTGCGCCGTAAACCAGCAGAAAAGCGGCCCCGCCCCAGCGCATGATCTGCGGCAAGAGGGGCCATTGCGTTACGATGGCAGCAAAGCCCAAGACACCCGCCGCAATCAGGATCGCGTCTGACACGGCACAAAGCAGGCAAAGCCAAAACACATGTTTGCGGATCAGACCTTGCCGTAAGACAAAGGCATTTTGCGCCCCGATCGCGAGGATCAGTGAAAAGCCAGTCGCAAATCCCGTCAATGCCGCCTGAATCACTTCGGTAACTGCGACGCGGGCTTGTCATTGGGGTAAACCAGACCCGCAGAGATCACGAGCTTTGCTGCGTCTTCGACCGACATATCCAGCTCTTTGATGTCCGAGCGCGGTAAAAACAGCAGGAACCCCGAGGTGGGGTTCGGTGTCGTGGGCAGGAAAACGGTCGCGATTTCTCCGTCTTGATCCGAAAGCTTGGTGTGGATTTCACCCTTTGCGTTGGTCGATACAAAGGCAATCGCCCAGATACCCGGGCGCGGATATTCCACGAGGCAGGCCTTATCGAAGGAAGTGTCGCGCTGCGAAAACACCGTTTCCGCGATTTGCTTCACACCGTTATAGATCGAGCGCACAACGGGCATGCGGTCCACGAGCCGCTCGCCCCAACGCAAGAACGAGCGCCCCAAAATCCCTTTGCCGATCCAGCCCACAAGGATCGTGAACACCAGAAAAACCACAACGCCAATGCCGCGCACGTTGACGGTGATCGGTGGCGACCCTTCGGTGTGGAAGAAATGGTTGATGAGTTCTTCCGGGTGATAGGCGCGTGGCACGAAAGGCCAGACCCAACCGTCAACCCAGCCGACAACCGTCCAGATCAGCCAGAAGGTCAGACCGATGGGCGCGACAATGATCAAACCCGCAAGAAAGTTGCCGCGAATGCGCGCAAAAATCCCGCGTCTGGTCTTTTTGTCGTCGATTAAGTGATCAATTTGCATGCTGTTGCGCCCTTGGTTTCACCACATCTAAGAAGTGCCGCCCCGCAAGACAAGCGACGGTAAAATTAACCTTGTCGTTTGACCATTTCAGCCGCAATTTTGGCCGCGAGCGCCGCGTTGTTGCGCACCAATGCGATATTCGCTGCCAGCGAGCGTCCTTCGGTCAGGGTGAAAATGCGGTCGAGCAGGAACGGGGTCACGGCTTTGGCGCTGATCTTTTGGGCCTCTGCCTCGGCAAGGGCCTGCGCGATCACAGGCGCAAGGATGTCGGCTGCGATTTCGGCACCTTTGGGGATCGGGTTGCAGACAAGCTGGCCACCGGAAAGCCCCATAGCCGTGCGGGTGATCTGCGCGCTTGCGATTTGGGCGGCGGTATCCATCCGCAAAGGTGCGGGCATGTCGGAGGTGGCAGACCAGAAGGCGGGCAGGCTGTCTTGACCATAAGCGACGACGGGCACACCGAGGGTCTCCAAAACTTCGAAGGTTTTCTCAAGATCAAGGATCGCTTTGGCCCCTGCAGCCACAACTGTCACCGCCGTTTGGGCCAGCTCGTGCAGGTCTGCGGAAATGTCAAAGGTGGTCTCGGCGCCGCGATGCACGCCACCGATGCCGCCAGTGGCGAAAACAGAGATACCCGCCAGCTGGGCCGCGATCATCGTGGCTGCAACGGTGGTCGCGCCAGTCCCGCCCATGGCAATACAAGCGGCCATATCGGCGCGCGAGAGTTTGGCCACATGCTGTGCTTGGCCAAGACTGTCGAGCACGTCGGCCTCAAGCCCGATGTGTAATGTGCCGTTCATCACGGCGATTGTCGCAGGGGTGGCGCCGGCATCGCGTACATCCTGCTCCACGATCCGCGCGGTCTCGACGTTTTGCGGGAAGGGCATGCCGTGGGTGATGATCGTGCTTTCCAGAGCGACTATTGCGGTGCCTGCCTTGCGGGCGGCGGCGACTTCTTTGCTGAATACCATAGGGAAGGTCATAGGGGTGTTTCTCCTGAAACATAGGTCGCTGCCGCATTCGAGGCGCGGGTGAGTGCCGAGGCGCGGTCCATGCCCTGCGCCTCAGAGGCGATATGGGCGGCCATGAATGTATCGCCTGCACCGGTCACGCGTGTGACCATTACAGCGGGCGGCGTATGGGTTATGATGTCGCCTGCGGTGCCTTCGGCGGCGGCATTGCCCCCGTCGGTGACCAGCACGCGGTGCGCGCCACGCTGCAAAAGCCCCGCAGCGCCGTCGGTCGCGGTTTCAAAGGTGGTTTGGCACAAGAGGCCCGCCTCTTCGAGGTTGACATAGAGCGTGGCCGTGGGGTGGTCCATCAACGCCAAAAGCCTTGCGGCCTTACCCGGTGAGGCGGGAGCCACCCGCAGGTCTGCGTTGATGAAAAGCGGCGAGGTGGCGATGGTGTGCAACAGCTCTTCGGTCAGGTTGCCGTCAAGTGCTACGGTGCCGTGATAGGGCGCCTCAGCCGAGCCAAGCCGCCCGTCGCGCAAAGGGCGCAGGATCTTGTCGCCCGCAGCCTCCAGCGAATGCGCGTCAGCGATGGCCGCGATCAGGCCGTTTGCCCCTTCAATCGCCATATAAACGTCGGTGGGCAGATCGTCGGAACGGTAAAGGTGGTCGGTGACAAGGCCCATACGGCTGGCCTCGGCCAACAGCTCTTCACCCTCCGCATCACGCCCAATCGCCGAGAGCAGGGCAGGCGTCATGCCAAAGCGGCGCAGCGTCATCGCGATATTCATCGCCACGCCGCCCGGCAATCGGGTGATCCGCCCCGGCACGTCAGAGCCCATGCGCATATGATTGGCCGCGCGCCCGATCACATCCCACAGGACGGACCCAATACAAAGGATATCAGCGTTTTGTGTCATGCCTTGCTTTTGGCCGAGCCGCACAGATTGCGCAAGTCACGGCGCTTGAAAAGTGAGGTTCGCCCAAAGGGTTTCATAGACCGCACCCGAGGCCTTGGCTTTTTCTTCCGAGGGTTCGCGCAAGACCACAGCATCAGCCATATAGCTATAACCCGCTTTCACGGGGATCGTGGCAATCCCCTGCGCATCGGTGCGCACCAGAAAGATCGTGACCGTTTCATCCGCCGCTTTCTCGAAAATCTCGATCTGGCTGTCGGCGCGCACGTCGGCTTGATAGTAAAGCTGCACCTGCACCCCGCCTGAGAGATCATCGGTGTAGGGATTCGTCAGGGCAACGATCTCTGTTTCCATGCCAAACCTGCGATCCGCGCCTTCGCTATTGCCGACCCCGATGAGAGTTTTGGAAAAGCGGGCATAGAGCTCGGTAAAATTCTCCATCGGCAAGCCGCGCTCTTGGTGGCGCGCCAAAAGGTCGCCCAAATCTTTATGCTCCGCGAATGTCGAGAATTTCTCCCAGTTTTCATAATCCACGGTCGCATAGCGCGCCTGATAGGCCAGCACATTCAACCCTTCGGCAAGGGCGGGCATATCCAGCGCGGGCGTATCCCCCGCACGTCCCGGCACATCTATTGATTTGTCACCCGCAAAGTCCTTGAAGTGCACAAAGCGTTGCGGCACGTAGGGCAGGGTTACACCGTCAAAGTTCTGCCCATTGACAATATTGCCGGTCAGCCTACCGTCTGCTGCGACTTGATAGGCGGTCGGTTCAAGCCAGAATTCATGCCCCAGCGCGGGCCCCGCACAGATTGCAAATAAGAGAGCCAGTTTCCGCATGACACGATCCTTTTCCGTTTCCTCCAAACTGTCCTTTGTCCGCCTGTTGTCAAGCGCACTGTTGATCTGGCTCACGGCATTGTCACCGGCACGCGCCCATGAGGTGCTGCCCTCGATCGCCGATATGACACAAGACGGCGATGTCTTGGTATTCGACGTGCGGCTCAATCTGGAAAGCTTTCTCGCGGGGATCGATATGACGGCGGTGACCGATACGGCCACAGCGCCCGAAGCCACGCGTTATGACCTGCTGCGTGCGATGGCACCGGCAGAGCTTGAGGCGGAGTTTGCGGCGTTCTGGCCGCAGATGGCCGCCGCAACCACGATTTTGGCAGACGGGACGCCTGTGACGCCCGAGCTCGTATCGGTCGCGATTGATCCGATTGGCGACGTGGAGGTGACCCGCGCCTCGCAACTGCAATTTACCGCGACATTGCCGCAGGGCACGCAGACCGTGCAGGTTGGCTGGGCGTCTGAATTCGGCGTCTTGGTTTTGCGGCAGATGGGCGTGGACGCCCCCTATGACGGCTATCTTGAGGCTGGCGCTCTGTCGGATCCGATTACGCTTGCGGGTGGCGATCAGGCCACCGGCTGGGAGACATTCGCGCGCTACATCCCGATCGGGTTCGATCATATCGTGCCAAAAGGGCTGGATCACATCCTGTTTGTGCTGGGTCTTTTCTTTTTGTCGGCGCGCATGCGTCCGCTGTTGATGCAAGTATCGCTCTTTACGCTGGCCCATACGATCACTTTGGCGCTCGCGGCCCTCGGAATCGTCGTGATCCCCGGCAGCATTGTTGAACCCTTGATTGCAGCCTCGATTGTCTATGTCGCGGTCGAAAATATCTTCATGAGCCATTTGAGTCGCTTGCGGCCCTATATCGTCTTTGGCTTCGGGCTGCTGCACGGGCTTGGCTTTGCCTCTGTTCTGGCCGAATTCGGCCTGCCGGAGAATACCTTTGTGCCGGCATTGATCGGGTTCAATGTGGGCGTTGAAGTGGGCCAACTTGCCGTCATCAGCGTCATGTTCCTCTGCGTCTGGCAGGCCTTGCGCGTGGACCGCGGACGCAACGAGGTCGCTCAGGGCTTTGTGCTTTATGGCGTGCTGATTGCGGCGAGTGCGGCATTGATCTGGCTGGACCCTGCCAGGATCTCGGCGGCAATTGAGGCACCGACATGGCTGTTTGGCGCGCCGTTGCTTGCGATTTTTGCGTTGTGCCTTGGGTCGATCCACCTGCGCGATCACCTCGACAGCTACCGTCGCATCGTGGCCATTCCTGCCTCTGCGGCAATTGCCTTTGTCGGGGCCTATTGGTTCATTGAGCGGGTGTTTTTGTAAAAAACCGCAGCACTTTAACCAAAATACACGGGCCTCAGGCATCGCCCCTTGCACCACAGCCAAACAGCCGCTAAAGGAGCGGCACGAAATCCCCAGACGGGGGCGGGTCTTTTGGGGAGAAATCCCAAAATATCCACCGGTTGTCGCAACCCTGCGCCTTCACCCTCCGTCCTAGGTTCAAACCGGAAAAGGAATACAAACATGGCTCTTCCAGAGTTCACCATGCGCCAATTGCTTGAAGCAGGCGTTCACTTTGGCCACCAGACAGCGCGCTGGAACCCAAAGATGCAAAACCACATTTACGGTAGCCGCAACGGCATCCACATCATGGACCTGACACAGACAGTTCCAATGTTGGCTGAAGCCCTGCAGGTTATCCGCGACACAGTCGCAAAAGGCGGCCGCGTTCTTTTCGTTGGCACTAAGCGTCAGGCTGCAAAGCCAATCGCTGATGCAGCAGAGCGTTGCGCGCAGTTCTACATGAACCACCGTTGGCTCGGCGGCACACTCACAAACTGGCAGACTGTTTCCCAGTCCATCAACCGTCTGAAGGCGATTGACGAGGCATCCGAGAACGGTTTCGCTGGCCTGACCAAGAAAGAGCGTCTTGGCATGGAGCGTGAGCAGGGCAAACTGCAAGCGTCTTTGGGCGGTATCCGCGAAATGGGCGGCGTGCCTGATCTGCTGTTCGTCATCGACGTGAACAAAGAAGACCTCGCCATCCTGGAAGCCAAAAAGCTCGGCATCCCTGTGATTGCAATCGTTGACACCAACTGTTCCCCGGACGGCGTTGATTACATCATTCCAGGCAACGACGATGCGGCCCGCGCAATCGCGCTTTACACAGACCTCGCGGCACGTGCAGCCCTGGACGGCATGCAGGCTCAGCTTGGCGCCGCTGGCGTTGACATGGGCGCGATGGAAGAGTTCGCAGAAGAGCTGGTTGCTGCTGAACAGCAGTAAGCGCTTGGCTTGACGACTATTGCGGGGCAGGGGAGACCCCTGCCTCGACCCAATTTTGAATTCCGTAATGGAGAGATGACATGGCAATTACCGCTGCAATGGTAAAAGAACTGCGCGACAGCACT
>CBFHTU010000029.1:0-38350 GCA_965658825.1 Yoonia sp.
TTACGCGTCAGCCCACTGGTCAGTGCGATCCGCACCGCATCTTGCCGAAATTCGTTCGTTCGTTTCAGTCCCATAGTCAGTCTCCTTTGTTGCAATAAATGCCATCAAAGGAGCGGCATCAAACCGTGACAGGTCCAAGCTGTGTAGGTGAATTGTGCAGCATCGTAATAACAGAGGTCCTGAATTGATGCGAAGTTATCAACCCACCTTCCTTCACTTGGTCTTGTAGGGCCTCTGAACGACCCTCATTTGTTGTATTAGCCAAAGGCAAAAGATAGCCATCTACGCTGTCTCTCAGAAGCCTATCGACGATGCGTGATAGCTTGGAGTGAATACACCTACTAAGCCACAGGCTTTGATCACTTAAAGAGCCCCGTCACCATGGCGGGGCTTTTTTGTTGCGCAGGAAACGGGTTGAAGATTGCGCTGACACAGGCAACACATCCACATGACCCAAAAAACCATCTCCGCCCACGCGTGGCTGCTTCTCATAATCCTCTCTTTTATCTGGGGCGGATCGTTCCTGTCGGTTCATGTCGCTTTGGCCGAAATCGGACCGCTGACCGCTGTGGCACACCGGACCGGTTGGGCGATGCTGATCCTTTGGGGGTATATCTTTGCCCGCAAGCTCGACATCCCGCGCGAACCGCGCATTTGGGCGGCCTTCCTCGTGATGGGCCTTTTGAACAACGTGATCCCGTTTTCGCTGATGGCTTGGGCGCAGTTGCATATCGAAACGGGACTGACGGCGATCCTGAACGCCTCTACGGCCATCTTCGGCGTGATCTTTGCGGCCGTTTTCTTCGTGGACGAGAAACTCAGCTGGCGCAAAGGATTGGGTGTCACTCTCGGCTTTATCGGGGTCGCGACAGCCATCGGCCTGCAATACCTCGCCCAGTTTGACCTGCGCAGCTTCGCGCAACTGGCCGTGATTGGCGGCACTATGTCTTATGCTCTCGCGGGCGTATGGGCGCGCAAGACAATCGGCCACCTCAAGCCGCAAGTCGCTGCGGCAGGGATGGTCACGGGCGCCAGCGTTATCACGATCCCCGCGGCATGGATTGTCGAAGGCCCGATCTCGCTCGAACTAAGCCTGCCCACTTGGCTCGCCATTGCCTATTACGCCATCATCGCAACCGCCGTGGCCTATCTGCTCTATTACCGCGTTTTGGCTTTGGCGGGCTCGGGCAATCTGATGCTTGTGACGCTCACAGTGGCCCCTGTCGCCATCATCCTTGGCGCGGTGGCTTTGGGCGAGGCACTTTCGCTCAATGCCTACATCGGCTTTGGTATCCTTGCCGTGGGCCTGCTTATTTTGAACGGGCGCCTCTTATCCCGTCCAAAACGGCCTTAGCCGCCCGCAGTCCGGGGGGTTCGGCACCCTGCCCCAAGCGATCCATTGTGACCGCCATGGCCGCGTGTTGGCGTGACGGATCAGCTAAGACATCCAAAACAGCCGCGGCAATAGGTGCGGGCTGGCAATCCTTGCCGATAAACTCGGGAATGACGCGTGTCTCGCTGACCAAATTCACCAGCGTGACTGTATCCACCAACAACATCCGGCTGATGATAATGCGGCTCAGCCACGCCATATCATAGGCGATGACCATCGGCGTATCATTGGCGGCCAATTCAAGCGACACCGTGCCAGAGGCCGCCAAGGCGACATCCGCCGCGCGAAAAACCCCACGCTTTTCGGCCTTGGCATCTGCGGGCAGGACCTGGGCAGCGACAGGCCACGACCGCACCTCCTGTTGCACCAAAGCGGTCACATTCGCGGTTGTCGGGATCACAAAACGGGCATCGGGGTAGGTCTGCGAGATCAGTCCCGCCGCATGACCGAACCGCACCATAAGCCGCGAGACCTCGCCGCGCCGACTACCTGGCAAGACGAGGACCAAAGGCCCCTCGCCCGCCCAAGCCGCAGCCTCTGACGCAGTGGCGAGTTGATCCGTCACCACAGGATGACCGACAAAATCACAGCGCATCCCCGCCGCTTCCATGTAAGGCGGCTCGAAGGGAAAAAGTGCGAGAACCTGATCAATAAAAGCGGCCATTTTAGCGGCACGCTTGGGTCGCCAAGCCCAGACGGTAGGCGCTACGTAATGAACGCAGCGCACCTCAGACTGCGCCTTGACGATCTTGGCCACCCGCAGGCCGAAATCGGGGCTATCAATCGTGATCAAAACGTCAGGCTGAGAGGCAACAACCGCCGCTGCCATTTGGTCAACGCGCGCTTTGAGACTGCGGTATTTCGGCAAAATCTCGGCCAGCCCCATGACGGAGAGCTCATCCATATCAAAGCGGCTTTCCAGCCCCTCGGCTTGCATCAAAGGGCCGCCAACACCGTCAAAGCTGACGTCCACAAGCGCCTTAAGCCCCGCCATCAGCGCCGCGCCCAGCTTGTCGCCAGAGGCCTCGCCCGCGATCACAAACACCCGCATCAGACCTCTGCCTCCGGACGCACCCAGAGCACTTTGTCATGGGCATCAAGGTAATCCGTCACGGCAGCAATATCCAACACCATGACCCCTCCGGCCGCGATCACGATCCCGTCCAGTCCGGCCGTGACAATCGCCTTGGCGGTCTGGAGGCCAATCACCGGCAGGTCCGCGCGGCGATCCTGATCGGGCTTTGGCCCTTTGAACAAAATCCCGCCCCGAGCCGTCACAGACGCCAGCATCGCATCCGTCCCCTCAGGCCCCTCTTGGGCAACCAAGGCATCTTGGGCAATGACGCAGGCCTGCCCGAGATCCTGCGCGCCAAGTTTAATCAAAACGCGCTCGCCCTGCACCGCTTCGGCCATCATTGCGGCATTTGGTTTGCGCGCTGTGGGCACCCCCGCAACAGGCAACAAATGCGGGGCCAGCTCGTGGGCCGCACGTACGACGAATCCCGCTGCCTCGAAAATCCCGATAATCGCGCGTAACGCTCCGTCATCGCCTGCAGCTATCGCGCCAGCAATCACCGGGACAAGAGGTGCCGTGGCCGTGTCAATCTCCGCAGGATCAATCACAGGCCGCCTGACCGCGCCTGCAAAGCAGACCTCTGTCACACCCTGAACCTTGAGATGCACCAGAAGCGATCCCAAATGCTCGAGCCGAAAGGTAATATCAACCGGCACGGCGGGCGCAAATCCGGCCATTGCGCAGACATATACATCCGAGCGGCCCGCAATGAGAGCGGACGGCAAAGCGCCCGTGCCTGCAATCAGCGCCAACATCAGCTTGGTGTCAGAAAGTTGCGGTCCGTCTCTCCGAGGATAAAGGCGACCATCTGCTGGACGTAATCGCTTTCGCTTTCCTCTGCCAAACGTGCGGCGCGATCGTGAAACGTGCCCTCGCCATCCTTGAGCGCCTGAAACGCGGCACGCAGCGCAGTGATATCAGCGCGGGGCACGCCCTTGCGCTTGAGCCCGACAAGGTTCAGCCCATCCAAAGTGCCACGCGGCCCCATGACCAACCCGTGCGGCACCACATCATTCGTGACCATCGAGAGCGCCCCGATAATGGCACCCTGCCCGATCCGGACCCATTGGTGAATGCCGCAAAGGCCGCCGATAATCACGTCATCCTCGATGTGACAATGCCCTGCCACGGCGCTGGAATTGACCACGATTACGCGGTTGCCAATGATCGCATCATGGGCAATGTGACAGCCCGCCATAAAGAGGCCGTCGTCACCGATCCGCGTCTCACCGCCGCCGCCAGCAGTGCCGGTGTTCATTGTCACATGCTCGCGTATCCGGTTGCGCGCCCCGATCCGCATACGGGTTTTCTCGCCGCCAAACTTCAGGTCTTGCGGGATTTCACCAATCACGGAGAACGGGAAAACCACCGTATCTTCACCGATATGCGTGTCACCCGTGACAACGACATGAGACTTGAGCACAACGCCCTTGGCCAAAACCACCTCTGGCCCGACAACACAGAACGGGCCAATGACACAGTCCGCACCGATGACAGCACCAGCCTCAATCACCGCCGAAGGGTGGACGCCGGACATTAGGCCTTCAGGTCCATCATGGCCGTGAACTCGGCCTCTGCGGCCATTTCGCCGTCAACCGTGGCCACGCCCTTAAAGCGCCAGACCTTGCCGCCCGCCTTGCCGCGTGTCGTCTCAAGGTGCATTTCGAGCACATCACCCGGCACGACCATGCGGCGGAATTTGCAGTTATCAATCGCCATGAAATAGACGTTCAGATTGCCGTCCGTCAGGCCGAGGCTGGTGCCGATCATCACAGCAGCCGTCTGCGCCATGGCTTCGACAATCGTGACGCCGGGCATGATCGGGTTGCCCGGAAAATGCCCCTGAAAATGAGGCTCGTTCATCGTCACATTCTTGATGCCGACCGCAGATTTGATCCCGTCAATATCGCGCACCTTATCCACCAAAAGGAAGGGGTAGCGGTGCGGAATGATCTTTTGGATCAGCTTGATATCGGCGGTTGTTGGCGTGTCAGTCATCAGCTCGGGTCCATTCATGATTTCATCCCGCATTCCTAGCAAAGCCCGTCACAGCGGGCAAGGAAAGCCTAGTTCTCGGGGTTAGGTGCGATTGTGGTGGCGTCTATGCCGTCACCCATGACCTGATCAATGCGGGCAATCGCCGCGCGGGTGATATCCGCGCTGCTCAGGCTCAAAAACACGATGCGCTGGTCCAGCACCGCAACGGCCCCGCGCTCGATCATCAGATCGCCAATCACATTGCGCACACGCTCCAGAAACACGCGCGGTGCTGCGTCGCGCTCTGCCTCAAAGGCCGCAATCGCCGCATCCCGCGCACGGCGAATGCCCTGTACGCGGGTGTTAAAATCAGCAGCCTCCTTGCGGAATAACGCCGGATCCATGGCCCCGCGACGTTCTGTGAGGCTCTTTTCTTCGGCGGTCAGCGCGGCTGTGATCTGTTCGTTTTCGGCCTGCAGGGCGCGAGCGCGCTCTTCGAGACTGGCGACGATATGTTGACCCATCTTTGTGCCGCGATAGAGTTCATCGGTGTCGATGACGACAACATTCGACAAGGTTGTTCCAAGGCCTGACGCCTCTTGGGCCTGTGACTGCGCGGCAATCGCTGCCGCACAGAGCACAGACAATAAGAGCAAGCTTGAGCGCATCAGAAGTTTGTCGAAATCGTCACGTCAAAATTCTTGGCCGTGTCGAGCTCTTGCTTGTCCAACACATCCGAGAAGTTGAAACGCAACGGACCAATCGGTGTCGTCCAGAACAACGAGACACCCGCGACCGTGCGCGGCGTGAAATCGTCGTAGAATGGAACATCTGGGCGGCCCACATCCCAGACAGAGCCGTAATCGACAAACGCACCGCCTGAAATGCCGTATTCGCTTGGCAAGCCAATCGGGAATTCGGTCTCAAGACGGACCACAGCAAAGGCGTTTCCACCCAAGGCGTCGTTAATCACGTTTGCAGGATCGGTATCATCAAAATCACGCGGCCCAATCCCACCTGGCTCAAAACCACGCATCTGGCGGCTGTTCAGAAAAAAGCGGTCAGTAATTCGGCTGTTACCCTTGGTATAATCCAAATAACCGCCTTCGATCGTCGCACGCAGGGTGATTTCTTCGTTCAAGACTTTCGTCTCAACCGCCGCCAAAGCCGTGGATTTGATGTATTGCGCGTCGCCAAAGCCGAACTCTTGGCCGAACCGCAGCACAACACCGGTATTTGGATCAATGCCCGTGCGGCGGCTGTCAAAGCTATATTGATAGCCAAGCGAGCTTGCGCCAACCGATCCCTCATCCACGGTGATAATCGGGCTGGTGTTCGCACTCATATCCGTCAGGCTGGTGTAATCATAAGCATAGAACACCTGTAGACGGCCATTCTCGCTTACCGGGAATGTCAGCGACGGCTTAAAGCGGAAGGTTTCTGTATCGTAAGTCGCGTTCTCATTGTTTGTGGTGCGGTAGTCGAAATCAAAGCCGAACCCCAAATCACGGCCAAGCAACTGCGGCTCCTGAAAAGTGAAGGACAAGACGCGGTTTGCAACTGCGGTCGAAAGCTGCGCATTCACGGTCTGGCCTCGGCCCAAGAAGTTCGTCTGGCGATATGAGGCAATCAACCCGAAACCATTGTCAGAGTTGTAATTGGCCCCGAACGACAGCGAACCTGTGTTGGCCTCTTCGACGTTCACGTCCACGATGATCTGGCTGGGGGTCGAGCCCTCGCGCGCCTGCACGTCGGCACTCGTAAAGAACCCAAGTGCGCGGATCCGCTCCGCACTTTCGCGGATTTCGCGGGGGTTGAACGGATCGCCCTCAACGGTGCGGAACTGGTTGCGCACAATACGGTCAAGCGTCGTATTGTTGCCCTCGATATCGATCCGCTCGACAAAGATACGCTCGCCACGGACCAAAGCAAATTCGACATTCAGCTTCAGATCACGGTCGTTGCGGGACACCTGCGGGTCGACCTGCAAGAAGTTGATCCCCATTTTGAGCGCCAAGCGCTCCAACCGGGAAATTTCTGTTTCGATCGCCGTGGGCGTATAGACGCCCCCCGACTGCAGGCGCAGTTCGTTGCGGAAAACCTCTGCGTCCGCCTCGGGGATGTCGCTCGTGACCGAGATATCGCCAAAGGTAAACTGCTGGCCCTCTTGCACGTTAAACGTCACCAGATAGGCATCACGCTCGCGGGTCAGTGCCACGTCCACGTTTTGCACCTGAAAATCAACGTAACCGCGAGACTGATAAAAATCGGTCAAAGCGCGGCGATCAAAGGCAATCCGGTCCTCGACAAAAGTGTCGCGTGAAATCAGCGCGCGCAGAATACCCGCCTGCTTGGTTTCAAGCACGCGGCGCAAACGGCTTTCAGAATATGTGCGGTTGCCAACAAAGGAAATCCGCTCAATTTCGGTCACACCTGCCTCGACCACCTCAAACACAAGATCAACACGGTTGTCAGAGCGTTCGATGATGCGCGGGCGCACGATGGCATTTACACGACCCTTGGATGCGTAAACCTCGGAGATCGCCGCTGTATCGCGCTCGGCCTGTACGGCGCTGTAAACGCGGCGCGGTTGGGACTGGACCACGGCGAGCAACTCGGCATCGCGGACCTTGGTGTTTCCTTCAACGTTGATCTGGTTGATCGTCGGCGCCTCGACGACAGCAATCACAAGCGTCGCCCCCTGCGCAATCACATCAACCGATTCAAACAGGCCGGAATTGCGAATACGCTGGGCCGCATCGTTCAATTCACCTGCTGAAACCGTCACACCACGGCTGATTCCCGCAAACGACAGGATCGTGCCATCCTCGACCCGCTGGTTGCCGTCAATCTGCACCGCAGTAAAGGTGTAGCTTTGGGCATTTGACTGGGTCGCGAAAATCGCCGCAACCCCCAGAAATAAAACGAAAAAGAGCCGCTGAACGACTGTGACAGTATGCGCCTGAGCGCGAACAATTGAACGGTTCATTATTTTCGCCTGTTAAAACATCCCAGTAGCTTACGGACTAACGGACCTAAGCCGCGATGTCAAAACGAACAAACGCGCCACAATGGGCGCGTTTTTGCTGACGTTCGGATGTTGTGACCCAATCAGATCAGCGCGAGGTATGAGCCGACATAAAGTGCTGTGACCAAAGTCACGCCCATCATCAGGCGGTCAGCGTTGAGCTTGACCAAAAATGAAAGACCTTTGTAGCCCTGACTAATCGTTTGCATATCACTCACTCCACTAAACTTGTCTTAAATTACCCACCAATCGAGGCGAGAATGTGGCAAGTCCGTGTCACTATTAGGGACAAAGCACCAAATCGTTGAGCATCGCAAAGATCATCATGGCCCCGATCAGCGCAAGCCCCATCATCATCAGCGCGTTAAACGCAGCGTCCGAAGGTTTCTTGCGGAATACGGCCTCATAGGCGTGAAACACCAGATGGCCGCCGTCAAGGATCGGGACCGGAAACAGGTTCAACAGGCCGACAGCAGCCGAGAGCATGCCCACAAACCAAATGAAGCTTGTGGCCCCCTGCGCCGCCATCGTCCCGCTTGTCTGCGCGATGCCCACAGGGCCAGAGAGGTTACAGGTCGAAATCGCACCTGTCGCCACATGCCAAAGCCCCGACAGCGATGACTTTAGAATAAAGTAAAGTTGGGCTGTGGCTGCTTTGACCGATTCCCAAAGCCCGAGCGTCTCGGTCGCTTCGATGAAAAACACGCTACCTGTGATCCCAATAAGCCAACGGGTTTCGAACCCGCCCGCCTGCAACGGAATATCCACGCGGCGCGGCGAGAGGGTGAACTGCGACACATCGCCCGCACGCCAGACGTCCAATGTCAGCGGCGCGCCGTTGACCGCTTTCACCGCCTCTACGATCTGGTCAAAGGCGACAACTGGCGTCCCGTCGATCGCAACTATGACGTCACCTTTGCGCAGGCCCGCATCATCAGCAGCCGAGCGCGGATTGATCCCCGTGATCGCCGCAGGCATCAAGTAAGGGCCATTGATTGCCATCTCGACACCGTCGCGGCGGATTTGATAGGTCAGTACAGGCGCATAAGGGAGAGCCTTAATATCAAAGCTTTCCTCGCCAAAGACCTGCCCTTCGACCGATATCACCTCGTCCCCTGTCTCAAACTCGGAGACATATTGCGCGGGCAGCTCCAAGCTGCTCTCGAAGGTCAGCGGATCTTTGGAACGACCTTCGCTCATCGCAACCGCCGCGAAAATCGCAATGGCGAGAACAAAGTTGAACACAGGTCCCGCGAGCACGGTCAGCGCACGGGCCCAAAGCGGCGCACCCGCCATCGAGCGGCGCTTGTCAGCCTCGGACACTTCGCCCTCGGGGCCGATCCCCGCCGCATTGGTATCCCCCAAAAAGCGGACATAGCCGCCAAAGGGCAAGGCCGCGATCTGCCAGCGGGTGCCCCTTTTGTCATAGCGCGAGGCAAGCACGGGTCCAAAGCCTAGGCTAAAGACCTCTGCATGAATGCCGCACCAACGCCCGACAATGTAATGGCCATATTCGTGAATCGCCACGATAACCGACAAGGCCACCACAAACGCAATCATTGTAAAGGCGGCACCACCAAATGACGGCAAAATCTGAGCAAAATCCAACGGTTTATCCTAGTTCTGTCTGGGCTTCATCCGCGCGCGTGCGCGCTAAAGCATCAATTTCAAGCACGGTATCCAGCGTAATTGGGGCATTTTGCAGCCCATCTGAGGCCAACATCTTGTCAAGAACACGTGAGACAATCCGCGCCATGTCGACAAAACCGATCCCGCCAGCGATAAAATGGTCGAGGGCGCGCTCTTTGGCGGCATTGAACGCGGCGCCCGCAAGGCCGCCCGCGACCATCACATCGGCCGCGATCTGGAGCGCGGGGTAACGCGCAGGGTCAGGCGCCTCGAAACTCAATTGGCCGATTTTGGCCAGATCAAGCCGCTCGACGGGCAAGACCCCGCGCTTGGGCCAATGTAACGCATATCCGATCGCGTGGCGCATATCTGGCGGACCGACATGGGCCATCAGCGCGCCATCGGTGAACCCGACAAGCGCATGCACAAGGCTCTCACGGTGCACCAAAACCTCGATCATCTTTGGATCAACACCAAAAAACTCTTTGGTTTCAATAAGCTCCATGCCTTTGTTAAACATAGATGCGCTATCAATCGTGATCCGCTGGCCCATATCCCAATTCGGATGAGACGAGGCCTCGGCCAAAGTCGCACCCGCAAGCTTTTCAATCGGCCAATCGCGAAACGCCCCGCCGGAGGCGGTAATGATCACACGCTCGACAGCCGCCATATCTTCGCCGACAAGCGCCTGAAACACCGCCGAATGTTCGCTATCGACAGGCAGGATCGTCGCGCGGTGATCCTTGGCGGCCTGCATCAAAAGCGGACCCGCCGTCACAAGGCTTTCCTTATTGGCCAAGGCCAACGTACGCCCGTGCGACAGGGCGGTGAAGCTCGGCACAAGCCCCGCCGCCCCGATAATCGCGGACAAGGTCCAATCCGCAGGCAGATGCGCGGCCTCCGTCACCGCCAAAGTGCCCGCGGCAACCTCAACGTCCGTTCCAGCCAGCAAGTCCTTCAACTCGCCATATAATTCAGCGTGACAGGTTACCGCGACCTTGGCCTTCAACCGCACGGCATCTGCCGCCAAGAGCGCGAGATTACGCCCCCCCGTCAGGGCCACAACGTCATACTCATCAGGCGCGCGGGCGATCAGATCAACCGCGCTTTGCCCTACTGACCCTGTCGCTCCGAAAATTGTGACCGACTTCAAAAAACAACCCCGGGTAGGCTAAACAGCAGTGTGACAATGAACATCACAAGCGCCACGCCCAAGAGCGCATCAAACCGGTCGAGCAAGCCACCATGGCCAGGAATAAGTGTCGAGCTGTCCTTGATCCCCGTGCGCCGCTTGATGGCGCTTTCGGCGATATCGCCCAACTGACCGGCAAAGCTCAAAAGCATCGAGAGCGGCACCAAGATCATGCTGGCATCCGTCAGCATAGCGAACAACAGGCCCACGCACCCTGCCCCGACCCAGCCTGCAATTGTGCCGCTCCATGTCTTCTTGGGGCTGATCGCCGGCCAGAACTTTGGCCCGCCAAAAGTACGGCCCGCAAAATAGCCCAGCACATCAGAAGCGATAACCACCAGCAACAGCCAAAGAATCCACAGCGCGCCAAAGTCGTTGCGGAACTGAACCAAAGCAAAGCCTGCGACCATGATCACCAGCGCATAAGCCGCAAAAGCGGCCTGCAATTTCTTGAGCAATAAGGCACCCAGCACGGGGATTACCAAGAACAGCAGCACGAGCGGCGCGGTCGGATCAGCCAATTGCGCAGAGAGCACCGCTGCAGACAAGGCCGCCAGCAAGGCCGCCGCCGTCGTGCGGCTTGGCGCGATCATGGACCAGAGTTCCCAGATCATCACGGCTGTCGCAAAAACAACCGTCATCTGAAACCACAAACCGCCCGCATAATCCGCCGATGCGCCGATCACCACCATAACGGCGGCTGACATCGTGCGGTCTGATAGATCGTCCCAATTGCTTGCCATAGGTTACACCGTCGCCGCGCCATAGCGGCGCTCGCGTCCTCCAAAGCCTGATAAGATTTCGCCAAATTCACGGGCCGTAAAATCGGGCCAAAGCGTGTCGACAAACTCATATTCGGCATAGGCCGATTGCCAGAGCAAGAAATTGGAGATCCGCGCCTCGCCACTTGTGCGGATCACCAGATCCGGATCAGGCAGGAAACGGGTATCAAGGAAACGCGATAGTGTCTCGGCATCCACGTCCTTATGGCTCAGGCGGCCCTGTTCGATTTCAAGCGCCATTAATTGCGCCGCACGCGTGACCTCGTCGCGGCCCCCGTAATTGAGCGCAATCGTCAGGTGCACCTTGTCGTTTTGGGCCGTGGCAAGTTCCAGATTATCCATCAACGACACCAGCTTTTCATCCAGCTTGATGCGATCACCGATAAACCGGACGCGGACCCCGTCTTCGAACAGGGCCATAGCCTCGCGTTCGATATACCGCCGGAAAAGCCGCATGAGACCCGCGACTTCAGATTGCGTGCGTTTCCAGTTTTCCGTCGAAAAGGCGAAGATCGTCAGATATTTGACGCCAAGATCAGGACAAGCCGCGACAATCTCGCGGACGCGCTTTGCGCCTGCATGGTGGCCGAACAGGCGCGGTCGGCCGCGCTGCTGCGCCCAGCGACCGTTTCCATCCATAATAATGGCAACATGGGCAGGGCCGCCTTTGGAGTCCGTGATGTCTTTGGCCATCAATGGCCCCCCTTGGGTCAGACCTGCATAATCTCGGCTTGCTTGGTCTCAAGGGTCTCGTCGACCTTCTTGATATAAGCATTGGTAATGTCCTGAACGGCGCTTTCCCAAAACTTCTGATCGTCTTCGGACAGGCCGTCGGCCTTCGCCTTTTTGATCTGGTCCATCCCGTCACGGCGCAGGTTGCGCACGGACACGCGGGCGCGCTCGGCATAGTCGCCGGCAACCTTGGTCAACTGGGTGCGGCGCTCTTCGTTCAATTCTGGAATCGGCAACATGATGATCGTGCCGTTCAACTGAGGATTGATCCCCAAACCACTGTTCAAAATCGCTTTTTCAACCTTGGACACAAGCGCCTTGTCCCAAACGTTGATTGTAACCATACGGGGCTCTGGCACGTTGATTGTGCCCACTTGGTTGATTGGGGTCAGGGTGCCATAGGCATCGACCATCACAGGTTCCAGCATGGATCCGGAGGCCCGGCCTGTGCGCAAAGAGGCGAACTCCACGCGCAAATTGGCAATTGCGCCTTCCATACGGCGTTCAAGATCATCGGTATCGAGCATAAAATCGTCAGACATGCGGTCCTCAGCGGCTATTCTTTTGTTAAAGCTTTACTATGCCAGCAATCGGGAAATGTATAGACATCAGAAACGCCGACCGACGGATTAAGCGAAACACCCCCCAATATACCGCCGACCTTTGGGCGAATATCGGGGGAATTTGTCGATTTTTCGCTCAGGCGACGGCGCGCGGCTTTAGCCATGCACCTTGGTATAAGTCCCCTTGCCTGCCAAAATCCCGCGGAACCCGCCCGGCTCATCAAGGCTGAACACAATGATCGGCAGGTTGTTATCGCGGGCCAGCGCGATGGCAGAGGCATCCATAACCGCCAGATGCTTTTGCAGTACCTCATCATAGCTGACGTTATCATAACGCTTTGCGTCAGCGTGCTTTTTGGGGTCTTTGTCATAGACGCCGTCCACCTTGGTGCCCTTGAAAATCGCCTGACAGGCCATCTCGTTGGCGCGCAATGTGGCGGCTGTATCAGTTGTGAAATAAGGGTTGCCCGTGCCTGCGGCAAAGATACAAACCCGCTTTTTCTCAAGGTGGCGCACAGCGCGTCGGCGAATGTAAGGCTCGCAAACCTGATCCATCGGAATGGCCGAAATCACGCGGGTATGAATGCCGAGTTCTTCGAGCGCGGACTGCATCGCCAGAGCGTTCATCACCGTGGCCAGCATCCCCATGTAGTCCGCCGTGGTGCGCTCCATGCCTTGGGCAGAGCCTTGCAACCCGCGAAAGATATTGCCGCCACCGATGACCATACAAATCTCGACGCCCATATCATGCACGGTTTTCACCTCTCGGGCGATCCGCTGCACGGTTGGCGGATGCAACCCGTAAGAGGTGTCGCCCATCAAGGCCTCGCCAGAAATCTTGAGCATCACGCGGTCGTAGGATTTTGCTGGTGTCTCGGTCATGTGCTGCCCTTTAAAGCTTTGAAATCTATTGCCGCCCAAAATGTCGCAAATCAAGGAAAGTATCAATGCGACAAAGCCTGTCCTTTTCGGCAAATGTCTAGATTGACGGCGCAAGCTGGCTTAAAGAGCGCACCATGATCACAATTGCCCCTCATCAACCTGTCCTGATCGCAGGCCCTACGGCCTCCGGCAAATCGGCGCTGGCGTTGCATATCGCCAAAACGCAAGGCGGCGTCATTGTGAATGCCGATGCGCTGCAAGTGTTTGACGGCTGGCGCATCCTGACGGCGCGGCCCGATGCGGCGGAACTGGCGCAAGCACCGCATGTGCTTTACGGACATGTGCCCTTTGATGCGCCCTATTCGACGGGGCAATGGCTGCGCGAGGTTACGCCTTATCTGACAGGCCCGCAGCGGCCGATCATTGTGGGCGGCACCGGGCTTAACTTTCTTGCCCTCACGCAAGGGCTTGCCGATATTCCCGCCACGAGCCTTGCATTAAGAATGCAAGGTAACATGCTGTCACACCAAGATCTTCTGTCTGCGCTTGATGCCAAGACAACAGCGCGGATCGATACCCTCAACCGGATGCGGGTGCAGCGGGCTTGGGAGGTTTTGCAGCAAACCGGGCGCGGTTTAGCGGAGTGGCAAGACGACACGCCGCCGCCGATTTTGGCCCCTGAACGGGCGGTCAAAATCACGCTCGACGTGCCGACCGACTGGCTCAATGCGCGGATCGAAAAACGATTCGGCCTGATGCTCGATCAAGGCGCGCTTGCAGAGGCGCAGGCCATGTTGCCCCATTGGGACCCCAGCCATCAATCGGCCAAGGCCATTGGCGCACCCGAAATGATCCAGCATTTACAAGGGCTGCTCACCCTGGAGGCGGCAACCCAAGTGGCGATCATTGCCTCGCGGCAATACGCCAAACGGCAGCGGACATGGTTCAGATCCAAGCACAAGGACTGGGTGCATCTGGACATTTCATCCACAAACTTGTCCACAGCCTTTGATCTGCAAAGGTAAATTTTCCGTTGTTTCATGGCTGTTAAAGGTGCACGATTGCTGCAGGAAACAGATCGCAAGGACCCGCAATGCAATTCGCCTCTGAAACCCGAAAGACAGCACTTGCATTGACCCCCATCGCTCAAAATCCCGCGCACGGACGCTGGCGCACCGAAGCGATGCGCAGCCATGCAACCCCGCGGCTGATCATCATTTCCAAAGGCCAAGGCCGGATCACAATCGCAGGGCTTACAAGCGGATACGGACCCAACAACCTAATTTTGATCCCTGCCAACACGATGTACGGATTTGACGTGGGGCAGACGGTCTTCGGGCAGATGTTGACTATACCGGCTGCCATGGCGTCGGAATGGCCTGATGAGGCGACGCATCTGCGGCTGCGCGACGTGGGCGCGCAGAAAGAATTGTCCAACATCATCGAAGCCCTTGAGCGCGAATTGAAATCATCGGCACCAACCCATGCACGCGCTGCACATTATCATCTTGGCCTGCTTGCCGTCTTCTTCGAGCGGCAACTCAACGCCACACCTTCGGACACCTTCAAAGCGCGGTCGCAAACCACCTCGGCGCGCTTGGTCGCAGCCTTTACCGATTTGATCGCGCGCGGATACAGGTCCGATCACGGCGTCGCGGAATATGCCCATGCGCTCGGGGTCACGCCGACTCATTTGACGCGCTGCTGCAACCAGACCTGCGGAAAATCCGCGCTGGCCTTGCTGCGCGACCGCGTCCACTATGAGGCCTGCGTGATGCTGCGCGAAACCCGCACGCCCGTGAACGAGATCGCAGCGCAATTGGGCTTTCATTCCGCCGCCTACTTCTCGCGCAGCTTTGCCGCGCAAACAGGGGCCACACCAAGCAAATTCCGCAAGTTCGGCGCTGCAACGCAGCAAGGCTCACGCTTTAATTGATTTCGTCGCGCGAAGTCACCTGACAGGGCGAAATCCAAACGAGATGTCGCAAATATGCAGATAAAATGTCGCAAAAGTGACTTCTGATTTGAAACCATTTATTGACGTTCGGTCAAAAAGGGTGCCGAATGGAACAGAACGGATCAGGCCGCAAATCATAGCGCAATAACAAATGCCAGATTTACGACTTGGTACCACCGCTCAAAAAAACGTGTCACAGGGAGAGACGAATGACGCACCTAAATACCAAGCAGATGCACCCAGCCGCGCTGATGTATGCCAACGAAGAAAAGGCGGGCAAACTAAGCCGCCGTGAATTCTTGGCACGCACAACATCGCTCGGCGTGACTGCAGCTGCTGCATATGGCCTTCTTGGCCTGAACGCACCTGCCCAAGCTGCCGCGCACGCGCAACAAGGCGGCGAAGTCCGTATTGCCATGACAGTCTATGCGCCAAAAGATCCACGGACCTATGACTGGACAGAGTTTGCTTATGTTTCCTCTGGCTGGCTGGAATATCTGGTTGAGTACAACAACGACGGCTCATTCGAGCCAATGTTGCTCGAAGGCTGGACCGTCAATGACGATTCGACCGTTTACACACTCAATGTCCGCAAGGGCGTGAAGTGGAACAATGGTGACGATTTCACAGCCGAGGATGTTGCACGCAATATTACCGGCTGGTGTGATAAGGCCGTTGAAGGTAACTCCATGGCTGGCCGTTTCGCCGTGCTGATCGATGAAGCATCAGGCAAAGCAATCGACGGCGCCATCGTTGTTGTGGACGACCATACTGTGCAACTCAACCTGCCAGCACCTGACATCTCGCTCATCGCGGGCATGTCCGATTATCCTGCAGCGATTACGCACAAAGACAACAACGTCGAAGATATGCTCTCTACACCCATCGGCACAGGTCCATATCTGCCAGAGACCAACGAAGCAGGCGTGAAGGCTGTTCTCGTGCGCAACACCGACCATGACTGGTGGGGATATGCGGCTGGCAAAGGCGCCTATATGGACAAGATCACATATGTTGACCTTGGCACAGATCCATCCGCGATTGCGGCTGCGGCGGCGTCTGACGAAATTGACATGCTGTATGAAACAACGGGCGACTTCATCGAAGTCCTCGACAGCTTGGGCTGGGAAAAGTCCGAGGTCGCATCCGGCGCGACCGTGGCCGTGCGTCCGAACCAGATTGCAGAAGTTGACGGCATCAAGCCATACGGCGACAAGCGCGTCCGTCAGGCGATTGCAATGGCCGTTGATAACGCAATTTGCCTCGAGCTTGGTGTTGCAGGTCTGGGTCAGCCAGCGCGCAACCAGCACGTAGGCCCGATGCACCCTGAGTGGGCTGACGTTCCATCCCTTGGCTACGATCCAGCCAAAGCAATGGAATTGATGACCGAAGCAGGCATGCAGGACTATGAGTTCGAACTGATCTCTGTTGACGATGACTGGCTCAAGAACACCAACGACGTTGTTGCAGCACAGATGCGTGACGCAGGCTTCAACGTGAAGCGCACAGTGATCCCGGGTTCGACATTCTGGAACGACTGGACGAAGTATCCGTTCTCTTCGACAAACTGGAACCACCGCCCTCTTGGCACGCAAGTGCTGGCGCTGGCTTATAAGTCTGGTGAAGCATGGAACGAATCCGGTTTTGCAAACGCTGAGTTCGATGCGCTTCTGGTTCAGGCAAACAGCCTTGCGGATGCAGACACACGCCGCGAAGTGATGGCGAAGCTGCAGACGATCATGACCGAAGAAGGCGTTGTGGTTCAGCCATACTGGCGCTCGATCTTCCGTCACGCCAAGCCGGGTCTGGTTGGCTGGGATATGCACATCGCATACCTGCCACAGATCTATAAGATCGGTTTCGCAGCTTAAAAATCAGGCCGCCCTTCTCGCGAGGGGCGGCCTTTTTCGACCGATAAAAAGAACGTGCGAAACGCGCGTCATTACCTGACACACAGGGGTCTACATGGGACTGTTCATTTTGCGACGCCTTGGGGTTATGATCCTCACGGCCATCTGTCTGACGTTTGTTGTCTTCTGGCTGACAAACCTCACACCAAACCTTGAAAAACTCGCCAAAACGCAAGGCAACGCGCGGATGTCGGACGAGGCGGTTGTCACTTTCCTTGAGAACCGCGGCTACGCACAGCCCTTGCCGATCAAATACGGCCAATGGATCGGGCTTCTGCCCGGGTATGTGATCGAAGGCACGGATGGCGAGCTACGTGGTCGCTGTGCGGAACCTGGCATGGACCCGACCGACGCGCCCAAATTCTGCGGTGTGCTTCAAGGCGAATGGGGTTTCTCGACCCGCTTCAAAGAAGATGTGAGCCAGATCATTTCAACCCGTCTTGGCCACACGGCCAAGCTTATGGGGCTGGTCATGCTTGTGATGGTGCCCGGTGCGCTGATCATCGGCGTGCTGGCTGGCATGCGCGAAGGCTCGCGGACAGACCGGACCCTCTCGACCTTTTCGATCATCTCGACGGCGACGCCTGAATATGTTTCGGGGGTTGTTCTGATCGCGCTGTTCGGCACGGCCACCTTCGGGATGCAAATCTTCAAAGGGAACGCCAACTCTGCGATGGATAACGCGACCTTTGAGAACTTCACCCTGCCTGTGCTGACCATCGCGCTATACGGGATGGGCTATATCGCGCGGATGACCCGTGCCTCCATGACTGAGGTGATGACGGCACAGTATATCCGTACCGCGCGCCTTAAGGGTGTGGCCTTTCGGACGATCGTGTTGAAACACGCGTTGCGCAACGCGCTAATCGCCCCTTTCACGGTGATCATGCTGCAATTCCCATGGCTGCTGAACGGCGTCGTGATCGTCGAAAGCCTGTTTAGTTACAAAGGCTTCGGCTGGACTCTTGTCGAGGCTGCCTCCACCAACGACATCGAACTGTTGCTTGGCGTCTCGGTGGTTTCGGTCATCGTGGTGCTCTCGACACAGCTGATTTCGGATATCGGCTACGTCTTCTTGAACCCACGCATTCGCATCTCTTAAAGGAATATTGCACATGGAACCGCTCAGCTGGACCGGCGCAATTGGCGCCTTTTTGAACCCAATCCTTTTGATCAGTATCGCATGCCTTGCGATGGCGCTGATCATCCAATTCGTCATGTCGTTCTTTGTCGCCGAACTGACCCTGCAGTCAAACGCAGAGGGCACACTCGCGCGACGCGGCGGGATTCACTCGGGCATCGAGAATGTGACCAAAGTCGCCTTTTTGATCGTGGTGCTCTCGGTCGTTTTATATCTGCTGCTTGGCGCGCTGATGCCCTACGGCAAGGCTGGTATCATCGGGGCCATGTCCAAGCGGCTCTTGCCGGTCTGGATCGCGCTGATCCTCACTTTCGCGCTGTCGATCAAATTCAAGCGTAAGCTGGGGCTTTACGGCAAGCTTTTTGACAGCACTGTCGGGATGATCGGCTTTGGGCTTGTGATGTTCTGGGTCTTTGTCGCCATCTTTGCTGGCGGATTTGATATGCTGATCACCCATGATCCGCTGGCGCAGATCTCGGGTCTCAAGAACAAAGTGCCCGGTGTTGTCTTGCCCGAAGGGACGGCTGGCGATTGGCCGCATTACCTGCTGGGGGGTGACAACCTCGCACGCGATATCTTCAGCCGCGTGATCAAAGGCTCTGTGATCGTCATCGCGATCGCCCCCTTGGCCACATTGTTCGCCTTCATGGTCGGCATCACACTTGGTCTGCCTGCGGGCTATTTTGGTGGCAAACTCGACACCGTCCTGTCGTTCCTTGCCAACCTGATCCTCGCCTTCCCCGTGATCTTGCTGTTCTATCTGCTGGTCACGCCGGAAATCGTGGCGACAGGCATCCCGTCCTTTATGGCCGCGTTCCTGTTCGTCTTTCCTATGGTGTTCTTCGCGGTCTTGCTGAACTCGCGCTATTACACACAACCCTCCAAGCGGACGCCGATGCTGATTGTTGTGCTTGGTGTCTTGGGCTGGCTCTATCTCTCGCTGATCTCGCAACAAGGCACGGTTTTCAACTTCATGCCAGCCGCACTCGACGGGTTTGACATCAATCCCGGCATCCTTGTGGTGTTCGTGTCGGTGGTCTTCGTGAACTCGCCCACCGTATTCCGTATTGTGCGCGGTTTGGCGCTTGATCTGCACACCCGCGACTATGTGGCCGCCGCCCAGACCCGTGGCGAAGGCGCGTGGTACATTATGCTTTGGGAAATCTTGCCTAACGCACGCGGACCGCTAATCGTCGATTTCTGTCTGCGCATTGGCTACACCACGATCCTCTTGGGGACCTTGGGCTTCTTTGGCCTCGGTCTTCCACCGGAAAGCCCGGACTGGGGGTCAACCATCAACGAAGGCCGTAAGCTGTTGTTGATCGTAGCCCACCCAGCTCTGCCGCCCGCAATCGCGCTCTTGTCGCTTGTGCTCGGTCTGAACCTGCTGGCTGACGGCCTGCGCGAAGAAAGCTTGAAGGATTGATGATGCATATGGTGAACTTCACAGCTTCCCCGCGCGCAGTACAGGACGTGCACGCGCGGCGCACGCAAATCACAGGCGCAATATCTAAAGCCGGAGGCATTTCTTGATGGAAAAGCAACACTACGATGGACCGATCCTCGAGATCGACAAACTCTCCATTTCCTTCTTTACACGCCTGCGCGAAATCCCCGCCGTGATGGACTTTTCGGCCAGCATTATGCCCGGAGAGGCGCTTGGTATCGTTGGCGAATCCGGCTGCGGTAAATCGACCGTTGCGCTCGGTGTGATGCAGGATTTGGGCGTGAACGGCCGCATTGTTGGCGGCTCGATCAAGTTCAAGGGCGAAGAGATGAACACCATGTCGCCAGAGCGCCTGCGCGACATCCGTGGCTCTGAAATTGCGATGATTTATCAAGAGCCTATGGCCTCGTTGAACCCCGCGATGCGGATTGCCGAACAACTCATGGAAGTCCCCATGATCCACGAAGGCGTCTCGCGCGAAGTGGCTTACAGCCGCGCATTGGAAGTGGTGACCGATGTCAAACTTCCCGACCCTGCGCGCATTCTGAAATCCTATCCGCACCAGCTTTCTGGCGGTCAGCAACAGCGGATCGTTATCGCGATGGCGCTGATGTCAAAGCCGTCTTTGCTGATCCTCGACGAGCCGACAACCGCGCTCGACGTGACAGTTGAAGCCGCGGTCGTGGAGCTGGTCAAAGACCTGGGCAAGAAATACGGCACCTCGATGCTGTTTATCTCGCACAACCTCGGCCTTGTCTTGGAGACCTGTGACCGGATCTGCGTGATGTATTCCGGCGAAGCAGTAGAGCGCGGCTCCATCGAAGATGTCTTCGACGACATGCAACACCCTTATACACAAGCACTGTTCCGGTCTATCCCACTGCCCGGTGCGGATAAGAACGCGCGCCCGCTTGTGGCTATTCCGGGCAACTTCCCACTGCCCCACGAGCGGCCGCAAGGCTGTAACTTTGGCCCGCGTTGCGACTACTTCCAAGAAGGGCGTTGCGATCAGGGCTATATCCCGATGGAGATCGTGAAAGGCGGCGAACGGCACCAGACCCGCTGTTTGCGCAACACAGAAATCGACTGGAGCGCCCCGATATCTCTGGGCGAAACCAAAACAAAAGCGCCCATCGGAGAAGTCGTCCTCAAAATGGACAACCTCAAGAAATACTACGAAGTGGCCGCAAACGCACTCTTTGGCGGCGGCGACAAAAAGGTGGTGAAAGCCAACGAGACGCTGTCATTCGAGGCCCGCGAGTCCGAGACCCTCGCGATTGTGGGTGAATCGGGCTGTGGGAAATCCACATTCGCCAAGGTTCTCATGGGGTTAGAAACCGCCACTGAAGGGCAGATTTTGCTCGACGGGCATGATATCGGCTCGACCCCTATCGAGAAACGTCACACCAAAACCGTGGCCGACATCCAGATGGTCTTCCAAAACCCCTTTGACACGCTCAACCCCTCCATGACGGTGGGTCGGCAAATCATGCGGGCCCTCGAGATCTTCAAGATCGGGAAAAACGATGCGGAGCGTCGGGACCGGATGCTCACCCTTCTCGACCTCGTGAAACTGCCGCGCGCCTTCGCCGACCGGATGCCGCGGCAACTCTCGGGCGGGCAAAAACAGCGCGTCGGGATCGCGCGGGCCTTTGCGGGTGACGCGCGGATCGTTGTGGCCGACGAGCCTGTTTCCGCACTCGACGTCTCCGTGCAAGCGGCCGTCACCGATCTGCTCATGGAGATCCAGCGCGAACATAAAACGACCTTGCTGTTTATCAGCCACGATCTATCGATCGTACGTTATCTGTCGGATCGGGTCATGGTCATGTATCTGGGCCATGTGGTCGAAATCGGCTCGACCGATGCGGTCTTCTCGCCGCCCTACCACCCCTATACAGAAGCCCTGCTCTCTGCAGTGCCGATTGCGGACACGAAGATCAAGAAAAAGCATGTCGTGCTCGAAGGCGACATTCCCTCGGCGATGAACCCGCCACCGGGCTGCCCCTTCCAGACCCGCTGCAACTGGAAGTCAAAAGTCGCGGGCGGTCTTTGCGAAAAAGAAGTGCCACCGATGCGCACCATGGCCGAAGGGCATCAAATTAAGTGCCACCTGCCGGATGCGGAATTGGCGACGATGGAACCCGTCATCAAAATGGCTGCGGAATAAACTAAAGCGGCGCGTGTCATCCACGCGCCGTCCCGCCTTCTTTTGGCCGAAAATACCTCCGCCGGAGGCAACAGATTTTGTAACAAATCTGTTAGCCGCCCCAGATCACACGGACGTAATGACGTGTCTCTTGGTAAGGCGGAATGCCGTTATACTTCTCGACCGCACCAGGACCGGCATTATAGGCTGCAAGGGCAAGACGCCAATTGCCAAAGGTCTCGTACTGACGACGCAAATAGCGCGCGCCGCCTTCAAGGTTCTGACGCGGGTCGCGCGGGTTGACGCCCAAAGCACGGGCCGTCTGGGGCATCAATTGCGCAAGCCCCATCGCCCCCTTGTGTGACTGCGCGTTCGGGTTCCAGCCGCTTTCTTGCTGGACCAGCCGCAGGAAGAGATCTTCAGGGACATTGTGCTTGCGCGCCGCGGCGCGGGCAACATCCAAAAGCGGCCCCGTATAACGGCCACGATAGGTCGGCGTCGTCCCTTGCGTGCCTGGCACGACAACACGCGGCGGCTGCAGGCGCACAGAATTGCTGTATTGGGTGGCAGAGCGACTATCCAGAACGCTCAACTGGTTTTGAAACAAGGTTGTGCGCGAGCGCGTCGACACGGTGTCAGCCACGACGTGAACAGGAATCACAAAGGCGACGACACTTGCGAGAATAACAACACGTCTCATATGCACAGGTTCCCAGATGACAATATTTCAGGCACGATAGCCTATCGCACAAAAACTTCTAGCCCTTGGCGGAAGTCAAAGAACTGTTAACCTTGCCGCCGCAATCTGTCACAACGATCCAAAGAATAGAATCGTGAAGGGAATTACCATGGCCGGAAGTGTCAACAAAGTCATCTTGATCGGCAATCTGGGCCGCGACCCAGAAGTGCGGACATTCGGAAACGGCGGCAAGGTGTGCAACCTGCGCATCGCAACCTCCGAGACATGGAAAGACAAAAACACCGGCGAGCGCCGCGAGAAGACAGAGTGGCACTCGGTCGCCATTTTCAACGACGGGCTGGTTCGGATCGCCGAGCAATACCTGCGCAAAGGCTCCAAGGTCTATATCGAGGGCGCGTTGCAAACACGCAAATATCAGGCGCCAGACGGCACTGACCGCTATAGCACAGAAGTTGTCTTGCAAGGCTTTGGCGGCACGCTCACCATGCTCGACGGTCGCGGCGAAGGCGGCAGCCAAGGTGGCGGCTATGATGGCGGTCAAGGCGGTGGCGGCAGCTACGGCGGCGGCGATCAGGGTGGCTACGGTGGCGGCAACCAAGGTGGCGGCTACGGCGGCGGTAATACCGGTGGCGGCCGCTCTGATATGGACGACGAAATTCCGTTCTAAAACAGCTTCGTAGGATGGGTTTTAACCCATCCTACCTTTCTGCGAGCGCGTCGTTGAGGACGCCAAGCACCTTGTCACGCGGCACATCCGACGTGATAAACGCATCGCCAATATCCCGCGCCAGAATAAACCTCAGCTTGCCTGCGACGACTTTCTTATCCTGACCCATCAGTCCCAAAAGCGTTTCCGCATCGGGCAGATCCCCCTCGATATCACGCAAGTCGGTCTTCATCCCCATATTATGAATATGCGCGCGCACGCGGCTCGGGCTTTCCTGACTGCAAAGCCCCATCCGTGCGGAGAGTTCAAACGCCATCACGCAGCCGATTGCCACGCCCTCCCCGTGCAGCAAACGGTCCGAATACCCAGTCGCCGCCTCCAACGCATGACAGAAGGTGTGACCTAAATTGAGCAAAGCCCGATCGCCTTGTTCGGTTTCATCGCGTTGCACGATCTCTGCTTTCATTTGGACCGCGCGGGTCACCGCCTTCACACGGGCAGCCATATCGCCCGCCGCCAGCGCTGGCCCCATTGTCTCAAGCCATGCGAAATAATCAGAATCACCCAAGAGACCGTATTTCACGACCTCGCCGTAGCCTGCCAAAAAGTCGCGCGGCGCCAAGGTGCCCAGCAAAGCCGTATCGGCCAGCACCAAGGACGGCTGGTGAAACGCTCCGATCAGGTTCTTGCCATGTGGCGCGTTGATCCCTGTTTTGCCACCAACAGAGCTGTCCACTTGGGCCAAAAGGGTTGTGGGAATTTGCACAAAGCGAACCCCGCGGCGCAGAATTGCCGCCGCGAACCCGACCAAATCGCCAATTACACCGCCGCCAAAGGCGACGACAACATCGCCGCGCTCTACCTTTTGGTCCAGCAGCCATTCGCAAGTGCGCTGCAACTGCGGCCAGCTTTTGGTGCTTTCGCCGGCAGGCAATGCCAGCGCATCCGACGTCAGCCCCGCGGCGGCTAATCCGTCCTGCAAGGCCTTCAGATGCAACCCCGCAACCGTCTCATCGGTCACGATCGCCACATGTTTGCGCCCCCCCAAAGGCGCGAGATAAGCCCCTGCATCCCCCAACAGATCAGGTCCGATGTGAATGTCATAAGCGCGACCCGGCAGGTTTACATGCACGGTTGAAGCGGGGGATGTCATGGCGCGATCTCCAAAATATCAGGGTTTTGCGCGAGGATTTCGATCACGCTGGCGGTTGTTTCGTCGATGCTCGCTGTGGGTAATATCGGTACATGAATTCCGGCAAGCTGGTAAATCGGTGTCCGGACCTGCATCAAATCGGTCAGGGTTTGCAGCGGGTCAGCCGTGCGCAACAAGGGCCGCGTGTTTTTGTGGCGCACCCGCTCCCACAAAGTCCCCAGATCGGCATTCAGCCAGACCGCCACGCCCTTTTTAGCGATGGCATCCCGATTACGCTCTGCCAGAAAGGCACCGCCCCCCGTCGAGAGGATCGCGGGCGGTCCAGAAAGCAACCGGTCGATCACTTCTGCCTCGCGGTCCCGAAAGAACGGCTCGCCGTCGCGCTCGAAAATCTCCGCAATCGACAAGGCGGCGGCCTCTTCAATCGCCGCGTCACTGTCCAGAAACGGCACGCTGCAAGCCGCAGCAAGCGCGCGTCCGATGGCAGTCTTCCCAGAGCCCATCATCCCCACCAAAACCACGGTGCGATGCAATTTCAGCTTCGGATCGGCGGTCAACATCGTCATTTAGCCCTTAGCGTACAGTCGGTTTATCGGCTATCTGCCGCTTAATTGAAAATTGTTCAACTGAATGGCGTGATATTGCATGAAAGGCCATATATAAACAATGCAAGTCACGGCGTTCAGACCGTGCAACAGGCAAAAACTGGGGCAATACCATCATGTTATGGCGACTTATCAAATTCCTTCTTGTCCTTATTATTTTGGCGGGCATTACACTCGTGGCCTACGCTTATGTCGGGCCGCTGTTTTTCCCTGCCGATTTTGCGGCACCGAGCGCGCCCGTGACTGCGCCGATCACTTTGGACGCCAACTAAATGCAGCGATTGGGTGCGTCCTTTTTAGCCTGTGTCGCAGCCATGCCGCTCATGGCGCAGGATCTGCCCCCCATGTCGGCGATTGATTGGCTGTCCAAAAGCATTGAAACCCCTATCGCGCAGCCGGAAGCGCAGCCCCAAGCAGTCACAGAACCGCCCGCATCGACCACCGCTGGCGTCCCGCAAGTGAGCGTGATGTCGCTTGACGGGCCGTCGCCGGACGCGGTCGGCCTGTTATCAAGTGATATCACAGGGCTGCCCCGCGACCTTTGGGCCAAAAGCGAGACGGCGCGCCTCCTGGATGTGATGCAAAAGGAACGCGTCGATTCGCTGCCTGCCGTGCATGACCTGATGATGATCCTGCTGCTGGCAGAGGCCGCCCCTCCCGCCGGCGCAGGCTCTGACGGGGCCTTGTTTTTGGCCCGCGTTGACAAGTTGCTGGATATGGGTGCACTTGATCCTGCGCTCGCCCTGCTCGAACAAGCCGACACGAAATCACCCGAAGTTTTCCGCCGTTGGTTTGATGTCTCTTTGCTGACGGGCGATGAAAATGCCGCCTGCGACGCGATGAATAATACGCCCAGCGTCGCGCCCACCTATGCGGCCCGTATTTTCTGTACGGCACGCAACGGGGATTGGTCCACCGCCGCCCTCACGCTCAACACACACCGTGTGCTGGGAGACATCACCCGAGAAGAAGAGGCGCTTTTGTCCCGCTTCCTTGATCCGGAGCTTTTCGAGAGCGACCCTGATCTGGCACCGCCGACACGTCTGAGCCCGCTGGTGTTCCGGATGCGTGAGGCGATCGGCCAAGGCCTGCCCACGGCGCGCCTGCCAAATGCCTTTGCCCATTCCGATTTGCGCAATACGACCGGTTGGAAAAGCCAGTTGGAGGCAGCCGAACGTCTGGCACGCATCGGGGCTGTCTCGGAAAATGTGTTGCAAGGCCAGTATCTTGCGCGGACACCTGCCGCATCCGGCGGGATATGGGACCGCGCCAGCGCCGTGCAAAAGCTCGATGCCGCGCTCGCATCTCAAGACGCGGAAGCGATCGAACGCCTGCTGCCTGCAACGTGGGATGCGATGTCAACGGCCAAGCTTGAGGTCCCGTTTGCGCGCCTTTATGGCCCTGCCCTGTCCGTGCAACCCCTCCGAGGTGAGGCCGCAGAGATTGCTTACCGCATTGTGTTGTTGTCGCCCGATTACGAGGCCGCGGCCCAAACCCGTGACACCCAAGACTTCCTGACGCTTCTGGCACAAGGCGTCCCTGCAGGCGCAGATGATCCAAAGTCGCAAGCCATCCAAGCCGCCTTTGACGGCGCAGAACCATCCGCCGAGCTGGAGGCTCTGGCCCGCAACGGCCAACTCGGCGAAGCGCTGTTGCAAAGTATTGCAGCCTTCAACGACGGTTTTGGCGGCGATTTGATGGCGCTGACCGAAGTGCTCGCATTTTGGCGGTTTGTCGGGTTGGAAGACATCGCGCGCCGCACGTCGCTGCAGTTGCTGATCTTGGACCGCGAGACATGACATCCGCCAAACAGCCCATGGCCCACTTGATTTCTGCTTTTATCGAGGCACAGGCCGCCGAACTGGATGCGGCTACAAATACCCAATTGGCCTATGCGCGCGACCTGACCGACTTTGCCGATTGGCTGGCGCCCGAAAAGCGCCATTTCATGACCGCAACACAAGACGAGGTCGAGGGGTATTTGATCGAATGCGAGGCTCAAGGGTTGGCGAAATCCACCCGCGCGCGCAGGCTTTCGGCTATCAAGCAACTCTATCGCTTTGCCTTTGAAGAAGGCTGGCGCGATGATAATCCGGCGATCAGAATCAAAGGACCTGGCAAATCCAAGGCCTTGCCCAAGACCCTGACCATCGCGGAAATTGAACAGCTTTTGTCGGCCGCCCACGGCAGCAAAGAGGGGCTGCGCAATGGCTGCCTGATGGAGTTGCTCTATGCCACGGGGATGCGCGTCACGGAATTGGTAAGCCTGCCTGTCAGCGCCGCGCGGGGTCATCCGGCCATGTTGCTGGTGCAGGGCAAGGGTGGCAAGGAACGGATGGTACCACTGTCTCCGCCTGCCCGCGACGCGATGGCCGCTTGGTTGAAACTACGCGACGCCACCCAAGAGGCCGCCCAAAAGACCGGAGCCGCGCCCTCCAAATTCCTGTTTCCCTCACGCGGCAAGGCAGGGCATCTGACCCGCCACCGCTTTTTCGGACTGATCAAGGAATTTGCCGTCGCGGGCGGCGTGTCTCCTGCCAAGGTGACCCCGCATACGATCCGGCACGCTTTTGCCACACATCTGCTGGCGGGCGGTGCCGATTTGCGGGCCATTCAAACGATGTTGGGTCACGCGGATGTAGCTACGACCGAGATTTACACCCATGTGCTTGATGAACGGCTGACCGCGCTGGTCATGGATCACCATCCGCTGTCGCGCAAATCGACGGGCTCCTCCTCTTAAGCGCTGCCCACGACTTGAACGCAGGGCGGCAAACCCCCATAACACATGCACACAACATGAAAGTGAACGATGGAAACGTCTCTCTTCGACGGAGCATTCTGGATGACGGCTGGCGCTATTATGGTGCTACTGGTGCTCTCTGCATTTTTCTCAGGCTCGGAAACCGCCCTCACAGCGGCGTCGCGCGGAAAACTGCGCACGGCGGCTGACAAGGGCAATGGTGGTGCCGAAAAGGCGCTGCGCATCACCGAGGATAACGAGCGTCTGATCGGCTCGGTTTTGTTGGGCAATAACGTCGTCAATATTCTTGCGACCTCGCTTGCCACCGCGCTTTTGACAAAGCTTTTCGGACAAAACGGCGTTGCCTTTGCGACCCTGATCATGACCTTGCTCGTGCTGATCTTTGCAGAGGTCTTGCCTAAAACCTATGCCATCACCAACCCTGAAAAAGTGGCCTCCAGCGTCGCAGGCCCCATAGGGGTGATCGTGCTCGTCTTTTCGCCCATCGTGGCAGCCGTACGGGTCCTGGTGCGAGGTGTTTTGTTCATGTTTGGCGTGCGCACCGACCCCGACAGCCATATCCTGGCGGTACACGAGGAGATCGCGGGGGCCTTGCACCTCGGGCACTCCGAAGGCATCGTCGAAAAAGAGGACCGCGACCGGATCTTGGGGGCGCTTGATCTGAACGAGCGCATGGTTGAGGAAATCATGCTTCACCGCTCAAGCATTGAGGTCATCGACATCAACCAGCCCATTCAGGACATTCTCGCGCAATGCCTGCAAAGCAATTTTACCCGCCTGCCGCTTTACCGTGACGACCCTGAAAACATTGTCGGCGTCGTGCATGCCAAAGACTTGCTACGGGCTTTGCATAAATTGATGGACCACGGGACAATTGACCCGAAATCATACGCCGATTTCGATATTCTGACGGTTGCGATGCAGCCCTACTTCATTCCCGAAACGACCACTTTGGGCGACCAGATGCGTGAGTTCTTGCGCCGCAAGACCCACTTCGCCCTTGTGGTGGATGAATACGGCAGTCTGGAAGGTCTGATCACGCTTGAGGATATTCTTGAGGAAATTGTCGGCGAAATTGCCGACGAGTTCGACCTCGACGAAACCGCGCAATTTGAGGAAACCTCCGACGGGGCCTTTCTTGTCGAGGGAGGCATGACGATCCGCGATTTGAACCGCGCGCATGACTGGAACCTGCCCGACGATGAGGCCAACACCATCGCGGGTCTGGTGATCCACGAGGCGCAGATGATCCCCGTGGAAGGCCAGGTCTTTAGCTTCCACGGGTTCCGTTTCGAGGTGGTCGAGAAGGAGGAAAACCGTATCGCCTCCCTCAAAATCCACCCTCTTTGAGTTAGCGCCCCTTAAAAAGCCCGCCCAAGATGCCGCGCACGATACGGCGTCCGGTAGTGCCTTTGAGCTCTTTGATCACCACATTGGCCAAGGCCCCGCCAAAGCCCGTATCGGTCTTTTTTGTGCGGCTGCTACGGCTGGTATTTGCCGTACCGTCATAGCGGCGCGCTTGGCGGAATTCGCGCTCTTCTGCTTCCAGTGCGGCCTCTCTTTCTTCGGCGGCTTCAGCCTCTTTCGCGGCGATCTCGGCCCGTTTTGCGAGAATCTCTGACGCGCTCTCGCGATCAAGCGTCACGTCATATTTCCCCGCCATATCAGAGCCCGCCATGATGGCATTGCGGGTGATCTTGTCGATTGGCCCAAGCTGCGAGGCAGGTGGCCGGATCAGCGTGCGCTCAACGACTTGCGGAATACCTTTCTTGTCGAGGAATGAGGTGACAGCCTCGCCCGTCCCGACCTGCTGGATCGCCTCGGCAGTATCAAACGCAGGGTTGTCGCGATATGTTTCTGCGGCGGCTTTCAATTCCTTGCGGTCTTTGGCCGTAAAGGCCCGCAGCGCGTGTTGCACACGGTTGCCGAGCTGGCCCAAGACATCATCAGGGATATCGGCAGGGTTTTGCGTGACAAAATAGACGCCGACCCCTTTAGACCGGATCAAGCGGGCGACTTGTTCGACTTTATCAACCAAGGCTTTGGGCGCGTCGTCAAACAAGAGGTGCGCTTCGTCAAAGAAGAATACCAGCTTTGGCTTATCGGGGTTGCCGACTTCGGGCAATTCCTCGAAGAGCTCCGATAAAAGCCACAGCAGGAACGTCGCATAAAGCCGCGGGCTACCCATCAATTGGTCGGCGGCTAGAATGTTGATCTCGCCCTTGCCATCAGGGCGCACGCGCATCAAATCGGCCAGTTCCAGCGCAGGTTCACCAAACAGCGCAGCGCCGCCTTGGTTTTCCAAAACCAAAAGCTGGCGCTGGATCGCGCCGACCGACGAGGCCGCGACGTTGCCATAGCGCAACGACAGATCGGCCGCATTCTGGCCAACCCATACCAGCAGCGCTTGCAGGTCTTTGAGGTCCAAGAGCGGCAGGCCCTCTTCATCGGCCACACGGAACGCGACGTTCAGAACGCCTTCTTGCACATCCGTCAACTCCATCAGGCGTGACAGCAAGAGCGGCCCCATTTCAGCCACCGTCGCGCGGATCGGATGCCCCTGCTGGCCGAACAGATCCCAGAAAGTGACAGGAAAGTTGTCATACTGCAGATCCAGCCCGATGGTTTCAGCCCGCGACATAAAGGCGTCGTGCAGCTTGAACGTCTCTGAACCGGCGACCGCAAGCCCTGACAGATCGCCCTTGATGTCTGACAAAAACACCGGAACACCCGCATTCGAAAAGCCTTCGGCCATGATCTATAAAGTGACGGTTTTGCCTGTGCCCGTGGCCCCGGCAACAAGCCCGTGACGGTTTGATTTGTCCAACAACAGCACCTGCGCCACGCCATAATCCGCGCCACCGCCACCAATAAAGATATCATCTGCCATTTGCGGCCCTTTTGTTACGAAAATCCTTTGTAGCAAAATACATTTTTAACATTTTCATGCCAGTCTAATCGCACGATCAGGCGCTGACATGTCCCCCAGCGCTTGATCGTTCCTCCCTGTCAGACTTGCCGTGCCTTCGGGCACGGTTTTTTTCATCTGAACCTCAAGTTTATGAACTTATTGAGTTTGTTTGCAGTTGACGGACAGCCGCGCATTGCATAGCCTACCGCGAAATAGTCGGCCAAGTCCGATAGGGAGAAGTCGAAAAAGGGTCCTCAGGGGCCCTTTTTCTATTTGTGCGCCATGCTTTGCGCGATTGGCGAAACCTCGCTTGAGGGTCCTATTTTTTCACTGACATGCCCTGCATCACATGGTAAATCGCCATAATCAAAACTTAGGAAAACACTTATGTTGCACCCGTTTAAACCCTTTATTCTTGTCGCCATGCTGGCCGCCGCGACGACTGTGTCGGCGCAAGAAACAGCTGCTCCCGCAGCGGACGCCGCGACTGAGGCACCTGCTGCGGATGCGCCCGCAGATCTCAGCATGGGCACCGAAGTGGCCAACGCGACCGCAACCACAGAGCAGACGCCAGTTGGCGCACCTTACGTGCGCGAAACCTTTGGGGATTGGGCGCTGCGCTGCCTCAAAGCGGAAGAAGGCGAGGTTGACCCCTGCCAGATGTACCAATTGCTTAATGATGCGGATGGGAATTCCGTCGCCGAGTTCAGCATGTTCCCATTGCCAAATGGTGGCAAAGCGGCTGCCGGTGCGACAATTGTTGTGCCGCTGGAAACGCTTTTGACAGAGCAGCTGCAAATCACGGTCGATGCCTCGGCACCGCGCCGCTACCCTTACACATTCTGCAACCGCGCAGGCTGTGTGGCACGGGTGGGCTTTACCCAAGACGAAGTTGACCAACTCAAGCGCGGCAATGTGGCGACCATGCGTATGGTGCCAGCAGCGGCGCCGGATCAAGAGGTCGTTTTGACCATCTCCTTGGCAGGCTTTACCGCAGGCTATGCTGCCTCGGGCGAGTAATGCCATAAGACGACAAAGCCGCCCAAGCAAAAGCTTTGGGCGGCTTTGTTGCACCTGATAGGCGCCGACATATGACTTCGTTCCGATCTTTCGGCCGCGTCAGATTTTGCGCAGGGCAATGACCGCATTCAGCCCGCCAAACGCAAAGGCGTTTGACAGCACCACATCGACCGCCGCATCGCGCGCCACATTGGGCACAACGTCAAGCGCACATTCGGGGTCAGGTTCCTCATAACCGATCGTGGGCGCAATCACGCCCTCACGCAGCGCCATGATACAGGCGAGAATCTCGACCGCGCCCGTGCCGCCGATCAGATGGCCGTGCATCGATTTGGTCGAGGAGATCATCAGCTTATCCGCATGTGGCCCAAAGACATCCGCCACAGCGGCGCATTCCGTCTTATCGTTGGCTGCCGTGCCGGTGCCGTGCGCATTGATATAGCCGACCTCGGCGCGGTCGATTCCGGCGTCTCGCATGGCCCCTGCAATCGCCCTTGCTGCCCCCTGTTTGGAGGGCATCACGATATCGGATGCATCCGATGACATCGCGAAGCCCGCCACTTCGCACAGGATGTCCGCGCCGCGCGCCTGCGCGTGCTCAAAGTCCTCAAAGACGAAAATGCCCGCACCTTCGCCCTGCACCATACCGTTGCGGGTGGCAGAAAACGGGCGGCAGGCGTCTTTGGACATGACCCGCAACCCTTCCCACGCTTTGATCCCGCCAAAGCACAGCATACTTTCCGACCCGCCCGTGACCATCACCGTGGCCATGCCAGAGCGGACCATATTAAAGGCCTGCCCCATCGCGTGGTTGGATGAGGCGCAGGCGGTCGAGACCGTAAACGACGGGCCGCGCAGGTTCCATTCCATCGAGACCTGAGAAACGGCAGCGTTGTTCATCAGCTTGGGCACGATAAACGGATGCACCCGATTTTTGCCCTCTTCATAAACGGTCCGGTAATTCTCGTCTTGGGTCGTCAGCCCACCGCCCGACGTGCCAAGGATCACACCCGAATTATCGGCCAGCTCTCCGGTGAAGGTCAGGCCGGACTGGGCCAGCGCCTCGCGGGCGGCCAAAAGCGTGAATTGGGTGAAACGGTCATAAAGCGCAATCTGCTGGCGGTTAAAATGGGTGTGTTCATCATAGCCCTTTACCTGCCCGCCGATCTGGATCGAGAGCCGATCGACATCCCGGATATCAAGCGGGCCGATGCCGCAACGCCCCTCTTTCATCGCGGCCAAAGTGGCGCTCACGTCACCGCCGAGCGCGTTGATCGTCCCTGCCCCTGTGATGACAACGCGACGCGTCACGCTAACCTTGCTCCGTTTGCAACGCTTCGACCGCAACGATAATCGAGGCGACAGTCGAGATGTCAAAATCCCCGTTTTGCGGGGCATTGGCGTTAAATGGCACCGTGATATCAAACGCCTCTTCGATTGCGAAAATAGTCTCAACAAGAGCCATACTATCGATTCCAAGATCCTCAAGAGAGTTGTCCAAGGCCACGTCTGACGGTGCAAGCAAGGCTTGCTCGGCGAGGATTGCGATTATCTTGTCTTGGGTGCTCATCAACTTTGTCCCATGTTTGATCTGTTCGATTTAATCACTCCGAGCGTCTTTTGAAACAGGCTTATGACGCAAAACGGCCTGACGCAGGCTGCGTTCGCGCGCGCGGTAGGTCAGCATCGGCTGGGCGGGATAGCCCATCATAAAGCTGCCCGCAGCTACATCGGACAGCACAATGGCTGCCCCGCCAATCACGCAGTCTGCGCCGATCATGAGGTTGTCACCGATCCCCGATTTGCCGCCCAGGACTGAACGACTCCCGATGACGGCAGAGCCCGCAACCGCCGCCTGCGCGCAGAGCAGACAATCCGCGCCGACGCTCACATTGTGACCGACCTGCACAAGATTATCGATCTTCGTGCCATGACCAATACGGGTCGCCCGAATGGTGCCCGCGTCAATGGTGCTATTGGCTCCGATCTCGACATCGTCGCCAATCTCAACGCCCCCCAGCGAGTGAATACGGTATTGCTTGGGGTCGCTTGGGGCCTCAAAAGGGGTCTTGCCCAGTGTTTTGCGTCCGATTTCGACGTTGGACGGTGTTGCTGTCACAAAGGAGAACCCGTCGCCTCCGATCACGACATTGGGCTGGATCAGGCATCGTGCGCCAAGGCGCACCCTACGTTGGAGACGCACACCCGCAGCAATCTGCGCATCGTCACCCATGGTGACGCCGTCAGCGATGCTGACATGACTTGCGATCCGCGCCCGATCTCCAATGACAACATCCGCGCCAATGATCGTAAAGGCCCCGATCGCCGCATCGCGCCCGATGGTCGCGGACGGATCAATCACCGCATGCGGGCTCACCCCCGATTGCAAAGGCTCCGTGTCCATCAAACGGGTCAGCCCTGCCATGGCAAGCCGTGCGCGCGGGGCCTCGATTGCGGCCTCAAGCCCGAGCGCCTGCCAATCGGCCCCGGCCCAAACAACAGCGGCGCGCGCCTTGCCCTGCTGGAGAGCAGTGCCGTAAGCGGGCGACATCGCCAGCGCCAGATCGCCAGGGCCAGCGGCCGCGGGCTCTGACAATCCCGTGACAAAAAGATCAACGGCGCCAAAGGCATTCGCCCCCAGCGCTGCCGCGATATCTTTGACCGTCTGTGCCATCTCATCGGACCCCATCATTACGGGGACAGACTTACCCTTGAACGGCGCGCACTGCTACCCCTTCGCGGGCCAATGCGTTCCAGATCTTTGCGTCACGGCCGTAAATGTCGCGGCGAAACTGCAAGCTGCCTGTCACATTGGTGAAGGCTGTGCGGTAGACGATATGCACCGGTACAGGGGTCTGGAGGTTTTCGCGCGTCTCAAGGCCAGTGGCCAACACCGAGTGGAAACGGCCCTTCGGATCGGAGGTTTGCTTGGCCAGAAGCGCATAGGCAAAATCAAACGGGTCGTTCAGGCGAATACACCCGTGACTAAACGCGCGGACCTCGCGGCCAAAGAGGCTCTTGGACGGCGTGTCATGCAGGTAAATGTTGTATTTGTTCGGAAAGATGAACTTGACCAGCCCCAGCGCATTGCCCTCTGACGGACCTTGCCGCATGGAAAACGGGAAGTTGCTTGCGTTGTAGCTGTTGAAATTAACCGAGCTACGGCTGACCACACGACCACTGCTATCTGTGATATCAAGCTGGCGGACCGCATTCGGATTGGCCTTGAGCATCGGCAGATATTCTTTGGTGATAATTGAGCGTGGGACATACCAGCTCGGGTTGATGACCATATACTCCATCACATCCGAGAACTCGGGGCTTTGACGGTCAGCCGCACTGGCACCCACGACCGAACGGGTCGAGAACGTCACGCGGTCATTGTCCACAATAGCGGCAGTAAAGTCGGTCAAATTGACCCAAATATGGCGCTGCCCACGCGGGCGGTTGATCCAGCGTTCGCGCTCCATAGCCACGATGACCGATTGCAAGCGTTCATGCATCGGCACATTGATCTGACGCAAAGTCTCTGCGCCGACAGTACCGTCAACGGTCAAGCCATGGGACTGCTGAAAGCGCTGCACAGCCGCTTGGATCGCGGCATCATAGGTCTGGGTGGCTGTCATCTCCAGAAAGCCCATCGCGATCAAGCGGTTGCGCAAGGCGACAACCTGTTGCCCCGCATCCCCCGGCGCCAATGATCCTCCGCCGACAGCCGGACCCCAACCGCCCGCACCGAGCATCCGCTCAAGACGCAGCTTTTCACGCATCAAACGGGTATATTCCGGCGAGCTTGGCGGCAAAGACCGCAAGAAACCGGCTGGGTTGGACTGTGCAAATGCCTGCAAGGTGGCCAAACGCGGCCGATAGGGAACCTCGCGTTTGATCTGGGAAACAACCGCACTTGGCACCAAAATGCCGGTTTGGATATCGCGGGCATATTGCAAGAACAGACGGCTTAACTCGACTTCCATCCGGCCCTGCTCTTGCAGGGTGGTCGCCGCGCGCAGGCGGGTCATCAACGCATTGGCGTCATAGCGGGCGGCGGGCAAGCCATGTTGTGCAGCCTCGGAAAAGGCCGACAGCAGCGCATTACGCCGCGCGGAATCGCCCGATCCACTCCAAATGCCTTGGAAATCGCGTGCACGGTAGAAGGCCACCAAGTCCTCGTCTCGGGACGCGGCATCCGCAACAGCCTGACGGAACGCCATCGCCTGCGCTTGGACAGCAGGCGCGGTCGCCGCAAAAAAGAGGCTCGCAACCAATATGAGCCGTAAAAATCGAGTGTTTAAAAATAAGAACATAGGTCCCCCAGCAGTACAGTTTTCGCGCCGAATTCATGCAAATTCCGTGCGTTACACCACTATCCGTAACCTGCCTGCGGCTTGTCCATTCACAAAGCCGCCAAGACGCGCGATGCCAGAAAGTTGTTGCCATTGCGCACAAGCAATTCTGCAACACCGCAAAACATACTGAGAATTTGCGCAAAATCTCGCCGATTTGCCCCCCGTTAACCATACCCGCACCGAACAGGGGTTGGTCGACGATTCGATCTATGCAATAACGACCGTGCATCTGGGGATGAGATTGCAAATTCGCTGGCAGGCGAGAATTCTGAGCGACGGGACAAGCGTGAAGCAAATGACAAAACTCAACTCCACGATCATGACTCGGCGTGGTCTTCTTGGTGCATTCGCGGCGACGGTAGCCACTGCAGCCCCCACTTACTCAAATGCAGCAGGCTTCTTGCGTGGCGGTGGCGACGTGCGCCGCCTCTCGATGCATTCGGGCCGCACGGACGAACGTCTTGACACGATCTATTGGATCGAAGGTCAATATATCGCCGAAGCCATCCGCGAAATTAACCTGTTCATGCGCGACTGGCGCACTGGTGAAGCGGTTCAGATGGATACCCGCACAATCGACATTATGGCCGCTGCACACAACCTGATGGATGTGAACGAGCCCTATATGCTGCTGTCCGGCTACCGCTCGCCAAAAACCAATGCGATGCTGCGCAGCCGGTCCGGTGGCGTGGCGCGGAACTCTTTGCACATGCGCGGCCAAGCAGCCGACCTGCGCCTGAATAGCCGCTCCACAGCCCAGATTACCCGCGCCGCGCAATCTTGCGCCGCAGGAGGCGTCGGGCGCTACCCGGGGTCGAACTTCGTGCACATGGACTGCGGTCCTGTGCGGACTTGGAACGGCTAATCGCCTGACAAAACGTCAATACTGAAAAACCCTTGGTGACGAACCGGGAATTTTTATCTGCGCGCTGCGCCGCATTTTGGAGGTTTACTCCTTTTTATTGCATGACATGAACAACTCCCCACCAATGATTGTATCATTAACAACAACTTTTGCTGGAGCGATCATGTAACAGTCAGTGGTCATGTTGCACGGTATGGGAGAAAAAATCCCTATGCAGACACTCACCTCTTTCGTCGACGCAGTCTGGACGACCGACACGACGCTTGTTGACCCGCAAAAACCGGATCCGAACACAGGTGGAGCGCGGGATCGAAACGTTTCATGGGCGAAACCTGATGCGCGACATAGCTCCACTGAATTGCGACGGATCACCACCGAGAGGGAAAGCGCCGGGAATCACACCGACTTTTATGAATACCATTGAGCGCATATGTAGCGGTCTCTGCTTTTGTGTCAGCGGTTCTGATCAAGCGCTTTGGCGATGTCGCGCGCTATGTGAAGGCGCGACCACCGAACGTGGCCAAACGGAATGTCATCCGGCAGACAGGCGTCGATTTGCTGGATCGGTTGATCAAGTCCGAGGATTACGACAGGATCATCGAGGTCGCCCATTCATTGGGCGCGATCGTGGCCTATGACATTATCGCGATGCTATTTGCGCGGTATAATACCTATCTAAACGCGGGCGCCCCGTCTGAAATGCTCCAGCCCGAACGGCTGATCCGCGCAGGACTTGCCGGAAACGAGGCACTGGATATTGATGCCTTTCAGGAACAGCAGGCCAAGGCCTTTTGCGAGGCCAAGCTTCAGGGGGCATACTGGAACATCAGCGATTTTGTGACGCTTGGTGCGCCGCTGGCGCATGCTGAAGTCTTGATGGCAGAAAGCCGCGACGACCTGCGCGCCCGCCAGAAAACGCGCCTGTTGCCGACCTGCCCTCCGACGCTTGAGTATGACGGAACGACGAAGCTGTCGCATTTCACTTATGCGGGCCAGAAGGACCGCCTGCCAGAATAGCGTCGCGTGCCACATCATGCAGCATTGTTCGGTTATACGCGGTGGACGAACCTCTTTTCGGACGAAAAAGCGAACCTGACGGGAGACTTGATCGCGGGTCCTGTGGGCGAGGTCTTCGGTTTGGAAACGGATGCGGGCGTGATAAAGGGCATACGCGATAGTGGACCCGTCGCGCTTTCGTGCCGCTCCACGTGCTCGTTTAAGCCACGTTCCGTTCGAAAGCGACAGGGCTTTTCCAGCCCGATGCTGAGTGGCGTCGTCGCGGATTGTAGAAGCCGTTGATGTATTCGAAGATCGCCATCTCAGCCAGCCTGCGGGTGTCCCATGTGTCTCGCCAGATTAGCTCTGCTTTGATCGTTTTGAAGAACGTCTCAACCGCCGCATTATCATAGCAATTTCCTTTGCCGCTCATTGACGCCTTGAACCCGTGATGGCGCAGGATCTT
>CBFHTU010000030.1:0-32595 GCA_965658825.1 Yoonia sp.
TTCAACTACGAGCGTACCTCTGACTGCCCTAATTTTTGGCTCAGGGTAATCCTCCCAGCCAAGAGTCTTGTCGTTCGATACGTTCATATCTGACCCCAAATTATAGCAGGTGTCGTGACAAGTGTCGTGACAAGTGTCGTGACTTAGGCCTTAATAATAAGGAATTTTCATAAAAACAAGGGGGGTAGGTGGTGGCGTGGGGGAGACTTGAACTCCCGACCTATCGATTATGAGTCGATCGCTCTAACCAACTGAGCTACCGCGCCAACGTGGCTCCGATTACGCAAAGCGGGCAGGGGTGTCAAACCGATTCTTGGTCAGATCCCCGCTTTTCGGCATTTCACGTCCAACAAAGTGAAAAGCAGGCTGATTTGACGTGACTTTTTGCGCGGATATCCTGCCAAGACGCGCCACGCGGGCGGCGGCGGGATGGGTTAAAACCCATCCTACGTCATTGACGCAAATAACAGCCCGTCGTGGTTGGACAAAGCCACAGATGGTAGCGGCTAGGTCTTGAACCGCCAAGCTGTTGTTTGCGCGTATTGCTCGCCTGCTATCAGCCGGATCGACGGGAAGCCGCGGTGGTTGGGAGCATCTGGCCAGCTTTGCGCCTCAATCGCCAAGGCGCCGTAATTAGTTGGTGCCGAGCGTCCGTCGAAAATCTGGATGCCGGGTTCGGTCGTGGCCATGGTCATGTTTACGCCGCTTGCGCCCGTGAGCCAGACCACATCGCGGAGGGGTTGCTTGGTCGTTGCGGTGCAGAAGTTGTGGTCAAAAACATGCGTATCGCGCGCGATGGCGGGGCCGTCCCGCAGATCCATGAGGGTGTTTGCGACCTCTGCGATCTCGCCTGTCGGGCAGGCGTCCGCGTCGGTTGGCAGGTAATGGTCAGCAGCGATTTGCAGGCAGTGGCCTGTCCAGTCATCGCTGCCGTCCATGTTCCAATAGCCGTGCTGCGCGAGGTTCATCATTGTGTCTGCGTCGCTGGTTCCCGTCAGGGTCAAGGTGAGCGTCGCAGGTGCTGTGACCGCGTAAGTCGCGCGGATCACCCGCTTGCCGGGAAGGCCGCAGAGGCCGTCGCCGAGTGTGACTTCGAGGGTGACCCGAGAGGCGGTTTGCTCAACAACAGACCAGACCTGAAAATGCGTCGCGTCCTTGCCTGAATGCAGATGGATGCGCCCGTCTTGGTTGCGCTCCAATTCGTGCATCATGCCTTCGATTTTGACCTGCGCGGTGCTGATCCGGTTGGCGATGGGCCCGATGATGGTGCCATGGTAGCGCCAGTCGTTCGCATAGGCCAAAACGTCGTCCGTGCCGCGCGTGAGGTTATAGTCAACCCCCGCGAGGCGCACCTCGTGTAGGGCGGCACCCAGCGTCAGGACTGCGACCTTCAGATCGCCAGCTTCAAGTGTGATCCGCTCCACATCGCGCCCATCGGCGGTTGTGCCAAAATGGGTCATAGGGCCTCCCAATAGACGCCTGCCGCAGGGATGATTATATCACCCCAGCGCTGCGCCTTGGGCGCATAGTTGAAGACAAACCGATGCGTGTCGGTATCGCGGATACGCAAGCCGTCAGGCAGGCTATAAGTCGTGATGTCGAGCGTATCGCACAGCCCGCCGATAATCGCATCAAAAGTCGCGTCGTCGGGCCAGCCTGCGAGATAGCGGACGTGATCTTCGCCCATGATCGCGGGCTGACCATCTTTCGTCGAAAGATGGACCTGTGCGGTGCCTGTCAGGTGTTCGAACCAATGCAGGAAGCGGCCACCGCCCTGCAACTTGACCTTCGCATTTGGCGGTAGGCTTTCGGTCAGGCTGACGGTCACGTCGATGTTCGGCAGGTGCGGGCCAAGCACATCGGGAATCGCAAGCTCGCGGGTTTTCGTGTCGCTGCGCGGGCCGATCAGGGCGATGCCGTCGAAAGCTTCCAAGGCTTGCCGGAACGGCTCCGACAACGTCATGATCCCCGGTGCGAGCACGAGTTTATAAGCGGAGAGATCGCTGACATCGGGCGGCAGAATATCAATATTCAGCCCCGCACGGCGCAGAGCGCGGTAAGCGGCAAAGGCAAGGCGGAACATTTCGAAATCCGCACCCTGCGGCTGCACATCCCACGCCCATGCGCTCTCGTAGTCAAACACAAGAGCGACGGGGGCTTTGGCCGTGCCGACGTCTGGCAGGCTTGCGAATTCATCAGCGACTTGGCGGGCTTCGGCCAAGGCGGGGGCGGGCGCGCGGTCTGGACGCAAGAGGCCCGCGTGCATCTGTTCCTGCGCAAAGGGGGCTTGCCGCCAGCGGAAATAGCAGACGGTTTCGGCCCCATGCGCAAAGGCCTCCCATGCCCAGAGGCGGGCCATGCCGGGAAGGGGCGCAGGGTTGTAGGGCGCCCAGTTCACGGGGCCGGGTTGCTGCTCCATCACCCACATGCGGCCACGCCCGACGGCGCGATACAGGTCGTGGTGGAAGGCTTGGTTATCTGGGTGCCCTTGGCGCAGGAACTTGAGCTTTTCCTTAGGTGTGCCCTCAATCCGGTCCGACAGGAACCCGATCGGGTAACTGTCCCACGAGGCGATATCGAGGTCCGCGCCGACCTTCCAATGATCGAAGGTCGTGATGCGGCCCATGTAGTTGTGGATTAGTGGCGCGTCCGAATGGGCGCGAATGGCGTCGGCTTGCACCTTGTTGAACGCCACGACTTGATCCGAAGAATACTGTCGAAAGGCCAATTGATGCGGGTGGTTGGGCTCCGTCACGGTCAGGTTTGGCAATGCGATCTGGTCGAATGTGTCGTAATCCATCGACCAAAACACATTGCCCCACGCGCGGTTGAGTGCGGTGGTGGATTGGTATTTCTGCGCAAGCCAGTCTTGAAAGCCGTGCTTTGCGGCCTCGGAATAGGACAAGGTCGTATCGTGACAATCGTATTCATTGTCGATCTGCCACGCGGCCACATGCGGGTTTTTGCCATAGCGCTCGGCCATAAGCGTAGCGATGCGGCGGCATTCGTCGCGGTAGGGCAGATGGCTAAAGTCATAATGCCTGCGCGAGCCGAATTTGCGCGGATTGCCCTGCGCGTCGACGGGCAGCATATCGGGGTGTTTGTCGACCATCCAACGCGGCGGCGTGGCCGTGGGGGTGCCAAGCACGACCTTGAGGCCAGCGCGGCCCAGCGTCTCGATCGCGCGGTCCAGCCAGTCCCAAGTGAGGACGCCCGGCTCGGCCTCCATCCGCGCCCAAGCGAATTCGCCGATGCGCACCCACGTGAGTCCTGCGGCCACCATTTCGACCGCGTCGGTGGCCCATTCGGCCTCTGGCCAGTGTTCCGGATAGTAGCAGACGCCGAGTGTGCGTTTCATGAGGGAGCCTTTTGAGTATTTGAGAAAAAAGCGAGGCGGTGGTTTAGCCCAAGATCACTTGATGCTCTGTTTGTCCGGTGTAGGTCGTTTTCAGAGCGAAGGTTTTGCCGTCGTCTTCGCCGTCTCGCCCGACGGCGGCGGAGGTGCAATAGAGCGTTTGCAGATCATCGTCGCCGAATGCGGGGCAGGAGGATTGGATTGCAGGTATGGGGAATGCCTCAACAAACTGGCCATTTCGGTCGTAGACAGCGACGCGCCCCACGCCCCATTGTGCAGAGAAGAGGTTGCCCTTGGTGTCGCAGACCGCGCCATCGGGGCGGAAGTGGGTGCCGCGCAGGTCGATGTGGAGGTGCGGCTTATCTGTTGGCCAGCCATCAACGTCGAGAGCTACGGCCATAATCATTTGCGTATTCGTGTCGGTGAAATAGGCGGTGTCACCCGAGGGGGCAAAGCAGATCGCGTTGGTGATTTGCAGATCACTGTAAAGCTTCCGTAACTCGCCTTGATAATATCGGTAAATCGACCCTGCGCCCACTTCCGCATTGATCCCCATCGTGCCGATCCAGAAGCCGCCCTGCGGGTCGGCGCGGCCATCGTTTGAGCGGGTGACAGGGTTGTCAGCCTCAAGGGCGCAAAGCAAGGTATGCTTGCCTGTAGCGATATCGAAACGGTGCAGCCCCTTGGCGGAGGCCACGATCAGCGTGTCGTGATCGACCCATCCGGCGGCAGAGACATAGGTGTCGAAATCCCAATGCGCCCCCTTGGTGTGCAGCCGCTTGGCAAGGATATCGAACCAGAAAAGTTGGCGGCGCAAAGGGTGCCAAAGCGGCCCTTCCCCAAGCGTGCATTTGGTGGCGTCAAAGATCATGGCTTGGCCGCATGATAGGCCGCGACCATATCAATGGCTCGGGCTTTGACCTCTGCGACCGAGAGGCCCGGTTTGTAGAGCGCCGAGCCGATGCCAAAGCCGTCTGCACTCGCTGCCATCCACATGCCAAAGTTTTCCGCACCAGCGCCCCCCACGGCGTAAACGAGCGTGCCCTTGGGCAGGACTGCGCGGATCGCCTTGATCCCCTCGGGGCCTATCAGAGAGGCGGGGAAAATCTTGAGGCCGTCGGCCCCTGCCTTGAGCGCGGCAAAGCATTCGGTGGGCGTCATCACACCTGGCCAGCTGGCCATGCCTGCGGTTTTGGTCGCGACGATGACCCTTTGATCGACGTTGGGCGAGACGATCAGCTTGCCGCCCATTTGTGCCACGCGACCCACGTCCTCGACGGACAAAACCGTGCCCGCGCCGATCAGGGCCACGTCGCCAAAGGCATCGGCCATCGCCTTGATGCTGGCAAAAGGATCGGGCGAGTTGAGCGGCACTTCGATCTGGGTGATCCCTGCGTCAATCAAGGCCTCGGCAATGGGGGCGGCCTCGGATGGGGTGACGCCCCGCAAAATGGCGATCAGGGGAAGATGTGACATGCTGTTATCCTTTGAAGCGCTTATAGGCGGCGGTCAGACCCGCAAGGGTAATGGCGTCGCCTTTCACTTGGGTGGCAGGGGCAGATTGCGCGGCCAGCGCGCGAACATAGAGCGCAGAAAGACCGCCAGCGCCGATAACGGCGATGCGCTGGCCAAGCCAGTAAGGTTTCGCACCCGCCAGTTCGGCCCCGATCAGCAAGCCAGACAGGCGGGCCTTCGCCGTGCGGTTCTGCATCCCGTTGAGCAGCCCTTCCGCGCGCAGCGAGAACAGCCGCGCAGCGAGCCGCTCGGGTCGCGCCATTGCATCGGCAACACCGCCGTCAAAGGCCGTATCGTCCCAGTCGTCGCTGTTCACAGAATGCTTGAGAACCGTATTGCCAGAGATCGCGGCAAAAAGATCGCCTGTCATGTAGGTCTGGAAACTCACGACCTCATCGGCACTGACATGCGCCCATTTCGTGTGGGTTCCGGGCAGGCAAATCACGCCGTCCCAATTCTTGTTGAGCGCAAGAAAGCCCGCAATTTGGGTCTCTTCGCCGCGCATGACGTCAGCGGGGTCGGCTTGCTTGAGGCCCGCAATGATATGCACGTCAAGGTCGCCAGCTACGGGTTTGGTGAACCCGTCTGGCGTCGCGTTGCAAGGGACCGCGGCATAGGGTGTCTCGATCCAGCCCTGTTTTGCGCCGACCATGCCACAGGCGATAATCGGGACGCCCGCGTGATCCCATGCGCCGATCGCCGCGCGCAATGCCGCCTCGAATTGACCGGGCGCAAGGTCACCCATGCCCTTGCCAGAGCGCGCCTCGCCCAGCACCGTCCCGCTGGCCGACATCGCCCAAGCGCGCATGTTGCTTGTGCCCCAATCCACGGCAATCCAATCAGGTTTGAGCATCGTCTGTCTCCTTATCCTCGCCGCTTATGTCACAGCTTGCGGCCCGCGACGACCCACATCCGCTCTGGGAACGACCATGGTAGGGTGATGCCGTGCTGCATGAGGTAGGCTCCTGACAACGTCATCGCGCCAGATTTGATGGCCGGCGTGCCGCGTGACAAGTGGTGGGCCTCGTCGCGGTTGATCAGGTCGATGTGATACATCGCAGCCGGGTCGAGCTCCGCTAGCCGCAGGGCGCGCGGTATGATCTGCGCGCTGGTCTCGGCCTTGCCCGCAAAGACGACAAAGCGGGATTTATCCGCCGCCAGTTGCTCTTCGGCGATCACGGCAGGATCGGCGCTCTCAAGGCGCAGAATATCCGCTGTTTGCATCCAGTCGCGGTTTGCTTTCCACCACGCGGTCACACGGGTCAGCACAGCGGTCTCATGGTCGTCCAGCTCGCGGGGGTCCATCTCGAAACCCATGTGACGCTGGGCCGCGACCCAGGCGCGGAAGCTGATATCAAGGACGCGGCCAGAGGTGTGGCAATGGCGCGGGCCAACGTGGCTGCCCGTGACCGAGAGCGGCAGGAACAGGGCCGCGTCATGTTGGATGCGCAGGCGTTCTTTAGCGTCGTTGCTATCGGACAGCCAAACGCGTTGCGTGTGCTGCATGATCCCGAAATCAATGCGCCCGCCACCTGAGGCACAGCTTTCGATTTCCACCAGCGGGAAAGCGTCGCGCAGGCGTGCCAGCAGCGCATAGGTGCCGCGCGTTTGTGCGGTGTCCTGCATCGGCAGCACGCGGTTATGATCCCATTTGATGTAGTCGATGGTGTTGTCGCGCAGCAGCGCAGAGATTCGCTCGTAAAGATAATCGCGCACCGCAGGCAGCGCCATATCGAGCACCATTTGCTGACGGCCCAGAACCTGATCGGCTGGCCCCAAGACCCACCCGGGGTGGGCGCGGTAGGTGTCGCTGTCGGTGTTGATCATCTCGGGCTCGAACCACAGTCCGAACGTCATGCCAAGCGATGTGATGTGGTCGATCAGCGGGGTCAGCCCGTCGGGGTATTTGCGCCCGTCAATGACCCAATCGGCAAGGCTCGTGGTGTCGTCATCGCGCCGGCCAAACCAGCCGTCGTCGAGCACAAACCGCTCTGCACCAAGCTTTGCCGCGTGCTCTGCGATCTCTTTCAGGACGGGCAGTTTGTGATCGAAATAGACCGCCTCCCAGCAATTGTAATGCACAGGGCGCGGGGCGCTCGGCTTGGGCCATGTCACAACGCGGTCCCGCAAGTGCCGCTGGAAGGACACTGCGCAGCCGTTCAGACCGCTGTCCGAATAGGTGATGTAAAGCGGCGCTGTCTGGAACTGTGTTGCTGGCGCCAATTCACTGCCCGCACTGTGGCCGAACTGGATTTGACGGCGTCCGTCGGGAAGCTCTTCTGCGACCATCCGGTGCCCGCCCGACCAGCCATAGTGAAAGGCATAGGCCTCGCCGATTGTATTGCAGGCCCCGCGGCATGGGATGATCAGCGCGGGGAAATGCTCATGGCCTGTGCGCCCCGTGACGTTTTCCCGCAGGCGGATACCCGCAGACCACGGCGTGCGCGCCAGTTGAAACTCGCCACACCAACGGCCGGAGACGTCGATCATCTCGTCGGAGAGCTGCGGCGCAGGCATGACGGGGGCGGCAAGCCAGTGCAGGCGCACAGGGCGGTCTGCCTCAAGTGTGGTTTGGCAGGTGATCATCTGTGTTTGCGGATCAACGGCAAAAGTGGCGATCAGCGAGAGCCCGTTGTCGGCGTCGCGGTAGGTGAGTGCAAGCCCACCCTCGGCTCTTTCACCCGCAAAGCGGAACTGCGGCGTGATGGGGGTGCCATCCGCCGCCTGCACGATCAGGCCCGTTTGACCCGGAAAGCTGCGGCTGGTTTCTGGGCAAATCGACAGGTCAGGGTTCTCGTCGAGCATCCCGCCTGTCACGTCCAGCGCGCCAGCGGCAAAAAGCGCGGCAAGGTCATCACCCGCAGGCAGGCTTGCGCCCCAATAGGTAACAACAGGCAGACGGTCGGCATGCGCCGCCAGAACAAGCGTCTGGCGACCGTCATCAAGGCGATAGGTTCGGGTCATGTGATTTTCTTACTTAACGGCCCCAAGGGTCAGGCCAGCGATGAAGTGCTTCTGCATCATAAAAAACATGAGCACGGGCGGAAGGGCGGCAATGATCGATCCTGCGGACACAAGGTGCCACGCGGCAACCCATTGTCCGTTAAGCGAGGACAGACCGGCGGTCACGGGTTGCGTGCTGGCAGAGGTGGTCAGAACGGTCGCCCAGAAGAAATCATTCCAGATGAAGGTAAAGATCAGTACCGCAAGGGCTGCAATCGCAGGGCGCATGAGCGGCAAAACGATATGCCAGAAAATCTGCCATTCCTTGACGCCTTCAACGCGGGCGGCTTCGATCAGTTCTTTCGGCAGGGCGCTGATGAAGTTGCGCATAAACAGCGTGCAAAACCCAGTCTGGAACGCAATGTGGAACATCGCCAGCCCCATGGTCGTGTTATACATGCCAAGGCTGTAAGTCAGGTCGCGCACGGGCACCATGAGGATTTGAAACGGCACAAAATTACCAGCGACGAACATGAAAAAGATCAGCAGATTGCCTTTGAACTTGTAAATCCCCAGCGCAAAGCCCGTCAGGCATGACAGCGCCAGCGTCCCGATCACAGTCGGGATTGTGACCTTGAAACTGTTGAAAATGTAGCGGCCAATCGGGCTATCGGTGAAGATGCTGACGTAGTTTTCCCACGCGAAATAGGACGGCATCCCGAAGTAGTTGCCAGAGGCAAGATCAGACGATGGCCGGACAGATGTCACGGCGACGCCCAACAGCGGGAACAGCCAGATGAACAGCGCAACGGGGAGCGCGATTTGATACATGACCCGTGCGGCAGGCCCGCTCTTTTCAATAGGACGTGGAAACATCAGCTCATTCCTCGCTCGTCACGGATCATCTTCCAGACAAAGCCGGAGATGAAGAACATCATAATCCCGAACAGAACGACCGCGATGGCAGCGCCATAGCCCATGCGGAACCCATACTCCGAGAGCGCTTGTTCATACATGTAATAGGACAGCACACGGGTGGACCCAAACGGGCCACCGTTGGTCATGATCGAGACAAGGTCAAAGCTTCTGAGCGCGCCGATGACGGTCACAACAACGGCGATAAATGTCGCCGGACGCAGTTGTGGCAAGATCACATACCACAGCATCTTGAAACCTTTGGCACCGTCCAAACGCGCCGCCTCCACCTGATCAGGTGACACGTTGTTGAGGCCCGTCAGATAAAGGATCATCACATAGGCAATTTGCGGCCAAAGCCCTGCGGCGATGATGCCGTAGGTGGCGTAATGCGGGCTTGCAAGGATCGCGATCCCCTTGCCGGTGAAGAATTCGATAACCTTATAAAGCAGGCCAAAGTTGGGCGCGTAGAACCATGCGAACATGAGGCCTACGACCACTTGGGAAATTACAAACGGGAAGAAGAACAGGGACTTATAGATGCGGATCCCGCGCACCGTCTGATTGAGGAAAATTGCAATCATCAGCCCAAGCGGCACAGCCAGCATATAAAGCACAAGCCAGATCACATTGTTATAAAGCGAGGTCTTGAAGGCGCGGTCGCTCCAGAGTTCGGAGTAGTTGGCTGTGCCGATATACTCTTTTGTGCTCAATCCGTCGTAGTCGTAAAACGAGATCTGAAAGCTCGCGAAAATCGGCCAGACCACATAGACGGCAAACATCAACAGTCCGGGGGTCAGGAACAGCCAAGGGGTGAGGGTTTGTTGGTTTTTCTGCCACCATGTGCGGCTTTGACGATTTGTAGATGACATCGACATGGCTGGCCCTCCCGCCTTTGAATAAAGGGGTGTGGCGGCCAGAAACCCAGCCGCCACAAAGTCGTTTTACTTGTAGATACGCTGGCGTGCAGCCTCAAGACGCTCAAGGATCGCGTCAAGGTTTTCTGGCAGAACCATGAACTCTTGGAAGCCTTCCATCCCAAGCTTTGCCATTTCAGCAGGTGCATCACGGTCAAAGAACTGTGCAATGCCGCCCGGTGTTGTGGAGAGAAGCTCGAAACCGGCTTGGATGTAAGGATCGTCGCCGACAGTCGAGGCTGTGTTGATTGGCAACTGGCCCAGAGCCGCGTTCAGCTTTGTCTGTGCGTCGGCAGAAGCAATGAAGGCGAGGAATGTCTTCGCATCGTCCACGTTCTTTGCGCCTGCCGGGATGTGGATCGTGTCGGTCGGGGCTTCTTCAGCGCGAGGAATAGCTGCGTCGATTTCCGGGAATGCCATGAAGCCCAAGTTGTCGTTGGTCATGCCACCGTCTTTGAACGTCGCAACCGCAAAGTTACCCATGACGTAGTTTGCAGCCTTGCCCTGAGACATCAGCGCCGCCGCATCCTGCCAGTCAATCGCGGCGTGGTCGGCAGTGATATATGGCACGATCTTGGCCCAGTTGGCGAAAGTTGCACGCACGCGGTCGTCGGTCCAAGCGATCTCGCCGGATGTCAGAGCGTTGTGGAACTCGTAGCCGTTTGTGCGCAGGTTCATATAGTCGAAGATACCCGCCCCGGGCCACAAAGCGGATGTGCCTGTGGTCAGACAGTCGATGCCAGCGGCCTTGAACAGCTCGCAGTTTGCAACGAACTCGTCGTAGTTCGCAGGCACATCTGCGCCAGCAGCAGCGTAAGCGTCTTTGTTAAAGTAAACGCCCCACTGGTAATATGTGTAGGGGATGCCCCATTTCTTGCCGTCCATTGTCATGGAGGCTGCAGCAGAAGCCAGGCTCTCGTTGAGACCATTCGCATCCCAAACGTCGGTGACGTCCATGAACTGACCCGCGTCCACAAATGGTGCCATGCGGTTACCAGCATACCAGTTGGCCAAGTCAGGCGCGTCGGTAGTCAGAAAGTTGCGGATCGCTGTTTTGTAGCCTTCGTGGTCGAAATTCTGCAACACGACGTCGATGTCTGGGTTTGCGGCTTCAAACTCCGCAATCAATGATTCCATCGCCGCAAGCGGGTTTGGATCGTAGTCGGCATAATAAGAAAGCGTGCGTGTTTCTGCGAGTGCGGTTGTCCCCGACAGCAGAGCGATTGCCAGTGCAACACCGGCAGTGCGTTTCGTAGTCAACATAAGTTTCCTCCCAAGGTTGACCCAAATATTTAGTCTCATTATTTGAAACTTAGTTTTGGATGTTGATACTAAACCGCGAACCGGCTAGCCTGTCAACAGTTGCTGCATGCAAGCACCGCAAGAAGGCGATGTTTTTGATGCGTCAGAGAGGAGGACGATATGGGATATGAAACAGGCGGCGACGGGACCGTTGGCAAGGCGATTGCGGTGCTGGATCAGGTCGCGTCTTTCGGGCGTCCCGTGCGGTTTTCCGAAGTTCTGGCCGAGTCCGATCTACCCAAGCCAACGCTATATCGTTTCATCCAATCCCTGACAAACCAAGGGATGTTGGCCTATGACCCGGACCGCCAGACCTATGCGCCGGGGCTGCGACTGTTGCGACTTGCGCATTCTGCTTGGGCGATTTCATCGCTTGCGCCGATTGCCCGCCCGTTCCTGGATGACCTCGCCCGTGATGTGGGAGAGGCCGTCCACCTCGCCCAGCTTGATCATGGACAAGTGCTTTTTATCGACAAGCGGAAGGCCGCAGCGGGGTTTGAAACACTCGCGCAGGCAGGCCAGATCGCGCCAGCCTATTGCACGGGGGTCGGTAAGGTGATTCTCGCGTTTATGACCGACGAGAACCGTGATTTTGCCCTGCAACAGCAGGCATTTCTAAGCTACACCGAAGCCACGCACAGCGACGTCGGATCGCTGATGACGGAGCTTGCGGAAATTCGCAAATCAGGGGTCGCCTACGACCGTGAAGAGCATCAGTCGGGTATCATCAGCATCGCCGCACCGATTTTAACTGCCCGCAACCGCGTTTTGGGTGCCTTGTCGATCGCTACGAGTACGTCACGCTTTTCGCTTGATGGGCTCGAAGCCTTTCGGCCGAAACTTCTCGAGACTTCCGCCAAGATCGGGGTGGAAGCCCAAGCCTGGCGCTCACCGCATTAACGCAGAAATAAGGGGATACCGCATCATGTCTGGTGTAACACTTCAAAAAGTCGTCAAGAAATACGGAGATATGCAGGTCATCCACGGAATCGACCTGACGGTCGGTGATGGCGAGTTTTGCGTCTTTGTGGGCCCGTCTGGCTGCGGCAAGTCTACGCTTTTGCGTATGGTCGCAGGGCTTGAGGAGACAACCGGTGGCGCAATCCATATCGGTGCGCGCGAGGTAACCGGCTTGGACCCGAGCGAGCGCGGTGTCTCGATGGTGTTTCAGACATATGCACTATATCCCCATATGACCGTGCGCGAGAATATGGGCTTCGGCCTGAAAATGAATGGGCATCCAAAAGCCGAAATCGTTGAAAAAGTGGCGGAAGCGACCCGCATTCTCAAGCTTGAAGAGTATCTTGACCGCAAGCCGGCAGCGCTGTCAGGCGGGCAACGCCAGAGGGTTTCGATTGGTCGTGCCATTGTGCGCGGGCCAGAGGTGTTTTTGTTTGACGAGCCGCTCTCGAACCTTGATGCGGAACTGCGCGTTGAGATGCGTGTCGAGATCGCGCGCCTGCACAAAGAAATTGGCGCGACGATGATTTATGTGACGCACGATCAGGTCGAGGCGATGACCTTGGCTGATAAGATTGTGGTCCTGCGCAAAGGGATTATCGAACAAGTCGGTGCCCCCATGGAGTTATACCGTGATCCTGACAATAAATTTGTTGCGGGGTTCATTGGTTCGCCTGCAATGAATTTTCTGGAGGGTGTCGCCCATGAAGGAACTGTCACCGTTCCGGGAATGCAGGCGCGTTTCGAAGGGGTCATAGCGCCGGCTTACCACGACAAGTTAGTCACGGTGGGTATGCGCGCCGAGCATTTGGTGGTTGATCCGACCGGCGACACCCACACCGTCGAAATGACCGAAAGTCTCGGAGGGGTCTCATTTGTCTATTTGACAGGTGAAACCGGTGAGCGGATTGTGATCGAAGAGCGTGGTGACGAGCGCTCTGCCGAAGGATCTCGGGTTGGTGTGAGGATCGACAAGAGCCGGATCTATCTGTTTGATGCACAAACCGAACAGCGTATCCGCGGGTAAACCAATTTTCGGCGAAAATTGGAGGGGCATCTAGGTCAGGTGCCCCTTCTGGCCCTCAGCGCTTGCCGTAATAGAGCCCCACAACATGTTCGGCCTGCGCAAAGAAAAGCCAGCGCAGCGTGATCACACCCACCACATGACTGGCGACAGCAGTCACTGCCAACCAGTGATTGAACGATGCCAGTAAAAGCGCGATTGGTACAATAAAGCCGAGCAACATTGAAATCGCGCGCAATTGCATCGCATGTTTACGGCCAACGACATGGATGAACTCGCGCATCAAATAGTTAGTGCCAGTATGTGGCGGCTCAAACGCCCGAACGCTCCCGATATGCCCAAGGCCCGTGGCACTTTCCATTGTCGTGCCGGACGCCTTAAATCGTCCGTCACCGCTCATCCATGCGAAGACCTGCAGCGCACCTGCAACAAGCAGCAACAAAATAGCAATTTCAACGTTGCCAGACAATAATGCGCCACCGCCCAATGACAACGCCACAAAAAGGGCTGGCGTTGACCAATGGTTCCAGCGTGGCACGGTCTTGAGTTGGGCATAGATCATGGAGGTCGTAAAGATGGTGGCCAAACATCCGGCTGCGCCGAGCCAGCCAAGAGGCAAAAGGCGCGTTTCGAAAAACACCAGTCCTGCACCATAGACTGCCATGATCAAAAGAGTGGCCACCGCCGAGATGCCTTCGCGTGACAACCAGCTTGTCTTCCACTGGCTCAAGGCTTTGATAGCCCGCTCGGGGTGCCCGAGGTGGAACGTGGACGCCAAAAGCCCGCCAACAGCGCCCAGATACGCGATGGCAAAGAACACAAATGCGACCCAACCTGTCGCCGCGGGCATGCCAAAGCCGAGCCAGAATAGCAATCCAAAGCCCAAGCCAGAGAAGGTCGTAAAGATGATAACGGACGGTGCGGGATGCATTATTTTGCTCCTCCGGGCAGGGCAGACAGGGCTTTGTCGAGCCAACTGACGAAGCCTTTGCTTTCGTTGGCGATCGGCTCAAGGTACGGCGCCAGAATATCATATTCTGGTTCCGTATCTTTCGGGCGGGGCGGCAGATATTTGTTGGTCGGCTTCGTGCCTTGCTCTGGCATCAGGTCAAACCCGCCGCGCTCGGCCACAAGGATCGACACATCCGAGGTTTCATCGGCGAGATCGCCAAAGTGCCGCGCGCCAGCAGGGCATGTCCGCACGCAAGCAGGTTGGCGGTCTTCTTCGGGCAGGTTTTCGTTATAGATACGATCGACACAAAGGGTGCATTTCTTCATGACCCCCTCTTTCGCGTCTAACTCCCGCGCGCCGTAAGGGCAGGCCCAAGCGCAAAGGCCGCAGCCGATGCAGTCTTGTTCATTGACCAGAACGATACCGTCTTCGACGCGTTTATAGGATGCGCCCGTAGGGCAAACCGTCACGCAAGGCGCATCTTCGCAGTGCAAGCAAGACTTTGGGAAATGGATCAACTGGGCGGGTTGCGGCTCGTCGCGCAACATCGGCGGCTGCACCTCGTAGGAATGCACGCGGTTCAGAAACGTGCCCGTGGCCGCCCCCGAATAGGCATTCTGATCCGACAAGGGGGCGCCGTAATTCTCGGTGTTCCAGCCTTTGCAGGAGATCACGCAAGCATGGCAGCCGACACAGGTGTCGAGGTCGATCACAAGGCCCAGTTTCTTGGCGGTGCTGGTCGGAAGCTCGGTCATATGATCGCTCCTTCTTGTGTCCAATGATAGCTCATCGATTTTTCTTTATCCGCGTCCCACGTCGCAATCATCCAGATGAACGAGCCAAACGTGATGACCACAAAAGCCAAAATCAACAGCAGGATTTTTGTCTTGCTCATTTGCCGACCTTCCATGCGATGTCTTTTGACCCTTTGCCCACCGGAGACTTGATCGCAGGCAAGGCGGGTTGGGCCTCGTTTGGTGTGCCGGACTTTTCGATCTTCACGCGCAGGTCGAACCATGCGGCTTGGCCCGTGATCGGATCGGAATTCGACCAGCGCAGACCGTCGCCTTTGGGGGGCAAGAGTTCGTGGATCAGGTGATTAAGCAAGAAACCTTTGGTCGCTTCCGAGGCATCTGTCTCCAAGGCCCACGCCCCTTTGCGTTTGCCAATCGCGTTCCATGTCCAGACGGTGTTTTCATTCAGTGACGCCTGATGCGCGACAGGCACGGTGATCGATCCATGCACGGAACTGACCCGCGCCCAATCGCCATCCTTGAACCCGTTGGCCTCCCAAATCTTGGTCGGCACATAGAGCGGGTTATGCCCGTGGATCTGGCGCAGCCATGCATTCTGCGTGCCCCAGGAGTGATACATCGCCATTGGCCGCTGGGTCAGGGCGTGAACGGGATATTCTTCGGGGTCTACATGCCCATCCTCAAACGGTGGATACCAGATCGGCAGCGGGTCCATCGTGACCTTGATCTGACCGCGCAAATGCTCTGGCGGTTGCCGCGTGCCGATGCCTTCGGCGGCGGCTTGGAATTTGCGCATGGGTTCGACGTATAGTTGGAAAATATAGGGCTGGACCACATCATAGAACCCCATCTTCACGGCCCAATTTTGGTAGTCCATCGAGAACGGTTTGTAGTAAGCGCAGTTCTCGGGGACATGCTCGATCCAGAAACCGCCATTCTTGATGTAGTTATCGATCTGACCTTCGTTCACGTCACCGCGCCCGCCTTGAAGGCCCTTTTCGCCTGTGCGGAACCCTGCCAACGGCCCAATGCCCGGACGGCGAATGTGGTTGGTGATGTAGTCGGCATAATCCTTGTATTTCTGGGAACCGTCCTCGTTCACAAATCCCGGCAGGTTCAGCCTCGCGCCAAGCTCGCACAGCACCGATTGGAAGCCGCGCACATCGCGGTCGGGCTCGACGACAGGCCAGCGGATCGCATCGGCCACACCATCAGCCTCACAGATCGGACGGTCCAGCAGCGAGATACAATCGTGCCGTTCAAGATAGGTCGTGTCAGGCAGCACAAGGTCGGCGTAGGCCACCATTTCAGAACTGTAAGCGTCCGAGTAGATGATGTTCGGGATCACATAAGACCCGTCCTCATTTGTGTCGGTCAGCATCTCGATCACGCCGCCCGTATTCATGGACGAGTTCCACGACATATTCGCCATATACATGAACAGCGTGTCGATCTTATATGGATCGCCCGCGTGGGCGTTCGAGATCACCATATGCATCAACCCATGCGCTGACATCGGGTTTTCCCATGTATAGGCCTTGTCGATGCGTGTGGCAGAACCGTCGGCTTGCAGCAGCAAATCTTCGGGGCCTTGCACATAGCCCAAGTGCGGGCCGTCAAGTGCCGCGCCAGCGGTGACCTTGCCGTGCGGCTTGGGGTGAGCGGTCGCGGGCTTGGGGTAGGGCGGTTTGAACCGCATGCCGCCAGGGGTCTCGACCGATCCCAAGATGATCTGCAACATGTGCAACGCACGGCAGGTCTGGAAGCCATTGGAGTGCGCCGAAATCCCGCGCATCGCGTGGAATGACACGGGGCGGCCAATCATCTTGTCGTGCTTGACACCACGGAAATCGGTCCATTCACGGTCCAGCTCAATTGCCTCGTCAAAGGCCACGCGGGCCAGATCGGCCGCAATCGCGCGGATACGCTTGGCGGGGATGCCGCAGCTTTCTGCGACGGCCTCAGGTGCATAGTCGTCGATCAGGTATTTGTCAGCCATCAGGTGGAAAACAGGGCGGTGGGTCACACCTTTGGCGCGGTGGGTGCCTGAAAGATCGGGCTCGACGCCTTGCCCGTTCCAAGCGGCAAGCTTGCCTGTGCGGCGGTCGATGACTTGCGGCTGACCCTGCGCATCGCGCAAAAACAGCCCGAATTGATCGGATTTCTCGTCTTGGTTGACCAATACAGAAGCGTTTGTAAAGCGGGCCAAATAGTCCAGATCAATCTTGCCCGCTTTCATCAGGCAATGCACCAGCGCCAAGATGAATTGACCATCCGTGCCGGGTGTGATGCCGACCCAATCGTCGGCCACAGCATTGTAACCAGTGCGGATCGGGTTCACGCCAATCATGCGCGCGCCACGCGCCTTGATCTTGCCGATTCCCATTTTGATGGGGTTGCTGTCGTGATCCTCGGCAACGCCAAAGAGCATGAACAGCTTGGTGTGGTCCCAGTCGGGCTGGCCAAATTCCCAAAACGCGCCACCCATCGTATAGATGCCCGCAGCGGCCATGTTCACAGAACAGAACCCGCCGTGTGCGGCATAGTTCGGCGTGCCAAAGCCTTGTGCCCAGAACGACGTGAACGACTGCGACTGGTCGCGGCCTGTGAAAAACGCGAGCTTTTCAGGCGCATTGGCGCGAATCGGCGCAAGGGTATCGGTCGCGATTTGCAGCGCCTCGTCCCACGAAATCTCTTCGAATTCACCTGACCCGCGCGGGCCAACCCGCTTGAGCGGTGCGCGCAGACGCGACGGCGCGTTGTGTTGCATGATGCCAGCAGAGCCCTTCGCGCAAAGAACGCCCTTGTTCACAGGGTGGTCCTTGTTGCCTTCGATATAAGCAACTTTGCCCTCTTTCATATGCACGTTAATCCCGCAGCGGCAGGCGCACATATAACAGGTCGTCTTGCGTACTTCGTCAGAGACCTTGGGCGAGAGATCCAGATTTGGCTGGTCAAGTGACATGGGCAATCCTTTCGGGACGTGTCGTCAGACAGTAGTATGTAATGGCTTGCAGAGACAAGAGCGTGCTCATCGGCCAGCTTCGATTAACTGTATCGCGTCACGGGCGATTTGACGCTCTTCATCGGCTTGGATCACATGCACGGGCACCTCGCCAAAGCAGGCCAGATGGGTCATGATCCTGTCGCGGATCGGGGCGGCGTTTTCACCGATGCCCCCCGTAAAAGCCACCGCATCAAGCCCGCCCATGGCCACAATCGCGCTGCCCGCATGGCGGGCGGCCCAATAGCAAAAGTGTTCGACAGCAAAGCGGGCCGCGTCATCGTGGCGGGCCAAAAGCGTGCGCATGTCGTTCTCGCCAGCGAGCGCTTTGAGACCGGAGTTCTTGTTGAGCATACGGTCGGTTTCGTCTTCGCCCAAAGCCGCAGAAATCCGCAAAACGGCCGCCCCGTCGATGTCGCCCGAGCGGGTGCCCATCGTCAGGCCCGACAGTGGCGAATAGCCCATTGAGGTTGCGATGGACTTGCCCTCAAGGATCGCGCAAAGCGAGGCGCCATTCCCAAGGTGAAACGCAAGCAGGCGGCGGGGCAGGTCCGCGCCAAGGGTCTCGACCAAATGCGCATATGAAAGCCCGTGGAAGCCGTAGCGCCTGATCCCCGCATCATGCTGGGTCTGCGGAATAGCATAACGGGTCGCAACCGCCGGATTTGTCGCATGAAAGGCCGTTCCAAAGCTCACGTATTGCGGAAGATCGGGTGCCGCCTCCAGCAAGGCAAGCATCGCGGCGAGGTTGTTTGGGTTGTGCAGCGGGGCCAGCGGGATCACGCTTTTGATGGCGGTGATGACCTGTGGCGTGACGCGCGCGTGCTCGACCAAAATGGTGCCGCCGTGCACGACGCGGTGTGCTGCAGCGGTGAGTTTATCGATCGTCACATCCGCCTCGGCAAGCGCATGGAGTATCAAGGTCAAGGCCTCTGCATGATCCGCGGTTTTGACCTCGCGCAATGTTTTGCCAAGCCTGATCGTGCCGTTCGTGCCGATGTTCGTCACCGCTCCTGTGAGCAATGACGTCAGCTTAAGATCGAAAACCTCGACCTTGAGCGACGACGAGCCTGCATTGAGGACAAGGATCATTTCGGGAGGCCGCAGGTGATCGCGGCCAATGCGACGGAGGCGATGCGGGCCGCAGCAGGGTCAGCGCGCGAGGTCAGCAAAATCGGCACTTTCGCGCCCGTCACGATCCCTGCAGCACAGCCACCTTTGAGGTAGACGAAAGCCTTAAAGAGCGCGTTGCCCGCGACAATATCCGGCACAATGATCGCGTCTGCATGGCCTGCTACGGGGTCGGCGCCCATGCCCTTGGTTGCCGCCGCTTCGGGCGACATGATCAGATCAAATGCGAGCGGTCCGGATACATCGGCTTGCGGCACATTGATCTTCGCCCAATCGGCCAACTCACGGCCTTCGATGGCGCTTGGCACCGATGGGATCGGGCTTTCGGTCGCCGACAGGATCGCAATTTTCGGGCGTGGATTGCCCAGTCGGATCAGCAGGTCAGCGGTCTCGCGGATACAGTCCTCACGGGTCTCGATATTCGGCGCGACGTTCACGGCCGCGTCCGAAATGAGGATCGGTTTGCCGCCGTCGGGGTGCGAAATATGGAAGATGTGCACAAAGCGGCGACCGGTGCGCAGACCTGCATCACGCGACACGGCGGATTTCATAAAGACGTCGGTGTGCAAGTTGCCCTTCATCAGGACGTCAGACTCACCCGCGCCACACAGGGCCGCTGCCGTCTGCCCCGCCTGTTCCTCGCCGGTGGTGTCGTGGATCGCATAGGCGGAAATATCCCAGCCGCGCTTGGCGGCCTCGGCACGGATCGCATCTGCCTCGCCGACAAAGACGGGAACCATCAGTCCCGCTTTGGTGGCCTCCTCCGCGGCTTCCATCGGTAATGGAGCGCCCGCGCGGGCGATGGCCACGCGGGGGGCGGCAAATGTCGCGGCCAGATCAAGCAAGTTCTGCGGGGCTTTTGCCGCGCGGTGGGTCAGAAAAGGGGACGTCATAGCAGCCTCATAATAAAACGCGCGCCAATCCCAGCAGGGAAAGGGTCAACAACAGCATGACCGCGAATTTGCGGAATGTCGTGGGGGATGCAGAAAGAAATTGTCGTCCGCCCAAAAGAACGCCGACGAGCAGGATCGGGAAGGCGAAAGCCGCAGCTTTGGCAGTTTCCCATGTCACCGCACCACCCGCCCACATCATAGGCATCGTGATCAGATCAAGGCCCGTCAGATAGACAATCATCGTGGCGCGAAAGGTCGCGGCGGCAATCGGTTGCGCGGTCATAAACGCCGCAACCGGCAGACCGCCGATCCCCACTGCATTGAACAAGCCCGATATCATGCCCACGCCCGCATGACCCGCCGTGCCAATCTTGCGCTTGATCGTCCAGCCCGTCAGCAAAACGAGTGACATGACCAAGACGATACCCGAGACAACGAGCCGTGCGGTCTGTTCGCCCGTCGATAAAATGAACCAGACCGAGAACGGCAAAACAACCGTCGCTCCCGCCAGAAGCGTGAGCACACGGCGCCAGTCAATATGGCCGCGAATGCCGCGCGCTTGCACAAAGGTCATCAGAATTTCACAAGAAAACACGACCGGCACGAGGGGGACAGGGTTGGTGAGCAGGCTCGCAAAGGCGATAAAGATCGCCGAAAACCCGAACCCCGAATACCCGCGAACAAACGCCGCCCCAAACAGCGCGATGCTGAGGGCGGCGAGTGTTGTTGTGTCGAGGTCGAACGGCAAACCTTAGACGGCTTGCTGGCGCATATCGGCCTTGTTGATCCCTGCAATCGCGACTGGCTTCTTCATCGCGTCGCGGCGGAATGGATCACCCAGCTCTTGGTTGATCATGGCCTCGATCAAGGTTGTGATGCCGTTTTCCATCTGGTCCTTGATCGCTTGTGCAAGCGCTGCCGTCAGCTCGTCTTGCGTGCGTGCAACGACGCCCTTGAGGCCACATGCGTTTGCGATGCCAGCATAGGATACGTCTTCGTCCAGTTCGGTGCCTACGAAGTTATCGTCGAACCAAAGTGTAGAGTTCCGCTTTTCAGCGCCCCACTGGTAGTTGCGGAAAACGATCTGCGTGATCGCAGGCCAGTCGCCACGGCCAATCGCGGTCAGTTCGTTCACAGAGATGCCGAATGCGCCGTCGCCTGCGAAGCCAACAACAGGCACGTCGCGCTTGCCGATTTTCGCGCCAACGATGGATGGCAGACCGTACCCACATGGGCCAAACAGACCGGGAGCAAGATACTTGCGGCTCTCGGTGAAGGACGGGTAAGCGTTACCAATCGCGCAGTTGTTGCCGATGTCCGACGAGATGATCGCGTCAGTTGGCAATGCCGCTTGGATCGCGCGCCATGCCATACGTGGGGACATCCACTCCGGCTTGGCTGCACGTGCGCGCACGTTCCAATCGGTGCCTGGATCGTCCTGCTCTTCGTTCATGGACGTCAGCTCTTGTGCCCAAGCGGATTTGGTCTGCGCGATCAAAGCTTTGCGCTCTTTACGACCTGCGTCGCCTGCGCCTGCGCTGAGTTTTTCTGTGATGCCAGTGGCCACTTTTGCCGCGTCACCAACGATCCCGACGGTGACCTTTTTGGTCAGGCCAATACGGCTTGGGTTCAGGTCAACTTGGATGATCTTTGCCGATGTTGGCCAGTAGTCGATGCCGTAACCGGGCAGCGTCGAGAACGGGTTCAGGCGCGTGCCGAGGCACAGCACAACGTCAGCTTTGGAGATCAACTCCATACCTGCCTTGGACCCGTTATAGCCCAGTGGACCAGCATAAAGCGGGTGGGTGCCAGGGAAGGCGTCGTTGTGCTGGTAGCCCACGCAAACGGGTGCATCGAGCGTCTCGGCCAAGATGCGCGAGGCCTCAATACCGCCTTTGGACAGGATCGCGCCAGCGCCGTTCAGGATCACAGGGAACTTTGCGTTGGACAAAAGTGCCGCCGCCTCGGAAACGGCTGCTTCACCGCCCTGCGGCAGCTCAAAGTCAACGATTGTCGGCAGTTCGATGTCAATGACTTGTGTCCAGAAATCGCGCGGCACGTTGATCTGTGCAGGCGCAGAGGCGCGCTTGGCTTGCATGATCACGCGGTTGAGTGTCTCGGCGATACGGGATGGATCGCGGACTTCTTCTTGGTAGGCGACGCAATCTTTGAACAGGTTCATCTGCTCCATCTCTTGGAAGCCGCCCTGACCGATAGTTTTGTTCGCCGCTTGTGGCGTGACCAGCAGAACAGGTGTGTGGTTCCAATAAGCAGTTTTCACAGCGGTGACGAAGTTCGTGATGCCCGGACCGTTTTGCGCAATCATCATCGACATTTTGCCAGTCGCACGGGTAAAGCCGTCAGCCATCATGCCGCCAGAAGTTTCATGGGCGCAGTCCCAGAATGTGATGCCCGCATCGGGGAAAATGTCGGAGATCGGCATCATGGCAGAGCCGATGATCCCAAAAGCGTTATCGATCCCGTGCATTTGCAGGGTTTTGACGAATGCTTCTTCGGTGGTCATTTTCATGAGGGCAGTCCTTCTTGGCTGAAACAGGGAATCCGCCGCAGGAAATGCGGCGCTTTGTTGGTTTGAACACTATTGTCCACAGCGCTGGATCGTTAGGTCCAGATTGCAGGTGAGTTTAGGTCCAGTTGTGCAGCACGGATCGCTTTTGCGATGAGGGCGATCCCATCGGGGATACGCGATGCCGGAATCGATGAATAGGCCAGACGGAAGCATTCGGTCGGCGGGTTGGGTGATGCGAAAAACGGCGCACCGGGCTCGATGAGGACGCCGGATTTGCGCAATGCGATCGCGAGTTGCGTTGTATCGACTCCGTCAGGTGCGCGCAGCCAGATGGACGATCCACCATATGTCCCATGGCCGTCCGCCATGAGACCCTCTGCCCGCAGCGCTGCATCCATCACATTGCGGCGGTCCTGATAGGCCCGACTGGTGCGGCGCATCAAAGCGTCATAGTGCCCCAGCGACAGGAAATAGCTGACGGTGCGCTGGATATGTCCGGGCGGGTGGCGCAGGACCGAGGCCCGCAGTGCTCTTGCTTCTTTGATGAAGGGTGCCGGACCGACAAGATAGCCCAAGCGGAGGCCGGGAAACAAGGATTTTGAAAAGGAGCCGACGTAGATCACACGCCCGTTGCGATCAAGCGACTTGAGTGACGGTGAGGGCGGGTTTTGGAAAGACATCTCGAACTCGTAATCGTCTTCGACCACCATAAAGTTGTCGCGCTCGGCCTTTTCCAGCAGCGCCTTGCGCCGTAACAGCGGCATGGTGACCGCGGTCGGGCAGTGGTGGCTCGGCGTCGTGAAAACCACGTCCGTACCGATGGGCAGCGTGTCGGGCGGCAGGCCCTCGGCGTCAATCGGCACAAACTGAAGCTGGCATCTGGATTGATCCAGAATGTTGCGCAGGGCCGGATAGCAGGGATCCTCAACCGCCACCAAACGGCGTGCATTCAGCAAAACCTGCGCGGTGAGCCAAAGCGCATTTTGCGCGCCCATGGTGATCAAGATCTCGTTTGGATTGGCCAAAATTCCGCGACGCGGCAGGGTTTGGCGGGCGATGAATTCCACCAGCTTGGGATCATCACCGTCGAAGTAATCAGCCGTCATCGACGAAAAATCTCGCTTTCCCAGCGCCTTAAGCGCGCAAAGCCGCCAGTTGGCACTATCAAAAAGCGTCTCGTCGGCCTGCCCGTAGATAAATGAATATCTGTAATTGGCCCAATCTGTCGGCTTTTCCATGCCCAGCGAGGGTGTAAACCTTTGCGCAATTGCGCGGGACCAATCGACGGTATCGTTGCGCTGCGGCTCAACGGCAAAGGCGGGGGGCTCTGGCGCGTTGTCAGAAACGAAATACCCCGAGCGCCCGCGCGAGATCAGATAATCGTCCGCCACCAATTCGGTATAGGCCAGCGTGACGGTGATCCGGCTGACCCCAAGGTGCTGCGCCATCCGACGGCTGGACGGCAAACGCTCGCCCGCGCGGATACGCCCCGCCAGAATACCCTGTGCAACCATTTGCTGAATGCGCGCCTGAAGCGTCCCCGAAGTGTCGGGATCAAGGAAAAAGGTCTCAACGGAAATTGACATGATCTGGCCCTACTGAGCGGTCAGATTGGACTTAAAATTTGCGGGACGCAACCCAGCTGCATAGCCCGCCGCAAGCCGCACTTCGCGAGGGAGCGATGTTGCAGCGTGTTGAGGCCCCTGTAAAAGCAAGTTGCGTTGGGATTGCACGCCAGCGCAGATCGTCGCGCAACAAAAATGGCGGTCAATCAAGCCAGAGCGGGCCAAGCGTCAAGAAGCTGTGTCGCAATATTTGTAAGTCTGCCGGACAGCGCTCTCCAAATGGAAAAAAGGGCGGCCCGTTGGGCCGCCCTTGATCATGATGCTTTAGCCGACCACGCGTGTGATGGCTGCGCTGACGGCCTCGGTGACTTGGTTGAGATCGTCCTTGGTCGCGATCAATGGCGGTGCGAACAACAGCGTGTTGTTAAAGCCCGGCAACGAGCGGTTGGTCGCCCCGATGATGACGCCTTGCGCCATGCAATCGCCGACGATCTGGGCGACCATTTTCTCTGGCATCGGCTCTTTGGTTTTACGGTCCATCACAAGCTCTGCGCCCGCGAAAAGCCCCATGCCACGGACTTGTCCGATACAAGCGTGCTTGTCCATCAGGGCGTGAAGGTTGCCCTGCAGGTGCTCGCCCATACGGGTGGAGTTGCCCAAGAGGTCTTCTTCGATGAGAATATTCATGTTCTCGATCGCTGCCGCCGGGCCGCCTGTGCAGCCGCCAAATGTCGAGATGTCGCGGAAGTAGTTGAGGTGGCTGCTGTCATTGCTGAACTGCTCGAACACCTCGTTTGTTGTTACGCAGCAAGAGATCGCCGCATAGCCGGACGCCACGCCTTTCGCCATGGTGACAAAGTCGGGCTTGATCCCGAATTGCTGGTAGCCGAACCATGTGCCCGTGCGCCCAAGGCCGCAAACGACCTCGTCGATGTGCAGCAGGATGCTGTATTTCTTGCAAAGCTCCTGCACGCCTTCCCAATACCCTGTTGGGGCCACGATGATGCCGCCGCCTGCGGTGATCGGTTCAAGGCAGAGCGCGCCGATGGTGTCGGCACCTTCGCGCAAGATGACGTCTTCGATGGCTTTGAGAGAGGCGGCTGTATAGGCCTCGCCGGAAGAGCCGTCTTGGCTGCGATACTCAAGGCAGTGCGGGATCGAGACGAAGCCCGGAGTGTATGGGCCGTATTGCGCGTTGCGCTCTTCTTGGCCACCCGCCGAGAGGGTAGTGATTGTGGTGCCGTGGTAGTCGCGCTCGCGGAACAGGATCTTGTTCTTTTTGCCACCGTGCAGATTGTGGCTGATCTGGCGCACCATCTTAAAGGCCTTCTCGTTGGCCTCGGAGCCCGAGGATGCGTAATAGACGCGGTCGAGACCCGGCATTTTGTCGATCAGCATCTCGGAGAAGATCGACATCGGGATCGTGCCTGCCGTGCCGCCAAAGAAGCACATTTTGGTCAGCTGTGCGGCGACCGCATCGGCAATCCGCTTGCGACCGTAGCCCACGTTTACGGTCCAAACACCGCCAGAGACCGCGTCAATGTGTTCCTTGCCTTTGATGTCCCAGACGCGCAGGCCTTTGCCCTCGACAATGATCCGTGGGTCAACGCCGTTGGCGTAGGGTTTGTGCTGGCTCAGATGGTGCCAGACGTGTGCGCGGTCTGCTTCGACGATGCCTTGCGGATCGTTCGTATGTGCGTTGATATCCATAAAATTCTCCAGAAGGCTATAAAACAGACGGCGCCCGAATCTCAAGCGCGTCACTATCGTCATTAGCCGTAGTTTGCGTCTGGTTGACAGAATTCCAATAGGGCCAGGTGGAGCCTAATGTTATGTCCAGAAGCGGGCCGGAAATGACGGGTTAAGAGCAATATTTTCCTAAAAAATGGCTGTTTCTTATAGGAAATTTGGTTTGGTTCGTGAAAATATTGAGGGCGAAGGGGGCGTTTTGCCCCCATCAAATTCATTGACGTAACGACATCAATTTCATTGAGTTATGAACAATTGGTGCCGGGGGATGCAAAACGCCTGGCACATAACGGCAATGCCAAGGCTGCTATCCTGCGACTACGGCGCAAGCAGAATTGATGTTTGGAGGGCTACCACTTTTCCAAGAATCATGTTCAGCTAATGATTGATGAGATGGGGAAAACCCCATTCACGAACCTGCCCGAAACGGGCAAAACAACACGGGAGAAGAAAATATGAGATTGAAGACAACTTTGATGGGCGCTGCTGCTGCCGTCGCAATGATGACAGGCGCGACGCAGGCGGTTGCCGACAGCCACGAGCTGACTGTGGCCTATTTCCTTGAGTGGCCGATGCCATTCGAGTTCGCAAAAGTGAACGGTGACTACGAGGCGGCCTTGGGCATGCCAATCAACTGGGTCTCTTTTGACACCGGAACGGCGATGTCCGCTGCGATGGCATCTGGTGACGTTCAGATCTCCGTATCTCAGGGGATTCCGCCATTCGTTGTGGCCGCATCTGCGGGCCAAGACATTCAGGTCATCGACGTGGCTGTATCTTATGCAGACAACGATAACTGCGTGGTTGCATCGGGCTTGGAAATCGACGCGGCATCCGCTGGCGAATTGGCTGGGAAAAAGGTTGCCGTGCCACTTGGTACAGCGGCGCACTACGGCTTCTTGCGCCAGATGGACCACTTCGGCGTGGATGTCGCATCGCTTGAAGTCGTGGATATGGCGCCGGCTGACGGTGCGGCTGCAATTGCCCAAGGTCAGGTTGACATGGCCTGCGGTTGGGGCGGTGCGTTGCGTCGCATGAAAGAGCACGGCAACGTGCTTTTGACAGGCGCAGAAAAAGAAGCACTGGGCATTCTGGTGTTTGACGCAACAACTGCGCCTGCGTCCTTCGTCGCCGAGAACCCAGACGTCGTTGCTAAGTTCTTGGCTGTGACTGCGAAAGCGAACGCGGCATGGAACGACGGGTCTATGACGGCGGAAATGCTGCCAGTGATTGCGCAAGATGCAGGTATGGACGTTGATGCAACTGCTGAAACAATGGCGACATTCGTGTTCCCATCTGTCGAAGACCAGCTTTCCGCTGCATGGTTGGGCGGCAACGCGCAAGCCTTCATGAAGGGTGTCGCGGACGTGTTTGTCGCATCCGGCTCGATCCCATCAGCAAACGATAGCTACGACGCGAACGTCAATACCGGCCCATTGGCCGCTGCGGGCGCGATGTAATCTGCCATAGTACGGCGGCGCGGGGATATATCCTCGCGCCGCATCAAAATTTTCTTGAAAATTTTGTCCACCCGCCGAAGCCATTTTCAATGGCTGGCGGGGGCATAATTTTCAAGAAAATTATGGGGTAGGGACATGGTAGGACTACAGATCGACAAACTTTCTATGCGCTTTGATTTGCCAAACGGTTCCTCCGTGCAGGCGCTCAAGGACGTAACTATTGACCTGAAAGCGGGCGAGCTTCTCTCTGTGCTTGGGCCATCAGGCTGTGGAAAGACGACGTTGCTTAACATCGTCGCGGGCTTTCTGGCGCCCACTTCCGGCGCGATCACCTTGAACGGCAAGCGCGTTTTTGGCCCCGGACCTGATCGGGGCATGGTCTTTCAGCAAGGCGCGTTGTTCGAGTGGATGTCCGTGCGCGAAAACGTGGGCTTTGGTCCGCGCATGAAAGGCATGGCCGAAAAGCCAAAGCGGGAAATCGTGGATCACCTGCTCGACGTTGTGGGCTTGCAAGAATTCAAGGAAAAAGCTGTCTACGAGCTTTCGGGCGGGATGCAGCAGCGCGTGGCTTTGGCCCGTTGCCTTGCCAACGAACCCGACGTGATCTTGATGGATGAACCCTTGGGCGCGCTCGACGCGCTGACCCGCGAAAAGATGCAGGGACTTGTGCTCAAACTGTGGAAAGAGACCGGTAAAACGATCATCCTGATTACCCACTCGGTCGAGGAAGCCCTCTTGCTGGGCGAGCGCCTGATCGTCATGGCGCCCCGTCCGGGCCGTATTCACAAAGAGTATAACTTGCCGTTTGCCGAAATGGGCGTGGGCCAAGACCTGCGCCAAGTCAAGAAAGATCCAAGATTTGCGTCAACGCGCGAGGAAATCTTGTCGATGATCTGGGACATGGAAGAAGAGATTATGGGAGGGAAGGGCGCATGAATGTGATTGGTGAACTCTGGGCCGAGCTGCTTGCCGTTTTAGGCACGATTGTTGGCGCCTTGCCGTATATTGCCGGCTATGTGCTACTGATCCTTGCGATGATGTTTGTCTGGTCTTTCGTCAAGCGGATGCTGACGCCGAAACATGACTACAGCTCGCTCAAGACGGTGACATTTGGCGACGAAAGCTCTGTCGTGTCTAACACCGCTGCTTCTGTCATTTCGATCGTTTTGATCTTTGTGCTTTGGGGCGCATTTACAGGATCGAAGCTCTTGCCAAGCTTCCTGCATGCACCGGGTCCGTTTGAGGGCGAAAGCTCGTTTACCTATACGTCGACTTTACCTGACGGCACGGCGGATGAAGCCGAGGTCCTCGTTCTGGTGCATCCGGTTGGAGAAGACGTATCCGACCCCGTGGTTGAACCCGGCGATGGTTTTGCTAAGAATGACAGCATGTCGATCGGTGCTTACCGCTCTGCTTTGATCCGTGTGGCCGACAATGACGACACGACAAGGGGCGAAGGCGCCGTGATCACGGCGATCAACGGCAAACCCATTGTACCGGGCGAGCAGGTCAGTGTCGCCTTTGGCCATGTGTCCATGACGCCGAAGGGCACGCTCAATGTGCAACCCGCGTCGGGGTGGCAAATGGAGCCGATCTGGCTGCCTGCGCCCGAAGCTGTCTGGACGCGCATGGGCGAAATTGCGACCGATGGCTACCGCAACTCGACGTTGGCAGAGCACTTGGGCTTCTCGCTATTCCGCGTGATCGTCGGCTTCTTGCTGGGCTCGATTGTGGGAATTCCGCTTGGGTATGCCATGGGCCTGTCGTCATGGTTCCGTGGCTGGTTTGACCCCATCGTGGAATTCATGCGCCCTGTCCCACCGCTCGCCTTGATCCCGCTGGTGATCATTTGGGCAGGGATCGGGGAGGTCGGCAAGATTATCCTGCTCTTCCTCGCAGCCCTCTGGATCATGGCGATTGCGGCCCGTTCCGGCGTCTCCGGGGTGCGCATTTCCAAAGTGCACGCGGCCTACTCCTTGGGCGCATCCAAGTGGCAGATCATGCGCCATGTCATCATCCCCAACTCGCTGCCCGAGATTTTCACAGGCGCGCGCGTGGCGATGGGCGTCTGCTGGGGCACGGTTGTTGCCGCCGAACTGGTCGCGGCTGAAAAGGGGGCTGGTATGATGATCATGGTCGCTTCCAAGTTCCAGTCGACCGACATCGTCTTGATGGGGATCATCCTGATCGGGATCATCGGGTTCAGCATCGATATGCTGATGCGCTGGGTAGAGCGGATCATGGTCCCTTGGAAGGGCAAAGGCTGATCTTAGAAAACCTCCGGGGGAGGTTTTACAGCCTTTGCGGGCGGAGCCCCGGGGTCAGATGAAATCGAAACTTTAAAAGGCGCGTTGAATTGAGTTCAGCGCGCCTTTTACATGTGTGCTATAAACAAAGCTGCGCACTCATGCGTGACCATTTGAAAGGGCACTGAAATGGGTATTCAAAGTATTCTGGTTATTGTGATTATCGGGGCAATTGCGGGCTGGTTGGCTGGGCAAATCGTCAAAGGGTTCGGCTTTGGTCTGCTGGGGAATATCGTTGTTGGTATCCTTGGCGCCTTTGTGGCGGGGCTGATCTTTCCCGTGATCGGGCTCGGCTTTGGCGGCGGTATCGTGGGCGCAATTGTGCATGCGACATTGGGGGCGGTGATCTTGCTGTTCCTGATCAAGCTGGTCAAACGCGCCTAAAACGTCGTGTTCAAGAAACTTGATGCGGCGGCGCACAGCTGCCTCCTTTTTCGTTGCGAGGCGGTAGCGGGGCGACTAACACTCTTCCTATGAGTGAAATATCTGATTTGGCCCTGTTGGGTTTCGGTGCGGCAGCGCTGTTTTTCATCTATGTTTTGCGCGTCCTTTTGGGCGGCAAACGGTCGGTGGTCGAGGAAGGTTTTGCCAGTAACGCGATCCTTGTGGATGGCTCGAACGTGATGTTCTGGGGCGGAGATCCGTCGGTGCGCGTTTTGAAAACCGTGGTCGCGTCCCTGACCGCGAAGGGGTTCGCCCCCTATGTGATTTTTGATGCCAACGTCGGGTACAAGTTGTCGGACCGCTATCTGGATGACGCCCCGATGGCCAAGCTGATCGACGTGCCCGTAGCCCGTGTTCTGGTGGTCGAAAAGGGCGTTTCGGCGGATAATCGCATCTTGGAGATTGCCCGCGACCACGGCCTGCGCGTTGTGACGAACGACCGGTTCCGCGACTGGAAAGGCACCTATCCGATGATCGGTAAAAAGGGGTTCTTTGTGCGCGGGAGTTTTAAGGGCGGGAATGTGCAGTGGCAGTCGATTTAGAGGGGGGGCGGTTGGAAGTGTTGCTGAAGAGCGGTTGAGTGAGGTTGTATTCGGCACAATGACTAGTTGTTTTCGTGCATTTTTATGTTTAGATTTCAATGGGATATTTAGTTGACATAGGCTTGTTATGGTTAACTCACTATTCATTTTTGGTAACGGTTTAGGTCGTGCAATTTCAAACGATTACTTTTCGCTCGAAAGGGCTCTTGAAGAGGCATGGGATGACCCAAAGCTTCTTACGGACGCGGAAAAACGGCTCATTGAGTCTTGTTTGCCAAGCGACGTGATTGAACGTGAAAACAAGGGGTAATCCCCCCCGAAAGTAAGGGGCTGCGGAAGTAGAATTTTCTCGGCAATATGCATGAGGAGATTCAGATGAAGATGACGAGATATAGCGAACCCCAGATCCTTGCGATCCTGCGCCAAGCCGAAGGCGGTGTGCCGGTGGCCGAGCTTTGCCGTGAACATGGCATGAGCAATGCGTCGTTCTATAAGTGGCGTGCAAAGTATGGCGGCATGGATGCGTCCATGGTCAGCCAGATGAAGGCGATGGAAGAGGAGAACCGGCGACTGAAGCGGATGTATGCGGACCTCAGCATGCAAGCTGATTTGCTGAAGGAAGCTCTTGGAAAAAAGTGACCGGGCCATCTCAACGCCGCGAGATGGCCGAGAATGCTGTGGCACGACGAGGCGCTAGTATCGCCTTGGCCTGCCGAGCCTTTGGTGTCAGCGAGACATGCTATCGCTATGGCCCTAAGCTGCGTGCCGAGAACGAAGAAATCGCCGATCTGCTGACCGGTCTGACCGACGCCCGCAAAACCTGGGGGTTCGGTCTGTGTTTCCTGCATTTGCGCAACGTCAAAGGGCACCCATGGAACCACAAACGGGTTTATCGGATCTATTGCGAATTGGAACTCAACCTTCGGATCAAACCCCGCAAGCGGTTGAAGCGGGACAAACCTGATGCGCTGGCAGTCCCGGACGCGCCAAATGAGACCTGGTCGATGGATTTCATGGCGGATCGGCTGGGGGATGGTCGGGCGTTCCGGCTGTTGAACGTGCTAGACGACTTCAACCGGGAAGGCTTGGGGATCGAGGTCGACTTCTCGCTACCCGCCGAGCGCGTGATCCGGAGCCTCGACCGCATCATCGAATGGCGCGGCAAGCCCGGCACCATACGGGTCGACAACGGCCCCGAATACATCAGTGACAAGCTGGCGAAATGGGCTGAGAAACATGGGGTTACCATCCAGCACATCCAACCCGGACAGCCGCAGCAGAACGCTTACATTGAGCGTTACAACCGCACGGTCCGGCATGAATGGCTGGACCAATACATCATCGAAAGCATCGAGGAGGCCCAAGATCACGCCACACAATGGTTATGGACTCATAACAACGACCGCCCCAACATGGGCATCGGCGGCATCACACCCGCTATGAAACTGAAAATGGCCGCCTGGAGATTGGCAACAATCCCGTTGAGCGTTGCATCCGCGGAATCGCCATTACTAAAAAGAACTCGCTGTTTGCGGGATCGCACGAGATGGCTGAGGTATGGGCAATCTTCTTTACGCTTATCGAAACTTGTAAGCTGAACAAGATCAATCCGCGCCGATATCTCAATTGGGCTGCTGGTGAAATCGAGCGAAATTTCGGTGAGGTAGATTACGCGATGTTGCTGCCTTGGCACTGTCCAGTTGGCCGGATTGAAGCCTGATATAGAGGATCAACTAAGTGGAGTGGCGGCATCCTAATGAGCTGCCACTTCACTAATTCAAGTTCCCCGACGCACATATGAAGACTTTCGATATCTTTCTCCCTCGTTCTCACAGTGATCCAGCACCTTATCTATCCATCGATCAAACCAGACCCAATGCCCATAGTCGCCAATGCAGCCAAAGCCTTTGCCGATCGACTTTGCATCAGGCTGTTTCCAGAGCTGAGTATGATCGTGCATTCGGAGTTCTGAAAACCCAGCTGACTGTGCCCGTTCGACAACCTTTCCTGGTGGATACCGCTCTCTGTTCACTTCCTTGAAGATAATTTTTTCAATCTCGTCAGCAACTTCACTTCCTGGACTTATTATCTGGACTGCGGCATCCGCTGCTCCAGGTTTCTTCGCAGCCATTGGAATGAAGCCATACGTCATTCTATAAGCAGGGTCCTTTAACTGTTCGTCGTTTAGCCCATGTTCGAAAGCATTAATCGCGGCTTCTATATGCTTGGGCAAACCAGACGCCTGTTTGAGGACCGTTGAGGTGCCCCTAGTTTTCTAGACACCTGCCTCTTTCATTTTCCTTTGTTTGACTTCATAGTCAACCGGCGACAGC
>CBFHTU010000031.1:0-29591 GCA_965658825.1 Yoonia sp.
GACCGAGGCGTCACTGATGCGCGGCACGGTCCTGCTGGCAGTTTATGCGTTTGGGCTTGGTGTTCCGTTCCTGCTTGTCGCGGCATTTTTCCCGCGCCTTAAAGGGCCAATGGCATGGATGAAGCGGCATATGGACAGGATCGAGCGGATCTCTGGTCTGCTCTTGTGGACGGTCGGCCTGATGATGCTGACAGGCCAATTCTCGGCCTTTAGTTATTGGTTGCTGGAGACCTTCCCATCGCTTGCCACTTTGGGCTAAGCTTGGCCAAAGTAATACGCAGGCCCCGATGTCCCAGATGAGTGATCCAGCCCAAGTGAAGCGGCGTCGGGTGTTTTACATTCCGGGCTATGATCCGATCCATCCGCGCAGATATCGCGAGCTTTACCGTAGCGAGAGCACCGCTCAGGCCGCGATATCCGGCTATCAGATCGGGCAAACACCCAAGACGGGTAAAGGGCCTTATGGCTGGCATGTGAACGCGGTGATTGACGGGGCCGCGGTCGCGGCCGATGTCGAGGTTCTGCTGTGGTCCGATATCGTGCGCGACAGCATGGCGACGTCGATCCCCGCGACCTATTGGCAATTGCTGCGCACCGCTTGGACATACGTCACAACGGGCGCTTTGCGGCGGCTGATGTGGATGCGCAAAGGCCCTGTGATCGCAGCGCTTTATCCTGTTGGCATGCTGCTGCTGCAACTCTTGATCGCTGTCATTGCAGGGTCTGTCGTGACCGCATGGGGCAAGGCCCTGTTGATGCCGTATATCGGGATTTTCGGCCAGGTCATCTCGCTCGTCGCAGGTGTTGCGCTGTTTGTCCTCATCCTGCGTTGGTTCAAAAAGAAGGACGGCAAGTTTTTCGCCTATTACCTGATGCACGATTACGCGTTTTCGGCGCGGTGGCGGGGGGCAAATCCGCCGGCGCTGGAAAAGCGGATGGAGGACTTCGGGGATATCATCGCGGCCGCGCTGCAAGACGACGTCGACGAGGTCTTGGTCGTCGGCCATTCTTCTGGCGCGCACCTCGCGGTGTCCATCCTCGCGGATCTCTTTCGCGCGGGCAGGGTGCCTGCGGCGGGGCCGGCTTTGGGCTTCCTTTCGCTGGGACAGGTCGTGCCGATGATGTCCTTCCTGCCTGCGGCCTACCGCCTGCGGGCTGATCTGGCGTATCTCAGTGAGCAAGACCACATCACATGGGTCGATGTCACAGCGCCCGGCGACGGTTGCGCCTTTGCGCTGTGCGATCCGGTGGCCGTGTCAGGCGTGCAAACCTACAAGAGCAAATGGCCGCTCGTCATCTCGGCGGCCTTTACCCAATCTCTCGCGCCTGCAACATGGAAAGCCCTGCGCTGGCGGTTCTTCCGGCTGCATTTCCAATATCTCTGCGCCTTTGACCGGCCCAAGGACTATGACTATTTCCAGATCACCGCAGGGCCGATTACGCTCGCCGAGCGGTATCGTGACAGGCAACCTTCTAAATCCCGCATCGATGTCGCGGCCTCAAAATTCACGAGCACCACGCCGTGATGCCGCCTAAGCCGCCATCGCGCCCCGAAAAGGTCTCGCTCTGGCGCTATCTCAAACTGTTTCGCCAGGACATTCTCTCGGCGCAGCCTGCCAAGCTGTACCGCGCTTGGATGGCCGAATTTCGCACGCCGTTTTTCCGCAGTTACTTGGTGAACGACCCGCAGTTGATCAGACGGGTGCTTAATGAGCGTCCCGACGATTTTCCCAAATCCGACCGCATCGGCGCAGGGCTGCGCCCTTTGCTTGGTGAAAGCGTGTTCCTGACGAACGGGGAGACATGGAAGCGGCAGCGGCGGATCATTGATCCCGCCTTCGAAGGGGGGCGTTTGCGCGAAACCTTTCCCGCAATGTGGGCCGCAGGCGAGGCCGCGGTGGCGCGGATGCATGGCCTCGCTGACGGGCAACCGCATGATATTGAACCCGAAACCAGCCATGCCGCCGCTGACGTCATTTTTCGTACCCTGTTTTCGATCCCGATTGAGGATGCCGTCGCGACCCGCGTGTTCGACGCATTCCGCAGCTACCAGCGAACGCAACCGATCCTGAACCTCGCGGCATTTATCCCAGGTCCGCGCTGGATGCCCCGTTTTTTCAAGTCGGAAACAAAACACACAGCCAAGGCGATCAGGGCGCTGATCACGGGGCTGCCCCGAGACAGATTGGATGCGATCAAGGCGGGGCAGGCACCCGACGATCTTGCGACCAAGATCATGACAACGGCAGACCCGCAAACGGGCGAGACTTTCACGGTCGAGGAAATGGTCGATCAGGTCGCCATATTCTTTCTGGCGGGGCATGAAACCAGTGCTTCCGCGCTGGCTTGGACGCTTTATCTCTTGGCGCTTTACCCCGAATGGCAAGAGGCGGTCGCCGCAGAGGCGGAAACCCTCACGCCTGATTTCAGCAGCATCTCTAAGCTGCGCAAAACCCGCGATGTGTTCCGCGAGGCGCTCAGGCTTTATCCGCCGGTGCCGATGATGGTGCGCGAAACGACGTGCCCCGAAAACTTTCGCGACCGTGACGCGCCAATTGGCGCGCAGGTTGTGCTGTCACCATGGCATTTGCATCGCCATGAACGGATTTGGGACAATCCCGACGGATTTGATCCGGACCGATGGGCAACGCAGGCGGGCAAAACCTGCGCACGCGACGCCTATATGCCGTTCTCTTCCGGCCCGCGGGTTTGCACAGGAGCGGGGTTTGCGATGATTGAAGGCGTGCTGCTTTTGTAGATGATCGTGCGGGCCTTTCGGTTCGAAGTGGTGGACGGGCGGACGCCAATGCCTGTGGCCTATCTGACAGTGCGTGCCGAAGACGGCATGTGGCTGCGATTCGAACCACGCTGACGGCCGTTTTCGCCAGAATTGGAAACGGTCCACGTCGCAAAGGGCTACTCTGTCAGTAGAGGAAACAGTCGTAAGTGCGTGCCACATTTCGGCCATAATTCCAGAGTTTTTTTAGTATTTAAAATTAATGGCTTAGGGGTATTTTTGCGAAATTCCGTGATGAACGCGCCGCTTTTGGGGCTGCAATGTGGCCGCATTGTGTTACTAAAGTCTTGGGTGGGGGTCGCATTCAACGGAATACGGTCATGCAAATGTTAAACTTGTCGAATATGAAAAAGGCGATTTCTGGGCTTTGGCATTCTGTAGCGATGCCCTCTGAAGTCGATCAAGGGTTTGATCCCTACGAGCGCGAGCCCGTTAAAAAGAGCGAAATCTCCGAGATGTTGGCCTTGCATTATCGCAAGGACGATGCGCGCGGGTTCTCCAAGGCGGAGCGTCGCGAGTATGAAAATCTGGCTGCCTTGCGCGATATTCTTTACCCGCCAAGCCCCGCCTGATCCTGAAGATGTCGCAAGACATATAGTCTGATCGCGGACGCGAGGCCGATATTGCCCCGCTCCGCATCAATTTCCGCAGCACAGCCGTTGATCGTTTTGCCTTGTGCGCGCGTGATGTCCCGAAATGCCCGCCAGAACGGCTCTTCGAGCGAAACACTTGTGCGGTGCCCCGCCAGTGTCAGGGATCGTTTGACGGGGCGGCCGGTCATTCGTCTTCGAATTTATGCGCCGCGTGCCTTGTGTTCATGAGCGCAGTATTTGCCGCATCAAGCACGCGCTCCGCTTTGGAGCGGCCATAGCGCAGGGCATTTTCGTCGGCTTGCGCCTTTTCTTCGGCCTTCGTCTTTGCCTTGCGCGCCTTGTTCAGGTTGACGACGCTCATTTGGGGCCGATCATGTCTTCTGGGCGGACGACCCGATCAAAGGTTTCCGCGTCGACATAGCCAAGGTTGATCGCCTCTTCCTTGAGGGTCGTCCCGTTCTTATGGGCCGTTTTTGCAACCGTCGTGGCCTTGTCGTAGCCGATTGTGGGCGCAAGGGCTGTGACCAGCATCAGGCTTTCGCGCATCAGTTTCTCAATGCGCGTGCGGTCGGCACGGATGCCTACGACACAGTTGTCGGTAAATGCCACGGCGCTGTCACCCAAAAGTTGCATGGATTGCAAGACGTTATAGGCCATCATCGGCTTCATGACGTTCAGTTCAAAGTGCCCCTGTGAACCGGCAAAGCCGACGGCGGCGTCGTTGCCCATGACATGCGCACAGACTTGGGTGATTGCCTCAACCTGCGTCGGGTTCACTTTTCCGGGCATGATGGAGGATCCCGGTTCGTTTTCTGGCAGCATCAATTCGCCCAAGCCGCAACGGGGGCCAGAGCCCAGGAGACGGATGTCGCAAGCAATCTTGTAGATACTGACCGCAACTGTTTTCAAAGCGCCTGACATTTCAACAAGCGCGTCATGTGCGGCCAAGGCCTCGAATTTGTTGGGGGCGGTCACAAACTGCAGGCCAGTGATCTCGGCCATATTCTTGGCCACAGTCTCGCCCCAGCCCTTTGGCGTGCTCAGACCCGTGCCAACAGCCGTGCCGCCTTGAGCCAGCTCGTAGATCGCGGGCAGGGCGGCCTTCACGCGGCGGATGCCCATGGCGACCTGATGCACATAGCCAGAGAATTCTTGGCCGAGCGTCAGCGGTGTCGCGTCCATTGTATGGGTGCGGCCGATCTTGATGATATCGCTGAATTCTTCCTGCTTTGCCAAAAGTGCGGCGTGCAGTTTCTCCAGACCAGGGATCAGCACATCGTGGGCGGTTGTTGCCACGGCGATGTGCATTGCGGTTGGGAAGGTGTCGTTGGATGACTGGCCCATGTTGCAGTGATCGTTCGGGTGCACGGGATCTTTGGACCCGATCGTGCCGCCCAGCATTTCAATCGCGCGGTTCGAGATCACCTCATTGGCGTTCATATTCGACTGCGTACCGGAGCCTGTCTGCCAGACAACCAGCGGGAAATGATCGTCAAGCTTGCCTGCGACGACTTCACTTGCCGCCGCGATAATCGCATCAGCCAGTTTCGCATCCAGTTTGCCGCGCTCTTTGTTGGCCACAGCGCAAGCCTGCTTGATCACGCCCAAGGCGCGGACAATCGCAATCGGTTGCTTTTCCCAGCCAATGGGAAAGTTCATCAGGCTGCGCTGCGTTTGCGCGCCCCAATAACGGTCTGCGGGAACTTCGAGTGGGCCAAAGCTGTCGGATTCTGTGCGTGTATTGGTCATGGGGTCACCTATCGTATGCAATTGTATGCCGTTTACAGTCTCTGCCTTAAGAGAGCAATAACGTCAGTGCTCTTTACGGAATTGATCGAGGCTGACGACTTCGGCTTCTTTGCGCTCGTGGCTGCCTGCATCATCCGGCTCGACCATCTCATCCATCGGCGCCTCGGGGATCTCTTCGATCTCGGCCTCGTGCTGGCTTTCGAAACGCAGGCCAAATTCGACCGAAGGATCAACGAAAGTCTGAATAGAATCGTAAGGAATATAGAGCGTTTCAGGATTATCCCCGAAGTTGAGCGTGATCGTGAAGCCCTCGTCGGTCACAGTCAGATCGGCAAACCAATGCTGGATCACGACCGTCATTTCATCCGGAAAGCGATCCGACAGCCAATCGGCGATTTCTACATCCGGGTGCATCGTATCGAAGGTAATGAAAAAGTGGTGCTCGCCGGGAAGGCCGTTCTTGGCTACGCCCGAAAGCACTTCTTGGATCAGGCCCCGCATCGCACGGTGCATCAAGTTTCCATAGTCGATCTTATCGGTCAATGAGCTCATTCCTTCGCGCTGATCCCTCCACCATAGAAGATTCGAAGCGGGATTAAAGGGGCTGTGACACGCTCGCGAGCAAAAGGCTCAGCCCGCCGCAAATCATCAAGACCCAAATCAACCCCCAATGGCGTTTGAGCAGCAAAAAGGCCGCAACCGCAGCGAGTGCCAGTGGCAGGATTTGAAAGCTCGCCAGATCAGGCAGGACTGTGCGCAAGGGGCCATAGGTAAACGGCGTGACCTGCCCGAAAAACACATGCAGCGCAAACCACAGGGTCAGGTTTGCAATCACCCCAACGACAGCCGCCGTGATCGCGGCGAGTGCGCCGGTGAGCTTGGGGCGGCCTTCCAGCCAGTCAATCAGGGGGGCGCCTGCAAAGATCCAGATGAAACAGGGGACAAAGGTAACCCAGAGCGTCAACAGCCCCGCAAGAATGGCAAACCAAGTCCCGCCCTGCGCAAAGCCTGTCATCATGCCGACAAATTGCGTCACAAGGATCAGCGGGCCGGGCGTGGTTTCGGCCAAGCCGAGCGCGTCCATCATTTGCGCCGTCGTCAGCCAGCCATAGGTATTGACGACCGATTGCGTCATATAGGCCAAGACGGCATAGGCACCGCCAAAGGTGACGACCGCAAGTTTCGAGAAAAACAGGCCGATCTCGACCAGCAAATCCTGATCGAAGGCCGCCGCACCTGCGATGGGGGCTGCCCAGACAAGCAGGCCAAACCCGACGATCCTGCCGCTTTGCGCCCACGGCAAGCGGGTCTTCGGTGCTGGGGTCAGCGCTTGCGTGCCGTGTGCACCGACAAGCGCGGCTCCTGCGATGACCAGCGGAAAAGGGATCGAAAAGAAGAACAGCGCGACAAAGGCAAAAGCTGCAATTATATAATACTTACGGCACTTTAGCGCCCGTTTTGAAACCTTGATCAGGGCCTCGATGACGATAATAACCACCGTCGCCTTGATCCCCAGAAAGAGCGCCTGCATCCACCCCAGATTACCATATGTCCCGTAAGCCAAGGCCAGTACCGTAATGACAAGCGCACCCGGCAGCACGAAAAGACCGCCGCCGATCAGTCCGCCGATGATCCCGCGCTGCCTCCAACCGGCATAAGTGGCCAGTTGCATCGCCTCGGGGCCCGGCAGCAGCATGCAAAATGACAGAGCGCGCAGAAATTGCGCCTCTGTCAGCCAATCGCGTGTTTCGACCAGCTCGCGGTGCATCAAGGCGATCTGCGCGGCAGGTCCACCGAACGACAAAAGGCCAATGCGGCCAAAGACCCGTGTCATGTCCTGAATGGAAATCATACGAAAATCAGCCTCTTACGCCACGGTAGTGCAACGGAATTACCCGAGAACTTGGCTAAGTTCACGCAATATCTTGCGCCGGATCGCGTCCGGATATTCGCGGTGTGTGCGCGCTGTCAGGACAAAGCCGTTGCGCGTGATCACAGCCCCCTTGTAAAAACCCGTGATCGCCAGCCCCATGCTTTCTATCGCAATTGCGTTGATGGTCACGCCTGCGCGCTCGGCCACGTTACGGGCGTCGCGGGTCTGCGAGCCGGCATTGGGCGTGCCGTCGCCAGAGATGTCGATGACCTTATTCTTGCAGTCAGGCACTTGGGAAAAGAGGTCGAGCGAGAACATTATCGCTTCGGCGGGCGCTGTGTCTGACAGCACGAAGGCGCGCGGCATTTGTTCGGCGGCGGAGGCAAGGCGGGCGGCGTCAAGGCTGGTGCGAATGCGCGTCCAAGGGATTGATAACTCTTGGCGGGCCGTACCCGACCATTGCACCACGGCAATCGTGGCCTCTTGGCGGACCATGGCCTCGACGATCTCGGGCGCGCGCAACGCCGCTGTCAGCCCGTCGGCCTGAAGCCGGAATTCGCCGGTATCAACGGAATTGGAGACATCAATGGTTAAGATTAAGGCCGTACCGCAAGCGTTTGTAATCGCTGGAGAAAGGGCGAGAAAGATTGCGGCTGCGCATGTTTTGAACATATCTCAGATTGCGATAGAGCGCGGTCGTAATCAAGTCAATTTTGCAGGGAGGTAAGTGCAGGTTTCTGTTGCCAGGTACCTGCGAACCCCGCCTAGAGCTGCTAAGCGCTAGGACTTAAGTTTCGGCAACGAGGACTGCTTACGCAGCCATCGCCATAGCCGGAGCACGGTTGTCATTTGCAACTATACAATTTGAACCGATAACGGTGGTATATCGCCGGAACAAAGCTAACCCCTTTAGACGTTCGTCGATCCTATTTCGACCCCACAGCTGCCAAATGAGCAGGATGTTGGTGGAGTCGCCGGGTACCGCCCCCGGGTCCGATCCGCTTATTGCGAGCGCGTTTATGTTCATAGTCCCGAAGGACACTTCAAAGATAGGACGATGCGTCGCACAGTTCAAGGGGCGTGTTTTATGCAAATGCAGGTCTAGGCGGAAATTGTCAGCGCCACGATCTTTTTTTCGATCTCGACGTCGTGGTCGAAAGGGTCATATTTTGGTCCCAATGACCGGATCAAACACACGCATTGAGTGTAATGTGATTGGATGCCTGCGATGGTGCTTAAAACGATTTTTTCGGTCGATGCCGTAGCGAAATTTGGGGGCGCCTGTGCTCTTGCGACCTTGGCCATCGCGATCCCCCAAGAGGCAAGCGCGCGCAGTTGCAGCACGAACGTGCATATCGCGCATAGTTATGAGAAGGCCGCTGAGTATCCCCCTTGCACGATCTACGGGGAGATTATGAATCTCTCAAAGTCTGGCAATATAACCGATCTTACAGCAATGCGCAGGTTGCCCGAAGTTCAGGGCGAGGTTCAGTCTTATTTGTTGATCCAAACGGCCATGGCCGTCTTTGAAAAGGCAATGGCCGAAGAGGGTCGTCTGACCGAGGATGTCAAAAAGGCGATTACCAACTTTTTGATGGTCGCAAATATGCCTGCAGAAGAAGAAGTCAGTCGCGATTACTATTACACGCTCACGAAATTTCAGGCACTTTTCGCAGTCATTGATCTATTCAACGATACCGATATCGGGTGGAGTTTCTGGGAAGGGGTCCCAGTGAGTGAACGGGTCAAAGTCAGTTGGAGCAAGAACGACGTCATCTGCACGTTGCGCAATCTCGCACCCGAGGTTCCTGAACTTGCGGTGACGTATTCCGCCGATTATCAGGATTGTGTAGCGGAGAACCGTTTTGTGCCGAAAGACGACACGGCGATGCAATAGATTTCTCCGACACGCGAGGCCAGCTTAGAGGTTGATTGCCAAAACCGTCACGGCCACCGCCAGTTCCACCACTACAAACCCCATCTTTTTGCGCGTAACCCCGTCGAGGGCGATTGACGTCAGCCGCCCGACAGAGGCCCCCAGCCAGCACAGCCCCAGCATGGCGTAGGCGGCAGGGGTGCCAAGGATCATCGCGCCAAGCCCCATGCCCACAAAGAGCGCGCCGCCAGAGGCGCGGATTTCGGACATGCCCATCGTGTCGGTGTGACCCGACAGGTTGAGCACCTCGAGCGTATATTTTGGCATCAGCCAGCCGATGATCCCGAACCCGATGGAGAGAAGGGCCGCGATGATATTGAGGATGTCCATAATCTTTGCCTTGTGTTGCCTTTTGTTTTGATACGAGTGACGCAAGGAATGGATCATTTTCGGACGCCGTCGGGTTCAGATAGACAGCCAAGGCTCCGCGAAATGACCGTGGTTCGGTCTCAATTATGCCATTTGGATCAGACAATGATCCGGGATGACAGTTATTTTGACGGTAATCATGGCGATCGTCTGGGTGTCATTCCTGTTTTTTAAAATGGGGCGTGCGGCTGGCGGCCTGCGCGATCTAGTTCAGTTCAACATCCAAGGGGCCAACCCGATCGAGCGGTTGGTGCCCAACATCAGCTATACTCTATTGTTCTTGTTGTTGCTGTCGATAACGATGGGGGGCGGCGATGTTTTTACAACTTCTCACCAGGCGCTCTAAACAGAATCCGCTTGAGACAGACGGGACGGTCAAAGACCCCAAGAACCCGAATGCGGTGGCGCTTTGCTGATTCCTTTGGTGCCTGCGGCGTTCCCGCTGTTGGACGCAAGCGCGCCTGTCACGGTCCTTTGGTTAAGCGCGCCCTTGGTGGCTGCGGCAATTGCGGCGTGGCTGTTGATCCATGGTTTGACCGCCGAGGCAAAATGGAAGACGAGCGAGATCGCGGCGCGCCCGCGACTGCCTGCCAAAAATTTTAGGCGCTTTCGCTTTCGGGGTGACGGTGTCGCTTTTGGTGCTGATCCATTCGGACGGCCCGCCGATGATGGCTGTGACCAAAGGGGTGATTGGCGCGGTGCTTGCGCTTTTGTCATTCGGGCTTGATCCGTTGACGGATAAGGGCCCCGCGACGATCGGTGACCGCGAGCGCTATGCCGTGGCGCAGAAGGTCTCAGACATTCACGCGCGTCTTGACGGGATCGTGGACAAGGTCCGTGTATTGCATGAGAGCGGCGCTTTGGACGGCTTCGCAAAAACCTGAGGCCTTGGCTGCCTATGTCGCACTGGCAACCCAATTGGCAGAGGAATACAACCGTGTCGCCGAGGGATATGCGCAGGCCGGCGCTTAGGAATTGAAAGTCGAAGCCGCGGTTTCGCGCGGTCTGATCAAGCGCGAAGCGGCCTGAGGCGTGCTAAAAAGGGCAGCGCCGATGACGCTGCCCTTGTTTTGCGTTTCAGCTGTGCGGGCTTAGAAGCCTGCTTTGATCAACTCAAACGTTTCGACCTGACGCTCACGGGCGGCGTTGCTCATGGGAAGCTGTGCCAAAACAGGGGCGTCGATCTTCTCAAGGCCAGCCAAGGCAAGATCTTCTTCGCTGACTTGGTCGTTCAGCGCTGTTGCGTTCGCCGAGCCGTAGCCGTTCTCCAAGAGCGGCATCACGTTATCGGGCGCCAGGAAGGCGTTGAGGTAGTCATAGGCCTTATCCGCATTGCCGGGGCTGTCTGCGAGGTTGACATAGCCGCACAGCCAGAGAGAGGAGCCTTCGGTTGCTTCACGCTGGAAGGCAATCGGGCGGCCTTCCTCAATCATTGTCGGATAGGTTTCGTTCCACGCCCAGCTCACGAGGATTTCGCCTGAGGCCATCAGTTGTGCCAATTCGCCCGCGTCCGTCCAATAGGTGCGCAAGTTGGGGTGGATTTCGCGCAGCCATGCGGAAGCGGCCTCGAATTGTTCGTCCGTGGCTTGGGTCCAGTTGGTCACGCCTGTTGCCAGATAGGCCAGCGCGTAGGCGTCATCGACGTTATCAGGCAAGGACATGCGGCCGGCGTATTTCGGATTTTTGAAAACCTGAAGCGAGGCCACGTCGTCGGCGGTGACTTCTTCGGGGTTATAGGCAATGGCAGTTGAGCCAAAGTCGGTGGGCACAAAGTAAGTTGCACCGCCGCCGATTTCTTCGCCCTTCAGGTTCGCGTCGAGGTCGCTGTAATAGGTGAGTTTGGACGTGTCCCAAGCCTCAAGCAGGCCACTGTCGCTCCATTTGGTCACTGAACCCGCACAGATATGCGCGACGTCAGCTTGAAACCCTGCGCGGATTTTCTGAAACGCCTCGTCTTCGTCACCAAAGAAAGCGAATGTCGGTGATTGCCCGTGCTGTGCGATATAGCCTGCATGGTGCTCTGGCACTTCAAAGCCGGAATAGTCAAAGACCATCAGATCTGCGTCTTGTGCAGACAAAGCCGTGCCAAGGGCGGCAATTGAGGCGGCGCCCAGTAGGGTGGTGAATTTCATGCTAAGTTCTCCCGTTTAGCGTTCTGCACGGAAGGTTAGGGCGCGATTGCGCGGCTCGCAAGTGTCAATTCGCAGCACGCGCCTGCGCCCGCGCATTGATCACATTCTGAGCAAGTTCATTGGTATAAGCTGCCAATTCCGCCAGAGTTGCATCGCAAGCCTGTCCGTCATGAGTTTCAAGTGCGTCGGCGATCTGGCCGTGGAGTGCGACAATCTTTTCGCGCGACCGCGCCGAAAAGGTGATCATATTCATCAAAGGCTGCATGGCCTCGACCGCGCCTGCGAGCTGATAGGAAATGACGGGATTGCCCGCCGCATCCACCAAAGCGCGGTGAAAGGCGACATCAGAGGCGCAAAAGGCCTCATCGGTGAGGCCCGGCTGTGATTGGCGGTGGGCCTCTGCGCGCATGGTGGCCAGATGATCGGCGGTGCGCCGCTGGGCCGCGAGGGGCGCACAGGCACGCTCAAGCGCGTAGCGCGCTTCGCAAGCCACCGCAAAGCTCACGTCATTCATCGACAAAAGCAGCGTTGAGGTGGTGATCTGCTGGCCGTAGGCATCCTCGAATGTTAAACGGTTCACAAAGGCGCCACCCGTGGCCCCACGTTGGGTGCGGATCAGGGATTGCGCGCCCAAACGCTTGAGCGCCTCGCGGACAGTGGGGCGGGAGACGTTGAATTGCTCGGCCAGTTCCGCCTCTGATGGCAGACGCTCGTCAACCAGCAATTTGCCCGACATAATGGCATCACGGATCGCCTTGGCGATCTGAGCGGAAAGGTCGGACGAGCTGTCAGGATCAATTTTCATTTGTCAGACAATTAAATGTATGACAATTGTATTGCAAGCGAAAAGACGTTTGAGTCGGGGAGGACACTTATGGTGGCGGCGCGGATCAGAGCGATGACAGGCGTGCATTGGCTCGTCTTGTTTGCGGTGATCCTGCTGTCGTGGGGCGTTCTTTTCGCCATGTCGGTGCCTGCGGAGCTGCGTGATGGAGCAAAGATATTCGGCGCGGATTTTCTCAACTCTCTTTGCACAATTACCCCGGATGGCGCGGGTTTTCTGCGCATGGTTCTGATGTGGGCCTTGATGTCGGGCGCGATGATGGCGCCCACCTCCTTGCCCGCCTTCGCGACCTACGATGACCTGAGCCACACAGCCCCGAACGCAAGTTTCGGGCGGTTGGTGTCGGGGTATCTTGTGGTCTGGATCGGATTTTCCGTCTTGGCTGCGGCACTGCAAATGGGGCTGTTCCGTTTGGACCTGTTGTCGGCTTATGGCGATAGCCGGTCCAAGCTTTTGTCAGCAGGGTTACTCTTTGCGGCTGGGGCCTATCAGTTTTCGGCCATAAAAGAGGCCTGCCTATCCAAGTGCCGGATGCCAATGACGTTCTTCATGCAGTATTGGGCCGAAGGCCCGCTGCGCAATGGGGTGCGGCTGGGGCTGGTGTGCCTTGGCTGCTGCTGGGCCTTGATGCTTTTGGCCTTTGTCGGCGGGGTGATGAATGTCGCCTTTATGGGGCTGGCCACCGTGATCATGATTTTCGAAAAACTGCCCGATCTGGGCCGCTATATCACCCGTCCTTTGGGCGGTGTGTTGCTCGCGGGCGGGGTCTTGCAACTTGTAACTGCATTGTAAACTTTCAAAGAGGAGGAGCGACATGGCTCTCGACGGCGCAATCGGAACGATCCCTTGGACAATCAAGGGTGAATTGATCCTGAACTGCAACTGCACGGTCTTTTGCCCCTGCGTTGTCAGCCTCGGGAAACACCCACCCACAGAGGGCCACTGCCAAGCGTGGTCTGGGGTACGCATCGACAGCGGGGCTTACGGCGGCGTTGATCTGTCGGGGTTGAACGTCGGTCTGATGCTCGAAATTCCGGGCAACATGGGGCGCGGCAACTGGAAAGTGGCAGCCTATATCGACGAGCGTGCGACGGACGAACAATTCGAAGCGCTGGTCAATATCTTCAGCGGCAAGGCGCGTGGCAACACGGGGCTGTTCTCGATGCTGGTGGGCGAATTCCTTGGGGCCGAGCGTGCGCCGATTGTCTTTGAGACCGTTGGCAACGAGCGTCGCTTGATGGTTGGCAAAGTGATCCAAGGCGCGGTTGTGCCTGTTGAGGGCCACGGCGGCAAAGATATTGTCGTGACCAATACCGAGTATTGGATGGGTCCAGATATCACAGTTGCGACCGCCACGAAGGGCCGCGTACGTGCATTCGGGCGCGTCTGGGACTTTGACGGTCGCAGCGCCGAGATTTGCCAGATTGATTGGGCGGGCCCTAAAGGCACATGATCACGCCCGAATACTGCCGCACGATGGCCGCGTATAATGCGTGGCAAAACAAGGGGTTGATGTCCATTGTTCAGGCAATGGATGAAGAGGCTCTGCGCGCTGATCGTGGCGCGTTTTTCGGCTCGATCTGGGGCACGTTGAACCATTTATTATGGGGTGACGCGCTCTGGATCAGCCGGTTTGACGGCGGCAGTGCCTATGATGTGACGATCCCGCAAAGCACCAATCTAGTGCCGACGCCTGCGGTTTGGGCGACAGAGAGGTTCCGGATTGATGGCCGGATCACGCGGTGGGCCGGAAAGGTCCACGCGCTTGATCTGGTGGGGGATCTATCGTGGCATTCCGCCAGTATGGGGCGCGATGTCACCAAGCCCAAGGGGCTCTGCGTCATGCAGATGTTCAACCATCAGACCCACCATCGCGGCCAAGTCCATGCGATGCTCACCAGCTTGGGGATCACTCCTCAGGATACAGATTTACCTTTTATGCCAGAGGCTTAACATATGGCTCTCATCTCTCCTTCGCGGCGTTTGCGCCGCACGCCTTTCTCTGACGGTGTCGAAGCCGCTGGTGTGAAAGGCTATACGGTTTATAACCGCATGTTGCTGCCGACGGTGTTCCGGTCGGTTCTTGAGGACTATCACCACCTGAAATCTGCAGTGCAGGTCTGGGACGTCGCTTGCGAGCGCCAGATCGAGCTGCGAGGGCCGGATGCGTCCCGCCTGATGCAGATGCTAACCCCGCGTGATCTCTCAAAAATGCAGATGGGCCAGTGTTTCTATGTCCCGATTGTGGATGAGACGGGCGGGATGCTTAACGATCCGGTCGCGGTGAAACTGGCAGAGGACCGCTGGTGGATTTCGATTGCAGACAGTGATTTGCTTTTGTGGGTCAAGGGGTTGGCTTACGGATATCGTTTGGATGTTCTCGTCAACGAGCCTGATATTTCGCCGCTGGCGGTGCAAGGCCCGAAAGCCGACGATCTGATGGCGGCTGTGTTTGGCGATGCGGTGCGCAACATAAAATTCTTCCGCTATGGCTGGTTTGATTTCCAAGGGGTGAGCATGGCGATTGCGCGCTCGGGCTATTCCAAACAGGGCGGTTTCGAGATTTATGTGGATGGCACCGAAAACGGGATGCCGCTTTGGAACACGCTGATGGAAGCGGGCAAGAGCATGGATGTTCATGCCGGTTGTCCGAACCTGATCGAGCGGATTGAGGGCGGTTTGCTGTCTTACGGCAATGATATGACCAGCGATAATACCCCTCATGAAGCGGGCTTGGGCAAGTTTTGCTCGACCCAGACGGCGATCGGCTGTGTGGGGCGGGATGCCCTGCTGCGCGTGGCCAAGGAAGGCCCGACCCAGCAGATACGCGCCATCGAAATTCACGGTGGTGTGCCGCCTTGTGATCGCGCTTGGCCGTTGATGGCGGGCGACAAGCGCGTGGGGCAGGTGACCTCGGCGGCCAATTCGCCCGACTATGATACAGGTGTCGCGATTGGTATGGTGCGGATGACCCATTGGGACGAAGGCACGGAGTTACAGGTTGTGACACCAGATGGAGCGCGCGCGGCAACGGTGCACGAAGGGTTCTGGATTTAGCAAGATTAGCCCCGTCGGAGCCTCCGGCGGGAGTTTGAAGAGACATGGAAAATAAAGGACGAAATGATGTTTAATGCTTTGGTTGTTGAGAAAAATGAAGAGGGCAAGACATCTGCGTCTGTTCAGCAAATGGCGCTGGATGCGCTGCCTGCGGGGGATGTGACGGTTGCGGTTGAATATTCGACCGTGAACTACAAAGATGGTTTGTGCATCGGCCCTGGTGGCGGTTTGGTGCGCAATTATCCGCATGTGCCCGGCATTGATTTCGCGGGCACGGTCGAGGCCTCGGATGATCCCCGTTACAAGATCGGTGACAAGGTCGTTTTGACAGGCTGGCGCGTGGGCGAGGCCTATTGGGGTGGTTATTCCCAAAAGGCCCGCGTGAAAGCGGACTGGCTGGTGCCGTTGCCCAGCGGTCTGGATACGCGCCAGGCGATGGCGGTTGGCACGGCTGGGTTTACGGCGATGCTGGCGGTTATGGCGCTTGAGGATCACGGAATAAAAGACGGTCCTGTGCTGGTGACGGGCGCGGCTGGCGGTGTCGGATCGGTGGCAACGGCGATCTTGGCGCATCTGGGCCATCAGGTTGCGGCGGTGACGGGGCGTCCTGAAGCTGCCGATTACCTGACCGCGCTTGGTGCGACACAGATTGTGGCACGCGAAGCGTTGAACGAGACCACCAAGCGCCCGCTTGAGGCGGAAACATGGGGCGGTTGTGTTGATGCCGTCGGCGGTGAGATGTTGGCGCGCATTTTGGGCCAGATGCAGTATGGTGCCAGTGTGGCAGCCGTCGGTCTTGCTGGCGGCGCGGGCCTGCCTGCGACGGTTATTCCGTTCTTGCTGCGCGGCGTTAACCTGTTGGGGATCGACAGCGTGATGCAACCCTATGCCAACCGTCTGCGCGCTTGGGAGCGGATCGCGAAAGACCTGCCGATGGATAAGCTGGAGGCGATGATTGTGCCTGCGACGCTCTCTGATTTGCCAAAGCTCGGCGCTGACATTCTCAAAGGTCAGGTGCAGGGCCGCGTGGTCGTCGACGTTAACGCGTAGCGGTTGAGAGACAGGTTTGAGGACGGGCGTGGGTATCATCTGCGCCCGTTTTCTTTTGGGCGAAAAATAAGCAGAAGATGTCGTTTTAGAGTGATAAAATAGGCGAAATTCGTCTCGGACGCTTAAGGCCGTGACTTATCGTCGCGTTACCAAAAACATGAACGGGGACAAAAATGGCTATTAAACCACCACTGACCGATCTGGATATTCACACGCAAACGAGTGGATTCTACGACGGCTTTTCAAAATTCGTCGGTCTTGGATCGAAGATCGCAATCGGGGCATTGATCATATGGGCGATGAGTTTTCCCGAAGCGGCGGGCAATACTCTCAATGCAGTGCGTGGCACAATCGACGCCAATACGGGCGCATGGTACATGTATGTCATGACGTTTTATATCGTCGTGTGCCTGGTGCTGGCATTGATCCCGTCGACGGGGCGGATTCGTTTGGGCGGCGCCGAGGCCAAGCCCGAATTCTCAAGCTTTTCATGGTTCTCAATGATGTTCGGGGCGGGTATCGGCATCGGCATGTTGACCTATGCGACCGGTGAGCCGATCTATCACTTTGGTACGAACCCCGATGTGATCGTCGGTGCGACGACGGGGTCTGCGGCCGATAACGTGCAGCCCGCGATGAAGTGGTCGTTCCTACACTGGGGCTTCTCGGCATGGGCGTGCTACGCGATTGTCGGTCTGGCACTGGCGTTCTTTAGCTATAGCCGCGGTTTGCCTTTGACGATCCGCTCTGGTTTGACGCCGCTTTTCGGGCGCGCACTCGAAGGCACTTTGGGCCATGTCATCGATATTATCTCGGTGATCGCGACGATTTTGGGCGTGTCAGTGACCTTGGGTTACGGTGTGTCGCAGTTTGCCGCAGGTTTGTATAACATCACCGGCATGGCTTGGCTGATGAATGCAGAAGGCGCGCCTACATCTTTTGCGATGATCTTCTGCTTGGTGATCGTGATGATTTTGTCGACGATGTCGGCTTTGTCGGGCGTGGGTAAAGGCATCAAGTGGCTCTCGAATATCAACATGGGCCTGTCGTTCTTTATCCTTGCCTTCTTCTTGATCTTTGGCTCGACACTTTTCGCGCTTAAGGCGCTTTTCGTGGGCATCTGGGACTACCTTGTCGATTTGCCGATGATGTCGCTGACGGTGTTCAGCCCGGACGGTGTGGCCGACAGTATCTCGACACAACTTGCCGGTTGGCAGGGTGGCTGGACCATTTTCTATTGGGCATGGTGGATCGCGTTTGCGCCGTTCGTGGGCCTGTTCCTTGCGCGTATTTCAAAGGGTCGGACGATCCGCGAGTATGTGTTGGGTGCGATGATTGTGCCTTCGGTGATGTGTTTCATCTGGTTCGCCTTTGTGGGCGGCACAGCGATTGACTTGACGCTGAACGGCGGCGCAGGCGATGCGATCACGGGTGCGGGTCTGTCGAGCCAGCTTTTTGCCATGATCAACTTCATGTTGTCGCCAGCCATGGCCACGATCATGTCGATGATTATCGTTGTGCTCTTGTTGACCTATCTTGTGACCTCTGCAGACTCGGCCATTTTGATCATCAATACGATCATTGCAGCAGGTGACGAGAGCCCGAAGGGGCGGATGCACATCGTCGTCTGGGGGGTCATCCTGACGCTGGTGATTTCCGGTCTGTTGCTTGCAGGTGGATTGGGCGCGATCAACACGGCCATGATTATTGGCGCTTTGCCGTTCTCTGGCGTGATGGCGCTGATGGGTGTTTCGCTGATCAAGGCGCTTTGGCGTGACGGCATTCGTGCCAAGCAAAAATAAGCCCACAATCTTTAGTGGATCAGTGGCTCCGGTGCTTGCGCATCGGGGCCATTTTCGTTTCATTGGACGCTATGGATATTGATATTGCATGGGTACGGGCCCAGTTTCCCGCCTTCGCGCAGCCTTCCTTGCAAGGACAGGCATTCTTTGAAAATGCAGGCGGGTCTTATACCTGCACGCAGGTCATCGATCGATTGCACCGCTATTACACCGAGCGCAAGGTGCAGCCCTATGCGCCCTATGAAGCGTCGCGGCTCGCGGGTGAAGAGATGGACGAGGCCCGCAGGCGTTTGGCCGAAATGCTAGGTGTTGCGACCCATGAGGTGTCATTTGGTCCGTCGACGACGCAGAATACCTATGTCTTGGCGCAAGCGGTCCGCAAATGGCTCAAACCCGGTGAGGCGATTGTTGTCACCAATCAAGACCACGAGGCGAACTCCGGCCCTTGGCGCCGTCTGGCCGAGGAGGGGATCGAGGTCCGCGAGTGGCAGATAGATCCGGTGACGGGGCTTTTGAAGCCGGAAGACTTAGAAGATTTGCTGGATGAAAGCGTCCGTTTGGTCTGTTTCCCGCATTGTTCAAACGTTGTTGGCGCGATCAACGACGTGGTCGATATCACCGCGCGCGCGCAGGCGGCGGGCGCCCGCGTTTGTGTTGATGGCGTGAGCTACGCGCCGCACGGCTTTCCCGACGTGGGCGCGATGGGGTGCGATATCTACCTGTTCAGCGCTTATAAGACCTATGGGCCGCATCAGGGGATCATGGTGATCCGCGAGGAGTTCGGCTTTGACCTGCCAAATCAGGGGCACCATTTTAACGGCGACAGCCTTTATAAGCGGTTTACGCCTGCTGGTCCTGACCATGCCCAGATTGCCGCATCGGCGGGGATGGCCGATTACATGGAGGCGTTTTCGGCCCACCACGGGGGTGGCGTTGGTGCAGCGGCGGCCCGCCTTGCCCATGATGTGATGCGCGCCCATGAGGTGGCTTTGCTGCAGCCCCTGTTGGATTATGTCAGCGCCAAGAATGCGGTCCGACTGATTGGCCCCAGTGACGCCGCGCGGCGCGCGCCAACGGTGGCGATGGCGTTGCAGATGGATGCCGAAAGCGCCGCTGCGCAGCTTGCTCCGTTGGGGATCATGGCAGGCGGCGGTGATTTTTACGCGCAGCGTCCGCTGGGTGCCATGGGTGTCGATCTCGACAAAGGCGTCTTGCGCGTGAGTTTCACCCATTACACCGAGAAGGCCGAGGTTGATAAGTTGATTTCCGCGCTAGATCAGGTGGTGTGAGCGCAGGCGCGCCTTGCTCCGAGAGGGCAAGCATTTGAGACAAAGCGAGGGGCAGACCGTGGCAGAGACAGCGCCAGTAATTTTGTGGTTCAGACGCGATTTGCGCACAGTGGATCACGCGGCCCTGACGGCTGCGGTGGAGACAGGGCGGCCTGTTGTGCCTGTCTTTGTGCTTGACCCGCAGACAGAGGTGATCGGTGCCGCGCCGAAATACCGGTTGGGACTGTCTCTGGCTGCCTTGGCGGATATTTTGGCCGCCTTGGGCCTGCGGCTTGTTTTGCGGCGAGGTCCGGCGCTTGATGTTTTGCGGGGTTTGGTGGTCGAGACAGGGGCAGGGGCTGTCTATTGGTCGCGGCTCTATGACCCGCAGGCCAATGAGCGCGACACAGCCGTCAAGGCGGGGTTAAAGGCGGATGGTTTGGATGTCCGCTCGTTTGCGGGGCATGTGTTGTTCGAACCTTGGACCGTCGCCACCCAAACGGGGGGCTTTTACCGCGTCTTCACGCCGATGTGGAAAGCCGTCCGCAGCCGTGCGCTGGGGGCCTGCTTGCCTGCGCCCAAAGCGGTGCGCCCGCCCGAAGTCTGGCCCGCGTCCGAGGCGCTGGACAATTGGCAGATGGGGGCCGCGATGCGGCGCGGGGCGCAGGTGGTGCGCCCTTATTGCACAGTGGGGCAAACGGCGGCGCGCGCCCGTCTTGACCGGTTTATCGCCGAGCGCGTGCTCAAATACCAAGACGCCCGCGATTTGCCCGCTGTGGATGGCACCTCGCGCTTGTCTGAAAACCTCACCTATGGCGAAATCTCTCCTTTGCAGTGTTGGCACGCGGGCTGGCAGGCCTTGCAGGACGGGGCGGGCCAAGCAGAGGTGTTTCTGAAAGAGTTGGTCTGGCGCGAATTTGCCTATCACTTGGTCCATCATACGCCTCATATCATCGACCAGAACTGGAAGCCTGATTGGGATCAGTTCAAGTGGAACGAGGCCGACACTCCCGAGGTTCTGGCATGGAAGCAGGGGCGCACGGGCATCCCCTTTGTCGATGCCGCGATGCGCGAGATGTATGTGACGGGGACAATGCACAATCGCGGGCGCATGATCGTGGCCTCTTATCTGACCAAGCATCTGCTCACCCATTGGAAGGTCGGCCAAGCATGGTTTGCCGATTGCCTGACCGATTGGGACCCTGCAAGCAATGCTATGGGCTGGCAGTGGTCGGCGGGGTCCGGCCCTGATGCGACGCCCTATTTCCGCGTATTCAACCCCGAGAGCCAACTCGAAAAGTTTGACAAAGCCCATCTCTATGCCGACCGTTGGATTGCCGAAGGCAAGCGGCAGCCCACGGGCACGGCGCTGTCTTATTTCGACGCGATCCCCAAAAATTGGGAAATGTCAGCCGGTGCCAGCTATCCTGACCCCATAATGCCTGTGGATCTCGGGCGCAAACGGGCGCTGGAGGCCTATGCGGATCGTGGGTTTTGACGAAATGAGGAAACTTTCCTAACGTCAAGGCGTGACTTTCTTGCGGGGTGCATTAGGTCCGCCTAAGCAGCTGACAGGGCTGAACAATAAAGAGTTGAGTGGAGTGGGCATGATCCTGACGACGACCAAAGGCCAAGAGAATTTGCCGCGCTATTTTGCGGCTGTTTTTGACGTGATCCAGACGATGAAGCGCGGGCGACTTGATATCGAACTGCCTGACGGTCGTGTGTTTCGTGCCGAAGGCCAAGGAGCGGGGCATGTGGCCACTTTGCAGGTGCATAATTCCGATATCTTTGCGCGTACGATCCGCGAAGGCGATCTGGGTTTTTGCGAGGCCTATATGGACGGCTGGTGGTCAACCCCTGATTTGATGGCCTTTATGGATCTGATCCACGATGACGCCGAAGAGATGTATGACGGCTTTCCCGGACAGTTTCTGGTGCGCGCCTACGAGCGTTTGCGGTTCTGGTTGCAGGGCAATTCCAAAAAACAGGCCCGCAAGAACATTTCCTACCATTATGACTTGGGCAATGATTTCTACGGGCTTTGGCTTGATCCGACGATGACCTATTCGTCGGCAAAATTCGAGACCGGCCAAGAAGATCTGGCGACAGCGCAGACCTTGAAATACAAGTCGATGGTCGATCAGATGGGCGTCAATGCTGGCGATCATGTGCTTGAGATCGGCTGTGGCTGGGGAGGGTTTGCGGAATATGCCGCCAAAGAGCGCGGTTTGTGCGTCACGGGCCTGACGATTAGCAAGGAGCAGCACGACTATGCGGTGGCCCGCATGGAGCACCTCGGTCTGTCCGATAAGGTTACGATCAAGTTGCAGGACTACCGCGATGAGACCGGCCAGTACGACGGGATCGCCAGCATCGAAATGTTCGAGGCTGTGGGCGAGGAATATTGGCCGGTTTACTTCGAAACCCTGCATAAGTGTTTGAAACCAAACAGACATGCGACCTTGCAGATTATTACGGTCGCGCATCGCCGCTGGGATGTTTACAAGCGCGGCGTGGATTTTATCCAGAAATACATCTTTCCGGGAGGCATGTTGCCAAGCCCTGTAATCTTGCGTCAGGTCGCCGAAAATGCGGGGCTTTCGACGGTGCGGTCGATCGAGTTTGGCGAGAGTTACTCCGAAACGCTGCGTCGCTGGCATACGGATTTCAATGGCAAGTGGGACGCCGTGGCCAAACTGGGGTTTGATGATCGGTTCCGCCGCATGTGGAACTTTTACCTCACCTCTTGTGCTGCGACGTTTCATAGCGGAAACTGTGACGTGACGCAGATCACACTGACGCGCGCGCAATAGACGCGCGAGGGGGTCTGTACAACAAAGAGGGAGCAGACCCATGCCAACCGCCGCCCGCCTGACAGCTGCAATCGCTTTTGCGATTGTTGGCTACGTCATATTTGCAACTATGGTCCCGATTTACGGGGAAGACACGGTGCCGCGCTTCTTGCTGCCTTTATGCATTGGCGCAGGCCTTTGGGCGGGGTGGGTTTTATGTGGCAAGCACGCCCATAGCATCGCGTCAGGCATTGGCACGGGCTATACGGCCGTGTTTGCCCAAGTCTTCTGGATTTTGCTGATCATGTCGTTTGTCTATATGATCGATCAGGCTATGCGCCGCCGTTATGATGGCCCGATGGAAGCGGTCGTGGATGTGTTCACAATCATGTATGACAACGGGATGCGGTTTGGCAGCGCTGATATGATCATGGTTATTCTTGTCGGCGGTTTTGTTGGCGGGGCGGTCGCGGGCATGATGGGCAAGAAGTTTCCACGCTGATGGATATTTTCATTTACGGCACGTTGCAGTCGTCTGCATTGCGCGGGGCAGTTGCGGGCGGCGCTCCATTGGACCCGATCCCGGCAGAGCTCGACGGTTACGCAGTCCTTCCTGTGGCGGGTGATGTTGTGCCTCTAATCCGTGTGGCGGCGGGTGCGGTGACGCAGGGCGCGGTCTTATCCGGGATTACGGATGCGCAACTGGCCCGTCTGGATGCTTATGAAGGCGCGTTTGGCTATCGGTTGATTGATGTCGCGGTGCGCACACAGGCGGGCACTCACGCGGTCAAGATGTATCTGCCCCCCGACGACATTGCCGTCGGGCAGGGGGATTGGTCGCTTGCGGCTTGGACTGCGACCCATGAAATACCCGCCGTTTTTGCAGCGACAGAGCTTTTTGCGCATCAGCCGCCGTTGTCCCATCGGCAAATCCGCGCGCGGTGGCATATGTTTGAAAAACGGGCATGGGCCAAATACCGCGCGCAAAACCAAGCGCTTCCTGCCACCATACGCCATAACGCGCAAAGTGACGACGTGACCATCGTCTCGCAGCAGCCACCTCAAGGGTATTTTTTCGGCATGCAGGCGGTCCATATCCAGCATCGCCAATTTGATGGCACGCAAAGCGCAGTGCTGCCGCGCGAGGTCTTTGTCGGGATCGATGCGTCATTGGTCCTGCCCTATGACTCCGCGCGCGACCGCGTTTTGCTGGTGGAACAGGTCCGTATGGGGGCCGTCATCCGCCAAGACCCGCAGCCTTGGATGTTGGAACCCATTGCGGGCATGGTGGACGCGCGCGAAACCCCGCGCGAAGCGGCCTTGCGCGAAAGCATTGAGGAAGCGGGCATTACGCAGATGGACCTGCGCCATATCTCGTCATTCTATCCCAGTCCCGGCTCTTCGACCGATTATTTCCACGCCTATCTGGGGCTGTGCGATTTGCCCGATGCCCACGCAAGCTTTGGCGGTTTAGAGACCGAGGCCGAGGATATCCGTCTGCACCTTGTCGATTTTGCGCAGGCGCTTGCCTTGGTCCGCACGGGCGAGATCAATGCGGGGCCTTTGGTGATGATGCTCTATTGGCTTGCAGCCGAGCGCGACACATTGCGTGCCACGCTTTGACCGCCTAGATTGAACCAAACGTAGTGAGGGAAGAGCATGCATATTAAATCCGATTTGGCCGCCGCCGTAGGCAACACCCCTTTGATCAAGTTGCGCGCAGCCTCCGAGGCGACCGGCTGCACGATTTTGGGCAAAGCAGAGTTTATGAATCCGGGTCAGTCGGTCAAGGACCGCGCAGCTTTGTTTATCATTAAGGATGCAATCGCAAAGGGCAAACTCAAGCCGGGTGGCACGATTGTTGAGGGCACGGCGGGCAATACGGGGATTGGTCTGGCGCTCGTCGGGGCCTCAATGGGGTTCAAGACCGTTATCGTGATCCCCGATACGCAGTCCCAAGAAAAGAAGGATATGCTGCGCATTGCTGGCGCGGAAGTGATCGAGGTGCCCGCGGCCCCTTACCGCAACCCCAACAACTTTGTGCGCTATTCTGGCCGCTTGGCCGAAGCTTTGGCGCGCGAGACAAATGAAGGGGTGATCTGGGCCAATCAGTTTGACAATGTGGCCAACCGTCAGGCCCATATAGAGGGCACCGGTCCCGAGATTTGGGCGCAAACGGACGGCAAGGTCGACGGTTTTATCTGCGCAGTCGGTTCTGGCGGGACTATGGCGGGTGTCGGCATGGCCTTGCAGCCGAAAGGCGTCAAGATTGGTTTGGCTGATCCTGATGGCGCGGGGCTGCACAGTTTTTACACGACGGGCGAGATCGCCATGTCGGGCGGCTCGATCGCCGAAGGGATCGGACAGGTGCGGATCACCAAGAACCTTGAGGGGTTCACGCCTGATTTCAGCTATAACATTCCCGACAGCGAGGCGCTGCCGATCGTGTTTGATCTGCTGGCCAATGAGGGCCTTTGCATGGGCGGCTCGACCGGAATTAATATTGCAGGCGCCATGCGCATGGCGCGCGAGATGGGACCGGGTCATACGATTGTGACGATCCTGTGCGATTATGGCACGCGCTATCAGGGCAAGCTGTTCAACCCAGCGTTCCTGCGCGAAAAAGGGTTGCCTTATCCGGCTTGGCTCGAAGACCGCGCGTCCACGATCCCTACCGTTTTCGAAGACGTATGAGCCTGCGCGGCTTCACGCGGATCTTTGTGCTCGCGCTGTTTGTCGGGCAGGCGGCGGTGGCCCAATCGCTGCCCGAGGCGGCGCAGGTCGATGAGGCTGCCTTATCAGACATTATTGCTGAATCTGTCGACATCCCCGGCATTGATCTGGCCGCATGGGAAAGCTTCGCACTGCGGACAGAAGATATCATCGAGCCCGGAACCGCCTCGCGGTTTGCGCTCAACAGGTTGCGCGCGGAGCTGGTGGCTTGGCGCGAAACGTTTTTTGCGGCGCAGAGCATCAACGCGGCGAGATTGGCCACCATAGGTCGCCAGATTGCGATTTTATCGCCAACAGAAGGCGTTGAGATTACCGACCTCACGATTGCGGCACGCCTTGACGCCTTGAATGCGACGCGGATCCGTTTGTCGCGCCCCGCGCTTCTGGCGCAAGAAGCTTACGTGCGCGCCGATGGCTTGATCGGCGAGATTGATAGCCAATTGCGCCTTCAGGAAACCAAACGCTTGCTGACGCGCGGTGTCTCGCCTGCCAATCCGGTCTATTGGACCGAGGCGCTTGCGACCCTGACACTTGGCATTGGCAGTGCTTTTCAAGAGATTTTGGCGACGACCAAGGTTTTCGCTGATGACGGCAGGCTTTGGTCGCGCTTGTTGGTCGTGATTGCAGCCATTGCGGCCGCGACGTTTTTTGTGTTGCAGGTGCGCGCGATGCTGGGTGCGCTGGGGCAGCGCGAATTGGGGTCAACGCAGCGCAAGAAGGTCGTCTTCAAGTTTTTGATTTCCGTAGCGCGTGTGATTTTGCCTGTGATAGGCCTCGCGATCTTGTCGGAAATTCTTACGCAATCGGGGTTCTTTGGCCTGACGGGGATGGCTTTGGTCGCGGTTCTGCCAACGGCAGGGACGCTGGTGTTTTACACAAAATGGTTGGCCGACCAGTATTTCCCGCGCGCCATGTCGGACGACGGTATTCTGGGTTACGATTTCGCGACCCGTGTCACAGGGCGCAGATATGGCGTTTTGCTGGGCTGGACCTTGGCGCTGAGCGTGCTTGTCGATGCGTTTTTGTCCACGACACGGGCGACGGCGGTGACCTCTGATGTGGTCAACCTGCCGTTCCAGCTCGCGGTGGGCTGGTTCTTGTGGCAGCTTGGCCGCGATATTGTGCATAATGCGGAGCCCTTGAGCGGTGCGATTTTCAAGCGGAACCGGATTCGGAAAATTATCGGCCATAGTGCGCAAATTTTCGCCGTTGTCGGGCCGCTTGCCTCGGTGTTGGGCTTTGGTGCGGCGGCGCAGGCGATCACGGTGCCTGCGGTGGTGTCGCTTGCGATTGTTGCGACGATTGTCGTGCTGCAACGCCTGAGCTTTGATGTGATGAGCCGCGATGTTGTCGCGGATGAGGACGAGGAGACCGCCAACCAAGCCGACGGGGCAGGGCTATTGCCTGTGGTCGTGAACGGTGTGGTCGTCTGCCTGAGCCTGCCGATCTTTGCGCTGATTTGGGGTGCCACGGCTGCGGATCTTCTTGAGATCTGGACCCGTTTTCTGGCGGGCTTCAGCCTTGGTGAAACGCGGATTTCACCTACAAGCTTTCTCACTTTCGTGACGGTATTCGCTCTGGGCTATGTGTTCACAGGGGTGATCAAGACCAGCCTCAAGACATCTGTCTTGCCGCGCACGCAGCTTGATTTGGGCGGCCAGAATGCCATTGAGGCGGGCGTCAGCTATATCGGGGTGTTTCTGTCGGCGCTTATCGCGTTCAGTGTCGCGGGCATTGATCTGTCCTCGCTTGCGATTGTCGCAGGGGCCTTGTCGGTCGGGATTGGTTTTGGTCTGCAAAATATCGTCTCGAACTTCGTATCAGGGATCATTTTGCTCATCGAGCGCCCGGTCGGCGAGGGGGATATGATCGAGGTGGGCGGTCAGATGGGATATGTGCGCGATATCTCTGTCCGCTCCACCCGTATCGAGACCTTCGACCGGATCGATGTGATCATCCCGAACGCGGACCTGGTCAGCGGCCAAGTGGCGAACTGGACCCGCGGCAATCTGGTCGGGCGGGCCACGGTGCCTGTGGGTGTGGCTTACGGCTCTGATACCGTCCGCGTGGCCGCGATTTTGCAGGAAATTGCCGAAGCCAATGCGATTGTTGTGATGAACCCGCCGCCGTCGGTTTTGCTGACGGGCTTTGGCGCCGATAGCATCGACTTTGAGATCCGCGCGATTATCCGCGATGTGAATTTCATCAACGTCGCCAAAACGGAAATGTTCCAAGAGATCATTCGGCGCTTTGCACAAGAAGGTATCGAGATTCCTTTCGCGCAGCGCGATGTCTGGCTGCGGAACCCTGAGGTTCTATTTCCCAAAGGAGAGAATTCATGACCGAGTTGCTGTTTCGCCAAGATGCCTATCTGCGCGAGGCTAAAGGCCATGTGGTGGCGATCACCTCAGAAGGCGGGATCGTACTGGATCAGACGATCTTTTACCCCACGTCCGGCGGCCAGCCAGGCGACAGCGGGGCGCTTTCATGGGGCGGCGGCGGCATGGAAATCGCCACCGCGATCAAGGGGGAAGGCGACACAGTTGTTCTGGTGCCAGCAGAGCCTGTCGCGCTGCCTGCGGTGGGCCAAGAGGTGACGCAGACCCTTACATGGGACCGCAGACACCGCTTAATGCGCGTGCATACGGCGCTGCATTTGTTGTCTGTGGTGATCCCGTTGCCAGTGTCCGGTGGCGCGATTGCTGCCGATAAGGGGCGGCTCGACTTTGATATGCCCGAGGCACCCGAGGACAAAGAGGCGCTCGAAGAGACGCTCAACAAACTGATCGCCTGTAATTTTGCCGTGAGTGACGAGTGGATCACGGATGCGGATCTGGACGCCAACCCCGAGCTTGTGAAAACGATGTCGGTGCAGCCCCCACGCGGGTCCGGACATATTCGTCTGGTGCGCATCGGTGTGGGTGAGAATACAGCGGATTTGCAGCCTTGCGGTGGTACACATGTCGCCAACACCATGGAAATTGGCCCTGTCCGGATCGGTAAGATCGAAAAGAAGGGCAAACAAAACCGCCGCGTTTATTTGCATCTGTCCGACCTGTGAGGTTCCGGTTTTCTGCCGTTTTCACATCGGCGAGCCTGTTTGTGGCCACTAGTCGCGGTCGTTGAAAAGCTCGCGCTGCGGGCTGCTATCGAGCATATGCTCGCTTTCGGGTAGCCCCTCGCGTGACAGCAGGATCGCAATCGGCCTGAGGGCAGGGACGTGGCTGCACACGACCAAGAGCATCACCATAATGGGCACCGAGAGGAACATGCCGGGAATGCCCCACACCGCGCCCCAGAACGCCAGGGACAAGATGATTCCGAAGGCCGATAGCCGCAACGCCCGCCCCATCAACAGCGGGTCGATGACATTGCCGTTGAGAAACTGGATCGCCCCCGTAATGACGAAGATCACGATCGTCGTCGTCGGGTCGCCCAATTGCACATGGGCGACCAGCGCGACAAAGCCTGTCGCCACAATTGAGCCCACGTTCGGGATAAAGTTCAGCACGAAGGTCAGGATCCCCAGCGCCACTGCAAGTTCCAGTTTGAAGAAAGCCGCAAGCAAGAACACCATGCCGCCCGTGATGGCGGAAATCACGGCTTTCACCAGCAGGTAGTAGTTTACGCGGTGAATGATCGACGAAATGATCCGTCCGATGCGCGCGGCCCGTTCCGGATCGCCGACAAAGTTGCTCAGCTTGGTGCCAAACCAGATCCGCTCGCCAAACAGAAAGCCGACGAAGAGGATCACAAGGACGGTACCTTGCGTCAGGCTGCCTGCCTGACCCGCGATGCGCCGCAGCGAGCTTGTCAGGTCAACAGATTGCATCGAATTGAGAATCGCCGCCTCGGTTTTCGGCCCCATCAAACTAAACAGCGAGGCCACCGCTTCGGGCGCACGCTCTGCGTAGGACAGAGTCGTGACGAGAACGGTGTTCACTTGCGCCAATAAAACCGAGGTTAAAGTCAGCAAAGACGTCGCAATCAAAAGCACCGCGACAAGGCTTGCCGCAAGGTTGGGGATTCTGATCGGACCGATCCTGAGCCGCCCGATAAAGGTGATGACATCGGAGGTTAAGCTGAACAAAATGATCGCCGTTGCCAATGAAATAAGCATGAAACGGGCTTGCACAAGCAAGAAAAGCACAACGGCAAAGGCAATAATGACCAATGCGCCCGTTTGGATACGGTGCAGATCTGCCTTGGGTTCGGGGGTGTGCAGGTTGCGTTCTGATTTACTCATGTCGGTCGATCTATGCAGTTCATTTCGCCCGACTATGCAGGGTCTTTGCCTAAGTGACAACTCGGTGCGAAAACATCTGCATAGGGTCTTGCCATTCCCACCGATCCCGCGCTAAACCCCGCCCAACGGACAGGTGGCCGAGTGGTCGAAGGCGCACGCCTGGAAAGTGTGTAGGCGGGAGACCGTCTCCAGGGTTCGAATCCCTGTCTGTCCGCCACTTACACTTGCCGAAACAGATGATGGGCCCTTATGGGGCCCTTTTTTCTTTTGGTTTCAAAGGGGTTTAGCCGTTGCGACCGCCCTTCGGAGACTGGCTAAATACCCAAAATCGGTCTCTGAACCCGCTT
>CBFHTU010000032.1:0-28130 GCA_965658825.1 Yoonia sp.
AAAGCCCGTTTGCGAGTTCGGCACGCCTGAGCCGCCAGAGTTCACGACGGATGTCACCGTTTGAGAGCCGTTCGCATTTGTCGTGGACGTCAAAGTTGTTGTGCTGCCAAGCGTAACTGTGACCGGAATCGGATTTCCGTTCGCGTCATAGGCTGTCACGATCACTTGGTCGATAAACTGCCCTTGAAGTTCGTCGATATCAAAGATGCCGAATGAGACATTGGAGACTTCATCAGAATATCCTGACGCGCCGGATGAGAAATCGATCGTTGCCGTGACCGAGTTTTGGTTGTTGGCGTTTGACCCGCCAGTAGCTAGGTTCCCGCCTGACAGGAATATCGAAGAGGTATCGCTGGCCGAGTTGAAGTTATAGAGCGGATCTGTGGTCTCCATCGTGGCAGTGCCAAAGTTCGCCTCTTGCTGGACGGACAGAGATACACGCACGTTGCCATTTGCCGACAAGCCAGTCACGCCGGCAGTTACGGAGGCTTCATCCGCTACGCCTTGGTTGGCCCAAGAAAAGGATGTGTTTGATCCAGTGACGGGCGTGGCTGTCGAGTCGCCATAGATGACATCATCGCCAGTGCCGCCAGACACGCTGTCGTTGCCAAAATCGGCGCGAACGGTGTCGTTACCATCGCCAGATTGAATGGTGTCATTGCCGGTGGTGACTTTGTCGCCTTGGCCGTCTGTGTAGCCAAGGCTAATTGTGTCCGCGCCAGTTGTGCCGTGCACGGTGCCATCAGAAAAGAAGCTGGAGGCTGCGTGGTCGGCATAGCTGAACGCCGGCGCGCCAATATCTGCATCAGGATTGGGATCATAGGCGAGCGTTTCGTAGACACGCCCGACGACCAGAGGCACCTCGGACATAAGGTATTGCCCTGTGGCGTTGCCCAGTTCGACATCAAGTTGCACAACCTGAAAGATCTGGCCCGTCACCGTGTCGCGGACTGTCCATGCCAATTCGGCATCGACGGTGGAGTTGGTGGAGGTCAGGCCATTGACGGTGACTGTCCCCGTCGCCAATTCGCCGCCGGCGTTGTCGTCGTCAAGGTATTGACCGCCGACGCCACTCTCGTTGTCGGTGATCGTGCCGGTGCCCGTCGCCGTTGCAGGACCAGAATAGGTATAGGTCCCGTTGACGGTCGTGGAGAACGTGTTGTTCGTGCTGAAATTGTAAAAGACGATATTATACGTGGCCATCAGACATCACCCCCTGAAAATGAAACCGTGCTGAGGGATGCAATCAAGCCGGCTTCTGTATTCAGAAGTCCATTGCCCGATGAAGAAACAATACCGATAGCCATTTTTCGCCCTAACTTCGCAACTGCTCGTCGCAACAAAACCCTCCAATTCCACGGCAAACACGCGCCGCTTTTTGGACTATTACAGTTAGAGGTAAAGAAATTGCATGTCCGCAATTGGAGCTTGATGTGTCGAAAATAAGATTTTTAAGTTAATCTGAGGGCAATTTTATTTAAATTCGGCAGAACTGACAGAATTGCCTTGGTTCCGCCGCATTTTCAATTCTTGCGTGTGTCTAGTCGCGCAGAGCGTGTTCAGAGCGCAAAGTCATAGGTTTTGATGAACGGCAGGTCGCGCGCCCTGATTCCGGTCAGATCAAACAGTGCGTTTCCAAGGGCAGGCATAGAGGGCGGCGTGCCAGGTTCGCCGACGCCGCCCAAATGTGGCGCGTTTTCCAGAATCGCCACTTCGAACAGCGGCGTGTTGTGCATCCGAAGTGCGTCGTAGTCGGGGAAGTTCTGCTCTTGAGCTTGGCCCTCGGCAAAACTGATCTCGCCCATGATCGCCGCCGACATGCCGTAGATGGCCCCCGAAACCATCTGCGCTTGGATGATCGACGGGTCCAGAGCAATGCCCACATCGCAGGCTATCCAGACCTTGGTAATCTTGATGACACCTGCGGTATCTTGGACCTCGACAACCATGGCGACCGCCGTGCCAAAGCTGTGGCTAAAGCCGATTCCGCGTCCGATCCCTGTAGGTGTCTGTCCCTTCCAGCCTGACATTTCCCGCACCTTTTCAATGGCTAAGGCCGAAGGCATGTGCTCGTCTTTGGCCAGTGCCAGCCTGAACGCGAGGGGGTCCGCTTGCGCCGCATGGGCCATCTCGTCAATGAAGGTATCGTAGAAAAATCCGTTGAATGAGGCCGCGACCGAGCGCCAATAGCCAATCGGCACATCAAGGGCAGACAGATGTCCCGTGATCCGGTGGTTGGGGATGGCGTAGGGCTGGTCGTAGGCGGCCTCGACATGGGCGCGGTCGGGGCCGGGTGCTGCTTTGCCCGTCATCCGGCGCGTGGACTGCTTGGTCAGCGACGGGGCGGCGATGGCCCCGTTCAAGAGCTGCGCCTTGCCGTCCTTGACGATCCCGCGGAACCGCGCTGCGGCGGCGGGTCGGAAGAAATCGAGGGCGATGTCCTCTTCGCGGGTCCATGTCACCTTGATCGGTGTATCGGGCAGCGCTGCGGCCAGCATCGTGGCTTGCACCGAAAAGTCGGTCTCCGAGCGGCGCCCGAAACCGCCCCCCATCAGTGTCGTGTGCACGGTCACATTTTCAGGCGGCAACCCTGCGACTGCCGCGCATTTGTCGCGGGTGATGATCGGGGCCTGATTGCCCGCCCAAAGCGTCAGTTGACCATGGCGCAGCAGCGCTGTGGCGTTCATCGGCTCCATGGTCGTATGAGCGAGCCACGGGACGGTGTAGTCAGCGATAACCTCGGTCCCTGCAATCTCTGCCGCGACATCACCGTCGTCGCGCGCGGTTGTATCCGGGTCGTCGTCGAGCGAGGCCTTGATCACATCCATCAGCGCGTCTGATGTGGCGGGGTATGCTGCGTCTTCCCAAACGATATCAACGGCTTCGGCTGCATTAAACGCGAGCCATGTGTTTGTTGCGATCACGCCGATCCCTGTCCCGAGGTCGACAACTTTCTCGACACCAGCCATCTTGAGGGCTTCTGTCGCATCAAAAGAGACCATGCCGCTGCGCTTGGGGTTCATGCGCACGGTGGCAAATTTCATGTCGGGCAGGACCGTGTCGATAGCAAAAGCGGCGGTGCCTGTCGATTTGCCCACCATATCGAGGCGGGGCATGGAGTTGCCCAAGTATTTCCACGCGGAGGAGGGGCGCAACTCGGGGTTAGGGGCGTCAAACGTGGCGGCGGCTTCGGCCAGCGCCGTATAGGGTAGGGCGGTTCCGTCAGCTGCGATCACCTGACCGTTCTCCGTCTTCAAAGTGCTGATGTCGACGCCAAGCTGCCGAGCGGCGGCCATTTTGAGCGCTTCGCGCGCCGAGGCCCCCGCGTGACGCATGCGTTCGAACCCGTCTTTCATGGAAGTAGAGCCGCCTGTGACTTGCAACGAGAGCAGTTTGCCCGCTTTGCCCACAGCCTGACGCAACCCCTGTTTGAACGCGGTATCAGCGTAATGCCTGAACGGCAGCGCCCCGCCCAAGAGCGCGGAATTGTAATAAGCCTGCGCGGGCGGGCCGTGCATGATACGCACGTCTTCCCATGCGATATCGAGCTCTTCGGCGACCAGAGCGGCCAGCGTTGTTTGGGCGCCTTGCCCCATTTCCGCGCGCGGTGTGATGATTGTCACCCCGTTGGCATTGATCAGAATGAACGGGTTGAGCGTGGCTTCGCCTTCGCCTGCGACAAGCGGATTCGGCGCGTCTTGGTTGATCTTGTAAACCCCGAACGCGACCCCGCCTGCAATGGCGGCAGACCCGATCAGAAAGCTACGGCGGGCAATCTTGCGGATATTGGCCATGACTTAACCCTCTTGCATTTTGGCGGCAGCGGCATGAATGGCGGCACGGATACGCGGGTAGGTGCCGCAGCGGCACAGGTTCCCTTGCATCGCGTCGTCGATCTCGGCGTCGGATGGTGTTGGGGTTTTGGCAAGCAAATCCGCCGCTTGCATGATTTGCCCCGATTGGCAGTAGCCGCATTGGGCGACTTGGTTGTCGATCCATGCCTGTTGAATGATCGCGAGTTTGTCAGGGCTGCCAATCCCTTCGATGGTGGTCACATCGCCCCACACATCCGCCAGCGCCACTTGGCACGACCGCACGGCTTCACCGTCGATATGCACCGTGCAGGACCCGCAAGCCGCCACGCCGCAGCCGAACTTTGTGCCCGTCAGGCCGATTTCGTCGCGCAAGACCCACAAGAGGGGAACATCGTCGGGAAGATCTACGCTGTAGGATTTTCCGTTGATGGATAGGGTCTTGGACATGCGGCACCTCGTCTAAGTTTTCTTTGATTTTACCTAGATGCGCGCGAGGTGCAATCAAGCCCTCGCGGAAGCCTCGTGTTTCGTCGCGCCATTCCGCGCGCATATCGGCCACGGTAAGCACGATAACGCCGCCTATCTCCCAAGAAGTTCAAGCACGGCGTCGGGCTGGTCGGTCATGACCCCGGACCCGACCCTCAATGCGGCCTTCCATGGGTCAGGGTCTCCGTTGTTTACCAACGCATAATCTTCCCCGCCCTCCCATCCGGAAATGAAGAGCCGGACACCCAAGTCATTGAGCTTTGACAGGAATTCTGGCGTCAGCCCACGGCTCCTGACATGAACGCCACGAAGCGACGGCCCGAGTTGCTCGTAGGCATTATTCAGGTCAGCCAAGTAGTCCTTCGATTGATACAGAGCGACATCGACGCCAAGGCCTGTTGTCCTGGCCAATTCAACAAGCTTGCTTTGGTCCGTGCCAGATGCGTAGAGATCGAAAAGCAGAACGTTCCGCGTTTCGTGGGTGTCGAGTACGGGTGCGAGGGTCTGCGTGTCATAGGACTTCAAGCCAAGAAAGACGATAACCCTGCCGTCCACGAAGTCTAACGCCTCGCCAAGCGTCGGAACCCGAAAATTGGTGCCTGCCGCGCCACCGGAGATTTGCAGGCGTTGAATTTTGTCCAGCGTGTAGTAGCCAACGTAATCCCGCCCGCCTTGCTGCACGCGTGTCGGCCCGCCTGTGGGCCCGTCAGGAAAGACTGCCTCGACATCCGTCATCCGATTCAGAGTTTGATCATGCATTAGGACATAGCGCCCGTCGCGGGTTTTTTGCGGGTTGATGTGGACCGCGTCCACTCCGCGCGCGATCGCGTATTGGAGCCAAGCCAGAGTGTTCTCCGGAAGGCCGCCCATGGTGGCGCTTCTGTGGGCAACGACGACCGTTGGCCCCCCCTCGGCAAGGCGGGCCTCCACTGAAATCTGCGCTTGAGCCGCCTGTGCGAGACCGACAACGAGAGCCAATGCTGCAATGGGTCCTCTCCGGTTTTTCATTTCTTGCCTTTCGCAATTAGAGATTACCCCGAGTTGGCACTCGGTCGCATGGCCGTGGACTGCTTGATTGTCTCTGACCCGAAATTGAACGCATTGACGTGGATCAAGTGGTTAAACGACGTGGCGCAAAGCAATCGCTGAGGTCCGCTTCGGACAAATTGGCACCATCGGACCGCAAGACGGCTGCGCGATTTTCGCGATTCACCCCTTCGACCTTGAAGCCCTTGTCTGAGGGCACTAAGACTCTATCAGGAATTTCCGTATAGGACGCACGTGTCCAAACATGAGGCAGTAAATATGCACGATCCAGTTGAAACATATATGAACCTTGTCCCGATGGTTGTTGAGCAGACAGCCCGTGGCGAACGCGCTTACGATATTTTCTCCCGTTTGCTGAAAGAGCGGATCATTTTCCTCTCTGGCCCTGTCCACGACGGGATGTCCCAGTTGATCGTGGCGCAGTTGCTCCACCTTGAGGCCGAGAACCCGAAAAAAGAGATCAGCATGTATATCAACAGCCCCGGCGGCGTTGTGACCTCTGGTCTGAGCATTTACGACACGATGCAGTACATCCGTCCGAAGGTGTCCACGCTTGTGATCGGGCAGGCCGCCTCGATGGGGTCGCTTTTGCTGACAGCTGGCGAAAAGGGCATGCGGTTCTCGCTGCCAAACAGCCGCGTGATGGTCCATCAGCCATCTGGCGGGTATCAGGGGCAGGCGACGGATATCATGATTCACGCCGCCGAGACCCAGAAGCTTAAGAACCGTCTGAACGAAATCTATGTCACCCACACGGGCCAGACATTGAAAAAGGTCGAAGCTGCCCTTGAGCGCGATAACTTTATGTCGCCGGAAGAGGCAAAAGCCTTTGGTTTGATCGACGAAATCGTCGCAAATCGCGACAAGACGGAAGATTAAGGTAAGGACCTTGTTAAGCTGACCTTGCGATGGGTCATTTTGACATTGTGGCTGCCTTCGGGCTGTCTTAGGTTGGTGCCGCGGACAGTCCGAACAGATTTACATACGGCCGAGTGCCAAAGGGTTTGAAACATGGCGACATCAACTGGCAACGACAGCAAGAACACACTTTACTGTAGTTTTTGTGGAAAAAGTCAGCATGAAGTGCGCAAGCTTATTGCGGGCCCGACGGTCTTCATTTGCGACGAATGTGTCGAACTTTGCATGGATATCATCCGTGAAGAGACCAAATCGGCAAGCTTGAAGGCGGGCGACGGCGTGCCAACGCCGCGCGAGATTGCAGCGGTTCTGGACGATTATGTTATCGGTCAGGTGCACGCCAAACGTGTGCTCTCTGTGGCTGTGCACAACCACTACAAGCGGTTGAATCACGCCGATAAATCCGACATCGAATTGGCAAAATCCAACATCATGCTGATCGGCCCGACGGGGTGCGGCAAGACCTTGCTTGCGCAAACGCTCGCCCGCATTATCGACGTACCTTTCACGATGGCCGATGCGACCACCCTGACCGAAGCCGGTTATGTGGGCGAGGATGTGGAGAACATCATTCTGAAGCTGTTGCAGTCTGCCGAGTATAACGTTGAAAAGGCGCAGCGCGGCATCGTTTATATCGACGAAATCGACAAGATCACCCGCAAGTCTGATAACCCCTCCATCACCCGCGACGTGTCGGGCGAGGGCGTGCAGCAGGCGCTGTTGAAGATCATGGAAGGCACCGTTGCCTCTGTGCCGCCGCAGGGCGGGCGCAAGCATCCGCAGCAGGAATTCTTGCAAGTGGACACAACCAACATTCTGTTTATCTGTGGCGGCGCCTTTGCGGGCCTCGACAAGATTATCGGCCAGCGCAACAAGGGCACTGGCATGGGCTTTGGTGCCGACGTGCGCAATAATGACGACCGCGGCATCGGCGAGATTTTCACCGAGCTGGAGCCGGAGGATCTGTTGAAATACGGTCTGATTCCCGAATTTGTCGGCCGTTTGCCTGTTTTGGCGACGCTCACCGATCTGGACGAAGACGCGCTTGTCACGATCCTGTCCGAGCCGAAGAATGCGCTTGTGAAGCAATACCAGCGCCTGTTCGAGCTGGAAGATACCAAGCTGACCTTCACTGATGACGCGCTCCGTGCGATTGCGAAACGTGCCATCGAGCGGAAGACCGGCGCACGTGGTTTGCGCTCGATCATGGAAGATATCTTGCTTGATACCATGTTCGAATTGCCAGGTATGGAGACGGTCACGGAAGTGGTCGTTAACGAAGAGGCTGTTGGCCCAGACGCCCAGCCGCTGATGATCCACGACGAAAGCAAGAAGAAGACCAAAAAAGCGAAAGCGCCCGCGACGGCGAGCTAATGGCGATCAAGCGTATCCATTCTGGCGGCGCTTATGAGCCTAAAATCGGCTACTGTCGCGCCGTGGTGGCTGGCGGGTTTGTGCATGTTTCTGGCACGGTGGGCGTTGACGGGTCCACCGATGTGGTTGGCCAGTGCAAATCCGCGCTGGGCGTGATTGAAAAGGCGCTCATAGAGGCGGGCGCAAGTTTCAAAGATGCGGTGCGGGTGACATATATCCTGCCGGATGCCACCGACTTTGAGGCATGCTGGCCCGTTCTGGCCGCAACATTTGGTGACAATCCGCCTGCGGCGACAATGATATCCTGCGATCTGATTGATCCGAAGTATAAGATAGAAATCGAACTGACTGCGCTTGCGCCAAACGCATAGCGGACTGGACCTTTGTCGCGTTTTAGGGCAAGAGGTAACGAGTAGAGGAAGGGAGAGTCCCATGGGCCTTTTGAATGTATTGAAGCGCGTTTTCACTTGGTGGGATGGCCAGACCTACGGCACCCAGCTTTGGACATGGCGCAAAGGCACGAAGGTTGGCGAGGACGCGCTTGGTAACGTCTATTATACCAATGCCGACAAATCCCGCCGCTGGGTGATTTACAATGGCGCGATGGAAGCAAGCCGTATTGCCCCCGATTGGCACGGCTGGTTGCATCACACGTGGGACGCGACCCCGACCGACAAGCCTTTGGTGCACAAAGCCTGGGAAAAACCGCATACGGCAAACCTGACAGGCACCGCTGCGGCCTATGCGCCTGCGGGTTCTCTGCGCCGCGCAGCCCCTGCAAACCGCAGCGACTACGAGGCTTGGTCGCCTGAATAAATGGCGCGTCATTCATGAAACTCCGGATTCTCATCGCAGCACTTTGCCTTGCTGGTGCCGCTTCCGCCCAAGAGGCGGGCGAGGCGCGTGGCGGCGTGTTGCGTGTGCTTGACAAGGTAACGGGTGCCGTTACCGACCTCACGCTGCAACGTGGCGAGACCGGCGCGCTTGGCCATTTGACGATTACTTTGGATGAGTGCCGTTTCCCCGCGTCGAACCCCAATGGCGACGCTTTTGCCAAACTCACGGTGATCTATCGCGATTCCGCGGCACCTGTGTTTCGGGGGTGGATGATCGCGTCCGCGCCCGCGCTCAACGCGATGGACCACCCCCGTTATGACGTTTGGGCGTTGCGCTGTATCACGTCGTAAGGCGCTGGAACCGTAATATCTTTTCTGAAATCTGCCGCGCGCGCAAGCGCTGAGGAGAGCCGTGCATGATAGGCCGCGCGCGGGATTTCCAGCCCGCCAAGGCTTGCCAGATGGTCGGTGATAAACTGCGTATCCAACAGGGTGAACCCGCTGCGGTTCAGGTGGTCAACCAGATAGGCGAGTGCAACTTTTGACGCATCCGTTGCCGTGCTAAACATGCTTTCACCAAAAAACGCAGCCCCGATTGTGACACCATACGCGCCACCGACGAGGGCACCATTCTGCCAGACTTCGACGGATTGCGCATCGCCTTGGGCGTGCAGGGCGACATAAAGCGAAAAGATCGTGTCGTTGATCCAAGTTTCTTCGCGATCGGCACAGGCGAGTACAACATCGGCGAAGGCCGTGTTGAAGGTGATCTCGAAGTGTCCCCGTCGCAGGCTGCGCGCAAGGCTGCGCGAGATGCGAAAGCCGTTCAACGGCAAGATCCCGCGCCTCTTTGGATCAACCCAGAAAATCTCGGGGTCGTCGCGGCTTTCTGACATAGGGAAAACGCCCAAGCGGTAGGCCTGTAACAAAAGGTCAGGCGTTAGCGCTTGGGCGTCGTCGCTCATCAATCAAGCGAGGTTTTGGTCGAGCCAATGTTCGAGCCAATGGATGTTGTAATTACCGGTTTGCACAGCTTCTTCGGCCAAAAGCGCGTAGAATAAGGGGATTGTCGTATCGACACCGTCCACAATCAATTCGCCTAAGGCACGCCCCAAACGCGCAAGCGCCTCGGGCCGATCGCGCCCGTGCACGATCAGCTTGCCGATCAAGCTGTCGTAGTAGGGCGGGATCGAATAGCCGTCATAAAGGGCCGAATCCATGCGCACGCCAAGCCCGCCGGGGGCGTGATATTGCGTGATCTTGCCGGGGCAGGGCGAAAAGTTCGGCAGTTTCTCGGCGTTAATACGCACCTCAATGGCGTGACCATTGATTTTGAGATCGTCCTGCGTGAACGACATGGGCAACCCAGAGGCGACACGGAGCTGTTCGCGCACCAGATCGACGCCAAAGATGCCCTCGGTGACAGGGTGTTCGACCTGCAAACGCGTGTTCATTTCGATGAAATAGAATTCGTCGTTCTCGAACAGGAATTCGATCGTGCCCGCACCAATATAGTTGATCCGCGCGACGGCATCGGCACAGACCTTGCCAATACGCGCACGCAGTTCGGGTGTAATCGACGGGCCTGGGGCCTCTTCGAATACCTTTTGGTGGCGCCGCTGGAGGGAGCAGTCGCGCTCGCCAAGGTGCACCGCATTGCCTTTACCATCGCCGAAAACTTGGATTTCGATGTGCCGTGGCGTTGTCAGGTATTTCTCGATGTAGACTTCGTCATTGCCGAAGTTCGACTTGCCTTCCGCGCGGGCGGATTGGAACGCACGTTCCATTTCCTTGGCGTTATGGGCCACTTTCATGCCCTTGCCGCCGCCGCCTGCTGTCGCCTTGATAATGACGGGATAACCGATCTCTTCGCCGACCTTGAGCGCGTCTTTCAACGTTGGCACGCCGCCTTCAGAGCCCGGCACACAGGGCACACCCAAAGCTTTCATCGTATCTTTGGCGCTAATCTTGTCGCCCATGATACGGATATGCTCGGCTGTGGGGCCGATGAATGTGATATCGTGGTCTTCGCAGGCCTGCACGAAGGCCGCGTTTTCCGACAGGAAACCATAGCCTGGATGGATTGCTTGTGCGCCTGTGATTTCACAAGCCGACAAGATCGCGGGGAAACTGAGGTAGGATTGCGCGGAGGCTGGAGGGCCGATGCAGATCGCCTCGTCTGCCATGCGCACATGCATAGCGTCACTATCGGCGGTGGAATGCACGGCCACTGATTTGACGCCCATCTCACGGCAGGCGCGCACGACCCGCAACGCAATTTCGCCGCGGTTCGCAATGAGAATTTTATCGAACATGAACCCGCGCCCTTATTCGAGGATCACAAGAGGGGCGCCGAATTCAACCGGCCCGCCGTCTTCGACCAGAATGCGTTTGACCGTGCCTGCGCGTGGGGCAGGGATGTGGTTCATGGTTTTCATGGCCTCGATGATAAGCAGCGTGTCGCCTTCTTTGACGGATGTGCCAACAGAGATGAAAGGGGCCGCACCGGGTTCACCCGCCATATAGACCGTGCCAACCATCGGTGAGGTAATTGCGCCGGGGTGCGAGGCAGGGTCTGCGTCCGCTGCGACAGTGACCGGCATCGGCGCACTGGCCGCAACAGCGGTCGTAGCAGCAGGCTGAACCGCCGCTTGCATGACCATTTGCGTTTTGCGGCTGACGCGCACGTTGAGGCTGTCATTCTCGCCATAATCACGTTTTACCTGAAGCTCAGTCAGATCATTTTCGCGTAGCAGTTCCGCAAGCGCTTGGATGAAGCTCACGTCGCTTTCGTGGGAGGTCATTTTCGTCATATTATCCTCGGCCCGTTGCTCAAACATTATCCTGACACGGCAAAGCGCGCAGGTGATTGCATGCGTTATAGGGCAGGCGCAAGCGCGTGGGAAGCCGCCTGTGTGTGGAAAATGACCTTAGGTCCCGGCGAGCTCCGATTCAGGCCTTATGTTCCGTTGCTTTTTCGCTTGTCTCACTGCGCGGCAGCATTGTAACGCCATAAGGTTTCAGAATGCGTTCTGCTTCTTTTACCTCGGAAAGGATGGGCTTTTGCCCAGAAATGCGGGCCTCGTTCACGGCCGCAACCGCGCCCAGTTCAGCGGGAATAATCGTGGCTGAGGGCTTTTGCAGAGGAGTTTTCGGGGTTTGGGGCAGTATCATCGCGCCCTGTTGTTCGAGGGGAACAGGTCTGGCGGGCGCGATGTTTGTCTTTTGAAGCGAGATGTCCATTTGCATGCTCCGGTTGAGATTGCGTTAATCGTCAGCCCTATCATGCACCTTTTCTGTTACGATCAAGTTAAGGAAATACCTTTAAATCGCCAGATATTGTGCCCGCAGTTTATCATTTTCTAGGACTTCTTTGGCAGAGCCATCAAAGACCACGGAGCCTGTGTCCAAGATCACGGCACGATCGGCGAGTTTAAGCGCCGCGACCGCGTTTTGCTCCACGATGACCGTCGTAATCCCTTGATCCCGAATGATTTCGAGGGTTTTTGCGATCTCTTGCACGATGACAGGCGCGAGGCCTTCGTAGGGCTCGTCAAGCAACAGGACCTTTATGTCGCGGGCCAGAGCGCGGGCGATTGCCAGCATTTGCTGCTCGCCGCCTGACAATGTGACGCCCTCTTGTTTGCGACGTTCACCCAAGCGTGGGAACAACTCATAGATTCGCTCAAGCGACCAGCCAACAGGCGGGGCGATTTGCGCGAGTTCCAGATTCTCTTCCACAGTCAGACCCGGAATGATGCAGCGATCTTCGGGCACAAGGGCAATGCCTGCGGCCGCGGCCTCGTGGTTTTTCATTTTATGCAGCGGTTTGTGGTCGAGCCAGATTTCACCGTGGCGCAATTCCGGATTGCCCATGCGCGCGATGGTGCGCAGGGTCGAGGTTTTACCTGCCCCGTTACGTCCCAAAAGGGCGAGGATCTCGCCTTCATGGATGTCAAAGCTTACGTTCTGCACGATGTAGCTTTCGCCGTAATAGGCCTCGATTTGCCAGACGCTCAGGTAGGCTTTGTGTGTCGCCGCGTTATTGGCGTGTTTATTGAATGTGTCGGTCATGTGTCTCTCCGGGGCTTCAAAGTCTCATCGAGACTTTGGGCCAAATTTTCTATGAAAATTTGACGCCGTTAGACTTGTGCTTCGCCAAGATATGCTTCGCGGACTTTGGGGTGGTCCTTGATCTTATCGGGCGTATCTTCAACCAATGGTGTGCCTTGCGCCAAAACAGTGATCCGTTCCGCAAGACTAAACACAACGTTCATGTCGTGCTCGATGATGGCCATCGTAATGCCGCGCTGCGTGCGGATGTCCTTGAGCAATTGGATCGTGTTCTCTGTATCAGCCCGCGCCATACCCGCCGTTGGCTCGTCAAGAAGCAGCAACCGTGGTTCTTGCACCAGGCACATTGCCATCTCAAGCCGGCGTTTGTCCCCGCGCGACAGAGAGGAAGCGATCATGTGACGCTTGTCGAGCATATTGACCTCGTCGAGCATCTTTTCAGCCTGCTCGGTGATACCACCTTCCGAGGCGACACTTTCGATCCCGTGCATCCGGAACGCACCATCGCGTTTGGCGAAGCAGGGGATGATCACGTTCTCCATCACGCTCAGATCACTGAAGATCTCGGGCGTTTGGAACACGCGGCTGATGCCCATCTGGGCGATTTCATGTGGCTTGCGTCCAAGAACAGACTGCCCGTCGAACATGACCGAACCGGAGTCGGGTATCAGTTTGCCCACCAGCACGTTCAGGAGGGTCGATTTGCCCGCCCCGTTTGGCCCGATAATGGCGTGTACGGTGTTTTCTTGCACGCTCAGGTTCACGTCACCCAAGGCTTGCAAGCCACCAAAGCGCTTGTTGACGCCTTTTACTTCAAGGATACTCATCTTTTTGCTCCTTATTCCGCTGGCGTATTTGCGCCGTCGCTGGCGTCAGATTTTTTGTTGCGACCGAAGAGGTCCATGAGCTTTTGTCCGCCTTGCACAAGTCCGCCCGGCAAGAAGATCACGACGGCCATGAACAGCAGCCCCAGTGTCAGGTGCCAGCCCTTGCCGATGAAGGGGTGAATGATGGTCACAAAGAGGTTGTCCATCCAGTCGGGCATGAACGAGAACCAGCTGTGCAAGATGCCGTCGTTGATCTTGGAGACGATGTTTTCGAGGTATTTGATAAGACCCGCACCAAGCACCGGCCCGATCAACGTGCCCACACCACCCAAGATCGCCATAACAACGATTTCACCAGAGGCCGTCCAGAACATGCGCTCTGCACCTGTCAGCGGGTCCATTGCCGCCAAGAGCCCACCTGCAAGACCTGCATACATCCCCGAGATCACGAAGGCCGCGAGCATGTAAGGCTTGGTGTTCAGGCCCACATAGGACATGCGCGTCTGGTTCGACTTGATCGCCCGCAGCATCAGCCCCATTGGCGAGCGGAAAATCCGGATCGACAGATAGAAAGATGCAATCAGGAACACTGCTGCAAGGTAGTAGCCGTTCTGGAACACGAAAGACCAGCCGCCCATATCAACCTGCGTTTGCCCGTTCATGGTGATCCCAAAGAGGTGCGGCGTTGTTGGGTCGCCTGCGCTCGTCAGGATTTGCGGATCGCCGTTATAGACCTGCAAGCCTGTCTCGCCGTTTGTGATCGGTGTGAGCACAGAATAGGCCAGCTGGTAGGACATTTGAGCAAAGGCGAGCGTCAGGATCGAGAAATAAATCCCCGAACGCCGCAAGCTCACATAGCCGATGACCACTGCGAAAATGCCCGCAACGATGACAGACAGAATAATCGCTGGCAGCACGTTGTAGGACAAAAGCTTGAACATCCAGACAGCGGCATAGGAGCCCATGCCGAGGAAGGCTGCGTGTCCGAAGGACAGATACCCTGTCAGACCGAACAAGATGTTAAAGCCGATTGCCAGGATCCCGAAGATCACGAACCGCTGCATTAGCGCAGGATAGCCTGCGTTAAAGCTTTGGCCCAAGGCCGAATCCGTGGGGAAGGGGTTGAGGAGGATCGGTGCAACAAGAGCCATGATGCAGACGACGATGAATAGTTTGAAATCGCGTGAGTTGAGACCGAGCATGATTATTCCTCCATCACGCCTTTGCGACCCATAAGGCCACGAGGACGGGTCAGCAAAATGATAATTGCAACGAGGTAGATGATGATCTGGTCAATGCCAGGTATCAGCGCCTTCACTTCGTTCATGGATGCGAATGATTGCAGGATGCCGAGCATGAAGCCCGCAAGAACCGCGCCGGGCAAAGAGCCCATGCCGCCGACAACAACCACAACGAAAGACAGCACAAGGAAGTCCATCCCGATGTTGTAATGGGGTGACAGGATCGGGGCGTACATGGCGCCTGCCATCCCTGCGACTGCGGCTGCGAGGCCGAACATGAAGGTAAAGCGCTTGTCGATGTCGATCCCCAGCATGCCCACTGTTTCGCGGTCCGCCATCCCTGCGCGCACAACCATCCCGAAGGTGGTGAACTGCAAGAAAGCAAAGACACCCGCGATAATCACGGCGGAGAAGGCAAAGTAGACCATGCGCCAAGTGGGGTATGCGATCGCGTTGGGCTCATAGCCGAGCATGACGCCCACATCCACAGTGCCAAGGAAGGCCGACGGAGGCGGTGTCTGGATCGGGTTCGCGCCGTAAAACGCTTTGATGATCTCGCCAATGACGATGGCAAGGCCGAAAGTCACCAGAATTTGGTCAGCGTGGGGCCGCTTGTAGAAGTGCTTGATCAAGCCGCGCTCGAGCACAAAGCCAACGAGGAACATGAAGGGGATCACAACCAGAATGGACAGTGGCACGGACCAGTCTTGCATCCATTCCCCTGCGGCGGAACCGAACCAATGGTCAATGTACGGCATCTCAACCTTGAGAGGGTTGCCCAAGAAGTCGGTTCTGGTGTCGTCAATCTCAATATAGCTGAGGCTGAAAAGCTTTTGAACGGACACGGCCACAAAGGCCCCGATCATAAACAGCGCACCGTGCGCAAAGTTTACAACACCCAAGGTGCCGAAGATCAACGTCAGGCCAAGGGCGATCAAGGCATAAGCCGAGCCCTTGTCCAAACCGTTGAGAATTTGAAGAATAATTGCGTCCATCGGACTCGCCCCATTTTGTCTGGTGGATTGACCCCATCACGCAAGTCGGAGGGGCAGGGTGGACCGGCCGCACATGTGGCAGCCGGTCCGCTTTTGTCACTTGCGCTTATGCGCCTGGGTTACACTCGCCCAAAGTACCGCCAGCGAACATTGGGTGCTCAGAATCGTACTCGACCTGTGCACGTGGTGTCACTTCAACGATTTCAAGCGTGTCGTATGCGCTTGTCGGTGCCTCAGCGCCCTTCATGACGAGAACGTCTTTGAAGCACTGGTGATCGGCGCCACGGTAAGATGTTGGACCGTTGCCCATACCGTCGAAGTCGAAGTCTTCGAGAGCTTCGACAACTGCGCATGGGTTGAACGAACCCGCACGTGTGACCGCATCCGCATAAAGCAGCGTTTGCACGTAGCAAGAGTGCGCCGCACCGGATGGTGGGAAGCCGTACTTTTCGCCAAACGACTTGGTGAATGCAGCAGTACCCGCATCCTGAAGCTGCCAGTTCCAGTTCATGGAGCCGTAAACGCCTTGGATGTTTGTACCCGCACCCGCAGCCATCAACTCGGAGTAGAGTGGCACGACGATTTCGAAGTTCTTGCCGTTGACTTGCTTGTCCTTGAGACCAAACTGGATCGCTTGTGTCAAAGAGTTCACCATGTCCCCGCCGTAGTGGTTCAGAACAAGGATATCAGCGCCAGAGTTCAGAACTGGTGCGATATAGGACGAGAAATCGCCCGCGCCAACCGGTGTCAGAACGTTCTGGACAGTTTCCCAACCGATTGCCTCTGTGGAGGCTGCCATGGATTCCTGCTGTGACCAGCCCCATGTGTAGTCAGCTGTCAGGTGATAAGCACGGCGGTCTGTGCCGTAAACTTTTTCCAGAACAGGTGTCAACGCAGCGGCAGACATGTAAGCGTTAAAGAAATGGCGGAAGCCATTGCGCTTACGGTCTTTACCGGTGGTGTCGTTGGAGTGTGTCAGACCAGCCATGAAGATCACGCCAGCTTCTTGGCACAGACCCTGCACCGCAATCGCCACACCGGAGGACGAACCGCCAGTGATCATGATGCAGCCGTCTTTCTGGATCATGGACTGTGCGGATGCACGTGCCACGTCAGATTTTGTCTGTGTGTCGCCTGTGACGAACTCGACTTTTTTGCCCAGAACACCTGTGCCATCCAGAACTTTGGATGAGAAGGTGTTCAGCATACCGCCGTCGCCGATACCGTTGAGGTGCTCAACAGCCAGCTCTTGCGCGCGCAGCTCGTCGAGGCCTTCGTCGGCGTAAGGGCCTGTTTGTGGCACGTTGAAACCGAACTTTACGGTGCTGCCCTGTGGGGCATTGGTAAAGCCTGTGTGGTTTTCAGCGCGCAAATACGTTGGCAGCATAAGACCAGCGCTGGTCACAGCACCTGTCTTCATCACGCCCCGACGTGTGAAATTAGACTTGGACATTAATATCCTCCCTTAAGTTTCAGTGTCGTTTGAGCCTCCTCGCTCGCACGACCTACACTTTACAGTGCTACGTATAGCATCGGGGGGAAAGGCTGTTTTGAGCAACAACCCATTGCACTTACTTAACGAATTTGTAAACTTAATGACAGTTGGGGTTAACTTTCTGTAAAGTGGTTTTCGCGCAACTGCAGAAAGGTGCTGATAACATAGGGGAATTTAGATGGCGTCACATGGCCAGACCGGATCGCGCATCAGAGAGCGTCGGATGGATCGCAAGATCAGGCAGGCCGATTTGGCGCAAGCGGTGGAGATATCGCCCTCGTATCTCAATTTGATCGAACATAACCGCCGCAGAATCGCGGGAAAGCTGCTGGCATCCATCGCTCTGGCCTTGGAAACGACACCAGAACAGCTCTCCCGCGGAGCGGATTCAGGGCTGTTGGACCAGATGCGGGCCGCGGCCGCTGACATGTCGCATACGGTCGAAATTGCCCGCGTCGAAGAGCTGGCGGGCCGCTATCCGGGCTGGAGCGGCTTGATTGCTGCGCAGGCGCACCGCTTGTCTGCGCTGGAGGAGCGGGTGCAGGTCATGGCCGATCGCATGACCTATGATCCAGAGCTTGCGGGCTCTTTGCACGAGGTGATTTCCGCTGTGACCGCGATCCGCTCTTCGGCATCTATTTTGGTTGGAGGCGAGACGCTTGACGCGGATTGGCAGGGCCGCTTTCACCGCAATATCTATGATGACAGTATCCGGCTCGCCGCCAGTTCGGAGGCTTTGATCCGCTATCTGGACGCGCCGGAGGCCAATAGGGCCGCCCATTTTGCGCCGATGGACGAGGTCGAGGCCTATTTATCGGCGCAAGACTTTCATCTGCCGGCCCTTGAGGGGAGCGGTGATGGTGCATCACTTTCGGCGGAGGCCGGTCTGCGTAGTGCCGCGGCCCAAAGCTTGCTGGAGGCGCATTTCAAGATTTATTTGGCAGATGCGGCGGCGATGCCGCTGGCCGTATTTTCTGCTGCGGCCAAGGCATGTGGCTATGACCCGGTCGCTTTGGCGGCGCAATTTGGCGCCGATATGGCCGCGGTTTTGCGCCGTTTGGCCAGCCTGCCTGCAGGTGCCGATCATCCGCCGATGGGGTTGGCTGTGGCCGATGCATCCGGGGCGCTTTTATTGCTTAAGACCGTTGACGGATTTGCGATGCAGCGGACAGGGGCGGGGTGTCCGCTTTGGCCGATTTACGCGGCCTTTGCGCGTCAGGGTCAGCCGCTGCGTGTCGAGGCCATGATGCCGGGCGCAAACGGGCAGCGGTTCTTGTGTTATGCGGTCGCTACGCAAGCAGGTGCGGCACGGTTTGACGCGCCCCAAGTGCTGCGCGCCACGATGCTTGTGATGTCCGATCCGCCCGAGGGCACGATGCAAAAGGTCGAGGTTGGCGTTGCCTGCCGCATATGTCCGCGTGGCGATTGTGCCGCCCGCCGCGAGCCTTCGGCGATCATGTAAGCACAAGTCACTTTGACAGCGCGAAATTTTGACGTGATAGTCTGCGTATCGAGCTGTGTATCGCGGAGGAGGCAGGGCTTGGAAAACGGAGGAAATGGTAAAACATGGCGAAGCGGGTACTTCTGATCGAAGACGAGCCGAACATCATCGAGGCGATCAGTTTCATTCTGTCGCGCGATGGCTGGACCGTGCACACCCATGAAAACGGCGAGACGGCCATGGCCAAGGTCAATGCCTTTCCGCCTGATCTGATCATCCTTGACGTGATGCTGCCCGGTCGCAGCGGCTTTGACATCCTGCGCGATTTGCGCGCCCAAGAGACGACGGCAACCACCCCCGTGATGATGCTCACCGCGCGCGGGCAAGCCAGGGACCGCGAATTGGCCAAGCGGCTGGGGGCCAACCACTTTATGACAAAGCCGTTTTCGAACGCAGACGTACGCGACCATGTGCGCGCGCTGATGGACGCATGACGGGCCCGTCAAAAACGTCGGTTTTTCTTGCGCGTAACGCCTATCACAAACGGCGGATGCGTGATCTTGCCCGCGCGGTGCCCTTGTTCGGGGCGGTCTTGCTGGCAATCCCGTTGCTCTGGCCGCGTGGCGAAGGCGGGGCTGCCAATAGCGATGCTGTCGTCTATATCTTTGTGGTCTGGAGTGTCTTGATCCTTGCCGCAGCGGGTATTTCGCGGGCTGTCAAAAGTGACGAGCCTCCGCCTGCGCCGCGCGATCAAAGCTGATGGTCTCGTTCAATATCCTTGTCGCTGTGGCCCTGCTTTATGTGGCGCTTTTGTTTGGTGTGGCCTTCTATGCAGAGCGGCGCGCGGCCAGAGGATTTGGCGGATGGCTCTACTCGCCCACTGTCTACACGCTGTCGCTGTCGATCTATTGCACTGCGTGGACGTTTTACGGCGCGGTCGGCTATGCGGCCCGCTCGGGGCTTGAGTTCGTCACCATTTACCTCGGACCGACCCTTGTGATGGTCGGCTGGTGGTGGGTCTTGCGTCGCTTGGTGCGGATCGGGCGCGCCCAGCGGATCACATCCATCGCCGACCTGATCTCCTCGCGCTTTGGCAAATCCACCCAGTTGGGCGTAATCGTGACAATCTTGGCCGTTGTTGCGGCAACCCCTTATATTGCCCTGCAATTGCAGTCTGTGACCCTGTCGTTCGCCGTCTTTGCCGAGGCAGGCGGTGCGGCCTGGGGCGAAGACGAGCTGAACGGAGCGGCGATTGCCGTGGCCATCGGGCTGGCCACCTTTACCGTGCTCTTCGGCACGCGCAATCTGGACGCCAACGAGCGCCACCACGGCATTGTCATGGCCATCGCAGTTGAGGCTGTTGTCAAGTTATTGGCCTTGCTGGCCGTCGGCATCTTTGTGGTCTGGGGGATCGCGGGAGGTCCGACACAAATCTTGCAGCAAATCGATGCCTCGCCCATCGCCCACTGGGACCAAAGCGGCGCCCGTTGGATCAGCCTCATATTCGTCTCGGGTGCTGCATTTATCTGCCTGCCGCGCATGTTTCAGGTTTTGGTGGTCGAGAACGTGGACGAGCGGCATCTGAATATCGCAGGCTGGGCTTTTCCGGCTTACCTGATGTTGATGAGCCTGTTTGTGGTGCCGATTGCGGTTGTCGGGCTCGCGATTCTGCCTGCCGGGGCAAACCCCGATTTGTTCGTCTTGACCGTTCCGCTCAGCGAAGGTCAAAGCGGGCTTGCGATGTTTTCGTTCCTAGGCGGCTTTTCGTCGGCGACCTCGATGGTCATCGTGTCGACTATTGCGCTGGCAACGATGGTGTCGAACCATATTGTTATACCGATCTGGCTGAATGCGCGCGCAGGGGCCGGTGCGAAAATGTCAGGAGATGTTCGCTTTGTCATTTTGCTGTCGCGCAGGTTGTCGATCGCGGGCGTGATGGCGCTGGGCTACGTTTACTACCGCGTCTCCGGGGGCGGCACCGCATTGGCGGCCATTGGTTTGGTCTCGTTTTCGGGAGCCATTCAGGTGCTACCATCCTTGATCGGGGGGATTTTCTGGCGGGGCGCGACACGGGTGGGGGCGGCACTCGGGTTGATCACGGGATTCGTCGTTTGGAGCTGGACCCTGTTCCTGCCAAGTTTTGGCACCGACGCGATCATCAGTGAAGCGGTCATGCTGCATGGGCCATTTGGGCTGGGCTGGTTGCGTCCCGAAGCGCTCTTTGGGATCGCGGGCATTGATCCGCTGGTGCAAGGCATCATGTGGTCGATGATCTTGAATGCGTTTCTGTTCTTTATGGGGTCTGTGTTCAGCTTCCCGACCCCGCTGGAGCGCTTGCAAGGGGCGCAATTTGTCAATGTTTTCGACTATTCCGCAGGTTCCTCAAACTGGCGGGCCAGTGCGGCTGATGCCGAAGACCTGTTGATTATGTCGCAGCGCATTATGGGGGGCACTGAGGCGCAGGAGTTCTTTCAGCGCGAAGCCGCGGTGCAGGGAAAGGCGGGCTATCTCCCTGATGTGACGATAGAATTTGTCTCACGTCTGGAGAGGGAATTGGCAGGGTCCGTCGGGGCTGCAACCGCGCACGCGATGGTCGGGCAGTTGACCGAGGGCAGCGGCGTCTCTGTCGAAGACCTGATTGCAGTGGCCGATGAGGCCGCGCAGATCCTTGAATACTCCAACCAGCTTGAGGCGAAGTCCGCGGAGCAAGAGCGCACCGCGCGGGCCCTGCGCGACGCCAATGAAAAGCTGACGGCCCTCTCGGTCCAAAAAGATGCGTTTCTCAGCCAGATCAGCCACGAATTGCGCACGCCGATGACCTCGATCCGGTCGTTCTCTGAAATCTTGCGCGACGGCGAGATGACGGTGGAGGCGCAATGGCGCTATGCGGGGATTATCCATGACGAGACCTTGCGACTGACGCGGCTGCTGGATGATTTGCTTGATCTTTCGGTGCTCGCCAACGGGCAGGTCACGTTGCAGGATCAATCAGGGGATTTGCGCAGTTTGATCACCCGCGCGGTCGATGTTGCAGGGGGAGAAGACAGCAAATTGCGGGTCTTGCGCGACCCCTCGGCTGAGGCAATTACGCTGCGCACCGATCTCGACAGGCTGGGTCAGGTTTTCATCAACCTGATTGCCAATGCGCGCAAGTATTGCGATGCGGTCACCCCGACGTTGTCGATCAAAGTGAGGCAAGTATCTGGTGATTATGTCATTGATTTTGTTGATAATGGGTCAGGTATTCAGGTCAAGAACCAGCAGGTCATCTTTGAAAAGTTCTCGCGTGTCTCTGATCAGTCGAAGGCGGGCGGCGCGGGGCTTGGGTTGGCGATTTGCCGCGAGATTATGCACCGGCTTGGCGGCGAGATCAGCTATTTGCCGGGACAGGGCGGCGCCGCGTTTCGTGTTGTGCTGCCGCGTACGGCTGTCTTAGCAAATCGGTAACTCTTTATCGGTTAATGTGCAGACGAACTTTGGTTGAATTGGCATTTCTGTGACCTCCGAGCTTTCTATTCTTGCACGTATGGCGAAACGGTCCGAGCCCCCTGTGGCCGACGTACCGCTGACATCTTCGCGGGCGTTGCGTGTTGCGATGACGCGCGCGGCGGACAAGTCTCTGGGCTTGTCGCTTAGCGTATCGAACGTGGGCGAGGCCCTGCAATCTCTGGATAGTCTTATCGAAGGCCTGCCGTCCGACCAGATGTACCTTGCCCTGATGCGGGGCGGCAGCACGGTGGGGATTCTCGGCTTGGACGCGCAAATGCGCGCAGCTGCGATCGAGATGCAGACCATGGGCAAGCTCTCGAGCATGATACCTGCCGCGCGGGCCCACACACAGACCGATTTGATGCTTGTTGCGCCGCTTTGCGAGGCGTTGCTGACGCAATTGCACGACACCACCCGCGGATCAGAGCTGGAGGGCTGGGTCGATGATATCTCCATTGGCAGTGCGTTCGAGAATTTGCGCGCAGCTGGGCTGGTTCTCGAAGATGCGGAGTTTCGGATGGTGACGCTCTCGCTCGATTTGAGTGTGGCCGAGCGACAGGCCGAGCTATGCATCGCGCTGCCCAACCATCAGGCTCCGCTACAGGCCGAAACCCTGGCACCATGCGACCATGCGTGGGACATCAAGATGCATGAAACGGTGTCGCGGGCGCCGACGACGTTGACGGCGGTGCTCCATAAGATGACGCTGCCGCTCGGGCAGGTGAACGGATTGAAAGTGGGGCATGTTCTGCCGCTTTATGGAGCGACGGTCGGGTCGGTCCGGCTTTATGCGCCTGGCGGGGTATTTGTGACTGCGGCCCGCTTGGGCCAGTCCGGCGGGAAACGCGCCATCCGCGTCGAGCCGCCTGCAGAGACCGGGATGCGCGATCTGCCCGCACCAAAGGTACAGGCAGTCGCGGAAGTGACTTAGGCTTGTTGTGCCAACATGTCGATTTGGCCGCGCATGCCAGATAGCTCATAGCCTGCTTTGGCTGTTGCGCCGATGATCTCGTCGGTTGGCATCTTGCCTGCTTGTGACAGCGACCAAACGATGGACGACCGCGTGCCAGAAGCGCAATAGGCCAAGACGGGCCCATCCGCGGCTTGCATTGCGGCTGCTTGCCCGTTGACCATATCCATATTCAACCCTTGATGGGTGACAGGGATATAGGTGAACCCAAGACCCGCCGCTTGCGCAGCCGCTTCCATAGCCGCTGCCTGATGCGAGGCAGGGTTTTCGGCGTCCGGGCGGTTGCAAATGATGGCCTTGAACCCGGCGGCTGCGATCTGAGGCAGATCGCTGGGGTCGATTTGCGGGGCAACCGCATAAGTCGGTGTAATTTGACGAATGTCCATTTTCTCACTCTTTCTGTGCGGGGGCTAATCCAGCAGCGCGCGCACTTTAGGTGCAAATAACATACCCACGAGCATGGCTGCAACAAAGGTGATACCGCCAATGCCGCCGAACGACAAAGCTGCGATAGACGGGCCGGGGCAAAGACCGGCGAGGCCCCATCCGATCCCGAACAACACAGAGCCGACGATAAGCTTTTTGTCTGCTTCAGGCTTTGACCTCGCAGGGAACTCGCCGCCCAAGAGCGGCGTGCGGTTCTTCGTGAAGGCCCAAGCGATGGCCATCGGAATTATCCCGCCACCCATCACAAAAGCAAGTGTCGGGTCCCATTGGCCAAAGACATCAAGCCAGCCTTGCACCTTCAGCGTGTTTGTCATCCCAGAGATCAAGAGGCCGGCGCCAAACAGGCCGCCAGCGATGAGTGCTGCAAGATTCCGCATCAGATCACTCCCAATACATGTTTAAAGATGACGACGGTCAAACCGCCTGCGAGGATATAAAAGACAGTCGCGACGATGCCGCGCAGCGACAAACGCGAGATGCCACAGATGCCATGGCCCGATGTGCAGCCGTTTGCGATCCGCGTGCCAACCCCAACAAACAGGCCTGCCGCGACGATGACGGCGAGGTTGCTGGTGATATTGGTCGGCTTTACACCCCAAATCAGCGTCATAATCGCAGGCACTGCAAATAGGCCCACGAGCCATGCGGCCCGCTCTTGCCAGTTGCTCATGCCGGATTTGTCTACCAAGCCACCGATAAGGCCCGAGGCTCCCATAATCTTGCCGTTAACCAATAGGAAAATTGCAGCAGATGTTCCGATGAGGCCGCCGCCAAGCAGCCCCATTAACCAGTCGTGATTCATGTTCTTATCTTTCGTATTAAAGCAAGTTAACGGGCGTTTTGAGGTAGCTGACCCCGTTCGATTCCGGCTCAGGCATCTGACCTGCGCGCATGTTTGTCTGAATCGACGGCAAGATCAGGCGCGGCATGCCGAGGGTCGCATCACGCTCTTGGCGCATGGAGACAAATTCTTCCAGCGGCTTGCCAGCGCCGACATGCACGTTCATGGCTTTTTGCTCGCCGACGGTGGTTTCCCACGCGAATTCATCACGTCCGGGCGCCTTATAGTCGTGGCCGACAAAAATCCGTGTCTCATCAGGCAGGCTGAGGATTTTCTGGATGGATTTGTAAAGGTTCTCGGCCGATCCGCCGGGGAAATCGCAACGTGCTGTCCCGAAGTCTGGCATAAAGAGCGTATCGCCAACAAAGGCCGCATCGCCGATGACATAGGTCAGGCAGGCCGGCGTGTGGCCGGGTGTATGGATGACGTCCAGACGCATGTCGCCGATATTGAGCGTGTCGCCCTCTTTGAAAAGCGCATCAAACTGCGATCCATCCCGCTGGAATTCGGTCCCTTCGTTGAAGACCTTGCCGAATGTATCCTGAACAACCGTGATCTGGTCACCGATCCCGATTTTGCCGCCAAGACGCTCTTGCAGGTAGGGCGCGGCTGAAAGGTGGTCTGCGTGCACATGGCTCTCAAGGATCCAAGCGACGGTTAGCCCTTCGGATTTGACGAACTCGATGATCGCATCCGCAGAGCTTGTATCGGTCCGCCCCGAAGCCGGATCAAAGTCCAATACGGAATCGATGATCGCGCAGGTGTCGCCGTTTGGCTCGCGTGCTACATAGGAAACCGTGAACGTTGCGGGGTCAAAGAAAGCATTTACGATAGGTGTCATTGTGATTCTCCTTTGAGGGAGATAATAGTCACTCATTCAAACATTTCAATGTTGAAATGTGTTATAAGTTGAGATAAGTTGAGGCGCATGGAACCAACACTCGAATTTCAAGCTGAAACAATGGATGCTGCAGCGGGCGACGCGGCAGATATGCTCAAGGCATTGTCAAACCCGGGGCGTCTGCGGATTCTCTGCGCATTGGTGCCCGGGGCTATGACGGTCACGGAGCTGGAGCGAAAGCTGGGATCGACACAGTCCTATGTGTCGGGGCAGCTGTTACGGCTGCGCGGCGAAGGGCTTGTCGCTTGCGAACGCGATGGTCGCATAATGCGCTATAGTCTGGCCGACGCGCGCGTCCGTCCGATTTTGGAGCGCCTTTATGAGGTGTTCTGCCCTGTTTAGGACAGAACAATCCCGATAATCACGCACATCAGCCCGATGACGGATACCAAAAGCGCGCCCAGATTGATCGGCAGAACCTTACCAAGTCGCGCGCGCAGCTCGGCGTCGTCAAGCTTGGCCCGCTTCGCCCTTGCGACGGCAATAATGCTATAAATGATTCCTGTCAGTCCGATTACTGACAGCGTCGCGCCAATCAAAATCAACATAATTTGCCCTCTCTTTTGCTCTGATCCCGCCTAGCGAGTTCGGCTTGGCTGCGCAAGGGTTGCGGGCGCGCATTGCGCGGGCTAGGGAAGGGAACGCCAGTTAGAGGAGTTCCCCATGGATGACGCAGTAACCGACACCGTATCTTCAGTCGCAGGCCAAGAACTGCGCCAGTTCATCGAGCGCTACGAGCGCCTTGAGGCCGAAAAGAAAGACATCGCAGACGGCCAGAAAGAGGTCATGGCAGAGGCCAAGGGCCGCGGCTATGACACCAAAGTCCTGCGCAAGATCATGGCGATCCGCAAGCGTGACGCGAATGATCTGGCCGAAGAAGAAGCCGTCATGGAAATGTATATGGCCGCTTTAAATATGAATTGAAGACCTTGGTCCGACCAATAGAACATGGTCGGACCATTTTGCCTCGTTTCTATTCTGACACTTCAAAAATTGCTCATCTAGACCGTTGTTCTCTTTCTTTTCAGGGAGTTACGAAGAATACCTTGTTTTGACTTGGTTGATGAGAAACATCCAAGATATACAGTTTTTAATTTGGAGTTTTGAACCAAACATCTCTTCATGGCTCATTTATCTTGCGAAAACGAATGGAAGAGGCAAAGGCAAGAAACGTGGAGACAATATATATCGAAGCGTTTCTTGCCTTTGACAGCGAGCCGCTGCACTCCGAACTCTCAATTTTTGATATAACAGGCGCTCCCTCATTTGCGTCTGCTTCGAAGATGCTTCGTTGGCGGTTTTTCTGTCGTTTTGGAGTATTATTTCAGAGACCCCAACTCACTTCCAAAGCTTTCCGCGTTTTTCAGGCTGAAAGTTGGCGTCATATCCCTGATGAACTTCCAGAATTTCGTTCGAAGATCGAGCAGGATAAGCGGCGGCTCGCTGTCTGACGTCAGCGTCTATGGGTCCAAGTAGGGCAAATTGCTAAGAGAGTGTTCTTGGCTCATCGTAACCACTGAGGAGTGGGACATGAGACAGACAACCGGAACACGCAAAAGCCTTGGCGGAGCGATCGTCAAAGACATCAAGCGAGCGACCCGCAAGCAGTATTCATCCGAAGAGAAGATCCGCATCGTGCTGGACGGGCTGCGTGGCGAGGATAGCACCTCTGTGCTGTGCCGCCGTGAGGGCATCTCCCAAGGCATCTATTACAAATTGTCCAAGGACTTCATGGAAGCCGGAAAGCGGCGCCTTGCGGGCGATACAGCACGTGCCGCAAACACTGACGAGGTGAAGGACCTGCGCCGCGAATCCCGTGACCTGAAGGAAGTCGTGGCGGAACAAACGCTGGAACTCCGCTTGCTTAAAAAAAGCATGCTGGGCGATGGGGACGACCACGAATGAGATACCCTGCATCTGAGAAGTTGGAGATCATTCGGCTGGTCGAAGAAGGCCACCTGTCAGCGCGGCTGACGCTGGCAAAGCCGGGCACCCCCGCACCACATTCTATCGCTGGTATGACCGCTACCTGCAGCGTGGCGAGGCCGGCCTGCAGGACCAATCTCCCAAGCCCAAACACGTCTGGAACCGCATTCCTGACGCGGTGCGGCGCAAGGTCGTGAAGTTGGCGCTGAAGGAGACAGAGCTGTCGCCGAGAGAGTTGGCAGTAACGTTTACTGACAAGGAAAGCTATTTTGTATCAGAGGCTTCGACATATCGGATACTGAAAGCACATGATCTGATCACCAGCCCTGCCTTTATCGTTATAAAGGCCGCGAGTGAGTTCAAAGACAAAACCACAGCCATCAACCAGTTGTGGCAGACCGACTTTACCTACTTGAAGATCATCGGCTGGGGCGTGCTGCGCACCCATCTCAGCACGATACTTGACGACTACAGCCGCTACATCATCGCATGGAAACTTTGCACCAACATGAGGACTCAAGACGTGACCGACACCCTCGACTTGGCGTTGCAGGCGTCGGGTTGCGATCAGGTCCACGTCATTCACAAGCCACGATTACTCAGCGACAACGGTTCCAGCTACGTCTCCGGGATCTGGCGGAATGGTTGCAAGACAAGGGCATGAAGCACTCGCGCGGCGCGCCTTATCATCCACAGACCCAAGGTAAGATCGAGCGGTGGCATCAAACCCTGAAGAACCGCATCTTGTTGGAAAACTACTTCCTGCTGAGGTGCCCCTAGATTAGTAGACGCTTTGCTTGGTAATTTTGGAACCAAGGAGAGACGGATATGAACAAGGGAATTCGGTTTACGGATGAGTTTAAACAAGACGCTGTGGCACAGGTTGTCGAGCGTGGGTATGCGGTCAGCGAGGTGGCTGAACGGCTTGGAATCAGCACCAAATCGCTTTACGCATGGAGGTCGCAGTTTGCGAAGTCGCCGCGTATTAGGGCAGAGACTACAGAGCA
>CBFHTU010000033.1:0-26193 GCA_965658825.1 Yoonia sp.
TGCTCTGTAGTCTCTGCCCTAATACGCGGCGACTTCGCAAACTGCGACCTCCATGCGTAAAGCGATTTGGTGCTGATAACTGATACATTATCGCCAATGCCCCGAGATTCAACTGATCAGATTATTGGTCTGAACTGGAGACAAGCGGGAAAATGTTGCAGATTATGTGCAAAAACAGATTTACAATTATTGCCAATATTTCACCACATTTAGTATCTGGCGTAAAGTTAGGCACTAGTTCGCAAGCTTATGGTTCGCATTCGCACTATTATGGTATCTCGGGCACCGTCAGCCAGCCCGCATAGATGCTGATCGGGGCCTGAAACCACCAGCGGTCGGCGTGTGGGGCGGACATCATCGCCCAGATTGCCCCGACGCACATCATGAAGATTGTGACAGTCGCCCAAATCGCCGAGGTGTTCGCGATTGCGAGCCACGGCGTGCCGATGGCCAAGCTGGCAATCAACGGTTTGCGGGCTTTATCCCAGCCCTTGTTATCACCGCGCATCCTGACGCCAAACAGCGCCGAGATGAACAGCCAGCCATAGATCAGCCCCCAAATCGCGAAGGCAGGCCCTGCGGGCTGCACGGGCGGGTCAATCTGCGGGATGGGCAGTTGGTCCGCCGTGAACCCCACAAAGGGATCGGTGAAGGCTGGAGAGACGATAAATGTCGCGGTGAGGATCAGCGTGAGCCATGCATAAATGTGTTTCATATCACTGATACGCTCCAGGCGGCTGTGTGGTTCACTGCAGGGTCAGGAAAAGCAGACTTGACCCAAGGGCAGCGAATTGAGACCCTTATGCCATTTAAGGAGCTATTTGATGAAACGTATAGCGATTTTTATCGACGGCACGTGGAACCGTCCAGATGCCGAAAACCCGACCAATGTGGTGCGACTTTCACGCTGCGTGCAGCATTTTGACCGCAAAACCGACACGCCGCAGATGGTGATTTATTCGCCGGGTGTTGGGTCGGGGCGCGGCAATACCGCCTTCGGGCGCAAGCTTGATCGGGTCTTTGGCGGCTCTCTGGGCTGGGGCCTGCTTGATATCATTGAAGAAACTTACCGTAATCTGGTCTTTGCCTATGAGCAGGGCGACGAGGTTTATATCTTCGGGTTTTCGCGGGGCGCCTTTGCTGCGCGCTCCTTGGCGGGGATGATCCGGTCGTGCGGGATTGCCCCGCGCAGCCATTTGGGTCGCATCCCCGAGGCCGTGGCCCGCTACGTAAGCCGCGCGCCCGAGACCAAGCCGGACCACCCGCAAAGCTTTGCATTCCGCGCCGATTTCGCCCCTGATACGGCCACCAGTCAGGGTGAATACAATTGGCGTCGCACTGTGGGGGACACGAATGCGATCCTTTTGACCCTGCCGTATCTTGGCGTCTGGGATACGGTGAGCGCTTTGGGGCTGCCCGCTTTCGTGCCTTTTGCCGATAAGTTCAATGCGCAGTACAAGTTTCATGACACCAACCTGTCCTCGTCGGTGCTCTCGGCGCGTCATGCAGTGGCGCTCGATGAGCGACGCAAGACCTTTCCGGCGCATCTGTGGTCGAACCTTGAGGTGCTGAACCGGCGCTATGACACGGATGCCGGACCGCAAGCCTCGCCTGCCTATTTGCAGCAATGGTTTTCAGGCACTCACGGCTCTGTGGGGGGCGGTGGCGCGCGGATCGGCTTGTCGTCCATCGCAATGCATTGGGTCGCTATAGGCGCCGAAGATGCAGGGCTCGCGCTTAATTGGGAGGATTTCGACCGTCAGGCTCACCGGCTCAATTACAAGGCACCAACGGACAACAGGTTCGGACCTGTGGGGCTTTCCGGTATGCTCTTGGGCGCTTTAAGTAAGGACCGTAAGGGGCCGATACATAAGGATGATTTGTCGCTCGCCGCCTTGGATCGTTTCCACAACGATTCCAGTTACAGGCCGCAGTCATTGCAGGGTGTTTTGCACGATATCTACGGGCTTGACGAAACCGCATGGAAAGAGCTGCGCGCCCGGATGATCACGCGGGACCGCGGGGCGACGCACGATCTGGACACGACATTGCGGCCCAGATCGCGCAGGGTTTAAACGAGCGTGCCGCTTGCGTTGATCGTGGTTTTGCCGCGCAAGTAAGGGTGCAGCACCGCTGGCAGCACGACAGAGCCGTCCGCCTGCTGGCCATTCTCGAGTACCGCAATCAGGCAGCGCCCGACCGCAAGGCCCGAGCCGTTGAGCGTGTGCAGGAACTCGGGCTTGCCGCCCTCGGCGGGTTTGAACCGCGCGTTCATGCGGCGGGCCTGATAATCGCCACAGGTCGAGACGGATGAGATCTCGCGGTAGGCGTTCTGGCCGGGCAGCCAGACTTCGATGTCGTAGGTGCGCCGCGCGCCTGCGCCCATGTCGCCAGTGCAAAGCACGACCGTGCGGTAAGGCAGGCCCAGTTTTTCCAAGATGCCTTCGGCACAGGCCGTCATGCGCAGATGCTCTGCATCCGAATGATCGGGGTGGCAGATCGTGACCATCTCGACTTTCTCGAACTGGTGCTGGCGCAACATGCCCGATGTGTCACGCCCCGCAGAGCCCGCCTCGGAGCGGAAGCACAGCGTATGGGCGGCAAAGCGACGGGGCAGGACCGCCTCGTCAATGGTCGCGTTGTTGACGATATTGGTCAGCGTGACCTCGGCGGTGGGAATGAGCCACCAGCCGTCGGTCGTCTGATAGCTGTCTTCGCCGAATTTCGGCAATTGGCCGGTGCCATACATCATCTCTTCGCGCACCATCACGGGGGTGTTCGTCTCGATGAGGCCATTTTCCTCGACATGGGTGTCGAGCATGAATTGGGCCAGCGCACGATGCACGCGGGCCACAGCGCCGGACAGCAACACAAAGCGGCTGCCTGACAGCTTTGCGGCTGTTTCAAAGTCCATGCCGGGCACGACAGATGGAATCTCGAAGTGTTCGACGGGCTGGAAGTCGAAGTTGCGTGGGCTGCCGTTCTTTTTGATCTCGACGTTGTCATGCTCGTCCGCACCGTTGGGCACGTCGTCATAAGGCAGGTTCGGGATCGTCAGCAAAAGATCGTTCAGCGCGATATCGGCGGCCTTTGCCTCGTCGTTGAGGGCGGCGATTTCGGCCTTCTTGGTCGCGACCAATGCGCGCAGGCGTTCAAATTCGGCGTCATCGCCTTTGGCCTTTGCCGCACCGACCTGCTTGGCGGCGGCATTGGCATCGGCTTGGGCCGTTTCAGCGGCCATAATCTTGGCACGACGCACCTCGTCAAGGGCGAGAATCTGCGCGGACACGGGCGCAATCTTGCGACGGGACAGGGCCGCATCAAAGGCGGCGGGGTTGTCACGGATCATGCGAATATCATGCATCAGGTTGGTCCTTTGGTTGGCAAATTCAGATCGTGCACCCATATGCCGTAAACTAAGGCGGCTGTGAACCTCCCATTTAGGGGGTACCCTGTTGCCATTCCACAGGGGCAACCGTAATGTGCCGCGACTTTGGCACTCATATCGGGTGGCCGTAAATTGACTTTAAGGAGGCCGCTATGCAGGGCATTCAATCTCTCGTCCCACTGATCCTGATCTTCGGGATCATGTATTTCCTTTTGATCCGCCCACAGCAGAAAAAGCTGAAAGAGCACCAGCTGATGGTGCAGGCCTTGCGCCGTGGCGATCAGATCATCACCCAAGGCGGGATCATGGGTAAAGTGACCAAGGTCAAAGACGACAGCAACGAAGTTGAAGTTGAAATCGCAGCTGGCGTGAATGTGCGCGTTGTGCGCGCAACAATCGCGACTGTTGTGAACAAGACCGAGCCTGCGAAGTCCTAAAATTTCGCCAAAGGGGCGCGTTACGTTATGCTGACTATTTCACCGTTTAAGCAGGCCTTGATCTGGCTGACCTGCGCCATAGGGATCATGCTTGCGCTGCCCAATGGCTTTTACAGCAAGGTCGAGGCGCATAACGACGCCATCGCGGCAGGAGAGGCGGACACAAGCTGGCCGTCTTACCTGCCGTCGAACCTTGTCAACCTCGGGCTTGATCTGCGCGGCGGCGCGCATTTGTTGGCCGAAGTGCAGGTGAAAGACGTCTACGCCTCTGTCATGAACGGTCTTTGGCCTGATGTGCGCGACACATTGGCCGCTGAACGTGATGTGGTGGGCTTTGTCACCCGCGAGGATGGCCCGGCAGATGTGCTGCGCGTGCGGTTCTCGGAGGCGGCAGGCGCTGAGCGCGCTTTGGCGCTAGCACGCGGTCTGGCGCAACCTGTGGCCTCGCTTGCGGGCGCAGGACAGAACAACATCACCGTCACGCTCAACGGTCAGGTTTTGGCCATCGAGATGACGGATGTGGAAAAAGCAGCCGTCGATGACCGGACCATGCAGCAATCGCTGGAAATCATCCGCCGCCGGATTGACGAGGTCGGCACCCGCGAACCCACGATCCAGCGGCAAGGCACCGACCGTATTCTGGTGCAAGTGCCAGGTGTCGGGTCGGCCCAAGAGGTCAAAGACATCATCGGGACCACGGCCCAACTGACATTCAACCCTGTTGTAGGGCGCACATCGGATGCGAATGCCTCTGCAGGCACCGGCAATATGATCGTGCCTTCGGTCGATGAAGCAGGCACGTTTTACATTCTGGAGCGCAGCCCTGTTGTGACAGGCGAGGAACTTACCGACGCGCAGCCTGCCTTTGACCAAAACGGGCGGCCTGCCGTCAACTTCCGCTTTAACCCGACAGGGGCGCGCAAGTTTGGCGATTACACGGCTGAAAACATCGGCGCGCCTTTCGCAATTGTGCTGGATAACGAGGTGATCTCTGCCCCCACAATCCAAAGCCATATCGCGGGGGGCTCGGGCATTATCACGGGTAACTTTACCCTTGAGGAATCCACCAACCTTGCCGTGCTCTTGCGGGCGGGGGCCTTGCCTGCGGGGCTGACTTTCCTTGAAGAGCGGACCATCGGGCCAGAGCTCGGCCAAGACAGTATCGACGCAGGCAAGCTTGCGGCCATGGCGGGCGGTGCGCTTGTTGTGGTGTTCATGATCCTGACCTACGGGCTTTTCGGGTTTTTCGCGACGATCGCCCTCGGGATCAACATGGCGATGATTTTCGGGATTCTGTCCCTGATTGGAGGCACGCTGACCTTGCCGGGGATTGCGGGGATCGTGCTGACGGTCGGTATGGCCGTTGACGCCAACGTGCTGATTTTTGAGCGTATCCGCGAGGAACTCAAAACCGCCAAAGGGCCGGCGCGTGCTATCGAGCTGGGCTATGAGCGGGCCTTGTCGGCCATTCTGGACAGTAACATCACGACTTTCATCACCGCGCTCATCCTGTTCGCGCTTGGCTCCGGGCCTGTGCGCGGCTTTGCGATCACGCTTGGTCTCGGGATCATGACATCCGTCTTTACTGCGATTTTCGTGACACGTTCACTGATCGTCATCTGGTTCGCCCGCAAGCGACCCAAGACAATTGAGGTTTAAGCCATGCGTATGCGTCTCGTTCCTGATGATACCAAGATCAACTTTTTCAAACATGCCAAAGTGACCTTTGGCGGGTCCATCGTCTTGCTCATCGCCTCTTTGGTCGTGTTCCTGATGATGGGGCTCAACTTCGGTATCGACTTTAAGGGCGGCACCACGATCCGCACCCAATCGCAGAACGCGGTGGATGTGGGCGCTTACCGAGCCGCGATTGCGCCGCTCAACCTTGGTGATGTGACGATCACCGAAGTGTTCGACCCGACCTTTGCGGCCGACCAGAACGTCGCCATGGTGCGCATCCAAGCGCAGGAGGGCGACGAAAGTGTCGCCATCCAGACCATCAACGATGTGGAAGCCGCGCTGCAAACGGTTGATCCCTCGCTGACGTTCCCTTCGGTGGAAAGCGTCGGGCCAAAGGTCTCTGGCGAGCTGATCAAAACCGCGATCCTGTCGGTCTTGGGGGCGATAACGGCGATCGTGATCTATATCTGGCTGCGCTTCGAGTGGCAGTTTGCCGTCGGTGGCGTCGTGGCTCTCGCGCATGATGTCGGCCTGACAATCGGGCTGTTCTCGCTGTTGCAGTTGAAATTCGACCTGTCAATCATCGCGGCCCTTCTCACAATCGTCGGGTATTCGATCAACGATACCGTCGTGGTTTTTGACCGCGCGCGTGAAAACCTGCGCAAATACAAAGTCATGCCGCTGATCGACGTGCTGAACCTGTCTGCAAACGAGACATTGTCGCGCACGATCATGACCTCTGGCACCACGCTGTTGGCGCTGATCGCGCTGATCTTGCTTGGCGGTGACGTGATCCGGGGGTTTGTCTTTGCGATTGCTTGGGGCATTATCGTCGGCACCTATTCGTCAATCTATATCGCCAAAAACATCGTGCTGATGCTTGGCGTCAAGCGCGACTGGACCCCGACATCAAAGAAACCACAGGGCCAATACGCCAATATCGACGCCTGAACGGCAGGAGCCACAATGCGCCTTAACGAAGTCAACTATTCGGATGCAAAACCTTTCGAGGGCTATGGTCCCGGTTTCTTTCGGATCGGCGGTAAAGTTGTGCATGGCACGATGCTGGCCCATGCGGGGGGTGTTGAGACTTGGGGCGGCTTCGAGGACACGGCGGCTTTGCTGGCTCTTAAAGGCGAGGTTGATGTGATCTTCATCGGCACAGGGGCCGAGATCGCGCATCTGCCGGCTGCCTTTCGCGAGGTTTTCGACGCGGCAGGGATAGGGGTTGAACCTATGTCATCGCCCGCAGCCTGCCGCAGCTACAACGTGCTTTTGTCGGAAGGGCGGCGCATTGCGGCGGCCCTTTTGCCGGTCTGATCGATGTTGAAAGTGCGCGACATCGCCGTGGAGCGCAGCGGCGTGCCGGTGCTTTCGGGGGTCTCGTTTGATCTGGCCGCCGGGCAGGCTCTTATTCTGCGCGGTCCCAACGGCATTGGCAAAACGACATTGTTGCGCACATTGGCGGGGCTGCAAGAGCCCACAAACGGCACTTGCGAATTCCCCGCCGATCAGGCGGCCTACGCCAGCCACGCCGACGGCATCAAAACCGCGCTCACCGTGCGCGAAAACCTCAGCTTTTGGGCGGACGTCTATGGCAATACCGTGCCGGAGGCGATCTGGGACTGGTTCGATCTTGGCGATCTGCGCGAGCGCTTTGCGGGCACATTGTCGGCAGGGCAAAAACGGCGGGTCGGCCTTGCGCGTCTTGGCGTCATAAACCGCAAGGTGCTGTTTCTGGACGAGCCAACGGTGTCGCTCGACGGATTTTCTGTCAAGCTTTTCAGCAGCTTCATGCGGAATCAACATCTAGCGGGCGGGGGCGTCGCTGTGATCGCAACGCATATTGATCTGGGGCTGGACGAGGCGCAAACCCTTGACCTGACCCCCTTCGCGGCCCGAGATGTCGGCCCCTCAGACAGTGACGAGGCCTTCCTGTGATCGCACTGCTCTTGCGCGACTTGCGGCTTGCCACGCGGGCAGGGGGCGGCTTTGGCCTCGGCCTCGTTTTCTTTTTGATCGTGGTTGTGCTGGTGCCTTTCGGCGTCGGCCCGGAGACCGCGATCCTATCCAAAATCGCGTCTGGTATCTTGTGGGTCGCGGCATTGCTTGCAGCGCTTCTGTCACTCGACCGGATCTTCGCGCTCGACTTTGAAGATGGGGCGCTGACGCTGATCGCGACGGCACCGATCCCGCTGGAGACCGTCGGCCTTGCCAAGGCTGCGGCCCATTGGCTGACAACGGGCCTGCCGCTGACCCTTGCCGCACCTGTGCTTGGCGTGCTTTTGCAGCTTCCTGCCAGCGGCTATAGTTTCGTCGCCGTCACGCTGCTGCTTGGCACGCCAGCGCTGTCGATGATCGGCACATTTGGTGCGGCTCTTACGGTCGGTATCCGGCGCGGCGGCTTGCTGCTTTCGCTGCTGGTGCTGCCGCTTTATATCCCGACGCTGATTTTCGGGGCGGAAGCGGCGCGGCGCGGCACGGCTGGACTTGACGCAATGACGCCACTGCTCATGCTGGCGGGGATCACCGCAGGCAGTGTCGCCCTTTTGCCCTTTGCCACTGCGGCAGTCTTACGCATCAATCTGCGCTAATGCAGGATTGAGACCCTCTGATTGAAAGGTTAACCTCCCGCTATGTCATTATGGGAATATGCAAATCCAAAGAAATTCATGGGCTGGACCGGCCCGGTTTTACCGTGGGCTTTTTGGATGGCGGGTATCTGCCTTGTGGTCGGCTTGTTCTGGGGGTTTTTCCTGACACCTGATGACTACCGCCAAGGCTCCACTGTCAAAATCATCTATCTGCATGTCCCCTCGGCGCTTATGGCGATTAACGCGTGGATGATGATGCTCGTGGCCTCGCTCATCTGGCTCGTGCGCCGCCACCATGTTTCAGCCTTGGCTGCCAAAGCTGCTGCCCCCGTGGGGATCACTATGACGCTGATTGCGCTTATGACAGGTGCGATTTGGGGCCAGCCGATGTGGGGGACGTATTGGGCGTGGGATCCGCGGCTGACCTCATTTTTGATCCTGTTCCTGTTCTACCTTGGCTACATGGCGCTTTGGGCGGCAATCGACGATCCGGACACGGCGGCCGATTTGACAAGTGTGCTGTGTATCGTCGGCTCTGTCTTTGCGCTTTTGTCGCGCTATGCGGTTAACTTCTGGAACCAAGGGTTGCACCAAGGGGCGTCGCTTTCGCTGGATAAAGAAGAGAATGTCTCGGACGTGTTCTTCTTTCCGCTCTTGGTCTGTATCGCGGGATTTGTGCTTTTGTTCGTGGCACTTGTCTTGCTCCGCACCCGCACCGAAATCCGCGCGCGCCGTCTGCGCGCATTACAATTGCGAGAGGTCCGCACATGATCCCTGATCTTGGTAAATACGGGTTTGAGGTGGCATCAGCCTATGCAGTCAGCATCGTTTTGTTGTTCGCGATTGTCGGGCTAAGCTGGCGACAATCGGTCAAGCAACGCCGCGCGCTTGAAACTGCGGAGGCCCGCAGACATGGCTAAAATCTCGCCGATGATGATCGTGCCGCCTGTGATTTTTGCAGCCCTTGCGGGTCTGTTTTTTGCGGGCATGATGCGTGACAATGTCAATGAATTACCCTCAACGCTTGTGGATCAACAAGCGCCTGATGTCGCGCCCGAACCGGTGCCAGGCACCGATTTGTTGACGGGCATAGATCTGCGCGATGGCGAAGTGACACTGGTCAACTTTTGGGCAAGCTGGTGCCCGCCGTGCCGCGCAGAGCACCCGACCTTGCTTGATCTGCAAGCTCAAGGATACCGCGTCGCAGGCATCAATTTTCGCGATACTGCCGACGATGCGGTGAAATATTTGAGCGAGGAAGGTGATCCCTTTTTCAAAACCGGCTTTGATCCGCGTGGCCGCACCGCTATCAACTGGGGTGTGACCGCGCCACCCGAGACTTTCATCGTGGGCGGGGACGGCAACGTGTTGTTCCGCTTTGCCGGGCCATTGATCGGCTCGGACTATGAGCAGCGCTTTCTACCAGCACTGGCCGAGGCCATGGGAAAGTGACCTGAATGTCCGCAGCCTTGCTGCGGATTTCATGATTTTTGGAATGTTTGTGTCAGCGTGGCGGTCCGCAGGAAAATCTTTCGCTTGTCTTAACGTGGATGCCTTACGCGTGCTTATCCGTAAAATGAAAAACAAAAGGCCCGCGCAGATGCGCGGGCCTTTGTTGATTTCGAGTGGCGTCAATCAGGATGCTTTGGCCAAGTTGCGCAGCACGTAGTGGAGTACCCCACCGTTTTCGATGTATTCGATCTCGACGGCTGTATCGATGCGGCATTTAACTTGGATGTCTTTCACATCGCCGTTGGCGTAGGTGATTGTCGCGGTCACAACTTCCAGTGGTTTGATCATATCGAGACCAGAGATAGAGACCGTTTCGTCGCCGGTAAGACCGAGCGATTTACGGCTGTCTGCGCCTGTAAATTCAAACGGCACCACGCCCATACCTACGAGGTTGGAGCGATGGATACGCTCGAAGCTTTCCGCGATCACGGCTTTGACGCCCAGAAGCGCCGTACCTTTTGCCGCCCAATCGCGGCTGGAGCCCGCACCATATTGCTCACCTGCGAAGATGATCAGCGGGGTGCCGGCCTCGACATAGGCCATCGCCCCGTCGAAGATCGAGGTTTGCTTGCCGTCCGGTCCTTTGGTGTAGCCACCCTCAACACCATCGAGCATCTCGTTCTTGATGCGGATGTTGGCGAATGTGCCGCGCATCATGACTTCGTGGTTGCCACGGCGCGCGCCGTAGGAGTTGAACTCGCGCACCGACACCTGACGGTCCAGTAGGTATTTGCCCGCAGGCGTCGTGTCCTTGAACGAGCCGGCAGGCGAGATGTGGTCGGTTGTGATCATATCGCCCAAGATCGCCAAGACCTTGGCATCGTGCAGGTTTTTGATCGTTCCTGGCTCCTTGGACATGCCTTGGAAATAGGGTGGGTTCTGGATGTATGTGGAGCTGGCTGGCCAGTCATAAGTCTCGGAGTCAGGCGTTTGTACCGCCTGCCATTTCTCGTCGCCTTTGAATACATCCGCGTATTTCTTGAGGAAAGCTTCACGTGTCACGGTTTGGGCGACCAGATCGTTGACCTCTTTGTTGGTTGGCCAGATGTCTTTGAGGAAGACGTCGTTGCCGTCTTTGTCCTGACCAATCGCATCTTTGGTGATGTCGATATCCATGGTGCCTGCGATCGCATAGGCTACAACCAGCGGCGGGGAGGCTAGATAGTTGGCGCGCACGTCTGGCGAAATGCGACCTTCAAAGTTGCGGTTGCCTGACAGCACGGACGTGGCGACCAGATCGCCCTCGGCAATTGCCTTGCTCAGCGCAGGCTGGATCGGGCCGGAGTTGCCGATACAGGTGGTGCAGCCGTAGCCGACGAGGTTAAAGCCAATCTTATCAAGGTCTTCTTGCAGGCCGGCGGCCTCCAGGTATTCCGATACAACCTGCGAGCCAGGGGCGAGGGAGGTCTTGACCCATGGCTTGCGGGTCAAGCCCAAGGCCGCCGCTTTACGTGCCACAAGGCCTGCGCCGATCATCACATAGGGGTTTGACGTGTTGGTGCAGGATGTGATCGAGGCGATCACGACCTTGCCTGATTCCATCGTGTAATCTTCACCATCTACGGCCACTTCCTTGCCCATCGGGCGCTTGAAAGTGTTTTCCATCTCGTTGGCGAAAGCGGATTTTGCGTTGGTCAATGCGACGTAATCTTGTGGGCGCTTCGGACCCGAGATCGCAGGCACGATTGTGCTCATGTCGAGGTGCAACGTGGCTGTGTAAACAGGGGCGTAATCCGCATCGCGCCAGAAGCCGTTCTCTTTAGCGTAAGCCTCAACCAATGCGATCCGGTCCTCGTCGCGGCCTGTGTTGCGCAGGTAACGCAGTGTTTCGCCGTCGATCGGGAAGAAGCCACAGGTCGCACCATACTCGGGCGCCATGTTGGCGATTGTCGCGCGGTCGGCCAGTGGCAGAACATCGAGACCCTTGCCGTAGAATTCAACGAATTTGCCAACAACGCCGTGCGCGCGCAGCATTTCAACGACTTTCAGCACAAGGTCGGTGCCTGTTGTGCCTTCGACCATTTCGCCTGTCAGCTCAAAGCCGACGACTTCTGGAATGAGCATCGACACAGGCTGACCGAGCATCGCGGCCTCGGCTTCGATCCCGCCGACGCCCCAGCCGAGGACGGCCAAGCCGTTGACCATCGTTGTGTGGCTGTCGGTGCCAACAAGCGTATCCGGGTAGGCCACCATTTCGCCGTTCTGGTCGGTATCGGTCCAAACCGTCTGGGCCAGATACTCAAGGTTCACCTGATGGCAAATGCCTGTGCCCGGTGGCACAACGCGGAAGTTGTTAAACGCCTTTTGGCCCCACTTGAGGAAAGTGTAACGCTCCATGTTGCGCTCGTATTCGCGGTCCACATTCATCTGGAACGCACGCGGGGTGCCGAATTCGTCAATCATTACAGAGTGGTCGATGACAAGATCAACCGGGGCCAGCGGGTTAATTTGCTGGGCGTTGCCGCCAAGCGCCTTAATCCCGTCGCGCATCGCGGCCAAATCGACCACGGCAGGCACGCCTGTAAAGTCCTGCATCAAGACGCGGGCAGGGCGGTAGGCGATCTCGCGCGGGTTCTGGCCGCCATTTGTGGCCCACTGGGAAAACGCCTTGATGTCGTCCACCGACACCGAAAAACCGCCGTCTTCGAAACGCAGCAGGTTTTCCAGAACAACCTTCAGCGCGGCTGGCAGTTTCGAGAAATCACCAAGGCCCGCAGCCTCAGCCGCCGCGATGGAATAATAGGAGACGGATTGCGACCCAACGGTCAGGGTCTTGCGGGTTTTGGCGGTATCAATGCCGACTGTGACGGTCATAGGCTATCCCTTTCGAAGGCGCTTTGAAATGTGGTTAATAGGCTTTTGCCCCATGTATGCTTACGGTTCAAGGGGGGCGATTGCATTTTGTATACCATTGCACACCGAAAATTACCAGCCCCGTTGTCGCCTTGGGCAGAAAATTGAAACATCCCTCGCGAAACACTCGCAATTCGTTGATTGGTCATTTCAGGAAAATCTGAATAGACAATAAAGAAATCCAGATAAAATCGGAATGAGCATGCGAATTTTTATGACAGCACTCGCCCTCGTCGGCGCCTTGGGGGGTAAAGCCGCTATGGCGCAGGACAATAAAGTTGTCGTGGAGCTTTATACGTCGCAAGGGTGTTCGTCCTGTCCGCCTGCTGACGCGCTGCTTGCCGAAATGGTTGACCGCAACGATGTGATCGCTTTGGCGCTGCATGTTGATTACTGGGATTACCTTGGCTGGAAGGACAGCTTTGGCAGCGCCAGCTTCACAGCGCGGCAACACGGGTATGCGCAAGCGGCGCGTGCGGAAACAGTCTATACGCCGCAGATGGTGATTGGCGGCGCACATCACGTCATCGGTTCCAAGGCGATGGACGTCATGGATATGGTCGCAGCCCAACGGGCAACCGCGCCCCGTGTCGGGCTGGATATCGCGCGGGTCGGGGGTAAACTCACGATTGACGCGCGAGCCAAATCCGCAGGTCTGGGCGATATGGTCGTGCAGGTTGTGCGGTATCACCCCGAAGAATCTGTGGCGATCAAGCGCGGTGAAAATCGTGGTAAAACAATCAGCTACGTCAATATCGTGACCTCGTGGCGGGTGATTGGCCAATGGGACGGCGTCGCGCCGTTGCGGCTAGAGACGCAAGTGGACGGCAATGATCCCGTCGTCGTGATCGTGCAAAACAACCACTTTGGCCCGATTCTCGCGGCCGCTGAAATCCGCTAGGGTTTCGGGTAGGTTTTCCACCGGCGATGGACCCAAAACCATTGCTCGGGGTGGGCTGTGATCATGGCAGACAGGCGATCGGTCATGTCTTTCATCATGACAATCGGGTCTGCGAGCGGGATCGGGGCTTGCACGATCACATCAAACGACAGGCCGTCCGCGCGGCGAACCCCGAAGTAGGGGATAACCAGAGCATCGAGCTTGAGCGCCATGTCGGCCGCGGAGGTCATCGTGCTGGCAGGATGACCCATAAAATCGAGCATGACCCCGTCGCGCGCCGAGACATCAAACAAGAGCGTGCCCATGCCGCCTTCTTTCAGGTGACGCACAAATCCCATCGTGCCGCGGCGGCCTTGGGCGAAAACGGGTCCGCCCCAAGCGGTCATGGTGCGCGCATAGTGTTCATTGAAGTACGGGTTCGTCATCGGGCGATAAAGCCCGCCGATATCATAGCCCATCTGGGTCAGAACGTGGCGCGGGGCCTCGTGATTGCCAAAATGGCCGGTCACGAAAATAACGGGGCGGCCCGCCGCCTTGGCATCAGCGATCGCGGAGAGGCCCGCGCCTGTGGCTTTTGTGGCGGCCAACCGCGTGTCAAATTCTGCCCAACTGTAATTCTCGATCAGAGTGCGGCCAAAGTTGTCGCAAACGGCATCGGCGAGATCGCGGCGGTCCTTGGGGGGCATGTCAGGATAGACCATCGCAAGATTGGTCTGTGCGCGCTTGCAATATCCGAAGAGCGGGCCGATCACACGCCGCACCAGCGCGCCCATAAAGGCGACCCGACGCTCGTAAGGCAGGCGCAAGGCCGCACCGATCAGGCCGCGCAATATGCGGTCAACGATGCGGTCGGCAAAACTACCCGTGATTTCTGGTGCGTCAGACATGGGCATCAGATACGGGCGCGGGCGGGGTCAGGCAAGAGCCTCGGACGATTTGGCAAGACCTGTGCCAATCATGCTGTCACGGGTCACGAGTGCGGCCAGTGCCTCTTGGGTCCAATCCTGCGTGCCGGCGGGTCGGGCAGGGATCACGATATAGCGCATATCGGCGGTGCTGTCGTGTACGCGCACCTGTGTGCTGGCGGGGAGAACAACGCCAAATTCGGCCAAAACACTCCGCGGTTCGCGCACTGTGCGGGCGCGATAGGCACGTGATTTATACCAGTCGGGCGGCAGACCGAGAAGATTGCGTGGGTAGCATGAGCATAGCGTGCAAACGACGATGTTGTGCAATTCTGCCGTGCTTTCCACCGCGATGAGCTTCATCGGGCCGATGTCGAAACCCATTTCGCGGGTGGCGGCGCTCGCGTCGGTGCGCATGGCGTCCCGAAATGCTGGATCGGTCCAGAAACGGGCGACAACTGCCGCACCATTTGCGGGCGTGCGGGCATCCATCGTGTCGATTTGGCCAGTGATTTCGGCCGCCGTCGTCACGCCCTTTTCAATCAGAAGCTCGCGCACTGCGATTTCCATGGCTTGCCAATAGGTGAGCGGGACGTCGTTGTCGGCCCGAAAGGGGTGCCCCGAAGGCGACAGGTGCTCGTGGTGATCATGTGGCATCAGACGGGCTCCAGCCAATGGCCGTAAATCTCGGCTTCAATCGTATCGGTCGGGTGCTCGGCGCGGGCACCCCAGACAGCGGCCATGGTGAAGCGCACGCGGTGCAGCGGTAGTGCCTCACCCTGCCTGCGGTAAGCAAGCTGCTCGGGATTAGGAAACGGGCCAAGTGTGCGTTCAATCACGCCGATCTTCCCGCGCAAATAGGCCGGCGTGCGGATGTGACCGGGTGGCACATCAGGGCGGACGCGGACCTTTTCACCCATGTGCGGCCTCGCCATATGTCAGACCGCGCTGTTGCACCGCCGTAATCCGACGGCCCAATTCGGCATTTGTAATGACGCCGTCTTCCACAAGGTTTTGTGCAATCGACATAATCCAGCGTTCGTAATAACTCATCTCGTCAAAGCTTGCGGGTGGCATATCTTCCAGAACCCGGCGTAAACCGTCCACTGTAAAATGGCCCTTGCTTGAGCAAATGATCATCAAGGCGTCGACACGCTTTTCCCACAGGGCAAAATCATGATCCGCGCGCGGCACATCACCCGCATCAAGGCCGCCCATGTCATGCCAGCGTCGGCCATCAAAGTCTTTGTTTTCATCTCTCATGGGCGGAGCTTAGCCACAGGGCCAAGAGCTGTCTATCGCTTAAGCGTCCTCGTCTTCCTCCTCATCTGAAACAAGCGTGATGGTCCCTTCGTCAACCAAACTTCGGATGGCCGAAGAGACGACGCGCATCGCTTCTTCGGCAGCCTTACCTTTGACGGCACCTTTCTCTGCGGCGTCTTCGCGGATTTGGCCCGCCATCCGTTGTGAAATATTGGCAAGGATGAATTCTGCGGAGGCAACCAAGTCGTCGTCGCCAGCCAGTGCCGCTGCAATTGCCGTTGACAGTTCTGCGGCATCGACGCCGCGAATACAGGCGGGCACATCTGTGGGCACCAACCGGCTTGGAATATCCTTGAACGTAAAAATGGCCTTGCGCACACTATCTGCAAAAACCGGATCATCCGTGCCAAGCCCCTCGAGGACGGAGTCGCGCGTTTGGGCGGGGCTGGAGTTGAGGATCGCGCCGACACGGGCGACAGGGGCCTTTTCAAATGCGAGGGTCTTTTTGGTGCAATGTTCCTGCACAAGGGCGGCACCAATGCGTTTGACGGCATCGGGCGCAATATTTTCGGTCTGGGATATCGCATAGGTAATGCGACGCGCCTGATCACCAGGCAGTTTTTCAAGGACCGTGGCCGCCTTGGACACAGGCAATTTCGAGAGTGTGATCGCGCAGACCTCTACACTTTCGCTCCGCATGATCGCCAGTATGCCCTCATCGGGAAGCGCCACAATCATCGGCCAAGGGTCGCCGTTCTTGGCGGCACCCATTTCGGCGCGCAGCTTGGTGGCCAGATCTGGGCTCAGGTGGGCCGAGAGCGCCTCGATCGCGCTATCTGCACCGCCAGGCGACGATAGCCCCACGTCGCCCAACTGTTTTGCGAACTCTTCGGCGACGGAATTGACGGTCGTGCGATCGATCAGGCGAATGGCGCCGACTTCACGCGCCAGAAGCCTCTGCAAATCTTCGGGTAATTGTGAGAGGGCAAGTTTACCCCCATCGCCAATCAATAGTTGGACGATCATCGCCGCCTTGCGCTTGCGCGTCAAAGCAGGCTTTTGCGATTCGGACGGAGGGAGTGCAGCAATATTCATGAAGATGAACTTGCCACAAAAGTGATAAATGAAGCGTCAACAGAGCCTTAAGTATGTGTAAATTGAACCGACATCATCCGCAATTGCGCCGCCGTTTCCGGAGAAAGGGTCTTGAGGTCTGCGGTCAGCTTGTGCAACTTTGCCATTTCGGCAACCAAGAGTGCGCTTTCATCATCGTTAAACTCGCGGTCGCCCCGCGCGAAGCTGCCGATGCTGCGGTGTGGGCCGTCGTCAATCGCGCAGGTCAGGCCAAAATTGAGATCAAATTCGGCAGCCTTCTTGAGCACTTCCGCAGTATCGCTGTAGGCCAGAACAGACCACCTGATTGCGCCTGTGTTTTCAAACCCCCAAGCCACCGTCGGATCGGATAACACCAGCCCGTTTTGCGAATAATAATCCAGCCAAGACTTCGGATAGGTTTGAAACAGAAAGCTCGGCGTTGTATAGCGCACATGAAATGCCAGAGCAAAGCCCCTTGATGACAAATGTTGGAGCTTTGCAAGCGTGTTGCGGATTTCGATTTGTTGTGCCAAATGCGACGGCCTTCTTTTTTTATTGCGAAAGTTGACGTGAACGACATACTGGTATGATACAACCTTGCGGCGAATTTCCAAGGAACGAGAATTGAATGCAATATGTGTTTTTGTACAGTGTCATTAACAAATGGTTTATATGAATAGTCGGCTTGAACCCCATCAGATCCAGACAATCGCACCGGCAGGGCATTATATCGCGCTACGTATCGGCTTTGCGTTTCCGGTTGAAGAGGTGAATGAACTTCCTGCGGATTGGGTCGATCACTATACACACAAACGGTTTATGCTGTTCGATCCGATCATGCGATGGGTCTATGCCAACGTCGGCACGGTCACATGGGGCAAACTTGCGCTTGACGACCCCCATAACATTCTGACCCAGGCCAAATCTTTCGGATTGCGCCACGGGGTGGCTGTTTCTGTGTTTGACGGGAATAAAGAGGGGCAGAGGTCATTTGGTTCCTTTGCACGAGCAGACCGTGAATTCACGGACCTCGAGACGAAGTTACTGCACGCTTACGTTGTGCGGCGGCACGCGGAAATGGCGCCCCCGACAAATCTGACGATGGCCGAATTAGAGGCCCTTGGCATGGTGCGGGACGGAAAAAGGCTCAAGGAAATCGCGCATATTATTGGCGTGACCGAGGGCGCGGTCAAGCAACGGCTAAAAAATGCCAAATTGAAACTCGGGGCCAAGACAGGCACTCAAGCCGCCGCGCTCGCGGGGCAATACGGCCTTATCTGAAGGCGCCTGTCGTAATTAGTTAACCATGTCTTAATGCCACTTCGGTATCCAAATTGTGGTGCATTCGCACTACAATCACAGGATGCAAAGGCGAAATAACTTCGCCTAAAGGGGGAAACATGGAACTCATTACTTTCACGCTCGCGGATCTTCACATGCACGGCTCGGCGTTTTACGACTTTCTCAAGTTACGCAAGCGGTTCTTCGTGGATGAGCTTGGCTGGGACATTCCGCATGACGACAACGTCGAGATGGATCAATATGACAATCCGACGGCGCATTATGCGCTCGTGCTACGGGACGGCGAGGTCATTGGCGGGGCGCGGGCGATGGCGACGACCGCAAAATGGGGCAGTCACAGCTATATGCTTCGCGACGCACTCAAGGGGAAACTGATCGATATTCCCCCCAGCGTCATGGCCGCAAACGTCGAGACCGAGGCAATGTGGGAATGCACGCGTCTGGTGATGTCTAATGACGTTGATACCCATGCCGACCGCAGTATGTGTCTGGGTTTGATCGTGCAGGGGTTGGTGGAGGTCGCGGCCGAAAACGGAGCTGAACGTCTGATGTCCTTGTCGCCTCTGGCGCTGATGCGGGCTTTGCGGCAACTGGGGTTTGCGGCAGAGCGGATCGGAGAGCCTTATCTGAACGAAGGCGATGGCCGACGGTATGCCGTGCTGGCGATGCCTGCGATGCGCACGATACCCGCTGTCCCCAAGGCCACGCACCGTCCACGACCGCAACCGCTTCATGCGCCGTCGGTTGCCTAGTGAAAAGGGCCTGCCGCATCATCTGCGGCAGGCCCTGCAAGATTTAGCTTTCGCCAAACACCCGTTTGAAAATCGTATCGACATGTTTGGTGTGATAGCCAAGGTCGAATTTCTCTTCGATGTCTTCAGCAGAAAGCGCCTTGCGCACGTCTTCGTCGGCGAGCAATTCGGTCTTGAAGTCAGCGTTATTGTCCCAAACTTTCAATGCATTACGCTGCACAAAGCGATAAGCATCCTCGCGGCTCACGCCAGCTTGGGTCAGGGCAAGAAGCACGCGTTGCGACATGATCAGCCCGCGGAACTTATGCATATTCGCCATCATGTTCTCGGGATAGATGATCATTTTTTCGACCACGCCCGCCAGACGGTTGAGTGCGAAATCAAGCGTGATCGTGGTGTCGGGGCCAATCGCGCGTTCCACGGAAGAGTGCGAAATATCGCGCTCGTGCCATAGCGCCACGTTCTCCATGGCAGGGATCACCGACATACGCACCAGACGGGCAAGGCCTGTCAGGTTTTCGGTCAGGATCGGGTTCTTTTTGTGCGGCATCGCGGACGATCCCTTTTGACCAACGCTGAAATATTCAGCGCCCTCAAGTACTTCGGTGCGCTGCATGTGGCGGATTTCAGTGGCGATATTCTCGATACCCGAGGCTACAACACCTAACGTGGCAAAGAACATCGCATGACGGTCGCGCGGGATCACTTGCGTCGAGATCGGCTCTGGTGACAGGCCAAGCTTGGCGCAGACATGCTCTTCCACGCGCGGGTCGATGTTTGCAAAGGTGCCGACGGCGCCAGAAATAGCCCCCGTCGCGATTTCTGCACGGGCATTGACCAGACGCGCGCGGTTGCGGTCCATCTCGGCATAGAAACGCGCAAACGTCAGACCCATAGTGGTCGGTTCCGCATGGATACCGTGGGAGCGACCGATGCGGGGCGTGTCCTTATGTTCCATCGCGCGCATTTTGAGCGCGGCAAGCACGCGGTCCAGACCCGCGATCAACAGATCAGAGGCACGCACCAATTGCACATTCAAGCAGGTATCAAGCACATCCGAAGAAGTCATGCCTTGGTGTACAAAGCGAGCCTCGTCAGAGCCAACGTGTTCGGCCAAGTGGGTCAGAAACGCGATCACGTCGTGCTTGGTGACAGCTTCAATCTCGTCAATGCGGGCCACATCGAACTCGACGTCTTTGGCTTTCCAGACCGCGTCGGCATTCTCGCGCGGGATCACACCCAGATCGGCCATCGCATCACAGGCGTGCGCCTCGATCTCGTACCAAATCTTGAATTTTGTCTCTGGCGACCAGATAGCAACCATTTCAGGGCGGGAATAACGCGGGATCATATGGGCAGACCTTATTTTGTGATTGGGCAGCAGTTAAGGACGGGTCATAAGGGGCATTGCTGCATGTCTCAAGGTAAAGAGAGGGAAAAACCATTCTTACGCTTACAGATTTCTTCGGTGATTGGCAGATTTCGCGCCAAATCACAGACGCCAAATACGGGCAAGGCGGCGGGATGACAGGCCGCGCTTCGTTTTCACAAAACGGGGCAGGGCTGCTTTATAAAGAGGCTGGCACGCTGACGCTTGTCACAGGCACCACTTTGCAGGCCGAGCGCAGCTACCTTTGGGACGAACAAGAGAGTGACATTGCTGTGCGCTTTGCCGATGGCAAGCCGTTTCATAGCTTTACCCCCGACGGGTCTGCTATAGGCACCAGCCACTTGTGTGGCGCGGACTGGTATAATGTGACCTATGATTTCATGCGCTGGCCCGCTTGGTCTGCTGCATGGGTCGTTACAGGGCCGCACAAAGAATATACCTCAATCACCCATTACAGGCGCGCCTGAGAGCGCAACCAGACTTGCGTGTTGCCCCAACGTCGGGCAAACATATGACAAAGTTAACAACAAGGAGAGCGGCATGGCCCTCGCATTGAATGACAAAACTCTCGTAGAAGCGTTTGCGCGCAAGGAAGGCGGCCTCCAGCTCGCCAAGCAGGCGATGCTCGTTGTGTCCGGTATCGCAGCCCTCGCAATCTCCGCGAAAATCGCGATCCCGATGTGGCCCGTGCCAATTACCATGGGCACATTCGCTGTTCTGACACTGGGTGCGGCTTATGGCCCACGTTTGGGCCTTGTGACCATCCTCGGCTATATGCTTGTCGGCATGGCAGGCTTTGACGTTTTTGCAGGCTCTTCCGCAGAAAAGGCTGGCATCGCTTACATGATGGGAGGCACTGGCGGCTACCTTGTGGGCTACGTTTTGGCCACTTTGGCGCTTGGCTTTGCTGCACGCGCGGGCTGGGACCGCTCTTTTGGGAAAATGGCTCTGGCGATGCTTGCAGGCAACGCCTTGATCTACATTCCGGGCCTTGCTTGGTTGGCCGCGATCTACCCTGACGCAGGCAGCGCACAGGTCCTTGCGTGGGGGATCACACCCTTCCTGATCGGTGATGCATTGAAGCTGGCACTGGCGGCGATGGTTCTGCCAGCGCTCTGGAAAGGCGTTCAGAAGTTCCGCGGCTAAGCCACGGTCCCCTCACATAGATGAAGGCGCGAACCTGCAATGGTTCGCGCCTTTTTTATTGACCCATCAGGGCCGAATCATGTGGATATTTCGTCAGGTTCTCGAACCCGTTTTCTGTAATCAGTACCTGATCTTCCAGCTTGATCGAGAAATCGCCACCTTCAGGGCTAATCAGCGCCTCAACGCAAAGCGTCATTCCCGCTTCCAACTCATAATCAAAAGCGCCCTCGACCATCTGGTCGGGGTAGGCCACGAGCGGCCATTCATCGCACAATCCAACGCCGTGCATCAGGCAGCCGTATTTGAGCGCATGATACTTGTCGGGCAATTTGTGACAGCCACGGCTCAGGTCTTGCACGTTCACACCCGCTCGCAGCATTTGCATATTGGTTTCAATATGTTCCACGCCGATCTTCATCGCCTCGATCATATCTGCGCGCGGCCTCTGATCGCCAATCCACCATGTGCGGCTGATATCAATGCAGATGCCATACGCGCCGACAAGATCGGTATCAAAGGCCACGATCTCGTTGTTTTGCACGATCCGCTGACCGCATTCCTGAAACCACGGATTGGTGCGCGGACCCGATGACAAGAGCCGCGTCTCGATCCATTCGCCACCGCGCCGGATGTTTTCGGCATGTAGCACCGCCCAGATGTCATCCTCCGACATATTGCCCTGCGGCACGCCCGCGCGGGCGGCCTTTTCCATCTCGGCGCAGGCGACTTCGCAGGCGTTGCTGGCGCAGCGCATGGCCAAAATTTCGTCAGGGCCTTTGATCGATCGGGCCTTTTCGGTCAGTTCCTCGCCGGGGATGACATCAAAGCCCTGCGCCTCTAATGCACGCAGCCCGTGGATCATTATCTTATCGACGCCAAGGCGCATATTGCCGCCCGCGTGCTCTGCAATCAGATCGACAACTTGGCGCGAGAATTCGTCGGCCGCCACATCAATGCGGTCGCCACGATCAAAGTAAAACAGATCGGCGCCAGAGCGTTGTTCGGCTACCAAGTGGTTGAACTTACTCAGGAACATTGCGTTTTTGTAGTCCCAAACGACCATATAGCCGTCGGCGCAAACCAGACAGGCGCGAAACGCATTATGCGTGTTCCAAAGCTGCATGTTGGTGCTGTCGGTGGCGTAGCGGATGTTGAGCGGGTCGAACATCAGAATGCCGCCATAGCCCCGCGCGTTCACCGCATCGACCAAGCGCTTATGGCGAAAGGCGCGCATCGCGGGCAGGTTGGGCAGGATCAGCCCTGCGGCCGCCCATTCATTATAGGCAAGCTGCGTCGGTCCGATCTCGACGCGGTCGTCGTTGTTGAGGCTACCGTCCGCGAGTGTCGCGCCACGGGTTGGATCAATCTTGCGGGTATCGCGGTAGTGGGTCGTCATCTGAGGCCTCCCAATTTGATCTGATCGTCAGATGCAAAGGGCAGGGCTGTCAGGCCTATTCTCGACATTTCCGCGTCTGTTTCCGCTGCAATCATGGCGCAGGTGACGGGACGCATAAAAAAGGGCGCCCGAAGGCGCCCGATTTTGTGTCCAATGCCCTGCGATCAGCAGGAATAGTACATCTTGTACTCGATTGGGTGTGGTGTGTGCTCGTAAGCGTACACTTCTTCCCATTTGATCGCCATGTAGCCTTCGAGCTGGCCCTTGGTGAACACGTCGCCCTGCAACAGATAATCGTGATCCGCTTCAAGCTCTTGCAGAGCTTCACGCAAGGAGCCGCAAACTGTTGGAATGCCAGCGAGCTCTTCTGGTGGCAGGTCGTAGAGGTCTTTGTCAGACGCCGCACCCGGGTCGATCTTGTTCTTGATGCCGTCGAGGCCAGCCATCAGCAATGCTGCGAAGCAAAGGTATGGGTTTGCTGCTGGATCCGGGAAGCGTGCTTCAACGCGCTTGGCCTTTGGGTTTTCAGCCCATGGAATACGAACGCAACCGGACCGGTTGGATGCGGAGTAAGCGCGCAAAACAGGGGCCTCAAAACCGGGGATCAAACGCTTGTAAGAGTTCGTCGTTGGGTTTGTGATCGCGTTCAGGGATTTCGCGTGCTTGAGGATACCGCCGATGAAATACAGCGCTTCCTGAGACAAGTCAGCGTATTTGTCGCCTGCAAACAATGGCTTACCATCTTTGAAGATGGACATGTTCACGTGCATACCTGTGCCGTTGTCGCCAGAGATTGGCTTTGGCATGAATGTCGCGGACTTGCCGTAGGCCTGAGCGACGTTGTGCACAACGTATTTGTACTTTTGGATTTCGTCAGCTTGCTTTGTCATCGTCCCGAAGATCAGGCCAAGCTCGTGCTGGCAAGACGCAACTTCGTGGTGGTGCTTGTCAACCTTCATGCCCATGCGCTTCATGGTGGACAGCATCTCGCCGCGCATGTCTTGTGCGTCGTCGATCGGGTTCACTGGGAAGTAGCCGCCTTTGATACCTGGACGGTGGCCGGTGTTGCCCATCTCAAACTCTGTGTCAGAGTTCCAAGCGCCGTCGATGGCGTCAACCTGGTAGGACACTTTGTTCATGGAAACCTGAAAGCGCACGTCGTCGAACACAAAGAATTCGGCTTCTGGGCCGAAATAAGCTGTGTCGCCGATACCTGTGGACTTCAGGTAAGCTTCTGCCTTTTCCGCTGTGCCGCGCGGGTCGCGGTCATAGGCTTCGCCTGTGTCTGGCTCCACGACGTTGCAGTGAATGCAGATCGTTTTCTCAGCATAGAAGGGGTCCACATAAACAGATTCAGTGTCCGGGATCAATTTCATGTCTGATTTGTCGATGGATTTCCAGCCAGCGATGGAGGAACCGTCGAACATGAAGCCTTCTTCAAGGAAGTCTTCGTCAACGAGGTCGGCAACAACAGTCACGTGCTGGAGCTTGCCTTTTGGGTCGGTGAAACGAATGTCGACATAATCGACTTCTTCGTCTTTCATCAGTTTAAGAACGTTTGCAACGGTCATGTGGGGATCCCTTTTTCGTGTCTTGAGAAATTCTTAGAGCGCGTCGTCGCCGAACTCACCAGTCCGGATACGAATCGCCTGTTCAACGGTCGATACAAAAATCTTGCCGTCGCCGATTTTGTCAGTTTTGGCCGCAGCAACAATAGCTTCGATCGCAGCGTCAACTTGGTCGTCTTGCAATACAACTTCGATTTTCACCTTGGGCAGAAAATCGACGACATATTCAGCACCACGGTAAAGCTCTGTATGGCCTTTCTGGCGGCCAAAGCCTTTGACCTCGACAACAGAGAGCCCCTGTACGCCGACGTCTTGAAGGGCCTCTTTCACTTCGTCCAGTTTGAATGGCTTAATGATCGCTTCGATTTTTTTCATGGCTGCGACTCCCCTAAGGTAACTGTTAGAGCGGAGAGACCATTTCTCAGGGGCCGGGACAATTCGAAGGGCGTGCTGGCGGGATATGAATTGCCGGAAAAACATACATCTGCATAAAAATTAAGCGCACTGACGTCAATTTGTGCAATTTAAGAACCCGTTGGGGGGGCGACGTCAGGAGACCTGAAACAAGTGGGTGAAAACGAAAAATGCCACCTTGAAAAGAAGGCGGCATCCATCAAAGAATATTGTTGGGATTTAGACGGCAGCAGATACGATTTCGACGCCGTCAGCGTAAAGAATGTGCTCGCGATCAAAGATCAGGTCGTAGACTTTCAGGTCACGGGCAGGAAGTTCGGCCAGAAACTCGCCGTCGATCAGTCGGGTTGCCTCGACGGTGGCAGCCGCAGCGCCAAACAGGGCCTCAGCGCGCCAGTCGCGGATGTGAATGCGGGTGCCGGGCGCCACGATCATGTCACGGTCGGGGCGGGTGTGGCCAAGCGAGCCAGCTTTGATGCGGACGGGCTGCATCTTCACGTCGCGTGACACGATCACCTTGATGATGGACATGCCGCTGTCGCGGGTGATGATCCGGTCGCCAACGGACAAATGTTCAACCGGAACTTCGCCGTCCAGTGTCATAATCGTTGTCCCGGCGCAAATACCAGATTCGAGTGTTTTGACTGCGTCAGCTTGCGCTGTGCGTGTGATCGTTCCCATGTGCATGGCGTGTTTCCCGCTCTTGCTGATTTCTGCCTCAATTAGTGTCCCCTAAATAAGGCAAGAAAGTGTTAGCGTCCCGCCATTTTTGGGGTAATTTTCATCGCGCTGCCCAAGTGTTGCCATTGTTAAACACAGTCAGGGCGCAACATTTTCACGTTTATCCGTTGAAAATATGGGGAAAGTACCCTTTTTCGCCCTGAGCGGCTGAGGATTTGAATTACGGGCGTCAATACTGCGACGCAAAACGGCCACTGGGAAGGATGATGATTTGCGCGGGCTGGAATCGTCATTTTCCTCTCGCATCTTAGTTGCGGCTTTGTTAGACAGCGCGCAACGTTGGGGCAGGATTTTCCTGCCCTTATGAGTGCGCGGGTGTGGCGGAATTGGTAGACGCACCAGATTTAGGTTCTGGCGCCGCAAGGCGTGGGGGTTCGAGTCCCTTCACCCGCACCATATTATGAGAAGAAAAAAGGAAGACCCATGCAGGTTAAAGAGACCCTGAACGAAGGCCTCAAGCGCGGTTACGCGATCACGGTCACTGCGGCCGAACTGGACGCTAAAGTTATCGAAAAGCTGAAAGAAGCCCAGCCAGACGTTGAAATGAAGGGCTTTCGCAAGGGCAAAGTGCCTATGGCGATGATGCGCAAGCAGTTTGGCCCACGCGTTTTGGGCGAAGCGATGCAGGAAGCCATCGATGGCGCGATGCAAGAGCACATGGAGAAATCCGGTGATCGTCCTGCAATGCAGCCTGAAATGAAAATGGATGATGCAGACTGGAAAGAGGGCAACGACGTTATCGTGAATGTCTCTTACGAGTGCCTGCCTAACGTCCCTGCGGTCGACTTCAAAGCGATCACGCTGGACCGTATCAAGGTCGCAGCCGACGAAGAATCAGTCAAAGAAGCCCTCGATA
>CBFHTU010000033.1:26203-28065 GCA_965658825.1 Yoonia sp.
CTGTGACTTACGAAAAAAAGGGCGGCTTGGCAAAAGACGGCGACCAAGTGGTCATCGACTTTGTTGGCAAAGTTGACGGTGAAGCGTTTGAAGGCGGCACTGCGGAAGACTATCCGCTTGTACTGGGGTCCAACTCTTTCATCCCCGGCTTTGAAGAGGGCCTTTTGAAGGTTAAAGCGGGCGAAGAAAAAGATGTAACTGTGACGTTCCCTGCGGAATACCAAGCGGCTCATCTTGCTGGCAAAGAGGCTGTGTTCTCTTGCACAGTCAAAGAAGTGCGTGCTTCGAAGTCACCAGAGCTTGACGACGAGCTGGCCAAGAAGTTCGGCGCAGAAGACCTCGAGGCGCTCAAAACGCAGATCACCGAGCGCTTGGAAGCCGAATATAGCGGCGCGTCCCGCGCAGTGACAAAGCGTGCTTTGCTCGATGCATTGGACAAGGCTGTGTCTTTTGATCTGCCAACCTCTTTGGTTGAAGCAGAGGCCAACCAGATTGCGCACCAGTTGTGGCATGAAGAGAACCCGGATGTTCAGGGCCATGATCACCCAGAAATCACCCCAACAGACGAGCACAACACATTGGCCCAGCGCCGCGTGAAGTTAGGCCTGTTGTTGGCTGATATCGGCCAAAAAGCAGAGGTCAAGGTGACCGATTCTGAAATGACCCAAGCGATCATGAACCAAGCGCGCCAGTACCCTGGCCAAGAGCGTCAATTCTTTGAATTCGTTCAGCAAAACGCTCAGTTCCGTCAGCAGCTTCAGGCGCCGATGTTTGAGGATAAGGTCGTCGACCACATCCTTGAGAACGCCACAGTGACCGAAAAGTCCGCGAGCAAAGACGATCTGCAAAAGGCCGTTGAGAAGCTCGAAGAAGAGTAAGTCTCACAGCGATTTTACGAAAGAGGGCGCCCCAATCGGGCGCCCTTTTTTGTGTTGGGTTCTTCGATTTTTGCGATTTTCCCTCAGAACGGAGCGATGTCGATGATACTCTCACCACGCACCAGCTGTCCAATGAATGCACAACCGTCATCGCGTTGCTGAAAATGTGCCCAGACCTTTTGCGCAAATAGATTGGGGGCCATGAACATAATCGCCGGAGAAAGTTCATCTGTCGAAATCAATCTGTCGATGTGAGAGGTCTCTTCGAATGCTGACAGAGCATCAGGATCCAAAGACAAAACTTGCATTGCATAGGCGATGTATTCATCCCTCGCCATGCATGATGCAAATGGGCAGGGGATGTCATCCGTGGCAGCATGTGATAATTCATGGGTTATGGCGCTTTTGAAGAATGTAGTAATGTCGACGCCTGAAAATGCGCTGTCTGCGTTCCATCTTTCCAGCATTGCGGAGGGTGAGAGCACCTCGATTTTGTCTTTGCCTAAGTGATAGAGGCCGACATATCCGGCCTGTAAGGCTTCGACGATGTTGAGCGAAATGGGATTGATTAACGGAGGCAGGCCGCATGTTTCAAACTGGGCCATAGTTTGTTGCACGGCAGCACATGCGATAGCCGCATTTTCGACCTGTTGATAGGTTACGGTGACGTTCGCGGCACTACAGGTGATCTCGGCGGCCGCGGCAGGTTGCATTATCAAGGGGGAGGTGGCGGCGATCAGAGCGGTGATGATTTTTGAAATGTCCATTGCGCCTGTGAGTTTCCTGCTTGGTCATTAAATGACCAACCTACCATCAGCGAACGCGGGGCGGTTGATGAAAGTCAGTGGTTGCGATCACTAAGACAGCGCGGTCTACTTTCAGCAGGTCCCAAATCAAAGGGCCGCACGATTTCTCGCGCGGCCCTCGTAAGTCTTTGAAAAAGCTAAATTAAGCTTCGTCGCGCATTGCGTCTTCGTCCACAGC
>CBFHTU010000034.1:0-26940 GCA_965658825.1 Yoonia sp.
AAATTGCATCGTCGCGTAGTCGGTCTCGAAATAGCTCGCCATCGCTTGCAAACTGGGCAGGAAAATCGACATATTGAGCGCGGAAATGCCGGCGATCAATATCAGCGTCGCGATATGGGGCGGGGTGCTTCGGTCTAAAAACCGCACGATAGGAGGTGTTGTCATGGCAATGATCTAATCCTCGGCTATGCCTCTGTCCATTGGCTCTGACCATCGGGTCAAAAATTAACAAATTTGCAAAAAATAAATTTTGCGAAGTGTTTGCTTTGCAAATATCCCGTTTCCTGCTTCCCCTCTTGAGAACTGCTCGCTAGGATCGCCCTGATATTTGGGAGAGTCTCACATGGACGTATTGCAAGAGCTTGAAACCCGTCGCGCCGTGGCCCGCCTTGGTGGCGGCGAAAAACGGATCGACGCACAGCATGCCAAAGGCAAGTTGACCGCCCGCGAGCGCATTGAATTGCTGCTTGATGATGGCTCTTTTGAAGAGTTCGACATGTTCGTGGCACACCGTTGCACGGATTTCGGCATGGAAAAACAGCGCCCTGCGGGTGACGGTGTTGTCACTGGCTGGGGCACGATCAATGGCCGGATGGTCTATGTGTTCAGCCAGGACTTCACGGTGTTTGGCGGCTCGCTCTCCGAGACCCACGCCCAGAAAATCTGCAAGATCATGGATATGGCGATGCAAAATGGCGCGCCAGTGATCGGGATCAACGATTCCGGCGGTGCACGTATTCAGGAAGGTGTGGCCTCGCTTGCGGGTTATGCCGAAGTGTTCCAGCGCAATATCATGGCCTCCGGTGTCGTCCCGCAAATCAGCCTGATCATGGGCCCTTGCGCAGGTGGCGCGGTCTATAGCCCTGCGATGACCGACTTCATATTCATGGTCAAAGACAGCTCTTATATGTTTGTGACGGGCCCTGATGTGGTCAAGACAGTCACCAATGAAGTAGTGACGGCAGAAGAATTGGGCGGGGCTTCCACCCATACCAAGAAGTCATCTGTTGCCGATGGTGCATTCGAGAATGACGTCGAGGCCTTGGCTGAATGCCGCCGCTTGGTGGATTTCTTGCCGCTCAACAACAAGGCGAAACCGCCTGTACGCCCGTTCTTTGACGATGTGAATCGCATTGATCAGAGCCTCGATACGCTGATCCCCGATAACGCCAACACTCCTTACGATATGAAAGAACTTATTCATAAGCTGGCGGATGAGGGTGATTTTTACGAAATTCAGGAAGATTTTGCGAAAAATATCCTCACGGGTTTTATCCGTTTGGAAGGCTCGACTGTCGGAGTTGTGGCCAACCAGCCGACTGTTCTGGCTGGCTGTCTGGATATCGACAGCTCTCGCAAGGCGGCGCGGTTCGTGCGGTTCTGTGATGCATTTGAAATCCCTATCCTGACGCTTGTCGATGTGCCTGGCTTTTTGCCCGGAACGTCACAGGAATATGGCGGCGTGATCAAGCACGGCGCGAAACTGTTGTTTGCCTATGGCGAAGCGACCGTGCCAAAAGTGACCGTGATCACGCGAAAGGCCTACGGTGGTGCCTATGACGTAATGGCATCCAAGCATTTGCGCGGCGACTTTAACTACGCATGGCCCACAGCCGAAATCGCGGTGATGGGGGCCAAGGGCGCCACCGAGATTATTCACCGCGCGGATTTGGGCGATGCCGAGAGGATCGCCCAGCACACCAAGGATTATGAAGACCGCTTTGCGAATCCGTTTGTGGCCGCCGAGCGCGGTTTCATTGACGAGGTGATTTATCCGCATTCGACGCGCAAACGTGTGTGTCGGGCATTTGCCTCCTTGCGTGGCAAGTCTTTGCAGAACCCCTGGAAGAAACACGACAACATTCCGCTGTGATTTAGACGGGCGGGGGGTGCCCCCCAAAGGTAATTTGGATCAAACGAAAGAAGGACAGGCCCATTCGGTACTTGGCGATCATAGCAAGCCTTTTGGCAGTGCCCGTCACGGCGCAACAGATCGCGGTGCCGTCGGGGCGTGTGCTGTCCCTTTTTGACGTGATCATCGAAGACGACATGGGGCGGTTCCGTTTTGTGTTGCCCGAGATTGCAGGTGGCGTGGGCTTTGAGGATATCGTGGAGGATATCGACTATGTTTGTGCCCAAGTGGCGCTTCCGGCCTTGACCCAAGCCGGATCGGATGTATCCCAACTCGTGATCTCGGTGTCGGCCGCTGAAGTGCCTTTTGGTGCGCCCACGGAGATTGTTCAATATTTTCAGCCGTTTCGCCGCGTGGCCGACGCCTGTGTTTGGGAAGAGTTTTGATATGGAAAAACACCGTGGATTTCCGGGGCGTTTGGCGGGCACTGATTTTCAGTTTGTGATCCGTCGCGACAATAAAGACGGTGCAACCGAGATTACGCAGCGCATCCGTTATCCGGATCGTCGTCCGCCCGATAAACGGGCTGATGCGGGCTTCATGCAAGCGCTCTATGAACATTTCGGCGAAGAGCCCTTTGTGCGCGGCAATCTGGATGCGGGGCGTCTGAGCTGGCTTTTCGGCCGCGAAGTCGTGCCTGCCGAAGATCCGTTTGATCCCGCAAGCTATGACGCGATGCTGCGGATAGATGTGAAAGTTGCCGCGATTAGCTTTCCAGAAATCAAGTGGCGCTGATGGGCCAATTCCTGCGTAAACATATGTCGATCCGGCAGGATATGGCCGATTTTGCGCGGCAAATCACGGCGCGCTTTTCAGCGGCGCGTGAGGCGTGCGATGCTGATGGTGCAGCAGAGCGCCAACCCATTTCCTCTGTTGTAGATTGTCTGAACTGTTACCCTTCCCTTGACCGGTTTGCGTCACATTGGCGCTTACCGGTCGCCCCTTTTTGCACTGTGGCGAAAAATGGCTTGAGGGTGTTGGCGGGCCTTGCGTTTCCGCTTGGATTAGCCGAATCTGCTTGCATTATAACACCTAATAAGGGCAGAAAATCATGCTTAAGACATCCTGGATCATCGCTGCAACTGCAATGCTTTCCCTCACCGCTTGCCTCGAGAACGACGCAGAGCGGGCACTCGTTGGCGCCGGCGCTGGCTGTATTGCTGGCGAAACTATCGGCAACAACAACTGCGTTGAAGGCGCACTTGCTGGCGGCCTCATCGGCGCACTTGCAAACGACCTCTAAGGTCGCCTTTCTCAACACGACAAAAACAATTGAAACCGCCGCCGCAGGTCAGCCCTGCGCGCGGCGGTTTTGCTTTTGAAGGACCATCCTCATGTTCAAGAAAATCCTGATTGCTAACCGTGGCGAGATCGCCTGCCGCGTCATCAAGACCGCCAAGAAGATGGGGATCAAAACGGTCGCCATTTATTCCGACGCGGATCGCAATGCGCTGCATGTCAAAATGGCCGACGAGGCCGTGCATATTGGCCCCGCACCTGCGAACCAATCCTATATCGTGATTGATAAGGTCATGGCCGCGATCAAGCAGACGGGGGCCGAGGCGGTTCACCCCGGATATGGCTTCTTGTCCGAGAACTCCAAATTCGCCGAGGCGCTTGAGGCGGCTGGCGTTGTCTTCATCGGCCCCCCAAAGGGCGCGATCGAGGCAATGGGCGACAAGATCACCTCCAAAAAGCTGGCCCAAGAGGCGAATGTGTCCACTGTGCCCGGTTATATGGGCCTGATTGATGATGCGGAACATGCGGTCAAGATCGCGGGCGAGGTCGGGTATCCTGTGATGATCAAGGCCTCTGCCGGCGGCGGCGGCAAGGGCATGCGCATCGCGTGGAACGACCAAGAGGCCCGCGAGGGGTTCCAGTCCTCCAAGAACGAGGCGGCCAATTCTTTTGGTGACGACCGTATTTTCATCGAAAAGTTCGTGACCCAGCCGCGCCACATCGAAATTCAGGTGCTTTGCGACAAGCACGGCAACGGCGTTTACCTGCACGAGCGCGAATGTTCCATTCAGCGCCGCAACCAGAAGGTCATTGAAGAGGCCCCAAGCCCGTTCCTTGATGAAGAGACCCGCGCAGCCATGGGCGCGCAGTCGGTCGCACTGGCCAAGGCTGTGAATTATTCCTCGGCTGGGACGGTTGAATTTATCGTCGACGGCGACCGCAATTTCTATTTCCTTGAGATGAACACCCGTTTGCAGGTCGAACACCCTGTGACCGAGCTGATCACAGGCGTTGACCTTGTCGAACAGATGATCCGCGTGGCTTACGGTGAAACACTGCCGATGAAGCAGGAAGACCTGAAGATCAACGGCTGGGCCATGGAAAGCCGCCTTTATGCCGAAGATCCTTATCGCGGGTTCCTGCCGTCGATTGGCCGTCTGACCCGCTACCGCCCGCCCGCAGAAGAGGCGCATCCAACACGGGCCGTGCGCAATGACACCGGCGTCTATGAGGGCGGCGAGATCAGCATGTATTACGACCCGATGATCGCCAAGCTGTGCACATGGGCGCCGAACCGTGCTGCGGCTATTGAAGAAATGCGCCTTGCTTTGGACGGGTTCGAGGTTGAGGGCATCGGCCACAACCTGCCGTTTCTGGCAGCCGTTTACGACCACGAGAAATTCACGTCCGGCAATATGACCACGGCCTTTATCGAGGAGGAGTTCCCCGACGGGTTTGACGGGGCCACGCTGCCGGATGACACACTGATCCGTATTGGCGCCGCCGCATCTGCGATGCACCGTGTGGCCGAAATCCGTCGCGCGCGTATCTCGGGGCGGATGGACAATCACGAACGTAAAGTCGGCACAGAGTGGATGGTGACCCTGCAAGGGCAGGCGTTTGCGATGTCGATTGCAGCCGATAAATCCGGCTCTGACGTGACGGTTGACGGCAAAACCCTGCGTGTCGAAGGCGACTGGAAGCCGGGGGATGCACTTGCGCGGATGCAGGTGGACGGTGTGCCTTTGGTGATGAAGGTCGGCAAGATTTCGGGCGGCTTCCGCATCCGTTACCGCGGCGCTGACCTCAAGGTGCATGTGCGCACGCCGCGGCAGGCAGAACTCGCGGGTATGATGCCCGAGAAAGTGCCCGCCGATACGTCCAAATTCCTGCTGTGTCCGATGCCCGGCATGATCGTCAAGATCAACGTCTCGATTGGCGACGAGGTCCAAGAGGGGCAATCGCTTTGCTCTGTCGAGGCCATGAAAATGGAGAATATCCTGAGGGCCGAACGGAAGGGCGTCATCTTGAAAATCAATGCCACCGAAGGCTTTAGCCTTGCTGTGGACGAAATCATCATGGAGTTTGAATAATCGTGCCACCCCTGCTGCGCCGCCCTGTGATGCGAATCATCAGCTATGTATTTGGCGTCTTTGGGGCGGTGCCGGTGATTGCGGGTTTGGGGGATCGCCAAAGCCTGAGCCTCAATAGCGGCCTTCCCGCAGTCGCCATGATCGCGCCGATGCGCGCCGTCGTGGGCTTTGGGTCTGTCGTGCGGATATCGGGCGCTCCGCTTGATCCGATGGGCGTGTTCTTCTTTGAGGCACAAAGACGATGATGGCGCGCGTCTATTCCGAGACGCGCCGATCGCGGACTTCCTGCTGCCGCAAGGCCGTCTTGTCGATGTTGCGGGAAATTTCACGCACATCCCATGGAGCAGGCTTGCGGATGGCTGTCTTCCCGTCCTTGTCAATGATCGCCAACATGAACCCGCGCGGGCGCAAATGCGTCCGCAGTTCTGAGGGGGGCTCTGGTGTTGTGTCGGTGATGACAATCACGTCGCGTTCGGCCAGTTCGTCCTTACGTTCCGCAAGATGCTCCATTTGCTGTATAAACAGCGGATCAAGCGGGCTTTGCGCAAACACAACAATCGGGCGCGCACGCCAGATGAAATCGTCGGGCGAGATGTCGGCGGCCTCAAAAATTTGCGTGCGGTCTTCCTCCCAAAGCTCAAGCGCGGTTTGCGCGACGGCGGAGCTGGCGAGGCCAATCATAGCGATACTGAGCAAGGTGCGTTTCATAATTGCAAACATAGGGGGTGTTTGGCAGAAAACGACCTCTGATTTCAAAAATCGTTACAATTTTCATTTTAAGCCGTTGGTCAGAATTCCATGCGCATGATCGATCCGGTGTCATATGTCCGGCAAAGGGTCGCGGCCTGTGTGCAATTGGGGGTGCGTGCTTTGGAAACGATTCTACATTTGGGCGTTCATCGAACGGCGACAACCACCTTTCAGGACTATCTTGATCGCAATGTCGCGCGACTTGAAGGTTCGGGTGTTGCGGTTTGGACCCCAAGTGCGATCCGCGGTGGCTTGTTTTCCGGCATGGTCCGTCCGCCCCATGAAACAAGTGTCGTCGTAGAGCGTTCAACCCATCTCATCGGGCTGACTTGCGCGCGTTTGCGGCGCAAAAATACCCGCCAACTGATCGTTTCGGAAGAAAATATGATCGGCACAATCCGTGTGAACCTGCGCTCGCAAAGCTTGTATAGTGAACTTACCCCGCGACTAGCCCGTTTTGGTAAGGCCTTTGGTCATTCTTGCGACCGCATCCTGCTCTCGATCAGGTCATATGAAACCTTCTGGGCCTCAAGTATTGCGTTCGGGGCAACGACAGGGTTTCCTTCTCTGGATGAGCAGGCGCAGATGCGTATTGTCGCGCACCCGCGCGGCTGGCGTGACGTCATCAAAGACATTCACGCATTGTTTCCCAAGGCCGAGATCTCGGTTTTGCCTTATGAAGCATTCGGCGGGAACGTCGGTGAAACGCTCGATGCTGCGACGGGATATCGCGGATTGTCGGCGGGGATGGTGGACCAGCCCGTCCGTCACAACGAAAGTCCCGCGGGGCGCGCGTCGCCCTTTGATACGCAAACACAACTTAACTTCCGTCGCCGCTATGACAAGGATTTGGCATGGCTGGCAAACGGGGGCGGCGGTTTTGCCCGCCTTCTGGCCCCGCAATCACAAACTGACATGGACGAAATCGGCACTGAACGACTGGCAACGATCCAGCGCAGCGCCATGACCGGAGGACACTATGGGACAATTCGACGAATGGAATAAGATCGCAGCCAATGAGCTGCGCGGCAAACCACTGGATGCTTTGACGTGGAACACGCTTGAGGGGATCGCGGTCAAGCCACTCTATACCTCCGAGGACACCGACGGGCTGCCGCATATGGGCGGTATTCCCGGCAAGGCGCCTTTTACGCGCGGCGTGAAGGCCACGATGTATGCAGGTCGTCCTTGGACGATCCGCCAATACGCGGGCTTCTCGACTGCCGAGGAATCCAACGCCTTCTATCGCGCCGCTCTGGCAGGTGGTCAGCAGGGCGTTTCCGTCGCTTTTGACCTCGCGACCCACCGTGGCTACGACAGCGATCACCCTCGCGTTGAGGGCGATGTCGGCAAGGCGGGCGTGGCGATCGACAGCGTCGAGGATATGAAAATCCTGTTTGACGGCATTCCGTTGGATAAGGTTTCAGTGTCGATGACGATGAATGGCGCTGTGATCCCGATCCTTGCAAGCTTTATCGTCACAGGCGAAGAGCAGGGGCATGATAAATCCTTGCTCGCGGGCACCATCCAGAACGATATTCTCAAGGAATTCATGGTCCGCAACACCTATGTTTACCCGCCTGAACCGTCGATGCGGATCATTGCGGATATTATCGGTTATACATCGGAAAACATGCCGAAATTCAACTCGATCTCGATCTCCGGCTACCACATGCAAGAAGCGGGCGCGAACCTTGTGCAGGAGCTGGCCTTCACTTTGGCCGACGGGCGCGAGTATGTGCGCACCGCGATTGCGGCGGGCATGGACGTCGATAAATTCGCGCCGCGCCTGTCGTTCTTTTTTGCCATCGGCATGAACTTCTTCATGGAGGCCGCAAAACTGCGCGCTGCCCGCCTGCTCTGGTCGAAAATCATGGCTGAGTTCGACCCTAAGGACGAGAGATCTTCCATGCTACGGACCCATTGCCAGACATCGGGCGTCAGCTTGCAAGAACAAGACCCCTACAACAACGTGATCCGCACCGCCTATGAGGCGATGTCGGCTGTTCTTGGCGGCACGCAGTCCTTGCACACCAATGCGCTGGACGAGGCGATTGCATTGCCTACCGACTTTTCCAGCCGGATCGCGCGCAACACCCAGTTGATCTTGCAGGAAGAAACCGGCGTGACCAACGTCGTCGATCCGCTTGCAGGGTCCTACTACGTCGAGAGCCTGACCAACGAGCTGGCCGAAAAGGCATGGGCGCTGATTGAAGAGGTCGAGGAACTCGGCGGCATGACCAAGGCTGTGGCTTCGGGTATGCCAAAACTGCGGATCGAGGAATCGGCGGCAACGCGTCAGGCGATGATCGACCGTGGCACCGAAGTGATCGTCGGCGTGAACAAATACCGCAAGGACAATGAAGACCCGATCGATATCCGTGATATCGACAATGGCGCGGTGCGCCTGTCCCAAATCGCACGGATCGAGAAAACCCGCGCGACCCGCGATCAGGCCGCTTGCGACGCCGCATTGACAGAAATCACACGCCGGGCACGCGAAGGCGGTAACTTGCTCGAGGCCGCCGTCGAGGCCGCACGCCACCGCGCAACAGTGGGAGAAATCAGCATGGCGATGGAAGAAGAGTTCGGGCGCCACCGCGCCGAAGTCAAAACCCTCGCCGGGGTTTACGGCGCTGCCTATGAAGGCGACGCAGGCTTTGCGGCGATCCAGAAATCCGTTGAGGATTTTGCAGTCGCAGAGGGCCGCCGCCCGCGTATGCTCGTGGTCAAAATGGGCCAAGACGGGCACGACCGCGGAGCGAAAGTGATCGCAACGGCCTTCGCTGACATCGGCTTTGACGTGGACGTGGGCCCATTGTTCCAGACACCTGCCGAGGCCGCCCAAGATGCCATCGACAACGACGTGCATGTGATCGGTATTTCGTCACAGGCGGCGGGGCATAAAACGCTGGCCCCGCAACTGGTCAAGGCGCTCAAGGAGGCAGGCGCCGAGGATATTCTGGTGATCTGTGGCGGTGTGATCCCGCAGCAAGATTACCAATTCCTTTACGACGCAGGGGTAAAGGCGATCTTCGGCCCCGGCACCAATATTCCCAAAGCGGCGGAAGACATCCTGAAACTCATCCGAGACACCCGCCGCTGATTTTCTATGTCCAATAAAACTCCCGCCGGAGGCAGTGGCTTTTCCGAAACGGAAAAGCCACTCTTTCTTCAGGCAGGATGCAGGGAATATCATGGAATTGGATCACATCGCACTGACATGCGCAGACCTTGAAACAGGCGCGCGCTGGCTGTCAGACAGGCTCGGTGTGCCGCTCCTTGCGGGCGGAAAACACGCGCGCTTTGGGACGCACAACAGGCTGCTGGGGCTTGCGGACGGGCTTTATCTAGAGGTCATCGCACCTGACCCTAGCGTGCAAATGACCGCGCCGCGGTGGTTCAATCTCGATCACGCACCAGATGTGCCGCGCTGGGGGAATTGGATCTGCCGGACAACCGACTTCACGACCCATGCCGCAACAACCGGCCCTGCCATCGCGATGTCGCGTGGTGATTTGCAGTGGCAAATCACAGTGCCGCAAGACGGCAGCTTACCAATGCAAGGCGCGTTTCCGACGTTAATCCAGTGGAATAAAGACACTGCCCATCCGGCCACGCGGCTGCCTGCGAGCGGGGTGCGCCTCTTGCGCTGGGAGGTTCACCATCCCGGCGCACAAAGTGTGAGCGCGGCCTGTGGCATGGCCGACAGCCGCGTGCGGTTTGTGGATGGATCGCAAGCCCATTTTGTGGCGCAATTTGAAACGCCACAGGGTGTTGTCACAATTTAGGCCAACGACGGGTGCCACGGCCTTGCGGTTTTGGCAGAACTGGGGTTCAAACACACGGGCTGGATCGATCTGGTGTGAACGCAAAACGGCACTGCCGCCCATCTCCGTTTTAAGGTAAACTATTTTAATGTCTCTTTGGTCCCGCATATCCGACGCTATCGCGGCCCTTGCCAATGGCGAGGGGCTCTCGGCTGTGTTTGAACGGTTGCGGACGCCGCCCGACCGCTCGGTGGCCTTTACGATTGCCGTGATCGCATTGGGCGCGAAAATGGCGAAGGCCGACGGCCAAGTGACCCGCGACGAGGTCACGGCCTTTCGCGAGGTCTTTCACATTCCGCGCAGCGAAGAGCCGAACGCCGCGCGTGTCTTCAATCTGGCAAGGCAGGATATCGCGGGCTTTGAGGATTACGCCGAACGCATCGGCGCGATGTATGAAGGCGACAGTGCCCCGTTGTGCGACCTCATGGGCGGGCTGTTTCATATCGCTTTGGCGGACGGTCAATATCACCCCAATGAGGACCAATTCTTGCGCCGTGTCGCCGATATCTGGGGCTTTGACGAGCGGCGCTTCATGCGAATCCGCGCGCAATTTGTCAAAGACGCGGAGCGTGATCCCTATGACGTGCTTGGTGTGTCACCGGACTTGCCGATGGAGGAGATCAGGGCCGTCTGGCGGGGACTTGTCCGCGACACGCATCCTGACCGAATGCTTGCGCGTGGCCTCCCTGAGGAGGCGGTGAAACTTGCCGAAAAGCGCCTGATCGCGGTCAATGCCGCTTGGGACGCCATCCAAGATAGCCGCGCATGAGACTTGGCACCTACAATATCGAGTGGTTCAATACGCTCTTTGATGATGCCGGAGACCTGATCAGTGACGATAGCTGGTCGAGCCGCTGGAATATTACCAAGGCACAGCAAACGGCCGCGCTGGGGACGGTGTTTCAGGCGATGGACCTTGACGGGGTCATGATCATCGAGGCGCCCGACAGCAGCAAACATCGTGATGGGGTCATCGCACTCGAAACATTTGCACAGACCTTTAACCTGCGCGCCCGTAAGGCGATCATTGGTTTCGAAAACGACACCCAGCAGGAGATTGCCTTTCTATTCGACCCCGATCAGATGACGGCGGAACATGCGCCCGTTGGCACGCCCGTCGGCAAGAAGGGCAGTCGCGACGCACCACGGTTTGACGGCGCGTTTCGCCTTGATCTGGATATTGACGCCGCACCGGACATTATCAGATGGTCAAAGCCGCCACTTGAGGTTGCGGTGCAAACGCGGTCAGGCTGGCCTCTGCGGCTGATCGGTGTGCATGCCAAATCCAAAGCTCCCAACGGAGCGCGAAATGAGGCCGAGGCTATCCGGATCTCGATTGACAACCGCCGCAAGCAATTGGCGCAATGCATCTGGCTGCGGCAGCGCGTCGACTGGCATCTGGCGCGTGGTGACGACCTTATTGTTCTGGGTGATTTTAACGACGGGCCGGGCTTGGATGAATATGAAAAGCTGTTTGGCCGCTCTGGTGTCGAGATTGTCTTGGGCGAAGACGACGCTTTGCGGCTTTTTGATCCGCATGCCAAAATCGCACTCGGCCAGCGGATCGGGGCGATGCCCGTGACCTCGCGGTTCCGGCGCAAAGACGGGCCCTATCTGCAAGTCCTGCTTGATTATGTGATGGTCTCGGCAAGTTTGCGCGACTTGGGGCCAAAATGGCAGATTTGGCACCCGTTTGACCATCCTGAATGCTATGAAAACTACGAGTTGCGCGAAGCCTTGCTCGCGGCTTCCGATCACTTTCCGGTGGTGATTGACCTGCCAATTTGACGCAGCCCCTTCTTTCTTCCAATTTCACGGCGTAAGAAGAGGCATGTGCCGTGACCTTTCATATCGCCTGAGCATTCTTGCCGCTGCCATCCTCATGGCGGTGATCTCGATCGCGTCGGCTGCGCAAATGGGGCCGCGGGACACCGACCGCCTTGAGGTGATCGCATTGGTGGCGATCGGCGGTACGGTTGCGGATATTTGTGACGATACGCCCGCGCATAACCACGCCGAACATTGCCCGTTTTGCCACACCACCGCACAAGCCGATCCCGTTGCCCCGACAGGGCAGATTTGGACGCTGTTTCCCCAAGCGCCGCATTCACGCGCAGCTGATCTGGTTGCAAACGGGCAATCAGGCCGCGCCCGGCATTGGGCACGCGGTCCGCCAGTTTTGGCCTGATCCCCAAACTCTCATGACATCTTACCAAGGCGATGTCCGCAATGGCGGGCGCAATCGCTGACTTATAAAACTGGAAAACCCTATGAAATACCCACTTTTCGGCGCAGTTCTTTTGGCCCTGAGCACAGCCTTTGCGCAAGCAGAACAGCACATGATGGAGGTCGTCGCGGGCGATTTGACCCTCTCGGGCGCTTTTACGCGGGCGACATTGCCAAATGCCCCTGTGGCAGGCGGCTTTGTCGAGATTACCAACAATGGCACAACTGATGATCGCCTGATCGCAGCCGTTTCACCGATCTCTCTTGAGACCCAGATCCACGAGATGGCGATGGACGGTGACGTGATGAAAATGCGTGAATTGCCTGACGGGCTGGTCATTCCCGCAGGTGAAACCGTGAGCCTGAAACCGGGCGGCTATCATGTGATGTTCATGGACCTCACAGGCCCGCTTTTGGAAGGCGAGACCATCACCATGCGTCTGTTTTTCGAAACTGCAGGCGAAGTTGATCTGACCGTGCCAGTTGGCCCGAGCAATGCAGGCGCTATGGGCACGATGATGCACGGCGCACCTGCCGCGTCGGAGTGATCTGATGGCGGGGCCAAAGCCTTTCCAAATCGTGCTTGCGGGGGCGGCTGTGCTCGCACTTGCAGGCACACTTTGGGTGAAGGTCATCCAGCCTGCGATGACTGAAACCATTGCCGATAAAATCGGGCAGGGCGATTATGCGCTGACCGCAACTGACGGGACGACCTTTACGCAAGAGACGCTCAAGGGCGCGCCGTCCGCCGTGTTCTTCGGCTTCACCCATTGCCCAGAGGTTTGTCCGACGACCCTTGGTGATGTGGCGACATGGAACGGCATCCTTGAGGATGAGGACGGCACCCAACTGCGGGTTTATTTCGTCACCGTCGATCCGGAACGCGATACGCTGGAGGCCCTGACAAACTACGTCTCCTGGGCGCCCGGTGTCACAGGGGTGACAGGCACGCCCGAGGAGATCGCCAAGGCGATCAAGTCCTTTGTGGTCTATGCGCGCAAAGTGCCGCTTGAGGGTGGCGGCTATACGATGGATCACTCGGCCTCGATTTTGCTGTTTGACAAGAACGGAAAGCTCTTCGAGCCGATCGGCTATCAAGAGGGCGAAGCGCGTGCGATGGACAAAATCCGCAGGCTCCTCGCGTCCTGAGCAAACACAGGCTGCGCGGGGGATTTCTGCGCAGCCCGAAGGCTCGGTTTGGAGTTTCGCCCAAGGGTCCCTATATTGGTCTCATGAAACAGATCATCGCCACGACGGCTCTTGTCGCACTCACCGCTTTGCCGCTTGCCGCCCAAGAGGCCGAAGCCCCTGAAGATTTGTCCGAGGGCTTCAGTCTGATGGAGGAGGGGGCCAAGCTTTTGTTGCGTGGGCTGATGTCCGAAATGGAACCTGCCATCGACGATCTGAAATCGATGACCGAAGAGATGGCAAAGCTAGGCGAGACAATGGGCCCTGCCTTGGTCGCATTGATGGCGCAGATCGACGATATTCGCAATTACGCGCAGCCCGAAGTCTTGCCCAACGGCGACATCATCATCAGGCGCAGATCTGACGCGTCGCCTTATGTCCCGCCTCTCGACATTGAGCCCGACGCGCAAACCGGCGAAATCGAGCTTTAGACCGGCTTTTCGAATTTCACTGTTGTTGTGGCCCCTAAGGCCTCGGTCAGGGATGCCAAGCGTACCTCTGCGACCTCACCAAAAAGCGGACGCGCTTCATGGGCAAGAATGAGCGTCAACTCGCGTTTTTTGGGTTTCCACTTGAGCTGCCCCGGTGATTTGTCGGCATCAAGCCAGAGCATCGCACCAAGGCGCATCGCGCGGCCCAGGATTTCGGCCTCTTGGATTTGCACCAGATCCAGCATCGCATAGAGCGGATCAAGCCGCGTCCCGCCCCGCTTGTTTTGGTAGCGGTAGAGCAAGGAAAGCCCCAGCATGACCCGCTCGGAGTGCTTCAACCCGCCCAGATTGGCGCGTGTGGCGTTATCAAACGTAACCTCACCGCGATAATCGGGGTGGGCGCGCCAGCTGACGTCATGGAGCAAGCACGCGGCCTTGATGATCCGCTTGCGCTGCCAGTTTGCCCGCGGGAAAAGCGGGCGCACAAAGTCATAGAGAATCCTGCCAAAACCGGGCAGACGGGCGTCTTTGGCTTCCGCAAAGCGGCAGGCTTCGATCAGCGGATCACGTTCGCGCAACTCTTTGGGCATTTGCTCGTAGAGCATGCCCTCGCGGATACCGTAACTGGAGACCGCCACATCCTTGGGCTTGAAGACCCGCATCAATTCTTTGAGCACAATGCTCGCAAGCGGGACCAGCGACATCCGACTGTCAGAGATATTGCAGCGCTGGCGTAACTCTTGCGGGTCTGACATCGCAATGTAATCGACGGTTTTGCTGATCTGGCGCGCGGTCATGCGGTATTCGTGCAAAACAGTCAGCGGATAGCCGCGCCTATCCATATCGATCCGCGCAATCGCCCGCCACGAGCCGCCCACAAGAAACAGGCGCATGGCGGTCTCGGCGTTCATCTCGCTGTGTAGCTGTGCCATCGTTTCTTTGACGTAGGCTTTCACGGCCTTTTTGCCACCTTTGAGTTCGCGCAGCTTGAGCGGCCCAAGCGCCGAGGTCACGCGCCTCCCGACGCGGCCTTCTGCAAGGTCGGCCAGTTCCATCGACGAGCCGCCGATATCGCAGACCAACCCGTAGGACCCGGGCCAGCCGAGCAAAACGCCTTGCGCCGACAGTCGCGCCTCTTCGCGCCCGTCGATGACCCAGATTTTCACGCCGGTTTCGCGCAAGACCTCGTCGCGGAACGCCATCCCGTCGCTGGCCTCGCGCACGGCCGCCGTCGCGACAGCCGTCAGCGGTGTGATGCCCATACCTTCTGCCAATGCCGCAAACCGACGGATCGCCGAGAGCGCCCGCACGCGCCCCTCTGGGTTCAGATGCCCTGTCTCGGACAGACCCGCTCCGAGCGCGCACATAATCTTTTCGTTGTAGAAATAGGCAGGCGAGCGGGCGGCACCGTCAAACACAACCATCCGTACAGAGTTGGAGCCGACGTCGATCACGCCCACACGCCCCAGCCCCATGGCCGCGGCATCCGCAAACAATGGCCGCCCAAAGCCGCCCCAATCAATGTGGTCGTCGTTTTCTGTGGTCATGATCGGGCCCTCAGTCATCGGAGTGTGTCAGTTGTGGAACATCGGAGGCGCCCGCCGATCCGCGCCCGGAGAGCGACGGATTTTCCATGAAAAAGCGGTGGCAGTTGAACGCGAAAACATCATCGGGCACTGGTTCACGGGTGAAGGTGCCATTTGCCTCCATGACCCACGATTGCGCCACATCGGCCATATTGGCGGCCATAACCTGGCTCACGATTTGGGCTTTCACGGTCGGGTTCTGGATCTCGACCAGTGTTTCAACGCGTCGGTTGAGGTTGCGGCCCATCCAATCCGCCGAGCTGATATAGACCCGCGATTTCTTGGACGGCAGCGCCTTGCCGTTGGCAAAACAGACAATCCGGCTATGCTCAAGGAACCGCCCGACAATGGATTTGACGCGAATATTTTCGGACAAGCCCACCACGCCGGGCCGGAGCCCGCAAATGCCGCGCACGACAAGGCTGATTTTCACGCCCGCCTGAGAGGCCGCATAAAGCGCGTCGATCACGTCTTCTTCGACCAGCGAGTTCATCTTGGCCCAGATCATTGCAGGCTTGCCGTCGCGGGCGTTCTCGGCCTCGGTGGCGATCCGCTCCAGCAGGGTTTCTTTCATGTTCAAAGGCGCGATTGCGAGATTTTCCAGACCTTCCGGTTGCGCATATCCCGACAGGTAATTGAACACTTTGGTCGCGTCGCGGCCCAAGGCCGCATCGCAGGTTAAAAACGACAAATCCGTGTAAACGCGGGCCGTGATCGGGTGATAGTTGCCTGTGCCAAAATGCGTATATGTGACAAGCTTTTCACCTTCGCGGCGCACCACGGTGCTAATTTTCGCGTGGGTTTTGTAATTAAGAAAGCCGTAAACCACATGTGCGCCCGCCCGCTCCAGACGGCGCGACTGGCGGATATTGGCGGCCTCGTCGAAGCGGGCCTTCAGTTCGACCAATGCGGTGACGGACTTGCCATTTTCGGCGGCCTCACAAAGCGCTTCGACAATGGGGGACTTTGTGGAGGTGCGGTAAAGGGTCTGTTTGATCGCCACGACATCGGGGTCCATCGCTGCTTGCGCCAAAAAGCGCACAACCATGTCGAAGGTTTCGTAGGGGTGATGCAGCAACATATCTTTCTGGCGGATCGCGGCGAACATATCGCCTTCAAAATCCTGCACCCGCTCGGGCACCCGCGGCGTGAACGGCGGCCAAAGCAGATCGGGCCGCTCGTCAAGCACCAATTCACCAAGGTCGGCGATCCCGATCAAACCATCCACTTCAACGACCGCATCGTCGGTCACGTGAAGCTCGTTCATGATCATCGATTTCAGCGAATTGGGTGCATTGTCGGAGAGTTTCAGGCGCACAACCTCACCGCGCCGCCGCCGCTTGAGGGCCACTTCAAACTCGCGCACGAGGTCTTCGGCCTCGTCTTCAAGTTCCAGATCGCTATCGCGCAAGACCTTGAATGCGCAGTTGCCCTTGACCGCGTAACCTGGAAACAGGCGGCCCACATGCAAAAGCAACAGCTCTTCAAGCGGCAGGAACCTGTGGCCTGCCTCGGCGGGCAGGCGCACAAAGCGGGCGATTTGCGCGGGGATCGGCAGCAGCGCACGCAGGGTTCTTTTGCCCTCGATCTTTTCAAGTTGAAGCGCCAGCGCGAAGCCTTCGTTGGGCAAAAACGGGAACGGGTGCGCGGGGTCAATCGCGAGCGGAGACAAGACCGGAAACACCTGATCCAGAAAGAAGGCATCCAGATAGGCCGCATCCTCGGGCGTCAGGTTCTTGCGCGTCAGGATGTGGATATCGTTTTCGGCAAGCCCCTCGTTGAGCGCGTTATAGACCGCTTGTTGGCGGTGCATCAATTCGCGCGCATTGGCATTGATCAGCACCAATTGCTCGGCAGGGGTCAGCCCGTCGATGGACGGGGTCGTATTGCCCGCAAGCGCAAGTTCGCGCAGGCCCGCGACGCGCACGGTATAGAATTCGTCAAGGTTGGTGGCCGAAATCGACAAAAACCGCAGCCGTTCAAGCAATGGCACCCGCAGGTTCTCCGCCTCTTCAAGCACCCGCCAGTTAAAGCTGAGCCAGCTCAATTCGCGGTTCACAAAGCGTGCTGGTGTCGCTGTGTCAATGTCGAGGGTCATCGCCTCGGGGAATGGGCTTTCGAGAAAGTTTGCTTGCATCATGGCGCCTTATGCGTCGGAACAGTCGCAGTCTTGGCACCGTTATCGCCCTGACTGCCCCGCTTTGTCCAGCAATGACGCGGCCAATTTCACATTGATTGGGCGCCCCGTGGCAAGGCTTTCTGCGTCGAGGGCGTCGACAATGGCCGCGGCGGCGGCAAAAGAGCGCTCGATGCGGGGCACCAGATAGGTGACCAAGGCCATCGGCGGCATGATTTGACGGTCCGCCATTAGCTTCATGATGAGCGCAGAGATCAGCATATCGTCCGGGTCGCCAATCGGAGCGACGGTGGCCGCCTGCATGCGGCTTGCCAGATCCGGCAGGGTCAGCGGCCAGAGCGTGGGCGGGGCATCGGCGGTCATCAACAGCGATCCGCCAGTGTTGCGCAGGTGATTGTGCAGGTGGAACATAAACTCTTGGGCCGCAGCGGGCAACTCACCCATATCTTCGACGATCACGTCCGCACCTGCGTCAGGCAAGGTGTGGGCAAGGTCGCAGGCCTGCCAGATCACCGCATCGGTTCGGGCTTGTGCGACGCGACACAGGTGGCTTTTTCCGCTTCCTGCCGCGCCCGTGATGATCAGCTTGCGATCGGGCCAAGATGCGGGGGATGTGACCATCGCATAGGCCTGCGCATTGGCTGGCGAGACAAAGAAATCCGCAGGCCCAAGCGCCACCCCACTGGGCCAGTCAAACGTCAGTTGTCGGGTCATTTGTCGGTGTCGGACTGGCCGCGATACAGGAGGCTATCGCGGTATTGGCTAAGCCCGTAGCGGATCAAGACCCCGATCATCGCGGCCATTGGCACCGCAACCAGCATGCCGACAAAGCCGAAAAGCGAGCCGAAAACCGAAAGTGCGAAGATCAGCCAGACAGGGTGCAGCCCCACCGATTGCCCCACCAGTTTCGGCGTGAGGATATTGCCTTCAAGGAACTGACCAATGGCGAAAATTGCGGCGATAATACCGATGGAGAGCCAATCGCCCCAGAATTGGAAAAGCGCCAGTCCGATCGCCAGAACACCGCCGACCAAAGCGCCGATGTAGGGGATAAAAGAAATCAGCCCCGCAATAGCGCCGACGATCAGGCCAAAGTTTAGCCCCGCAAGCATCAGAGCAATTGCGTAATAGCTGCCCAGGACCAAGCAGACCGTGCCTTGCCCGCGAATGAAGGACGCAAGTGTGCGGTCGATTTCACGCGCCAGGCGGCGGATCACCGGAGCATGATCGCGCGGCAGCATGTCGTCGATCTTGGCGGTCATATTGTCCCAGTCGAGAAGCAGATAGAAGGCGACGACGGGCACAACAACGACCAGAACGATGATGTTGATCAAACCAAGCGCAGAGTTCAGCACGCCATTGACGACCGATCCGCCCTGCGATTGGATTTTGGCGCCAATGGCGTCGAGCTGCTGGCGGACGGTGCTATCGGCGTCCAGAAGCTGGGGGAAACGCGCGGTCAGCCGCGCTTGCAGGCTGTCAATCAACGCGGGCGCGGCATTTACCAAGGCGACCGCTTGTTCAATCAGGGTCGGAATAACCAAAAGCACCAAGAGGAGGAAGATAACGGAGCCGATTACAGCAATCACCGCTACCGACCAGACGCGGCTTAGGCCTAACCGTTCCAGTCTATCCGCGAGCGGGTCGAGCACATAGGCGATTGCGCCACCCAAGACGAAGGGCAAGATCACGTCTCCCAAGGCCCAAAGGGACACCAAGAACACCACAACAGCGATGCCCCAATATTTCGCCTGATCTTTTGCAGGAAGCGCCATCTATGCCCTCGTAACTCCATTTCATTTGTAAATGGTGGATACGGGCGGATTTCGCAAGGGTGCAGGCGGCGTCGATCACGCCGCCTGCGGTTTCAGATTACATGCACTCTGGCGCTGTACCTGGGAGGAGGACTTTGTCGATCACGTGGATGACACCGTTGGAGGCTTCGATATCGGCCACAATGACGTTTGCCATCGTGCCTGTGCCGTCTGCAATTGTGACGCCGTCACCTGCTGTGACGCAGATGTTGCTATCGGCCAGAACTGTGCCAACCAAAGACGCGCCAGCGGCCAGATCGGTGGACATCACTTTGCCCGATACAACATGATATGTCAGCACGTTGGTCAGATCGCCCACGTTTTCAGGCATCAAGAGTGTGTCGACTGTGCCTTCTGGGAGGGCTGCAAAGGCGTCATTGACGGGTGCGAAGACGGTGAACGGGCCTTCGCCAGACAGGGTCTCGACAAGACCCGCGGCTGTAACGGCCGCGACGAGTGTCGAGAACTGCGCGTCGCCCGCTGCAATTTCCACGATGTTTTGGGAGTGACCGCCAGCCTGTGCTGCACCTGCCATGGTGACAGCTGTCAAAGTTGCCGCGACGAAAGATTTCAAAGTAGCCATAGAAGTGATCCCTTATGTTATGGCATGCTTGTTTGCATGTACCGTTTCTACGGGGCGACCTCTGGCTTGGTTTCAAACATTTCAGCATATTAACTTAAAGTTATCCGGCTGAAATTATTGATCCGACAAGGGAGCGGTTCCGTAATGCGCGAAGTTCAACCTTCCCTTGCCACGCCCGCGCGCGCGCCCTAAACCTTTGCCGAACGATTACTTTGTCAAAGGCCACAAAATCATGCGTATGAGCCGCTATTTCCTGCCCGTCCTCAAAGAGACCCCGCGCGAAGCGCAGATCGTCTCTCACCGTTACATGTTGCAAGCCGGCATGATCAAGCAGGCCTCGGCTGGCATCTATTCCTGGTTGCCGCTGGGCTATAAGGTTCTCAAAAAGATCGAGGACATTGTCCATGAGGAACAGGCAAAGGCAGGCCACCACGCCATGCTGATGCCGACGATCCAATCGGCGGACTTGTGGCGCGAAAGCGGGCGCTATGACGCTTACGGCGACGAGATGCTGCGGATCAAGGACCGTGGCGGGCGCGAGATGCTTTATACACCGACCGCTGAAGAGTTGATCACCGATGTTTTCCGCTCTCATGTGACATCGTACAAAGACCTGCCGCTGACCCTCTACCAAATCCAGTGGAAATTCCGCGATGAGACCCGTCCGCGCTTTGGCGTGATGCGGGGCCGCGAGTTTTACATGAAAGACGGCTATAACTTTGATCTGACGAAGGAAGACGCGCTGCACGCGTATAACCGTCACCTCGTGTCTTACCTGCGCACTTACGAGCGCATGGGGTTGAAGGCCATTCCGATGCGTGCCGATTCCGGCCCGATTGGCGGCGAAGATACCCATGAATTCCTCGTACTGGCCGAAACGGGCGAGAGCGAGGTTTTCTATGATAGCGCCGTGACCGATTTGACCTTCGGCGACCGCGAGATCGACTTTAACGATCACGCCGCTTGCGCCGCCGTTTTGGAGGAATTCACCACCAAATACGCCCGCACCGACGAGACCCATGACGAGGCGCTGTTCAACGCCATGCCCGAGGAGCGTCGCAAGACTGCGCGCGGCATCGAAGTCGGCCAGATTTTCTACTTCGGCACGAAGTATTCCGATGCGCTGAATGCCGCTGTCGATAACGGCAAGGGTGAGAAGGTCAACGTGCATATGGGCAGCCACGGGATCGGCGTGTCCCGTCTGCTGGGCGCGATCATCGAGGCAAGCCACGACGAAAAGGGGATCATCTGGCCCGAAGGCGTGACCCCGTTCCATGTTGGTATCCTCAATATGAAGTCGGGCGATGCAGAAGCGGATGCGGCTTGCGAAGACCTCTATCAGCAATTGATCGCAGCAGGCCTCGACCCGCTTTATGATGACCGCGACGAGCGGGCAGGGGCGAAGTTCGGCACGATGGACATGATCGGCCTGCCGTGGCGGATCACCGTTGGGCCGCGCGGCCTCAAAAACGGCGTCGTCGAAGTCACCTCGCGCCGGACTGGCGAGAGCGAGGAAATGTCGCCTGCCGACGCAATCGCCAAAATCGTGGGCATCTACGCCGCCCTTTAAACGGCTGCTGACAAAGCTGATCAAACCGCACTATACTGCGCGTAATAATACCACGCAGTATAGTGCGGATTTTTGAGGCGAGAGGCAGATCATGTGGAAGATAGCGGCCCTTGCGGGCGGATTGGCTGGCGCGGCTGGCTTGTCGCAATACCCTGAATTTACTCAGCAATACATGCAGCGGCTTGCGGGGCAAGTCGATGCGCTGAGCGTTGTTGTCAATGATTTCGAGGCCTCCGCAATGCGCTCTGGTCTGACCCGTAGCCAGGCGTTCGAGCAGATGACCGGCACGTCATTTCTGGCCGACAGGCAGGCGGATATGCGGCGCACATTTGCGCGGCACGCCGTGTTGAGCGACAATCTGGCCGAACTGCGCGCCGCGTCGCCTATCCAGTGGCTCTCGATGCCGCAGCGCCTGAACGATCCCGAAGTATTTGCAAACACCTGGGCCGATTTCCAGCCTGCCGCGCCGCTGTCGGTTGCGGGTCTTGTGGCGGCAGGCTTTGGCGGTCTGCTGGGCTGGAGCCTTGCCGCAGCGGTTCTGGGGCTGGTTGGCCGCTCTCTGCGCCGCCCCAAAACCGCAGATCCGGTGGTGCCGATCCTCCGCAAAGAGCCTGCGTTGCGCAAAGCCCCCGCCTTGGACCCGCAAGGGCGCCAGATCCAACCTCTCGTTGGCAGGCGCTAGATCAAGCAGAGTGGCGCTGCCTGCAACTAAGCCCGCTTGACCATCTGGGCGGGGACAGCCATTTTGCCCCAAAATCTAGAACGGGAACCCCATGGCCAGCACTGCCCCTTTTGCGAAATTCGAATGGATGATTGCGTGGCGCTATATCCGCGCCAAACGGGCAGAAGGGGGCGTCAGTATCATGACGTGGATCTCGCTGGTCGGGGTCACTTTGGCGGTTTTCGCGCTTATAGCGACACTTGCCGTGCGCTCGGGGTTTCGGGCGGAATTTGTCGATACCATTCTGGGCTCCAACGCCCATGTGACGGTTTATAAACAGACGCCCGTTGAAGGCACCAACATCGTGCAGCGCACGATTTCCGACTACGACGCGCTTGCGGCCAAGATTGCTTCGGTTGATGGCGTGACGCGTGCGGCACCTCTCGTGCGCGGTCAGGTCATGGCCAACAATCAAAACCGTAACGCCGGACTCGAGGTTTACGGGATCACCCTTGATAACCTCAAAACCATCCCGCGTATTATCAACCCGGAAGCCTCAAGCGGGTCTATTGACCGCTTCTACGAGGGCATCGCCATCGGCTCTGGTGTGGCGCGCGAACTGGGCGTGAGCGTGGGCCAGAAGATCAAGGTGATCAGCCCCAACGGTGTGCGCACGGCGATGGGCACAAGCCCCCGCGTGAACGCCTATGAGGTCGTTTATATCTTTACCGCAGGGCGCTATGATATTGATAAGACTCGGGTTTACTTGCCGCTGGCCGAGGCGCAATCTTTCTTTAATCGCGATGGGTTAGCCGATGAAATTGAAGTGATGGTTGAAGATCCGGATACGATTGACGACCTGCTGCCTGAGATACTGGCTGTGGGTGACGACTATACGATGGTCTGGACGTGGCGTGACAGTGCCGGCGCTTTCCTGCGGGCGCTGACGGTTGAAGATAACGTCATGTTCATCATCCTCTCGATCCTCGTTTTGATCGCCTCGATGAACATCATTTCGGGCCTCATTATGCTGGTCAAGAACAAGGGGCGCGACATCGGTATTCTGCGCACGATGGGGCTGACCGAAGGGTCGATATTGCGCATCTTCTTCATTTGCGGCGCAGGGATCGGCACGCTTGGCACGATCCTTGGCGTGGTCTTTGGCTGCTTGTTCGCGCTTTATATTGATCCAATTTTCAGCTTCGTGAACTACGTCTCGGGCGGCGGCGTCTGGGACCCGTCTATCCGTGGCATATACCAGCTTCCGGCCGAATTGCGGCTGAACGACGTGCTGTCGTCTGTCGCGCTTTCGCTGGGGTTGTCATGGATCGTCACGATTTTCCCCGCGCGCCGCGCCGCGCGCATGAATCCGGTGGAGGCGCTGCGTTATGAATAATTTTGCGCTTCAGGTCCAAGGTATCACCAAGGCCTATAACCACGGGAAACCCAATGAGGTGAACGTGCTGCATGGTGTCGATCTTGAGGTGGAAGGGGGCGAGGTCGTGGCCCTCGTTGCCCCCTCTGGGGCGGGCAAATCGACGCTGCTGCATATCGCGGGGCTGCTTGATACGCCCGACACTGGCACGGTTGCGATTTCGGGGCGCGATATGACGATGCTCTCTGATCGCAAACGTACCGCTGTGCGGCGCGATGAGGTGGGCTTTATCTATCAGTTCCACCACTTGTTGCCCGAGTTTACGGCCCGCGAGAACATCGTGCTGCCACAGCTTGCCAACGGGGTGAGCGAGGCTGCCGCCAACGCCCGCGCGCATGATCTGCTGACGCGCGTCGGCATCGCAGAACGCGCCGATCACCGCCCTGCAGCCCTGTCAGGGGGCGAGCAGCAGCGGGTCGCGTTTTGCCGCGCGCTGGCCAATCAGCCGACCCTGCTGCTGGCGGATGAGCCGACGGGCAATCTTGATCCGGACACATCTGACCGCGTGTTTGACGCGCTGATGGAACTCGTGCGCGGCACGGGCTTGTCGGCCGTGATCGCAACGCACAACCTTGAGCTTGCCGCGCGCATGGACCGCGTGGTCAGGCTCACCTCAGGAAAGTTGGAAACACCATGAAAATTACCGTTCAAGAGATTGAAACCAAAAGCAAAGCCGCTCTGATGGCCCATGGTGCCGCCGAGATGCAGGCGCGCCATGTCGCGGCCGCCGTGGCACGCGCAGAGGCCTTGGGGAATGTCATTTGCGGCCTCTATTATCTGGAGAGCTATTGCACGCAATTGGTCTCTGGACGGGTATCCGGCACGGTCTTTCCGGTTGTGAGCAAGCCGCGCCTCGGGGCGGTCAAGTCGGACGCGCAATTCGGCTTTGCGCAGCCTGCTTTTGCGGCGGGCCTTGCAGAGGCGGTCGCCACCGCGCGCGACAATGGCATCGCAAGTTACGCGGTGGCTAACGCGCATACCTGCACCTCGCTGGGGTTCTTTACCGAGCAGATCGCGGCCCATGGTTTGATCGGGATCGGCATGACCAATGCGTCGCCCGTCGTGGCACCGCCCGGCGGGAACAAGGCCGTGATCGGGACAAACCCGATCGCCATGACCGTGCCGGGGGCTGAGGCACCCGCGCTCCATTTCGATTTCTCGACCTCTGCCGTGGCCTTGGGCAAAATCACCATGGCAAAGGCCGCGGGGCAGCAAATCCCGCTTGGCTGGGCGGTCGATGCGGACGGGCAGCCCACAACCGATCCGGAAGCGGCGCTGAAGGGCGCGTTGGTCAGTGCCGGGGGCTATAAGGGCTGGGGCTTTGGACTGATGGTCGAGCTTTTGGCCGCGGGGATGACCGGCTCGGTCAACTCGCTCGATGTCAAAGGGCTCAAGCTGCCCGACGGTCCGCCGCATGGGCTGGGGCAGTTCTACATCCTGATGGACCCGACAACCTACGGGCCCCATTTTGCCGACCGCTTCGCACGTGTGTCCGAGGCCGTGGCCGAACAAGAGGGCGCGCGCCTGCCTGGATCACATCGCAAAGTGATGGATGTGGTCGATGTGCCCGAAGCGCTTTGGGCGCAAGTTGAAGGGCTCGCAGGTGCGGATTTGCGGCGAGGGTGAACTCACGGCCGTCTGACAATCTTGTGAGACACTGCAACTGTGCGGGTATTCGGGGCGGGATCGGTCTAGGACTAAGGAAATGACGTTCAATCAATCGGAGCCCTTTATGAAGCGCCTGTTTCTTGCCGCCACCCTTGCCCTGACCGCCGCCGCAGCACAGGCGGGGCCTGTCAGCTTTGCCTCTGGTTGGTCCGAACAAAAGCTCTCGCTGTTTTCCTCCAACGATTATCGCTTCGGGGATACGCTCTCGATGATCTCTGACGGATCGGTGAGCATCGCTTGGAGCCGCGTCGGTCAGGCCGATTGGGCGGCAAACGGGGCGTCGTGGAACTGGACTGTCGGCAAATCGGTGCCTGCGACCGACCTCGCGCTCAAAGGCGGTGACGACCGCAATATCTCGATTTACTTCGTCTTTGTGCCTGTCGATGCGGCGCCGACGCTGGCGGGGGCGGGTATCCTGTCGCTGCTGGGGCGCTCCGATGTGCGGGTGATCCAATACGCGTGGGGCGGCAATAACGCGGTGGGCAGCGTGATCCCCTCGCCCTATGGCAAGGCGGGAACCGGTGTCACGATCCCCTTGCGTCAGGCGGGCACGGGCAGCGCGGCCGAGCAGGTGAACCTCGCGGCAGATTACGTGCGGGCCTTTGGCGGGCAAAAAGGCGCGCTGATCGGGCTGGCGGTTTCCGGTGACAGCGATGATACGGCTTCGGTGATCGAAGCGGCGATCGGCAATCTGACGCTGAACTAGTTGATCTGGGTCATGGTGTAATCTGAAAGCCTTCGCTAATGTGATGAAAACACGCGCGGAGGACACCACCCATGAAAAAATTGAGCATTGTCACAGCACTCGCTCTGACGGCCTGCATTGATGTGCCCGAACAGCCAAGCGGCAAACAAGCCTTCATGGACAACTGCGCGTCGTGCCACGGGTTTGACGCCAAAGGGACGGGCGAGATGGCCGATATGCTGATCAAAATGCCACCCGATCTGACGACGCTCGCCTTGCGCAATGGCGGGGTCTTCCCGCGCGATTACGTCATGAGCACCATCGACGGCTACTCCCGCGGGCCGCACTTCTCAGGCGCGATGCCAGAGTTCGGGGCAGGCGACATGGGCGACACCGTGATCGTGGAGGAAGACGGGATCGGGACGCCTGTGCCCGCTGAGTTGCTGGCGCTGACGGAGTATTTGGCGGGGGTGCAGCGGTAGGGGTACTGGCTACGATAGCTAGTTTCATTTAGGATTGAGGAAAATTGGGTATTGGAATTTGTTTTCTGATACTTATCTGTAAACCAATTCGATGCTATAGTTTCACCATCCAAACGAGTTGGCCATGGAATTCAAAAGTCAGCACGTAGTTCCAAAGGGCGGTAAGTGGGCCGTTCGCAAGTCAGATGCATATCGAGTAACAGAGATTTTCAACACATAAAAAGAAGCAATAGTAGCTGCACTAGGTATTGCGAAAAATCAGAAAACGGAACTGTTTATTCACAAGCGGGATGGTCGTATTTCTGACCGTAGATCTTATGGTAATGATCCAATTAGATCGAAGTGGAATACCCCCACGGAAGTGGTCCACCAATTGGGATATGATTATCCCGTTTTAGGAGGACTAAACGATCGTTAGAAAACGAGAAAAGCCGGAAGATATCGTGCTGAAGCTTCGGCAGGTTGAAGTTTTGCAAGGGCAGGGAAAGTCAGTTTCCGAGGCTGTTCGGCAAATAGACGTAACAATTCAGACCTACTATCGATGGCGCAAAGAGTATAGCGGCATGAGCCGCAGTAATCCCCCCATTTTTAATGGGGGCCAGCCGTAGAATTCAGGCGGCTGTTTTTAGTTTCATAGCGGGTGTGATGCC